>NZ_AFNK01000001.1 GCF_000238795.1 Haemophilus sputorum CCUG 13788 | reverse complement strand
GTGGTCGGCGAGATAGGATTTGAACCTACGACCCACTGGTCCCAAACCAGTTGCGCTACCAAGCTGCGCTACTCGCCGTCTGATTCTCTTTCGAGATTTTTAAATGGGGTGGCTAATGGGATTCGAACCCACGACAACTGGAATCACAATCCAGGGCTCTACCAACTGAGCTATAGCCACCAAAGAGTTGATATCGCATTGCTTCTGGCGCGCTCGACAAGATTTGAACTTGCGACCTTTGGCTCCGGAGGCCAACGCTCTATCCAACTGAGCTACGAACGCGTTGTTTAATCAGTGCGTCGCAACGAAGGCGTATATTATAGATTTCAATTATGCTTGTCTAGTTTTTTTTTCAAAAAATTTCACTTTTCTTGCTAAAAGTCTTTATTTTCATCAAAAAGGCGATTATTTACATAATTTGCTGTTTTTTACACCATGGAAGCGGTCATTTTTATTAGAGCTTTTACAAATTTATTGAAATATTTGCTTTTCTAACTTAACAGATTGCTGGTTAAGCTGCTCTATTTTCGCTTGTAGCATAACAACACGTTTTTTATCACTTGTTAAAGTCGCCTGATATAACTCTGGTGTGATTGTTAGCATTTCTTCATATAATTGTGCGATTTTTCTCACTTCACGATGTTCTAGCTTAAGTGCTCTAATTTGCTGTTTTTCTTTTTCTACGCTGCGCTTTACCGTTTCATTAACGATTTGCATGAAACTTTCATCAGTTTGTGGGTTACGTCGGTTCAATTCTATTTCAATATTGGCATCAATATTCGTTTGGGCTTCCCAACGTTTGAGTTTAGTTAATTCCGCTTTTCCTATTCGTGGATCGCTATTTCCACTACTGCATGCATTGAGCATAAAGAGTGCGAACAGAATGCTTTTTTTCATGTCTTATCCTTATAATATGGACTTTGATTGTAACAAATTTGTATGAAAAAAATCACAAATTTCTGGCCAAAAATGCTATGATATTTGCGATTTTTTTATTTAAAAATAACCCATAGAGGACTAACACACATGTCAAATGCAACCGCAATTGCAAACGTGGCGAAGCTAATTCGTGAAAATGATATTAAATTCGTCTTATTAAGATTTACTGACATTAAAGGCAAAGAACACGGAGTATCACTTCCTGTCAGCCTTGTTGCAGATGACCTTGAGGACCTTTTTGAAGAAGGTAAAATGTTTGACGGTTCATCCGTTGAAGGTTGGAAAGCCATCAATAAAGCAGATATGTTATTAATGCCAATCGCAGAAACCGCTGTTGTTGACCCTTTCGCACAAATTCCTACCCTTTCTCTACGCTGCAGTATCTACGATCCAAACACTATGCAAAGCTATGACCGCGATCCTCGTTCAATTGCGATCCGTGCAGAAAACTTCTTAAAATCAACTGGTATCGCAGATAGCGTATTGTTTGGCCCAGAACCAGAATTCTTCTTATTTGATGACGTTCGTTTTTCAACCGATCCACAAAATGTTTCTTATCATATTGATGATATTGAAGCGATGTGGAATACCAACCGTAAATACGAAAACGGGAATAATGCTTATCGTCCATTGAAAAAAGGCGGATACTGCGCAGTTGCACCAATTGATACCGCACACGACATTCGTTCTGAAATGTGCTTAATTATGGAGGAAATGGGCCTTGTTATTGAAGCACATCACCATGAAGTAGCAACAGCAGGACAAAACGAAATTGCAACCCGTTTTAACAGCCTAACGTTAAAAGCAGACGAAACTCAAATTTATAAATATGTAGTACAAAACGTTGCACTTGAACACGGGAAAACGGCTTGCTTTATGCCAAAACCATTTGCAGGTGATAACGGCTCAGGTATGCACTGTAATATGTCATTAAGTAAAGATGGTAAGAACGTCTTTATGGGTGATAAATATGCAGGCCTTTCTGAAACTGCGCTTTACTACATCGGTGGTATTATCAAACATGCGAAAGCATTGAACGCATTTACTAACCCATCAACTAACTCATATAAACGTTTAGTGCCTGGTTTTGAAGCACCGGTTTTATTAGCTTACTCAGCAAGTAACCGTTCAGCATCAATCCGTATTCCTGCGGTAACTAGCCCGAAAGCAACACGTGTAGAAGCTCGCTTCCCAGATCCACTTGCCAACCCATATTTATGCTTTGCTGCACTATTAATGGCAGGTCTTGATGGTGTCATTAATAAAATCCATCCAGGTGATGCTATGGATAAGAACTTATATGACTTACCACCAGAAGAATTAAAAGATATTCCAGCGGTAGCAAGTTCATTAAGTGAAGCGTTAGATGCATTAGCGGTAGACTTTGAGTTCTTAACACAAGGTGGCGTATTCACTAAAGAATTTATCGATGCATACATCGGTATTCGCCGTAAAGAAGTGGAACGTTTAAATATGACTCCACACCCAGTAGAATTTGAAATGTACTACTAATTTGCAAAAAGCAAACAAAAACCGACCGCTTGGTCGGTTTTTTATTTCAGGCATATAGGATATAAAAAAGCCTCTTAATATTCATTAAGGGACTTCGCATTGTTTATTCTATATTAGCAATATCCATAGCTCATTAAGCGTTCATAACGACGAGCAAGTAGCGCTTCTTGATCAAGCGTATCTAACTCAGCTAAATCGGCGAGAATTTGCGTTTTAAGGTTTTCCGCCATTGATACATAATCACGATGTGCACCACCTAACGGCTCTGCGATGATGCTATCAATAAGATTTAACTCTTTTAAGCGTTGTGCGGTTAATCCCATAACTTCTGCCGCTGTTGAAGCTTTTTCTGCGCTTTTCCATAAAATAGAAGCACAACCTTCAGGCGAAATAACTGAATAAGTAGAATATTGCAACATATTCACTTTATCGCCTACGCCGATCGCTAACGCGCCACCAGAGCCACCTTCACCAATCACGGTACAAATCACAGGAACCTTTAATTGTGACATTTCACGCAAATTACGCGCAATCGCTTCTGCCTGACCGCGCTCTTCAGCACCAATGCCAGGATAAGCCCCTGGCGTATCAATAAATGTAATAATTGGTAAGTTAAAGCGTTCTGCCATTTCCATTAAACGCAATGCTTTACGATAACCTTCAGGTGCTGGCATTCCAAAATTACGTTTTACTTTTTCTTTAGTTGTTCTACCTTTTTGATGACCAATTACCATCACTGGGCGATCATCTAAACGCGCAATGCCACCAACAATCGCTTTGTCATCTGCAAAAGCGCGATCACCAGCAAGTTCATCAAACTCAGTAAAAATGTGTTCAATGTAATCTAATGTATAAGGACGATTTGGATGGCGCGCCATTTTTGAAGTTTGCCATGCATCTAAACTTGCAAAGGTTTTTTTTGTTAGTTCTTCGCTTTTCTTTTGTAAGCGAGCGATTTCATCATCTAAATTGATTTTGTCATCTTGCTCTGCCACCGCACGTAACGATTCAATTTTTGCCTCTAATTCAGCAATCGGCAGTTCAAAATCTAAATATTCTTGGCTCATGATTAGTCCTTCTGTTTTCCAGAGAAAATTGTGAGGTATTTTACCTGATAGAGAACAAGTTGTGGGAAAAAGCGGTCATTTTTCCTGATTTTTTTGCAAATTTCTATACAGATCCGACCGCTTGTTGGAACATAATTATTCGCTTACCGTCATTTGTCCCATTGCGCCACGGTCACGCAGCATAAAATCAGCCACACCAAAACTGAATGGCAATTCTGCGCTAGCCGTATGTTCAAATTTAACTAAAATAGTCGTTTCTTGATTAGGTTCTAGCCACAGCGTGTCTTTCCAAGCATATTCTTTTACTGCTAATTTTTGGCGGTTACGCGTTTCTACCAAAAATTTAGCACCTTGTAAGGTAAATCCAATAGCTTCTGTACTAGTGAGATACCAACGTTCAACGGTGCTTTTTTTCGCCTCTACATCAATACGTTTCGGATCAAATTGCTTTTGGTTAATAAGTCTATCTAATGGACGAAATTGAAAATGGCGCTCTTTGGCAATTTTCATTTCAAATTCGCTTAATTCAAATGGTGGCAATTGCGGTTTTTCATTAACAACAGCCGCCGCACCTTCTGGTCTAAGTTCTAAAATAACATTATCGTCGAGCTCTTTATCATCACTGAATAATCGGCGAGCACGATCTAACATGCCTCGAGTTTCGCCACTAATAAGTGAAATTGCTTCTCCCTGACTTAGGTCAACTAACACTTCTACTCGTTCACTTGGGGCAAGGCGAATCATTGGGCGAGCAATAGGTTCTGCAAACATCCCCATGCCCGTAGCAATTTGATGAAGTGGTTGGCCGTTATCTAAACGTAATTCATAAGGGCGAGAAAGAGAAGCGTTGAGAATACGTAAACGAATCCAACCTCGATTTGCGTTGAAATAAGTTGCTGGGCGACCATTTACTAATAAGGTTTTACCAAAAAATTGTGCTTGATTCATATCTAGCACTTGCATGCCTTGCTTATTAAATTGATGATCTTGCAAAATTAGCGGAATATCATTGACACCATATTGATTCGGCAATTTTGCTTCTTTGCTCGCTTTATCTTCAATAATCCACAGACCAGCAAGCCCACGATAAAGTGGCAAGCTACTATTAAACATGGTATCAGCGTGATACCAACAGGTGCAGGCAGGTTGATTGATGGTCACAATGGGTGACCAACTACTTTTAGGCTCCAAAGTTCGATGCATAGAACCAACCATTTCTGTTGGCGCTAATAAACCTTGAATATTCATTGAAATAGCTTGGGTTAAATTATTCACATAAGTGAGTTTAACAAAATCTTGAGCGCGAACCCGCACTGTTGGTGCCAAATACTGTCCATTAGCACCCCACACTTCTACAAGTTTTCCTTGCTCAAATTGCGCTTGTGCTGTACGTAAATCTAAGCGGACTGGACGTCCTCTTCCTACGTCAATAAGCGGTGGAATATATAAAGGTTTTCGTTCGCCAGCAAAAAGTGATTGTGGCAATGAAAGCATTGCGCCCGCCAATGTTGCACGTTGTAATAGCTCTCTTCGTGTAAATGAAGCATCCATTAGGCTTTGCTCTCCAACTCAGCAACTTCTTTATCTAACGCTTCTATTTTCGCTTGCATAATAGCATGGCATTTTTCAATCAATTCTTTGATATTTTCACGGCTATAGCCACTGGTATCAATCGGCTCAAGCGTTTCACAAATCACTGTTCCATTATTTAAGCGATTTAAATCTATTTTATTATGCAATGTTGAGCAAACAATCGGTACGATTGGTACTCCCGCTGCAATCGCGGTATGAAAAGCTCCTGTCTTAAATGGTAGTAAACCACGCCCACGACTACGTGTGCCCTCCGGAAACATCCAAATCGACACTTGACGCTCCTTGATAATTTCACCTACTTTAGTCATGGTTCCAATCGCACTGGTGCGTTTTTCTCGGTTGATAAGAATATTACCCGTTACCCAATAAACTAAACCGAAGAAAGGAATCCAAATGAGGCTACGCTTACCAATAGTCACTGTATTAGGTGGTACCATTGATGAAATAGTCACCATATCATAATTGTTTTGGTGATTAGCAATATAAATCGCAGGCGTGTCTAAAGGGGCTTTCGTTCGGCGAATCAAATTGATACCAAGTAGGTGGCGCATAGAACTAAACATTCTAGCGACATCTCCTACACAGTTTGGATTGCGTAAGCGAACAATCGCATAAACTACGCCAGCTAAACAAATAAAAATAGCACAAATAATTATCGCAATGATGCGAAGAAGTTTTAACATAATAGACCTAATGATAAGAGAAAATCTGGTGAAATTAGGTGAAGTATAGCGAATTTAGCAATATTTTCCAAAGTGTAAGCGGTCGTTTTTTGTAGAGAATTTACAAAATAAAAACGGAAGTGATATTCCACTTCCGTCTTCGCTAACATTTACGCATTTAAGCGTTATTTTTTCTTCGCATATTTTAAAGAGTCAATCGCTACCGCAAGGATAATGATGCTACCTTTAATGATGTATTGCCAGTAAGGATTTACCCCGATGTAACTTAAGCCATAGTTAATTACCGTAAAGATTAACACGCCCGTTACAACCCCAATGATTGAGCCTACCCCACCTGCGAAAGATACACCGCCAACTACGCAAGCTGCGATAGCATCCATTTCATACATAAAGCCAAGGTTGTTCGTTGCACTACCGATACGACCTGCTTCTAACATACCCGCAAAAGCATAGAATGCACCAGAAAGCATGTAAACTAACGCTAAGTTTTTCGCTACGTTTACACCAGAAACTTTTGCTGCTTCTGGGTTACCACCGATAGCGAACACATTTTTACCAAAGCGAGTTTTAGTCCAAAGCACCCACATAAATAAGGTTGCGATAGCTGCATAAATGGTGATGTAAGAAAGTTTGAAACTACCAAAACGGAAGAAGCCTTGTGCAAAATCAGAGAACTCTTGGCTAAAGCCAGCAATTGGAGAACCACCAACGCTATCGTAATAAAGTGAGTTTGCACCGTAAACGATAATCATAGTCCCCATGGTTGCAATAAATGGTGTTACGTTAAGGTAAGCAACCACTAAGCCATTAAATAAACCAATTAAAGCACCAATAGCACAAACAGCTAGAATCACAACTGGAATTGGAACTTGCCCCATTTCAGGGAAAACACGGTTCACATTATCCACCGCTTGTAACATAGTTGCTGCAACTACCGCAGCTAAGCCCACCTGACGACCGGCAGATAAGTCGGTACCTTGTGTTACGATTAAGCCTGCTACACCAAGAGCGATAATTAAGCGCACAGATGATTGAGTAAGAATGTTACTGAAGTTCATTAAGTTCAAGAAAGAAGGATCTTGCGCAATAATGACAAAAAGTAAGATTAACAACACAAAATAAATAGCATTTTGTTTTAGAAAATCGAAAGATTTATTTTTTTCGAAAGCACTCATAGTGAATCCCTTATTTCTATAAATATTTTGCGGCGAGCTGCAAAATTTCTTCTTGTGAGGTTTTGCTCGTTTCAACAATACCAGCCACTTTACCGTTACTCATTACTAAAATGCGGTCGGTAACCCCTAATAACTCTGGCATTTCAGATGAAATCATAATGATGCCTTTGTCTTTTTTCGCTAACTCTTGAATAAGTTGGTAAATTTCAAATTTTGCACCGATATCAATACCGCGAGTTGGTTCATCAAGCATCAAAATTTCAGGTTGAGTAAGTAACCAACGTCCAATGATTACTTTTTGTTGGTTACCACCTGATAATGAACCAATTGAGGTTTTATGCGATGGCGTTTTTACATTCATCGAATCAATTACCCATTGAGTATCGCTACGCATTTTTTTATTGCTAAGCAATTTCCATGGTGTAAGATAAGATTTCATATTTGAAATCAACGAGTTAAATTCGATACTGAGATTCGCATAAATCCCTGTTGAACGGCGTTCTTCAGTTACTAAAGCAAAACCGTTATTGATAGCATCAAATGCAGAATGGTTACGAACTTCTTTATCATGTAAGAAGACTTTACCATTTTTTAGCTCACGTACACCGAAAATTGCTTCAACAATATCGGTTCGTTTTGCCCCTACTAAACCCGCAATACCAAGAATCTCACCTTTACGTAATTCGAAAGAAACATCATTAATTGAAGGCTGATTTGCCGCGGTTAAATGTTCTACTTTTAGGATAACTTCTTTTGGTACGTTAGTTTTTTCTGGGAAACGTTGAGTTAATTCACGACCTACCATCATAGAAACAATTTTTTCCATGGTGGTTTCTTTCACTGGAACGGTGTTAATCCACTTACCATCACGAAGAATAGTGATTTCATCACAAATTTTGAGAATCTCATCCATTTTGTGTGAAATATAGATAATGCCACAACCACGATCTTTTAATTTTTGAATAATTTTAAAGAGATGTTCTACTTCTTTTTCAGAAAGGGAAGAAGTCGGTTCATCCATAATCACGATTTTGGCATTGTAAGAGAAGGCTTTAGCAATCTCGATCATCTGCATTTCAGAAACCGAAAGTTTTGCTACTTTTTCTCTTGGATCAATATCAATATCCAACTCATCGAAAATCGCTTTAGTATCGCGATACATTTTTGCATGATCAACGAATGGGCCTTTTAGTGGGTAACGGCCAAGCCAAAGGTTATCCATTACACTACGTTGGCGAACCAAGTTTAATTCTTGGTGCACCATGGAAATCCCATTTTCAAGCGCTTCTTTAGAGGTTTTAAAATTAACAGGTTTACCTAAAAAAAGAATTTCGCCTTCATCTTTAGCATAAATACCGAATAAACATTTGAGCAAAGTCGATTTGCCTGCGCCATTTTCCCCCATCAACGCATGCACGGAGTGCGAGCGGACAGTAAGATTCGCGTGATCTAAGGCTTTTACCCCAGGAAAGGACTTACAGACATTCGTCATGGTCAGTAAGACTTCGCTCGGTTGACTAGAATTTTGTGCTGTCATATCCAACCTCGTCAAAAAAAGGGGAAATCGCTTTCCCCCTTTCAATACGATAAATATTATTTAATTATTTTAAGAATTCAGAAAGATTGTCTTTGTCAACGCCTACATAAGGGATGCGTACAACACGATCTTTTAATTCCCATTTGGTACCTTCCGTGGCAGGTTTTCCATGAGAGAGGTTGTTGGCTAAGTTAACTACAGCTTTACCTTGGTTAACGCCATCATTTAATACAGTACCTGCAATTTCACCTTTTTTGATTAACTGTAACACTTCAGGTAAAGCATCCACACCGAAAATCGGTAATTGTTTACCATGTGCGCGTGCTGCTTCTAATGCACCCATTGCCATACCATCGTTATTAGAGATAATCACTTCAATCTCATTAGCTTTAGAGCTAGATAACCATGCATCAACTTTGTCTTTTGCCATTGCAGCATCCCACATACCAGTATCAATAAAGAGTTGTTCGGTTTGAATACCTTTTGCGTTTAATTGCTCTACAACATATTTAGTACGAGCTTCTGCATCAGGGTGACCCGGTTCGCCTTTTAATAATACATATTGGATTTTACCGTCTTTATTTAAGTCTAAAGCTGGGTTGGCTTTCCATTGTTTTGCGATTAAATCACCTTGGATAATGCCTGATTCTTTCGGGTCAGTACCTACATAATAAGCATTTTCATAAGAACCAATTGCTTTTGCGCCTGGGTCTTTATTAAAGAACACAACAGGAATGTTATCTGGTTTTGCTTTACCAATGATGGTTGGTGCAGCAGCTGGGTCAACTAAGTTAATTGCTAATGCTTTTACACCTTTAGAAAGCAATACATCTACTTGGTCATTTTGGATAGATTGCGCATTTTGAGAGTCATTCATGAGCAACTCAACATCATTTAACGCTTTTGCTTCTTTATTGATTTCTTTACGCATTAAAGACATAAAGTTATCATCATATTTGTAAATGGTTACACCGATACGGGTATCTGCGGCTTGTGCTGCAGTTGCAAAACCAACTGCTAACGCGATTGCACTTAAAATAGCTGTTTTTTTCATAATAACGCTCCTGTTTGGAATACTGAGGTAAGTAAAAGAGGTTGTACCTTTTGCGCACTATGATACTGAACAACCTATTTTTAAAATGTGATCCACCTCACAAATATGAAAACGTTTACAAAAAAATACAAAGAAAAATCAAATTTTGTGAACTAGATCACATTTTACCGGTGTGTTTCTACTGAAAAACGCCGAACTAAAGTGGGATTAAATTGAATAAATGGTGGTGGTTTAATCTCTTTATGCGCTAAACTCAGTGCTAGCTTAGCAGCATAATTTGCCATTAAATCAATAGGATACCGAATAGTAGTTAGTTTAGGAATCAAGTAACGAGCAATCGGCATATCATCAAAACCAATAATCGAACACTGACTTGGTACAGCGATATTATTTTCATGTAACACTGAAATGGCGCCTGCCGCCATTGAATCGTTATAAGCTACGATTGCAGTAAGATTCTTGTTATAACTTAATAAATCAATCATCGCTTTTTCGCCGCCTTCAAAGTCTGGCGTATGATGCACCATCGATTGGTCTAACACAGGTAAATTATGTGCTTTTAAGGCTTGTAAATAACCGCTTTCTCGCTCGAATTCATCTAAAATTTTATGATTAGAACCAATATAAGCGATATGCTGATGTCCATGTTGAATCAGCATTTCTGTTGCAAGATATGTCCCTTGACGATTATCTAAACTCACACAACGGTGTTCAAAACCTTTAATTACCCGATTGATAATCACCATTCCTTCATGCTGACTTAAATATTGTCGCAATTCATCATCAGATAAAGCTTTGGAATGAACCACCATACTCCCACACCGTTTACGTAATAACGTATCAATTGCTTTTCGCTCTTTATCTGCGTGGTGATACCCAATACCGATTAAAATCGTCTTATTATATTCTTCTGCAACATGATCCACCGCTTTAACTAAAATAGCAAAAAATGGGTCTGTCACATCGGTAACCACCACACCAATGGTATCAGTCGATTGCACTGCTAATGCTTGGGCATTCGCGTTTGGCTGATAATTAAGTTGCGCCATCGCAGATTCAACAGCCACACGAGCTTTATTGCTAACGGCTGAATGGTGATTCAATACTCGCGAAACCGTAGCAACAGAAACTTGAGCTAATTCAGCTACATCTCTAATTGTCGTCATGATGATTTCTCCGCAGAAAATAATATCGTTTAATCATAGATCATTTTGCAAAAAAATCCCAAAAATTAACCGCTTACATTTCATTTTTGTGAGCTATATCACAGTTTTTTCTAATAATTTCCCGTATCTTGTTCGGCTAGAAATGTAACCGATTACAATGTGAGGAATAGAGTATGAATACCGCTGTTTTTGAACCCACAGATCATCCACATCGCCGCTATAACCCGTTAATTGACCAATGGGTGTTAGTTTCACCACACCGTGCAAAACGACCTTGGCAAGGGCAACAAGAGAAAGTGAGTGAGGAACAAAAACCAAGTTATGATCCGCACTGCTATCTTTGTCCAGGTAATGCCCGTATTACCGGTGAGAAGAATCCGAATTATCAACAACCTTATGTATTCCAAAACGACTTCTCCGCTTTACTGACTGATACGCCAGCACCCGCTGAAAGTGATGATCCACTATTCAAAAGTGCGCAAGCTAGAGGGGAAAGCCGCGTGATTTGTTTCTCTCCAGATCACAGTAAAACCTTGCCACAATTAAGTGTGGCAGAAATTGAAGCAGTTATCCGCGTATGGCAAAGCCAATTAGAAGAACTCGGTCAAAAATATCCATGGGTACAAATTTTTGAGAATAAAGGTGCTGCAATGGGTTGTTCAAATCCACATCCACATGGACAAATTTGGGCAAATAGTTTTTTACCTAATGAAGTCGCTCGTGAAGATAAAGCTCAACGCCAATATTTTGAAAAACATGGCTCCGTATTATTGGTTGATTACGCCAAACGTGAACTCGAATTAAAAGAACGCATTGTCGTGGAAACCGAACATTGGCTGGCTGTCGTACCTTACTGGGCGGTATGGCCATTTGAAACCTTACTGCTACCGAAAGCACATGTAAAACGCTTAACTGAATTAAGCACAGAACAATCGGCAGATTTAGCTGTGATTTTGAAAAAACTCACAACCAAATACGATAATTTATTTGAAACTTCTTTCCCTTATTCCATGGGCTTCCATGCCGCACCGTTTAATGGAGAAGATAACGAACATTGGCAACTTCATGCACATTTCTATCCGCCACTATTGCGCTCTGCAACGGTGCGCAAATTTATGGTGGGTTATGAGATGTTAGGCGAAAGTCAACGCGACCTAACTGCAGAACAAGCAGCAGACCGCCTGCGTGCATTAAATGAAGTGCATTACAAAGAAAGATAATTTAAAAGGATAAGTAATATGACCCCAATTCAACAAGCGCAGCAAAAATACCAAGAACTTTACCATCAAGCTCCTACGTTAACAGTTTATGCACCAGGGCGCGTAAATATTATCGGTGAACACACTGATTATAATGATGGTTTCGTTATGCCTTGTGCGATTAACTTTGGTACTGCGGTTACCGGCACACCGAGAGAAGACGCAACTTGGAAAGTCTATGCTGCCGACTTAAATGCAAAAGATGAGTTTTCTTTAGCTGAATCCATTACTCAAAGCAGACATAAATGGGCAAACTATGTCCGTGGTGTGGTGAAATTTATTCAAGCACGTTGTCCTGATTTCAAACAAGGTGCGAATATTGTCATTTCTGGTAATGTGCCACTTTCTTCAGGTTTAAGCTCTTCTGCAGCATTGGAAGTATCTGTAGGTAAATTCTGCCAACAACTTGGACAATTACCGCTAACACATACTGATATTGCACTCATTGGGCAACAAGCTGAAAACCAATTTGTTGGTGCAAACTGTGGTAATATGGATCAACTCATTTCCGCATTAGGTCAAAAAGATCATCTTTTGATGATTGACTGCCGTAGCCTAGAAACCCTGCCAACTCCAGTTCCACAAGATGTTTCTGTAATTATTGTGAACTCTAACGTTCCACATGATTTAGTGACTGGCGAATACAATACTCGCCGCCAACAATGCGAACAAGCTGCACAATTTTTTGGTGTCAAAGCATTGCGTGATGTTTCAGTCAACGAATTTAAAGCCAAAGAAGCTGAATTAACTGCGTTAGATCCTGTTGTGGCTAAACGCGCTAGACATGTTGTTACCGAAAATCAACGTGTTCTTGATGCAGTTGAAGCACTGAAACATAACGATCTCAGCCGTTTAGGGGAATTGATGGGGCAATCACATGATTCTATGCGTGATGATTTTGAAATTACCGTGCCACAAATTGACTACCTGGTAGAATTGGCGCAATTAGTGATCGGGAAAAATGGCGGCGCACGGATGACTGGCGGCGGTTTCGGCGGTTGTATCGTTGCCCTAGCCCCACACGATAAAGTAGAAGCCGTGCGTAAAATCATTGAAGATAACTACCAAAAACAAACAGGTTTAACGCCATCTTTCTATGTTTGCACCGCTTCACAAGGTGTGAGCGTGGTATCTTAAATTGCAAGCGGTCAAATTTTGGGAAAAATTTGCAAACTGTTAATCACATAAAAAAATTAGGCTAATCATTCGATTAGCCTAATTTATTTTCCAATTATTCAGTTGGGGCAATTTCTTCATTCGGAATCGCTTGTTGATCTTCAGAAACATCGGCTGTGGTGTTTTCTGTTTTAGATTTTCCTAATGAGATGGCATTTAATACACTTGGTTTACTTTCTACGACGTTACCTGCACTGGTGCAATAACGTTGCCCTTGGTCTCGCCACATTGGAATTTGGCGATTTGGGTCACAGTTAATTGTGCCAAAGCCGTTAATCCCCACCCATTGCAGATTGGCTGATTTTGGCAAGCGGAATACCGTTGGTGACGCACGATGTAAATAAGCTTTATACACATATAATGCACCACTTGAACCTGTTAAGTAGGTGTCACTGTTGTTATCTTTACCTAGCCAAACGGTCGTCACATTTTCACCATCAACACCAACGAACCATGTATCACGTGCGTTATTGGTTGTCCCGGTTTTTCCCGCCAATTTCAAATGCGCAAACTCATTTTGAAGACTACGCGCTGTACCGCGTTCAACCACTTGTTGCATAGCATAAAGCGTTTGAATCGCAGCTTCTGGTGGTAAAACTTGTTCACTCACTTCTTCAATATCACGCTGATAAATCTGTGAACCATCAAAAGCAGTAATCGACTCAATCGTTGTCAGTGGTGTTTTTAAGCCAGAATTTGCTAACACCTGATAAGATTTTGTTACATCATAAGGCGAAATTGAGTAAGCCCCAAGTAACATAGAAGGATATGTTGGAATATCTACATTATCCCAGCCCATCTCTTTTTGTTTGGCGATCACTTTTTTCAGCCCAACCTTCATCCCAATATTTACCGTTGGGATATTCAAAGAACGAACAAGCGCGTCCATTAACATTACCGAGCCACTAAAGCGTTTATCATAGTTTTTCGGTGTCCAAGGTGCCGAACCTTTCACTTGGATGGTAATGGGTTTATTGTTGATCGGCGTGTTTAGACGGAAATTTTTCGGGTCAGAGAGCGCAATGGCATAAATCGACGGTTTTACCAAAGAGCCAATCTGACGGCGCGATTGCAACGCACGGTTAAAACCTGCGAACTGTGTTAAGCGGTCACCCACTACTGCACGCACCTTACCAGTTTTATATTCAGCGACCACAATCGCAGATTGTAGATCTTTAATCCGTTTATCCGTAGCTTCTAACTCTTCCAATCCGTTAATCACGGCTTGTTCTGCTGAACGCTGCTGTTTACGATCAAGCGTAGTAAAAATCTTTGCACCAGATAACTGGGCAACTTTATTTTCACCTAATTCATTTTTTAAATCTTGGCTTAACACCTGCATAAATGCGGGTTGTTGACGGTAAATCGAGCCTTTTTCTTTTACCCCTAATGGCTGTTTGACTAAGAATTGATATTCGTCTGATGTAATCGCGCCATTTTCTTCCAATAATTTTAATACCACATTACGACGATCCATCGCAGCTTGAGGACTACGCCATGGATTATACAATGAAGGGCCTTTTACCATTCCCACCAATAGTGCCATTTGTGAAGGCGTGATTTCCTGAATTGGACGCCCAAAATAGAACTGACTCGCTAGCGCAAAGCCATGCACTTGATAGCTACCATTTTGCCCTAAATAAATTTCATTGAGATACGTTTCTAGAATACGGTTTTTATCGTAGCGATAATCTAAAATCAGTGACATTAAGGCTTCATTGACCTTACGGCTTAACGATTTTTCACTACTTAAGAAGATATTTTTCACCAACTGTTGAGTTAGCGTACTTGCACCTTGTACGGTTCGACCGGCTTGATAGTTTGCCATTAACGCACGTGCGATCCCCATCGGGCTAATCCCATCGTGCTGATAAAAACGTTTATCTTCCGTTAATAACAAAGCTTGAATCAGGAAATAAGGATATTGTTGCAAACGAAGCGCTTGGCGCTCTTCATCGCTATCTGAATGCAACATTGCAATCAATTTTGGGTCCAGACGGAAGCTTTCAACCAACTTACCTTGCACCAAATCTTCAATATGTGACAGCTTATCTTGAGTAAAACGCAAACGAAGTACCCGCTGCGCTTCAGGCGTTTCTGGGAACGCAAAAGCACGACGCAACATCACGAGAGTATCATCTTCAATTTTGAAATCCCCTGGTGTTGCAATTTGAGAAACTTGGCGATAACCATTATCTAATAAAGCGGTTTTGACTTGTTCAAGCGTCAAATTATCATCAATACTAATGCTCTCAATACGAGCATAAACTTCCGCTGGCAATTCCCAAGTTTTACCATCCATTTTTGCGCGGATTTTCCCATCCAAATAGATCGCATAAAACGTGATAAATGCCACTACAACGATCATTAGCTTCACTACCGTATTTAATAAATAAGCACGCTTAGTTTGCTTAACAGGCTGTTCAAGTTGTTCGTCTTGTTCTAGGCGTTCAGTATTAGGCATAGAGTACAATCTTATTTAAAAGTAAGCGGTCGAATTTTGCAAAAAATTCGCAAAATCCAACCGCTTGTTATCAAGGAAGTTTATTATGGATTGCGTTTGAATTTGCTGAAGTCTGGCGCACGTTTTTCATTAAATGCGTTACGACCTTCTTGACCTTCTTCTGTCATATAGAACAACATGGTCGCATTACCCGCTAATTCTTGTAAACCAGATTGGCCATCACAGTCTGCATTTAATGCCGCTTTTAAGCAACGTAATGCAATCGGGCTATTACGCAACATTTCACGGCACCAACGCACGGTTTCTTTTTCTAAATCCGCATAAGGCACAACAGTATTAACTAAACCCATTTCTAATGCTTCTTGTGCATTATATTGACGGCATAAGAACCAAATTTCACGCGCTTTTTTCTGACCAACGATGCGAGCCATATAGCTTGCACCCCAACCGCCATCAAATGAACCAACTTTCGGGCCAGTTTGACCAAATACCGCATTTTCTGCCGCAATAGTTAAGTCTGCAATCATATGTAACACATGACCGCCACCGATTGCATAGCCTGCAACCATCGCAACAACTGGTTTCGGACAAGTACGAATATCACGTTGGAAATCCAACACGTTTAAATGATGTACGCCGCTATCATCTTTATAACCGCCGTAGTCACCACGCACTTTTTGGTCACCGCCAGAACAGAACGCATGTTCGCCCTGACCAGTTAATACGATTACACCTACTTTTTCATCAAAACGTGCATCTGAAAAAGCTTGAATCATCTCTTTTACCGTTTGTGGACGGAATGCATTACGCACTTCCGGGCGGTTAATCGTAATTTTTGCAATACCGTCAACTGATTTATGGTAAAGAATATCAGTATAACCTTCGCTGTGATCAACCCATTGAACTGGAGCATAAAGTACATCATCTTTTGGATTTTGCATGAAAAAATTCCTTTCATCAGTGTAAAAAATTCGATCAATTATAGCTGAATTTGAGAAGCGGTCGAAGAGAAAGCGGTCTAATTTGCAAATTTTTTTACAAATTAGACCGCTTGTGATTAAACATACAGCTTTAAGTGAATGCTAGTTTCGGATTTAATAATCGCTTCAATGGAACGGATATAATCAAATTCTGGCCTATGAAATTCAGTGAGTAGCTCTAAACACGCATTCATAATCGAACAAATCACACCAGGCTTTAATTATTCCGTAGTACAGTACCTTTAACAACAATTATTGGTTCAATCCTTATTTTTATAATTCGAAATATAAATTTCACAAAAAAATTATGATTATTCCAAAGCTTTATATTATATCAATTTTATTGATCCAAATATTTCTGAAATATTTTACCTAGCTCAGAATCAGGATCACGGATATGCACATAAAGCGTATCAAGTGGTCTAGTCAATGCCATTAAAACCCATGTTGCTGCATATTTTGTTCTACGTTCATCTTCTGTTAAAAAAAGATCATCACTCATATAGCTTGCTGCAATTTCTTCATTTTTCTTTCGTTGATAAAAAGTGTCTAGGTCTAAGCAGATGACTGACCATGCCTCCAGCCCCCGACAAGATTCATAAAAAATACCCCGGTAAGTATTTTGTGTAGGCTCATTCTCCTCATCTTGAATGAAATTATAATCTTCACTATCTTCTTGAATATCCTTTTTTTTATTTTGCTTATGTAGAAATAATTCATCTTCAGCAATTTTTGTTAATTCAGATAATCTAGAATATTTATTTTTCTTTGAAGAAAGAAGGATATTATTATTAGCATCCACCGTAATACCTGATTCTAGATATAAATTAGAATCTGGTTCTTCTAGAAATAAATTAGAATCTGATTCTTCTAGAAATAAATTAGAATCTGATTCTTCTAGAAATAAGATACTCTCATAATTTGATAACCCATTATCTTTACCCACAGTTATTAACTTATTAACTACCCGTTCGAGCTTAGTATAGTTAGGATCTTGCATTTCTATAATTACTGTACCGTAATCTTTATCTGAACGAATTGCACTCAAATCCAAATTAATCTGAAACTCATTAGCAATAAAATTGCATAAATTAACAATATTTTGTTTTAATCTAAATGTTCTATTTCTTTTTTGAATCTCAATTATATTATAAATGACTTTATTTTCCTCATCATTATATTTCCAATTGCATTCTATATTATGTCGTATTAGCTGTTCTCTACCACCAGTACAAACAACAATATTTTTATTTTTCCATAAACTAAGAAAAATATCTCTTTCTAATGGATGGCAATCTTGTGCTTCATCTATAAACAAAACTCGCCCTCGACTTACTGATGAACCTATTGCCCTGTTACATAACTCTGAGAATCCCTTTACTGTTTTAGGATAGACTTTATCTTTTCTTTTAATTGCTCTATACCAATCTTCATCTGACATTGAATCAATATTTAAAATTGTATAAAGCCTCTCTGGAGCTTTTATTGCTAGCATGAAATAACGTAGTACTTGATAATAATCAGTTAAAAAGACTTCCTTTTCCAGTTTTCTTTCAATAGCTTTCTTAATTTTATTAACATAATCAGCTAAAGCTTTAGAATATTTCGAGTCTTTAGAATATTTCGAGTCTTTAGAATCTTTCGAGTCTTTAGAATCTTTTGAATATTTTTCTTTCCATCTAAGAAAAAATTCTCTTGTCCCTATATCCCAGGTTTCGTCAGGTATATCAGAATCGTGATCTTTAATTAATAAATAACGTTTATCTTGTATTCCTTGTAACTCTAATATTCTGGATTGATTCATAATATGAAGTATTCTTATGCTATCTGTCAGATCATAGAAATACTTATGAATAGTTTTTATTACTGTTTTTGGTTTTCCTTTTTCTTTTTCTTTTCCTTGATAATTATCTCTAATAATCTTAACATCATTTGCTAGCAATTTATTATAAGTCAAATAATAACCACTAACCCCATTACAATCTCCTTTTTTAGATTCTTCATAAGATTTCTTAATTAACGACATCATTTCGAAAGTTTTGCCTGAACCGGCCTTCCCACTAATAATAATTAAATTCTTATTTAATTCATTTTTTGCCCTTACCCTTTCAGGAAGGTTCATTATTTTTTTCTTTTTAAGATTAGTATCGGAAGAAAGAAAAAAGTCATCTTCAATATGGTCATTAATTTCCTCTTTTCTTTCTAATAAAAATCTATTATAAATATCAAGATCTTCAGCATATTGTTTATTTATTCTATCTATTTTCTTTTTTGTTAAAGAACCAATTTTATTATCTTTTTCAATCTGTTCTTTAAGCAAGTCAATATGCGTATCTATAATATTATAAGCCTCATGATTATTTCTTTCTTTAGACCAATGATAATTAGAGGTAAATGAATTAGACAAAAGAGGAGAGAATCTGAAATAGGCATCCAATTCTTTAAAACCAAATTTATACGCATAAATAAAATTAGGTCTAGTAAAATCATATTGTGCATGATTAGGACTAATTACCCAAACAATCGGATTAGGGAAAATGTTAAACTTAGTTAAAGAACCATCTTTATCTATTAATTTTAATTGATGTTCTTTCCAAATACTTTCAAGATATTTTTTAGTTTGAAAAAATAATTCCTTAGTATATTGACCAATATTCTCCTCATATTTATCTGTATAAAGAAAATTAATTTTACCATCTATTTCAGGTTTTTGAACATTTTCTAAATAATCTATAAACTTAATAGGGATGATTAGGTTGTTAAAATAAATATCACGAGGAAAATTATTATTTTCTATTTCATTGTTGCTAATAGCTGAATAATTTTTTAATTTATAGAAACATCTATCTTTATTTTCTAAAGCAATAATCAGAAGCAAATCAATATCTGTATTAACTAATCCCTTAATCCTAGGATTATTAATAAAAAATACCTTCACATTTTGTTTATAACGTTCATATTGAATTATATCTTTTAGCTCTTGTTCAAATTGCTCAATATCTACTAAAGGATGAAGCTCATCATGAGAAAAAATTTCAATAGTCATAAGTCCTTATTCTCTAACTTTTATTCATTATAGAATAAAGCCTTGGGTTTCCCCAAGGCTTTTGATTTTTGGCATTAAAGCAATCTTGATTATGCACCAAGACGCTCTTTGATACGTGCAGATTTACCTGAACGCTCACGTAAGTAGTAAAGTTTAGCTTTACGTACTGCACCTTTACGTTTAACAGAGATGCTATCGATTACTGGTGAGTGAGTTTGGAATACACGTTCAACGCCTACGCCGTTTGATACTTTACGTAGAGTGAATGCTGAGTGCAAGCCACGGTTACGAATTGCAATAACCACGCCTTCGAACGCTTGCAAACGTTTTTTACTACCTTCTACTACCCATACCTTAACTTCTAAAGTGTCACCTGGACGGAAGCTAGGTACGTTTTGTTTTAACTGTTCTGTTTCAAGTTGTTTGATGATGTTACTCATTTTATAAACCTTCTAAATCCTAGAATTAACTGATTTTGTGTTGCTGCTTAATTTTTCGCAACAACTTCTGTTGTTCGTCAGTCAGAGCTAGGCTATCCAATAGCTCAGGGCGTCTTAACCAAGTTCTTTCCAAAGATTGCGATAATCGCCATTTTCGGATTTCTTCATGATGTCCAGACATCAGCACTTCAGGCACAGGTATGCCATCTAACACTTCAGGGCGAGTATAATGAGGGCAATCTAGTAAACCCTCAGCAAACGAATCTTCCAAAGCGGAAGCTTGTTTACCTAATACACCCGGTACGAATCTTGCAACAGCATCAATTAATGTCATTGCAGGTAATTCGCCCCCTGTTAAAACATAGTCGCCAATTGACCACTCTTCATCAACTTCCGATTGAATCAATCGCTCATCAACACCTTCATATCTGCCACAGATTAAAATCAGTTTTTGATTTGAAGCTAGCGTTTGTACACCTTGTTGATCGAGTTTGCGACCTTGTGGCGAAAGGTAAATCACTTTAACCTCTGCGCCCTCTTCTGCTTGTGCTGCCTTTTTTGCTGCATGAATTGCATCACGAAGCGGCTGCACCATCATCAACATTCCCGGGCCTCCACCATAAGGGCGATCATCCACGGTTCTATGTTTATCTGTTGTAAAATCACGCGGATTCCAACATTGAATCTGCAGAAGATTTTGTTTAACTGCTCTACCTGTTACCCCAAAATCAGTGATTGCTTTAAACATTTCGGGAAACAGTGAAATAATACCAATCCACATTATTTGTCCCCCAACGTTCTTGCTCTTAAAAGCGAAAGCTCACACCGCATACCTGAGGTTAGAAACCAGCGTCCCAGTCCACCGTAATTGTTTTGGTGGCGAGATCTACTCTTTTAACTACTTGTTCGTATAAGAACGGAATTAATCGTTCTTGTTTGCCGAAAGCATCTTTGCTATTTGCTTTAACCACTAGCACATCATTTGAACCTGTTTCCATTAACTCAGTTACCACGCCCATAGTGTAGCCTTCAAGGTTTACTACTGAACAGCCGATTAAATCATGCCAGTAATAATCACCTTCTTCCAGTTCTGGAAACACACTTAAATCTACGCCAATTTCAGCGTTAGTTAATAATTGTGCGGCTTCACGGTCGTCTGTGCCTTTTAATTTCACAATCAAATCATTGCTGTGATAACGCCAGCTTTCTAGCTCGATAGGTTGCCATTGACCTTTAATTTTTAAGAACCATGGCTGATAATCGAAAATGCTTTCTGCTTCTTCGGTGGAAGAATAGAGACGTAACCAGCCACGGATACCATAGGTTGACCCTAATTTTCCGACAACTTCAATTTTTTGTTCGCTCATATTCGTCACCTTTTGCAAAATTTTTTAAAAATTTAACCGCTTATTAAGCTGCTTTGCGAGCTTCTTTTACTAAAGATTCTACACGATCTGAAAGTGAAGCACCTTTAGCAACCCAAGCATCAACTTTAGCCACGTCTAAACGTAAACGTTCAGCTTGACCTGCTGCTAATGGGTTGAAGAAACCGATACGCTCGATGAAACGACCGTCACGAGGTGAACGGCTGTCCGCTACCACGATTTGATAGAATGGGCGTTTTTTAGCTCCGCCACGAGTTAAACGAATGGTTACCATAACCTTCCTCTAAATTGTTGATAGTAAAAAAATAAACCCTCGTTCGAGGTGAGGGTACGAAACTTATCTCTATTTATATAGAAAATAAGCGGTAGAATTTTACCGCTTTTTTGCAAAAATGCAAGGAAAAAGGACGATGTCGCGAAGATGCGCTAGATGCTTCTCCTGAAATAGCTTTTGTGAAATCGCTAAATCAATCTCTTAACAAACACCATTTTAAAAGGTGCGATAATAACCGCACCTTGTTTTAGTCAAATGTTATTAGTGGGATAAAGCTCGTTTCACTGCTACATCCAATCCTGCTATTGGACGGCCAAGCAATTTCTCAAGGGTTTTGTCTTCTGAGAATAATGCACCGTTTGACGCATCTACATCCCATTGTGCTATTAAGCCTGCAAAGCCTTCATCTAATCCTGCTTGCACAAGTGCAGCGGCATAATCTGCTGCAGGAATATCTACATAAGGGATATCTTTACCTGTTTGTTTGCTGATTTCTGCGGCAAGGTCAGCTAATGTCCAGCTGGTTGATCCGGCAAGCTCGTAAGTTTGGTTTTCATGCCCTTCGCCTAAGGCAACGTTTACCGCTGCTTCAGCAAGTTCTGCACGAAGTACAGACGAAATTTTGCCGTTTTTTGCTGAACCGTAGAAAGCATTGTTTGCTAATGCTGCCGGAATTGAAGCCGTGTAGTTTTCGGTGTACCAACCATTTCGTAAAATAGTGTAAGTAATGCCCGAAGCTTTTAATGCGGCTTCAGTTTCAACGTGCTCACCGGCAAGAGATTTCACTGTGTTGTCGTTGGTCGCGCCGAGTAAGCTGGTGTAGATAATATGTTTCACGCCTGCTTTTTTAGCTGATTCAATTACGTTGTTATGTTGTACAAAACGCTGACCAATTTCATTACTTGAAACAAGAATTAAAGTATCTACACCTTGTAATGCTTCTACTTGTCCTTCTGTTTTTGAATAATCAAATTTGCGGGCTTCTGCACCTAAAATTTTTTCTGGAGAGCGTACAAGCGCGATGACATTCGCTTGTTTTGCTTTTAATAAGTCTAATGCAATTACGCCAAATTGACCTGTTGCACCAGTAATTGCGATAGTTTTAGTTGTCATGATGTTTTCCTTCTCGTTAAGTCGAAATGATGGTTGAACATTTGATTGTTCGCTTGATGTGGCGTATTATATTTCAGCGCTTACTTTTGAGAAGTACTTACATAAACGTAAGTTTTGGGGTTTTTTAAAAATAATTTTTAAATTGTTGATTTTTAAGGAATTAAAAATGGAAAAAAATTTAAATCGTGGGAATGTTCTGGCTTCAGCTTGCCCTTCTCGCCAAATTTTGCAACATTTAACCAGTCGTTGGGGCGCATTAGTGTTAGTGAGTTTACATTCTGGCACCAAGCGTTTTAGTGAACTTCGCCGTGCGATTGATGGCGTGAGCGAACGTATGTTGACTAAAACCCTGCAGGAATTGGAGGCTGATGGCATGTTAATCCGTAAATCCTATAATACCGTGCCACCGCAAGTGGATTACACATTAACAGAATTCGGAGCAGAGGCTTCTAATAAGATGTTTGAGTTGGTGGATTGGTTGGAAACAAATTTAGGGAAAATTTTAGAAAGCAAAAGTGCTTAAATACAAAAACACCACTTTTACAAGCGGTGTTTTTTCTTACTTATTTTGCAATTAGCAATCTTGTTTACCGTATTGTTCTTGACGTAGAAGAACACGTACACTTTCATCGAATTGTGCTAATACTTCATCTGCATTTTTCGGATCAGTACCACGCGCATCTAAGTAGAACTTAATTTTCGGTTCTGTACCTGATGGACGAGCGATTAAACGGCTGCCATTTTCTAATACGAATACTAAAATATCGCTTTGACGGTCAGTTTTAGTATGATCTAAGAATGTCGCCACTTTGAAACCACCCACTTCTGCTGGCGGATTATTACGTAATGCGCTCATCAATTTACCAATTTCAGATAAATCGCTAACACGGATAGAAATTTGACCGCTTACATAAGCACCAAACTCTTTTGTGAAGTCTGCTGCATAGTCTGCAAGTGTTTTACCTTCTTTTTTAAGGCTACGTACTAAATCTAAGAATACAATTGCTGCTGAAATACCGTCTTTATCGCGTACTTTATCTGGATCTACTAAGTAACCTAATGCTTCTTCGAAACCAAATAATAAACCGTTTACTTTGCCGATATATTTGAAGCCAGTTAAAGTTTCTTCTGAGTCAAAACCATATTTCTTCGCAATTTCCGCTAAGGCTGGTGAAGAAACCAATGAACATGCTAACACGCCTTTTTTGCCTTGTGCATGATATTGTTTTGCTAAATACCAACCTAAGTAACAACCAATCACGTTACCGTGAAGAGGTTTCCAGTTACCTTGCGCATCTGGAACAGCTACTGCTAAACGGTCTGCATCTGGGTCATTTGCAATAATGAATTCCGCATTATTTTCTTTAGCTACTTTAATTGCTAAGTCTAATGCGCCTTTCTCTTCCGGGTTAGGGAAGTTTACGGTTGGGAATGTACCATCTGGCCAAACTTGCTCTGCAACAACATGCGGTTGTGGTAAACCTGCTTTCGCAAGGGTTTTACTTAACACTTCATAACCTACACCATGCATTGCTGTATATACATAGTTAATGTCTGCTTGAGGCTCTTTTGCAAGGCTTGCTGTTTTAGCAATATATGCATCAACAATTTCATCATTTAAGATAGTGAAATCTTGGCTACGTGGTAAATCAGCAATATTACCTGCTGCAACTTTATCAATGAGTGCTGCAATGTCTTTGTCTGCTGGCGAAACAATCTGACCACCACCATTTGCTTTACCTAAATAAACTTTATAACCGTTATCTTCTGGTGGGTTGTGGCTCGCAGTTACCATAACACCTGCTGTTGCATCAAAGTATTGAATTGCATAAGCTAAAACAGGTGTTGGTAATTTGCGTGGTAATAAATATGCTTTAATGCCCGCACCAGCCATGATTTCAGCCGTATCACGTGCAAATACATCTGAATTTTTACGACCGTCATATCCAATTACGATTGAAGGGGTTTTATCATAGTCTTTTAAGTACGCGGCTAAACCACCAGCTGCTTGAGCAACTAATACGCGGTTCATTCCCATAGAACCTGCTTGTAAACGACCACGTAAACCTGCTGTACCAAATTGTAAACGTCCATCAAAACGATTTGTTAATTCTGCCTGAGCTTCAGCATTTCCTGATTTTGCTTCTGAAAGCAATTGTTCTAACTCTGCACGAGTTTCTTGATCAGGATCTTGATTCAACCAATCTTGAGCTTTGCTAAAAAGTGCATCCATAATAATTCCCCTATAATTTAACGAATAGTTCACGATAGACTAACGGAAAAATAGGGAGATTTGAACCATTAATTATAAAAAGTTTGACCTAAATGGAAAAATGGAGGGTGATAATAGAAAAGATAAAGCCCGAACAATGCCGGGCTTTATAAAGAATTATTCTGCTGCTTCTGCAACTTCAGGACGATCAACAAGCTCAATGTAAGCCATTGGCGCGTTATCACCTGCGCGGAAACCACATTTTAAAATACGAGTGTAACCACCCGCACGTTGTGCAAAACGTGGACCTAATTCATTGAATAATTTAGCAACGGTTTCTACGTTGCGAGTACGAGCAAAAGCTAAGCGGCGGTTTGCAACGCTATCTTCTTTTGCTAAAGTAATTAATGGTTCAATTACACGACGTAACTCTTTAGCTTTAGGCAAAGTTGTTTTAATGATTTCATGTTCAACTAAAGAACTTGCCATATTACGGAACATCGCTTGGCGATGGCTGCTGTTACGGTTTAATTGACGTCCACTCTTACGATGGCGCATACCTATATCCTTCTTAGAAAATCTATTACCTAAAATTAGTCTTCAGCAATGCTTGCTGGTGGCCAATTCTCAAGGCGCATACCGAGTGATAAACCACGAGAAGCCAATACATCCTTAATCTCAGTAAGTGATTTCTTACCGAGGTTAGGTGTTTTTAATAACTCAACTTCTGTACGTTGTACTAAATCACCGATATAGTGAATTGTCTCTGCTTTCAAACAGTTAGCAGAACGGACTGTTAATTCAAGATCATCTACAGGGCGAAGAAGAATCGGATCAAATTCCGGTTTTTCTTCTTTCACTTCCGGTTGACGAACATCACGTAAATCAACAAATGCGTCTAATTGCTCTGCTAAAATGGTTGCAGCACGACGAATGGCTTCTTCTGGATCGATTGTGCCATTTGTTTCCATCTCAATGATGAGCTTATCTAAGTCCGTACGCTGTTCAACACGTGCAGCTTCTACATTGTAAGCAATACGATCTACTGGGCTAAAACGAGCATCTACAAGTAAACGCCCAATTGGACGATCATCATCTTGAGTATGTACACGGGCTGATGCTGGAACATAACCACGACCACGTTGTACGCGAATACGCATACTGATTGTAGCATTTTTATCTGTTAAATGACAGATAACATGGTTAGGATTAACAATCTCAACACCACCATCATGTGTAATGTCGCCTGCAGTCACAGGGCCAATTCCAGATTTATTTAGTGTCAAGATAATATCATCTTTATCTTGCACTTTTACCGCTAGACCTTTTAGGTTTAGTAATACTTCAAGAATATCTTCTTGTACGCCTTCTTTGCTGCTGTATTCATGTAATACACCATCAATCTCAACCTCAGTAACGGCACAACCTGGCATTGACGAAAGTAAAATGCGTCGAAGTGCGTTACCTAACGTATGTCCAAAACCTCGTTCTAACGGCTCTAGAGTCACTTTTGCGTGAGTTGAACTAATTTGTTCAATATTCACTAAGTGCGGCTTTAAAAATTCTGTCACAGAACCCTGCATTTTATCCTCTCTTTGTTTTTAAGCTTATTACTACTAAATAAAAAATATAATTTTAACAATTAACTATTATTTAGAGTAAAGCTCAACGATCAGATGTTCATTGATGTCTGCTGATAAGTCAGAGCGTTCAGGAGTACGTTTAAATACACCTTCCATTTTAGTTGCATCAACTTCTAACCAAGTTGGTTTTTCACGTTGAGTTGCTAATTCTAACGATGCTTTAATACGTGCTTGTTTTTTAGATTTTTCACGAACAGCAACTACATCATCAACAGAAACTTGGAATGAAGGAATATTTACTACACGACCGTTTACAACGATAGATTTGTGGCTAACAAGCTGACGTGCTTCAGCACGAGTTGCAGCAAAACCCATACGGTAAACAACGTTATCTAAACGACCTTCTAATAATACTAATAAGTTCTCACCTGTATTACCTTTTAAGCGGTTAGCTTCTTTATAGTAATTACGGAATTGACGTTCTAAGATACCATAGATACGGCGAACTTTTTGTTTTTCACGTAACTGACTACCGTAGTCAGATAAACGTGGCTTGCGAGCACCATGTTGACCAGGGGCTACATCAAGACGATTTCTACATTTTGATTCAATCGCACGAACGCCTGATTTTAAAAATAAATCAGTACCTTCACGACGGCTTAGCTTGAGCTTAGGACCCAAATATCTTGCCATTTTCTTTCTCCAATTATTCTAACGTCAATTAAACGCGACGTTTTTTCGGTGGACGACAACCGTTATGAGGAATCGGAGTCACATCAGTAATGTTCGTGATACGGAAACCCGCTGCATTTAATGCACGAATTGTTGATTCACGACCCGGACCCGGACCTTTAACCATAACTTCCAAATTCTTTAAACCAAATTCTTTAACCATTTCTGCACAACGCTCTGCAGCAACTTGAGCAGCAAATGGAGTTGATTTACGAGAACCACGGAAACCTGAACCACCAGCAGTTGCCCAAGCTAGAGCGTTGCCTTGACGGTCAGTGATGGTAACGATTGTGTTATTGAAAGATGCGTGGATATGAGCTACGCCATCTGCAATCTGTTTTTTAACGCGCTTACGTGCGCGAACTGGTGTTTTAGCCATTATTTATCTACTCCGACTATTTTTTGATCGGTTTGCGTGGACCTTTACGGGTACGCGCATTAGTCTTAGTACGTTGACCACGTACTGGTAAACTACGACGATGACGTAAACCACGGTAGCAACCAAGGTCTAAAAGACGTTTGATGCTTAAAGTTACTTCACGACGTAAATCACCTTCGACAGTAAATTTACCAACTTCTTCACGCAGTTTTTCAATCTGCTCTTCAGACAATTCTCTGATCTTTACATCTTCAGCAATACCCGTTGCAGCACAGATAGCTTTTGCACGAGTTTTACCGATACCGTAAATTGCAGTTAATGCGATTACAGTGTGTTTTTGATCAGGAATGTTAATGCCTGCAATACGGGCCACTATGCACTCCTATTATTTAAGTTTATTGATATACTGATCTTGAAAAGCCCGTTTCAGGATACTCAAACAGTATATCAGGACGAATGAGCTGAGCAGTATACCTGCTCAGCGGGTTCTTTGCAAGAAATATACTATTAACCTTGACGTTGTTTATGTTTAGGGTCGTTACAAATTACACGAACAACACCTTCACGTTTAACAACCTTACAGTTACGGCACATTCTTTTTACTGAAGCACGAACTTTCATTGCTTATCCTTTCTGATCTAAGGGTCTATTGCCCTAAGCCTTTTAAATTGGCTTTCTTCAACACAGAATCATATTGTAATGACATCATATGACTTTGAACCTGTGCGATGAAATCCATAATAACTACCACTACGATTAACAGTGAAGTACCACCTAATTGGAATGGTACTTTCCATAATGATATAGCGATATAAGGAACCAAACAAACAAAAGCAATATATAGCGCACCAATTAAGGTTAAACGCGTCATTACTTTATCAATATAACGAGATGTTTGTTCGCCTGGTCGATAACCTGGTACAAACGCACCTGATTTCTTCAAATTATCCGCCGTTTCACGAGGATTATACTGCATACCAGTATAGAAGAAAGCAAAGAAAATCACTGCCATTGTAAATAATACAATGTAAAGTGGTTGTCCTGGTTGTAGTAACTGAGATAAATCAAATAACCACTCAAAGCCTTCACTACTTTGTCCAAACCACTGCGTAATACTTGCAGGGAACAAAATAACACTTGATGCAAAAATTGCTGGGATAACCCCTGCCATATTTACTTTTAATGGTAAATGAGATGATCTTGCAGGTGCCATCATTCTACCTTGTTGGCGACTTGCATAGTTTACTACGATTCTTCTTTGTCCACGTTCTACGAACACAACAAAATATGTTACTGCGAATGCAATTACAGCTATGAGTAATAACACGATAGGTGAAAGATCACCTGCTCTTGCCTGCTCAATTGTTTGCCCGATTGTTGAAGGTAAATCTGCAACGATACCGGCAAAAATAATGAGGGAAATGCCGTTACCAATACCACGTTCTGTAATTTGCTCACCAAGCCACATTAAGAACATTGTTCCAGTTACAAGGCTAATAACAGAAGTGATATAGAATAACATATTTGGGTTAACTACTAACCCAGATTGCATATTAGGAAGCGCTATGGAAACACCAATAGACTGAATAAACGCTAATAACAATGTGCCATAACGCGTATATTTGCTAATTTTACGACGCCCTGCTTCGCCTTCTTTTTTTAATTCAGCTAAAGGAGGGTGAATGGCAGTCAATAATTGAATAATAATTGATGCCGAAATATAAGGCATAATACCTAACGCAAAAATAGACGCTCGGCTTAATGCACCACCAGAGAACATATTAAACATGTCAATGATGGTGCCTTGTTGTTGCTTAATTAGCTCGGATAAAACAGAAGCATCAATGCCAGGAACAGGTATAAAAGAACCGATACGGAAAACGATTAACGCACCTAAAACAAATAACAATCTTGATTTAAGCTCGCCAGTCCCTTTTTGTGTACTACCTTGGTACCCTGGTTGCTTTGCCATCTATTATTCCTCGATAGAACCACCAGCAGCTTCGATAGCAGCTTTAGCACCTTTAGTTACACCTAAGCCTTGAACTTTAACTGCTTTTTCTACTTTACCTGAAAGAATAACTTTTGCAGATAAAATATCTTTAGTAATAATGTTCGCTGCTTTTAATGCTTCTAATGTGACTACATCGCCATCTACTTTTGCTAAGTCGCTTAAACGAATTTCTGCAACACGGAATGATTTTAATGAAGTAAAACCAAATTTTGGTAAACGACGGTATAAAGGCATTTGACCACCCTCGAAACCACGACGAACACCGCCGCCTGTACGAGATTTTTGACCTTTATGACCACGACCACCAGTTTTACCTAAACCAGAACCGATACCACGACCTAAACGTTTAGCACTGTGCTTAGCACCTTCAGCCGGAGAAAGAGTATTTAAACGCATTCTATTACTCCTCCACTTTAACCATATAAGATACTTGATTGATCATACCGCGTACTGCTGGTGTATCTTCAAGTTCTACGGTGTGACGAATATGACGAAGACCTAAGCCTTTTAACGTTGCTTTATGTTTCGGTAAACGAGCAATAGAGCTACGAGTTTGAGTTACTTTAATTTTTGCCATATTCAATTACCCCAAAATTTCTTCAACTGTTTTGCCACGTTTTGCAGCAACCATTTCAGGTGATTTCATGTTCTCAAGTGCATCGATTGTTGCACGAACAACGTTAATTGGGTTGGTTGAACCATATGCTTTAGAAAGAACGTTACGAACGCCTGCAACTTCTAACACAGCACGCATTGCACCACCCGCGATGATACCTGTACCTTCGCTTGCTGGTTGCATAAATACGCGTGAACCTGTGTGTGAACCTTTAACAGGGTGTTGTAATGTACCTTCGTTTAAAGCTACATTGATCATATTGCGACGAGCTTTTTCCATCGCTTTTTGGATCGCTGCCGGAACTTCACGTGCTTTACCGTAACCAAAACCTACACGACCATTACCATCGCCCACTACTGTTAAAGCAGTGAAACTCATGATACGACCACCTTTAACGGTTTTTGATACACGGTTAACCGCGATTAGCTTCTCTTGCAGTTCACCAGCTTGTTTTTCGATGTTTGACATCTCAAATTCCTCTATTAGAACTGTAGACCAGCTTCACGAGCAGCGTCTGCTAATGCTTGCACACGACCGTGGTATTTGAAACCTGAACGATCAAATGCAACCGCTTGTACACCTTTAGCTAAAGCACGTTCTGCAACTAATTTACCAACTACTGCAGCGGCGTCTTTATTACCGGTATATTTAACTTGCTCTTTAATTACTTTTTCAACAGTTGAAGCTGCTGCTAGTACTTCTGAGCCATTAGGTGCAATTACTTGCGCATAGATGTGACGCGGTGTGCGATGCACAACTAAACGTGTAGCACCTTGCTCTCTCATTAAATGACGTGCACGGGTTGCACGACGGATACGAGCTACTTTCTTATCCATAGTGTTACCTTACTTTACTTTTTCTTCGCTTCTTTAGTACGTACAACTTCATCAGAATAACGTACACCTTTGCCTTTATAAGGCTCTGGACGGCGATATGCACGAATATCAGCTGCAACTTGACCGATTAACTGTTTGTCTGCACTTTTGAGAATAATCTCAGTTTGTGATGGACATTCACCAGTTACACCAGCTGGCAACGTATGTTCTACCGGGTGTGAGAAACCTAAGCTTAAAGCAACTACGTTGCCTTTCATTTGTGCACGGTAACCAACACCAACTAATTGCAATTTCTTCGTAAAGCCTTCAGTAACACCGATAACCATTGCATTAACTAATGCACGCGCAGTACCTGCTTGAGCATCTGCGTTTACAACACCTTCACGAGGTGCAAAAGTTAATGTATCAGCTTCGTATTTTACTTCAACTGCATTATGAATTTCGCGAGATAACTCGCCGTTTTTACCTTTAACTGTTAATAGCTGACCGTTCAATGTAACTTGAACACCGGCAGGAACATTAACAGGTGCTTTTGCAACACGAGACATTTTTCCTACCTCTCTATTATGCTACGTAACAGATGATTTCACCGCCGAGACCTGCTTGACGTGCAGCACGGTCGGTCATAACACCTTTAGATGTAGAAACAACTGCGATACCTAAACCACCCATAACTTTTGGTAATTCGTCTTTACGTTTGTAAATACGAAGACCTGGACGGCTTACGCGTTGGATACTTTCTACTACTGGTTTATTTTGGAAATATTTTAAAGTGATTTCCAACTCAGGTTTTGAACCTTCAACAACTTTGAAGCTCTCAACATAACCTTCTTCAGCTAAAACGCTTGCAATAGCAACTTTTAACTTAGATGAAGGCATACTGATTGCAACTTTATTCGCAGCTTGACCGTTACGAATACGGGTCAGCATATCTGCGATTGGATCTTGCATGCTCATGTATTTACTCCCATGATTCCAAATTAAAAGAGGTTATTACCAGCTTGCTTTCTTAAGGCCTGGAATTTCGCCGCGCATTGCAGCTTCACGAACCTTAATACGGCTTAAACCAAACTTACGAAGTACACCGTGTGGACGACCAGTTTGGCGGCAACGATTACGCTGACGGATTGGGCTTGAATCACGTGGAAGTGTTTGTAACTTCAACACTGCTGCCCAACGCTCTTCATCTGAAGCAGATTCAGATGAGATAATTTTCTTTAATTCTTCACGTTTTGCGTAGAATTTATCAGCTAATTTCGCACGTTTTACATCACGTGCAATCATTGATTGTTTTGCCACGATAACCTACCTTATTTACGGAATGGGAAATTGAAAGCCGCTAATAAAGCTTGACCTTCTTCGTCATTTTTCGCTGTTGTGGTAATAGTAATATCTAAACCACGTACACGATCTACTTTATCGTAGTCGATTTCAGGGAAAATGATTTGTTCACGAACACCCATACTGTAATTACCACGACCATCGAATGACTTCGCACTTAAACCACGGAAGTCACGGATACGTGGAACAGCGATAGTAATCAATCTTTCAAAGAATTCCCACATACGTTCGCCACGCAGGGTCACTTTGCATCCGATTGGATATCCCTGACGGATTTTAAAGCCAGCAACTGATTTACGAGCTTTAGTAATTAAAGGTTTCTGACCGCTGATTGCTGTTAGATCCGCTACTGCGTTATCTAAAAGTTTTTTGTCGGTCAATGCTTCACCCACACCCATATTCAGGGTAATCTTTTCGATTCGTGGGACTTGCATGACAGATGAGTAGTTGAATTTAGCTTTTAATTCATTAACTACTGTATCTCTGTAGTAATCATGCAGTTTCGCCATCGCATTACTCCAGTTAATTAAATAATTTCATTATTAGATTTGAAGAAACGTACTTTTTTGCCGTCTTCGAATCTAAAACCTACACGGTCAGCTTTATTTGTTTTAGGGTTAAAAATTGCAACGTTTGACGCATCAATCGCAGCTTCTTTTTTCACTAAGCCACCAGCTTTGCCTAAAGCAGGAACCGGTTTTTCGTGTTTAGTGATAATTTTAACACCTTCAACGATAACTTTACCGTTTGGTAACACTTGAGTTACCTTACCACGTTTGCCCTTGTCTTTACCAGCAAGAACAATTACTTCATCATTTTGACGGATTTTAGCAGCCATTACATTCCCCTTACAGTACTTCTGGAGCTAATGAAATGATCTTCATGAATTTCTCAGAACGAAGTTCACGAGTCACAGGTCCAAAAATACGAGTACCGATTGGTTGCTCAGTGTTATTGTTTAAAATTACACAAGCATTGCCATCGAAACGAATAACTGAGCCATCTGGGCGACGAACACCCTTCTTGGTGCGCACAACAACTGCTTTTAACACATCACCTTTTTTTACTTTACCGCGTGGAATTGCTTCTTTTACGGTTACTTTGATAATGTCGCCAATTGCAGCGTAACGACGGTGCGATCCACCTAGAACCTTGATACACATTACGCTACGAGCCCCTGAGTTATCAGCAACATCCAGCATAGTCTGTTCTTGGATCATATTAGTGCTCCGTTAAATAAAAAAACACCCTTTCGGGACGAACCTGCCTACCCAATGCAGGCAGTCTTATAATTCTATCAGCGAGTTGCTTTAAAAGCAACGATTATTGCATTTTTCTGCAATAAAAAGACCGTATCGTCTAAACGTACGGTCTTTTCACTTTTATTTAGAAACTATAGTGATGCTTGATCAACCGCAACACCAGCACCCATAGTAGTAGAGATGCTTACTTTCTTAATGAAAATACCTTTTGCTGTTGTTGGTTTAGCTTTAGTTAAAGCTGCTAACAATGCTTGGAGGTTTTCTTTTAATTGCTCAGGTGAGAAATCCGCTTTACCGATAGTGGTATGGATAATACCGTTTTTATCATTGCGGTAACGAATCTGACCAGATTTTGCATTTTTAACTGCTTCAGCAACGTTTGGCGTTACAGTACCAACTTTCGGGTTTGGCATTAAGCCACGTGGACCTAATACTTGACCTAATTGACCAACAACGCGCATTGCATCTGGAGATGCGATAACAACGTCAAAGTTCATTTCGCCTTTTTTCACTGCTTCAGCTAAGTCTTCCATACCCACTAAGTCTGCGCCTGCTGCTTTCGCTGCTTCTGCGTTTGCACCTTGAGTGAATACTGCTACGCGAGCTGTACGACCTGTTCCGTGTGGTAATACTGTTGCACCACGAACGTTTTGGTCTGATTTACGAGGGTCAATCCCTAAGTTTACTGCAACATCAACGCTTTCAACGAATTTAGCTGTCGCGAATTGTTTTAATACTGCGATTGCTTCGTTGATTTCATATGCTTTAGTAGAATCTACGCCAGCTTTGATTGCTTTCATTTTTTTAGTCAATTTAGCCATCGTATTATTCCTCCACCACTAAGCCCATTGAGCGAGCAGTACCAGCAATTGATTTCATTTTAGTTTCGATAGTCGCACCAGTCATGTCTGCTGCTTTAGTTTCAGCGATTTGACGGATTTGATCTAAAGTTACTTTACCCACTTTATCTTTGTTCGGTTTGCCTGAACCAGATTTGATACCTGCAGCTTTTTTCAATAACACTGCTGCTGGTGGAGTTTTAGTGACGAAAGTAAATGAACGGTCTGCATATACAGTGATAACAACTGGAATTGGTAAACCTTTTTCTAAGCTCTCAGTACGAGCATTGAATGCTTTACAGAATTCCATGATGTTCACACCTTGTTGACCTAATGCAGGACCAACTGGTGGTGATGGGTTAGCCATACCAGCTGCAACTTGCAACTTAACGTATGCTTGGACTTTTTTTGCCATTTTTAAGTTTCCTCTAAGTGGGTGATAACGCAAGCTTGACTTGCTCCCCGATGATAAAAAGCACGATGTGCTACACAAAAATATGCACAAGTTTCCCTGTGCGTAATAATTTGCAAATTGTATAGAAAATTTGACCGCTTTTCAAGCAAAAATTTTCTATGCAATGACAAGAAAACCGACCAAGCGGTCGGTTTTCTTTTTTAATTTGCAAAATCCAATTATGCTAATTTTTTGATTTGCGCTGCTAATTTTGCTTTGTGGTTAGCAGCTTTGTTAGCGTGGATTAAACCTTTAGACGCCATGCGGTCTACAACTTTTTGCATTTCAACGAAAGCTGCTTCTGAAGCTGCTTTATTACCAGTTGCTACTGCTGCGTATACTTTTTTGATGTAAGTACGCATCATTGAGCGTTGGCTTGCGTTATGTTGGCGGCGTTTTTCAGATTGAACCGCACGTTTTTTTGCTGACTTGATATTAGCCAAGGTCAAACTCCTAAAATATCTGTGTTAAATAATTAAAACATAAACATTGGTTTATGTTGCTATCGATAGTTTTTAATTCATTTTCAACGAGACACGTGCTTGAAAATAACACCGTTTTTCTTTGCCAGAAAACGATAGGGCGAGATTTTATCAGTTTTTTTCTGATTTTCCTATAAAAAAACTGATAAAATTCGGATCTATTTTGTGATCGTGTAATATCCCTTTATCTCAATTAACTATTATTTCCTTTAATATAAAGAGGATACCCGAAGATTTAATGGCCACGAAAAACCAAGAAAAAGTGAAAACCCAAAGAAGCTTCTTTCTTATACAGAGAATTCTATGAGCAAAAAATTATTAAAATCAGGCGTGTTAGTTAGTGCATTAACATTAGTATCCCGTATTTTGGGTTTAGTCCGCGATATGATTGTCGCTGGAGTGCTCGGTGCTGGTGCGGTTTCCGATGTCTTTTTATTTGCCAACCGTATTCCTAACTTTCTACGACGCCTCTTTGCTGAAGGTGCGTTTTCTAAAGCTTTTGTTCCTGTGTTAGCTGAATACAATGCCGAAAATGACCTAGATAAAACGCGCGAATTTGTTGCTAAGGTTTATGGTTCATTAGGAATGATTGTCACGCTTGTGACTTTGGTTGCGATGGTTGCCTCTCCCGTCGTTGCTGCGCTTTTTGGTACTGGTTGGTTTATTGATTGGCTAAATGATGGCGCAGATGCTGAAAAATTTACGCAAGCTTCCCTACTATTAAAAATCACCTTCCCCTACCTTTGGTTTATTACTTTCGTGGCGCTTTCTGGTGCGGTACTAAATACTATTGGTAAATTTGGGGTCATGGCATTCTCCCCAGTTTTACTTAATATCGCGATGATCGGGATGGCTCTATTTGGTGCTCACTATTTTGAACGCCCAGATGTGGCACTTGCTTGGGGGATTTTCTTAGGTGGTTTGCTACAATTTTTATTCCAAATTCCATTTATGAAAAAAGCCGGTTTACTGGTAAAACCTAAATGGGCATGGAATGATGAAGGCGTGAAAAAAGTTAGAACCTTAATGCTCCCCGCATTATTTGGTGTTTCTGTCACACAAATCAATCTATTACTGAATCAAGTCATTGCTAGTTTTCTTATTACAGGTTCAATTACGTGGCTTTATTATTCTGATCGCTTAATTGAATTCCCACTTGGAATTTTCGGTATTGCCATATCCACCGTCGTGTTACCAACACTCTCTAAAATCGCAAAACAAAAAGATTTAGCAGAAACACAACGCCGTGAAGATTTTCAAAATACGCTAGATTGGGGTATTCGCATGGTGCTATTACTTGGCATTCCAGCGATGATTGGCATTGCTGTTTTAGCACAACCCATGATTATGACCATTTTTATGCGAGGAAAATTTACCCTTGCTGATGTTGTTTCAACTTCACATGCATTATGGATTATGTGCTTAGGGCTTAATAGCTATATGTTAATTAGCATTTTAGCTAACGGATTTTATGCTAATCAGAATACCAAGACACCTGTAAAAATCGGACTCATTGCGACCGCCAGTAACATGTGTTTTGGCTTGTTAGCTATTCCTTTTGGTTATTTAGGATTAGCAATGGCCTCTGCATTATCAGCAGCCATTAATGCTTCATTATTATATCGTCAGTTACATAAACAAGGCATTTATCAGCTTTCAAGCAAAACAGGTTTCTTCACCTTAAAAGTGGCGATTGCTGCTAGCTTAATGGGTGCAGCAGTGTCTTATTTCTCTCCAGCACTAGAAGGCTGGCATAGTATGGCAACCTTCACAAAAGTTTATTGGTTAGCATGGTTGATTGTCTTAGCTGCCATTTGTTATTTTGGTGCCTTATTCGCATTGGGGATTCGTAAACGCGATTTCCGAGTGTAGTAATGAATAGAGAAAATGGAAGGTTTCCCCTTCCATTTTTCTTATTTAATTAACGCTTGGCGTAATTTACCGTTTGATTTATCTAACAGACTTTGCGCTTCTAACGCATCTAATCCGCTTAATTGCATCAAAATGGCTAATTTTACTTGTCCGTTTGCCTTAGCGAGTACATTAGCTGCAGTCTCGTTATCACATTCTGTCGCTTCCATCACAATTTTCAGCGCCCGCGCTTTAAGTTTTTCGTTACTTGCTTGAACATCCACCATTAAATTTTGGTAGCATTTGCCAATTAACACCATCGAAGCCGTAGTTAACATATTTAATACTAACTTTTGTGCCGTGCCCGATTTCATTCGGCTTGAGCCTGTTAATACTTCTGGCCCCACTACGGTTTCAATCGCAATATCAGCAACTTCTGCCATTTTACTATTTGGATTACTTGCAATGGAAACGGTGGTTGCACCTAATTGTTTCGCATAATTCAATGCCCCTAGCACATAAGGCGTACGACCACTAGCCGCGATTCCTACCAACACATCTCGAGCAGAAAAATCAATTTCCTCAAGATCAGCTTGTCCTTGCTGCACATTATCTTCTGCACCTTCAATTGGGTGGCGTAATGCATGATCGCCGCCCGCAATAAGACCAACGACCATTTCTGGTTTCACGCCATAAGTTGGAGGGCATTCAGAAGCATCTAGCACCCCTAATCGCCCACTTGTTCCTGCTCCCACATAAACCAATCGTCCACCACGTTCAAAAGCCGCAACAATCTTTTCAACCGCTGAGGCAATTTGTGGTAAACACTTTTCTACGGCTAAAGCAACCTGTTGATCTTCACGGTTAATTAAAGCTACTAATTCTTGTGCTGAAAGTGAATCTAATTGCATAGAGTTCGGATTACGCTGTTCAGTAATTAGTTGATTTAGTTGTTGTAATAATGCGTTCTTATTCATATTTTTCTCATTATTCATTTTTAGGATAAATAGCCCCCAGACTGACAGCTCGACTTGCACCAGTCACAGAAGGCAAATTACTCGGTAAATTATGCATTCGACGATAAGCTAACCATGCAAAAGCGGCTGCTTCGACATAGTCTGCATCGAGTCCGTATTCTGAAGTCGATGCAACCGTCCAATCAGGCAATATTTCTGACAATCTATTTAAAATCAATGGGTTATGAACCCCGCCACCACAAACAAGTAAAAGGTTAGACTTTTCACTATTAAGCAATTTTAGGTGGTGAGCAATACCTTGCACAGTAAATTCGACTAACGTTCTTTGAATATCTTGTGGCAAACAAGCGGTCAAATTTGGAAAAACTTTTGCGATTTTCTTCACTAACCACTTCAAATTAAACAGTTCACGCCCCGTGCTTTTCGGTGGAGTTTGTTGGAAAAAAGGCTCATCTAACAATGCTGCTAATAATGGTTCCAATACTTTACCACTACTCGCCCAAGCACCATTTTTATCATAACGTTTGCCTTGATGTTGCTCAATCCAAGCATCTAATAGCGCATTTCCGACGCCCACATCATAACCAATGGTTGGTTGATTTGGTGCTAATACTGAAATGTTTGAAATTCCACCAATGTTTAAAACTACTGTGAGCCTATTTTTATCGGCAAAAATACCCTCATGGAAAGCTGGAACTAACGGAGCGCCTTGTCCTCCCATTGCCATATCTTTTCGGCGAAAATCCCCTACGACTGTAATATCCGTTTTCGCTGCTAAATAATGCATATCTCCAATTTGCATGGTAAACGGATTTTCCCCTGTTGGAGCATGCCATACCGTTTGCCCATGGCAGCCAATCGCCTGAATTTGCTCGGGTTTCAAGCCATTTTTAGCGAGAAACTGATTGACACAATCGGCGTAAAGTTTACCTAACTGATGATCGATTTCCCCTAAGTTTTGTAACGATGTTTCCCCTTTTAATAACAGCGTTAACGCTTGTCTCAACGCTACTGGCATGGCGACCATTTCACAAGCGGTCAATTTTGGTGGGAATGTTGCAAAATCCATGAGGGCTAAATCCACACCATCAAGGCTTGTCCCTGACATCATGCCAAGATAAAAATCCGATTTCATACGATTCTCTCAAACTAAAAATTGCCCAATTATAACGAAAAGCGGTAAGATCAGTGCTTATTTTCGGAAATTTATCTTATTTATGCCACTGCAAAATTTATTACTCATACGCCGCTTTTTCTCAACATTGGCCTTTTTTTCAATGCAAACCGTCTTTTTTGTTTATTTAAAAGGCAAAGGTTTAAGCAATAGTGAAATTGCCTTTTCACTCTCATTGCTCTTTTTCTGTAACCAAGCTTTAGCCATTCTGGCTGGCATTTTAGGTGACCGCTATGGTTTAGCGAAAATGATGTTGTTAGGCTGTTTACTTGATGTGGTCGCTTACATTTTCTTCTTAAACGCAAACCACTACCTAATACTCCTGCTTGCAACCACTTGTTTTGGGCTAGGAAGTTGCCTATTTGGCACTAATGCCAAAGCCTGTTTACTTGCACTTGCTGGAGAAGAATATGCTCAGAAAACTCGCTTGCAAGGTAAATACTTAAAAGTTACCTCAATGTCTTCCATGTTTGCTCCATTGCTTGTGATTCCTTTTATTCGTACTGAACATATCGATTGGCTAATTTGGCTATGCTTTAGCATTGAGCTGATTCTTTTTTTACTGATGATTAAGCCGTTTTATCAAATCCAAACCGTTCAAACACTGGTTAAATTTCGCTTTGCACAAATTCGAGAAATCATTACCAAAGCATTTTTACAAGTACATTTAATGCTGTTCATTCCGCTTTCGATTGCAACTTCATTTTTCGTGCTTTTTCCATTTTTATTTGACCAGAAATTGGGTATGCCGGAACATTCCCCAATTGCATTATTCGTTAATGGCTTATTAACCGTATTATTGCAAAGCGAATTCTCTCGCCGAATCAACTTAACTCGATCACAAGTGGTTTGGGTCGCACCGCTATTAGCATTAGGCATGATTGTGCCATGGTTTCTTACCCTGCAATTCTTATCCGTTTATACCGCTTATGCTTATCTGGTAGTATTTACTATCATTGAGGTTTATGCGCTGACCGCGATTGCGAATCTGTTGGTAAAATTTGATAACGGCACCAACCGTGGTTTTATTTTTGGTGCTTCGCGTTTATTACTGGCCATTGCAACTATGGGTGTGATGAATTTAATTCCCATCTTATTTTTGGTGTAAAAATGAATATCTTGTTAATTTCATTAGGTGCCGTGATGGGCGCATTGCTACGTTGGGGAATCGGACTCGTACTCAATCCACTATTTTCTAGCGTGGCATTAGGCACACTCATTGCAAATTGGCTAGGTTGTTTCTTAATTGGAATAGCGATGGGATTATCATTGGGCGATAATCAAAAATTGTTGTTTATTACTGGTTTTCTTGGCAGTTTTACCACTTTTTCAAGTTTTTCTGCCGAATTAAGCGAAAAATTATTGATTGGGAAATATGGCGAAGCCGCGTTCACACTTGGTCTTCATCTTTTGGGTGGCGTGTTATTAACGATTTTAGGTATCTGGCTCACGCAAATGCTAACACAAAGCTAATTACGCTTTATTTTTGAAGCGCTTGGCAAAGCACTTCGACAAATGCTTTCGGGTTTTCTAAGTGCGCATTATGCCCCGCGTTAGGAATTAAATGCATCGGCAAGCTATGCTGTTCTGCCATCTGCCGAAATTTTTTATCATACTCGCCAATAATAAATTGTATGTTTGACTGTGGTAATTGAAGGGAAAAATCAGGCTGTTTAGCCAAACTCGTTGCCTCTAACATCTGTGCAATCGCCTTACCGCAATTATTTTGCCGTTTTTCAATCAAATCTGACCGCTTGTCTGCGCTTAAATGTGAAAACACAGGCTGTTGATACCACGCTTCCAATACCTCTGGCATGGGTTCATTGCAAAAACGTTGTGCCCAAGCAGCATCGTTTTGCTGACGCGCATTTCGTTCAGCGTCCGTTTTTAGCCCAATATTCGCGCCTTCTAAAAAACTCTGCTGTAAATAAGGATTTGGCTGATTAAGGTGATAATCCAACGCCAATCGTCCACCTAGCGAATACCCCACTAAGATAAACGGCTCTTGAATCAATTGAGAAAGGGTTTGGTGCAATAATGCCCGAGCTTGTTCGAAGCTATGACAATGTGTCTGCACACTCTTGCCATGTAAGGGAAGATCGATAGTAAGCGGTCGGATTTGCGGAAAGTTTTGCAAAATCGTGAGCACCGCTTGCCAATCTTGTTGAGAACCAAGCAACCCATGTAAAAATACCATAGGTTGCCCAGTTTCTGCATGCCATTGATAGGCAAGCATTAGGCAAGTTCCGCCTGTGAAATTTGTTTTAACAGCGATTTATACAAGTTGCTGCCGTCATTCTCATTCACTTTAATTTCAACGACAGTTACCCCTTTACGTCCGTAAGCCTGTTTCAGTTTGACTTTCAAATCTGCCCAAGTAAATGGACGGATATATTCAAGCCCAAACATTGCCGCAACTTGCGCAAATTCTAAATTATGCGATAAGCGATAATAAGGGTCTTTAACTGCTGGTGAAACTGGCAACATATCGAAAATTGCCCCACCACTGTTATTCACAATAAACAGAATGCTAGGATGTTGCACTTGGCTCAGTAGCGCTAACGAATTTAGATCATGTAAGGCAGAAATATCACCTACCACACCCACAGTCGGACGTTCACTCACAACCGCCACGCCAGCCATGGTTGCAATTAGCCCATCAATGCCACTTGCGCCACGATTGGTATAAACTGGGTAGCCTTCTGGTAATTTACATAAAGCATCAACCAAACGCACAAATAAGCTATTACCTAAGAATAAGTTACCATTTACGGCTAACACATCTTGAATGTGATGCGCAAGTGAAGCTTCATTTAATGCGCCACCAATTTGACTTTCAATAAACTTACCGCAGAACTGAGATAACGCTAACGGTTCAAACAACCACGGTTTCTGACGAAGCGGTGGATGAACACGCAAGAAATGATGCGCTTTCGAAATAAAACGCGTTTGCTGATGCGAATATGGATTGAGATAGCTTGGATGCTCATCGACTTGCCAGAATTCGCCTTTAAATGCTTCTAAGAACTGGTTGACGCGTTTACTGACAATTTGCGTACCAAATTGGATGACGATGTCTGCTTGTTGTAATTTATCAAACACAATTTTGTTTGAAAGCCAAATGTCAGCATATGGCAAACTCGCATCTACCGAAGATTGCACATCGGTCAACATACACCAACCGAGGGTTTCCGCCCAGTTTCTAATCCCTAGCCCTTGTTCAACTGGCAATTTACCGACAATAATCACACCACGCTTGGTGCGCCAGTAATCCCAGTTAGCATGCATAGAAACTTCGCTTTGAATTTTTTGACTATCAATCCATTTCGCTTCTGGATTGCTTAACCAACTAATAATCGGTCTTAACCACGGATTGGTTCCAATGGCTGACTCATCCGCCTCATAAAGTGGCTCTGCAAAAGGCGCGTTAATATGCACAACACCACCTTGTTGGTTTTGCGTGACACAAGCTTGTTCCACAGCTCCAACTAACCAATTTGGTGCATAATCTGGGCTTGCTTTCGGTAAATTTAAAGTCGCCACGGGGTAATTTGCAAAAATCCCAGGTTGTTCAATTGCTTGATTTACACCACAACCGATTAACTCTTGTGGGCGATCCGCAGAAATCACAATCAGTTTATGTTGGGTAAGACTTGCTTCAATGACTGCCGGATATAAATTCGCCACTGCCGTGCCAGAAGTCGTAATGACTACGACCGGTGCATTGCTCGCTTTTGCCATCCCTAATGCAAAAAAGCCAAGCCCACGCTCATCAAAATGCGTATGACAAGTCACTTGATGTTGCTGTTGAAGCAATACTGCTTCTAAAGTCAAAGGTGTTGAGCGAGAACCCGGTGCGATACAGATGTGTTTGACGCCATAGCGTAACAATGCGTTTAAAATGACACGCGCCCAAGTTCGGTTAAAAGTACTGATATTCGTCATAATTTCTGTCAATCTATTTAAAATCGTAAATGGGGAGAATTGTAACAAAAACTAAGCAATTTTTGGAGAAAACTTGAAGTAAACTGCCATATTCGACAACTTTTAAAAAATAAAATCTCCATTAAATTAAGATTCAATGGAGATTTTCGGTTCACATCACGATTTTATTTTGCAAAACTTCTACAAAATTCAACCGCTTGTCGTTATTTCAACTGTGCAAATGCGCGATCCGCCGCCTCTAGAGTCGCTTGAATGTCTGCATCTGTATGCGCAAGCGACATAAAGCCCGCTTCAAAAGCAGATGGTGCTAAATAAACACCTTGCTCTAACATTAAGTGGAAGAAACGGTTAAATTTTGCAGCATCGCATTTCATCACAGATTGGAAATCCGTAATTTCTTGTTGTTCTGTAAAGAACAAACCAAACATTCCGCCAACATATTGCACAGTAAATGGCACACCATGTTTGTCTGCTAAAGCTTTTAATCCTTCAGCTAAGGTTTTAGTTTGAGCAGCCAATTTTTCTTCATTGCCTGCTTTTGATAATTCCGTTAAACATGCCAAACCTGCTGCCATTGCAATTGGGTTGCCTGAAAGTGTACCCGCTTGATAAACCGGCCCCGTTGGCGCGATAAATTCCATAATCTCTTTTTTACCGCCGAAAGCGCCTACTGGCATACCGCCGCCGATAATTTTGCCTAACGTAGTTAAATCTGGTTTCACGCCATAATAAGATTGTGCGCCACCTAATGCCACGCGGAAACCAGTCATCACTTCATCAATAATAAAAACGGCACCATATTGATCACATAACTCACGCACGCCTTGTAAGAATCCTGCTTTTGGTGGAATACAGTTCATATTGCCCGCCACAGGTTCAATAATCAAACAAGCAATGTCATTCGGATATTGTTCAAATGCCTGTTTAACTGAATCTAAATCGTTATAGGTACAAGTTAAAGTATGTTTAGCAAAATCTGCTGGCACACCCGGGCCACTTGGTTGACCTAATGTTAAAGCACCAGAACCTGCTTTTACTAATAAAGAATCTGAATGCCCGTGGTAACACCCTTCAAACTTAATGATTTTATCGCGCCCTGTATAACCACGAGCAAGACGAATGGCTGACATTGTGGCTTCAGTTCCTGAACTAACCATACGAACTAATTCAATAGATGGCACTAATTTGCAGACCAATTCTGCTAAGGTAATTTCACTTTCTGTTGGTGCCCCAAAACTTAAGCCATTTGGCACAGCTTTTAAAACCGCATCAATAATTGCCGGATGGTTATGCCCTAACACCATTGGGCCCCATGAACCAACATAATCGATATATTTTTTACCATCGCTATCGGTAATATAAGCACCTTCTGCTTTTTCAATAAAAACAGGTGTGCCACCGACGCCTTTAAATGCACGTACAGGTGAATTTACTCCACCAGGAATGACTTTTTGTGCTTTTTCAAATAGTTGTGCTGATTTTGACATAATTTTCCCTTTGCAAAATAATCTTAAAATTTAACCGCTATTTTACGTAAAAGCCTATAATTTGCCTAAAAGAATTTTTTAAATTTTGCCCTTTATGCTATGCTGGACGCCCTATTTTCATAATAATCATTAATGAGAAAAACGGAATATGTGGCTCACTTTTTTAGCGGTAGTCGTCGTTTCTTTTGCGACTTTAATTTTTATGCGTCCCGTTGCCGAAAAAGTTGGATTGATTGACAAACCAAACTTTCGTAAACGCCACCAAGGTTTTATTCCCCTCATTGGGGGCATTGCGCTGTTTCTTGGCACTCTTACTTTTTATGCATTCCAAGCCGACACGCTTCCGCTGCCTGGACTTTACCTGCTTTCTATGACCATTTTGCTGATTATCGGTGTACTTGACGACCGTTTTGACATCAGCCCCGCACTACGTGCAGGTATCCAAGCCATACTTGCAGGCGCTATGATTTATAGTGGTCTGGAACTCGAAAGCCTTGGGCAGATTATCGCACCTTTTAGCATTAAACTTGGCTTTTTCAGCCTAATTTTTACGGTATTCATCACTATTGGCGTAATTAACGCCTTTAATATGGTCGATGGTATTGATGGTTTATTAGCCGGTCTATCTAGCGTGAGCTTTGCTGGTATTGGTGCGCTGATGTGGATAAACCAAGAACATGCTATCGCTTACTGGTGTTTAGCAATTATCCTTACACTCATTCCTTATGCAATGTTTAACCTCAGCGTTTTCGGTGCAAAATGGAAAGTGTTTATGGGAGACTCGGGAAGTACTTTAATCGGCTTTACTATTATTTGGATGTTGCTATTAAGCACTCAAGGTCAAGGTCATGCCATTAGCCCAATCACTGGACTCTGGCTCATTGCTGTGCCTCTAATTGATATGGTTGCGGTGATTTTCCGCCGTCTTAAAAAAGGTAAAAGCCCATTCAGACCAGACCGCTTGCACTTACACCACCTATTGATGCGCGCGGGATTGACTTCACGCCAAGCGCTTGCCGTGATTGTTTTCTGGGCCGCCATTTGTGCAACCATTGGTGTTATGGGTGAAATTTATTACTGGAGCCAATCGATGATGGTATTAGGCTTCATTTTACTGTTCTTCCTTTATGCTTACTCTATCGTTCGCGCTTGGAAAATTACTCGTTTTGTGCGCCGTATGAAACGCCGCGCAAGAAAAAAACAAATTCAGGAGAATTAAATTATGTTTCGTCAATTTTTTGCCATTTTATTACTTACCGCAGTAGGTGCTGGTGTGGGATACGGTGCAAGCCTTATTTTACCTACACAATGGCAAGCCGTGACTAAATTTGAAGCACCAAAAACCGCTGAACTTGGTAATTATCTTTCTTTATCATCGACTTATAGTTTAGTCAGCGGTGCAGAAAATGCCGCCGATTTAAGTAAAATTGAGGCTCAAACTGGCGCGCAAAGTTATGCCGAATTCCAGAAGATGGTAAATGACGCTCAACTTCGTCAGGAATTTTTAACGCAATATGAACCAATCAAACAACAAGCTGCATTAGAAAATAAATCGGTTGCTACATTAGTACAAGCGGTCGAAAAATCTATTTCTTTTACAAATGACACGCTCAGTGTTAGCTCACTAAATGCGCTACAAGCTGAAAGTTTAATTGGGGATTACATTCGTTTTATTAACACGAAAACCAAAGAGAAGCTCAACCAAGATTTAGTGGCGAAATGGAAAGCACTTTTCCAACAAGTCAAAGCTGCAGCTGAATCTAAAATTGACGCTTCATGGGAAAACAAATTGAAAATGATGCAATCTGTTTCTCCGCTTGATAATCAGTTAGTCGCATTCCGTTTTGTACAAATGCCTAAAATTGAGGCTGTCCCGTTTGATTATATTAAATGGATTGGCGGTGGTGCCGGTGCTGGCTTTATATTAAGCCTCATAATGATTTTATTATTCAGCGTAGGTCGAAAAAAAGCAGAATAATTCGAAATTCAAAAAAACAAAATGGCAAGTGTTTCCACTTGCCATTTTTTATCTATTTAATCCAATTTTAATCAAGCTTTTGAGACTTTTACTACACCGCTTAATTTTGCCAATTTTTGAATAACCACATATAAATGCGCATTGTCAGTTACAGCAATACGGAGGCTCACTTTATAATTTCCGTTTTCCATTGGGCGACTAACCACTTCACCAATGTTGCTGTTTGAAGCCGCAATAGTGTTGGTAAGACTTGCCAATACTCCCGGCTGATCTTTAATTTCCAATACAATATTCGTTTCAATAAATTCCGGTTTTTCGACCGCTTGCTCGTCTTCCAACCATTCACCATTATGTTTAAGTGCTTGGCGGATTTTCGCTTTTGCTTTACTACTTACCACAAATTTCAACCAAGACGGATGTGGATGCTTCCCTGGCTCGGTTAAAATCTCTACGGTTTGTCCTGATTGTAACGGTTGAGAAATTGGATAAGGCGCATGATCAACAATCGCCCCCACACAACAATCGCCAATATCTGAATGTACTGCATAAGCAAAATCTAATGCTGTTGCACGTGCTGGTAATTCAACGATTCGACCTTTTGGTGTAAAGACATAAATATCGTTTGAGAATAAATCAGATTTCACACTCTCGATAAATTCTTCGGTATTACCCGCGCTTTGTTGTAATTCAACAATGCTTTGTAACCAGCGTTGCGCACGTTGTTGTACACTGGTTGAATGCGATTTATCTTCCGAATATTGCCAGAATGCTGCCACACCCAGTTCAGCCATTTGATCCATCTCTTCGGTGCGAATATGCACTTCAATCGGCACACCTTTGTGCCCAATCATTGAAGTCTGCAAAGACTGATATCCGTTAGTTTTCGGCACTGCAATATAATCTTTTACTTGGTAAGGACGTGGTTTATACAATGCATGCATTTGTCCAAGCACGCGGTAGCAATTATCGACGGTATCCACCACAATACGGAAAGCGTAAATATCTAAAATCGAGTGGAAATGCTGCTCTTTACGTAGCATTTTTTGATAAAGCGCATAGAGATGTTTTTCACGTCCATACACTCGTGCAGGAATACCCACTTCTGCAAGGCGGCTCTCAATTTCATGGGTGATTTTCGCAATCAAATCTTGACGCGAACTACGCGCCATCTCAATTCCCGTTTTTAAGATGTTATAACGATGCGGATAAATTGCCTGCAAACAGAGGTTTTCCAACTCGTTTTTAATATGTTCAATACCTAAACGATGCGCTAATGGACTATAAATTTCTAAAGTCTCTTTAGCGATACGGCGGCGTTTATCTGGACGTAATGAACCTAATGTGCGCATATTATGCGTGCGGTCTGCGAGCTTAATCAGCACCACACGAATATCTTTGGTCATCGCCAAAATCATCTTACGGAAGTTTTCTACCTGTGCTTCTTGGCGTGTTCGGAATTTTAGCTTATCTAATTTCGACACGCCTTGCACAATATCCGCCACGCTTGAACCAAATTCGTTCGCCAACTGTTCTTCAGTGTAAGGTGTATCTTCAATCACATCATGCAAAAGTGCCGCCATTACCGCCTCATGGTCAAGCTTCATTTCTGCAATAATGCATGCTACCGCCACCGGATGAGTAATATATGGCTCACCACTTGAACGAGTTTGCCCTTCGTGTGCATCACGCGCAATGACAAAAGCACGTCTGACTAACTCAATTTTTTCTGCTGGCAAATAGCCTTTAATAATGCGTTCTAAAGGTTCGAAAAGATACACGGGACACCTTCTTACTTCTTATAAGATAAAAAAATGGACAATCAATGTCGCAAATTTGACGGAAATTCCGACCGCTTGCAAGACTATTTATTGTCCATTATCAATATTTTTGATGAAATATAATTTACTCAGCGTTCGCTTGAACATCCGCTAGGAAAGAAATCGCTTCTTTTTCTGCAATATCTTGTTGAATCGCATCGTTATTTTCGATTTGATCCATAATCTCACGGTTAATTAAGCGTTGTTCGATCTCACGTAACGCAATGACCGTTGGTTTATCATTTTCTTCATCCACCAACGGCTCACGAACGTGAAGTTGAAGTTGTCTTGCGCGACGCGCTGCAATTAAAATTAAGTCAAAACGGTTGCCGATTACTTCAGCGGCTTCTTGAACAGTCACACGAGCCATGTTCTTCTCCAGAAATTTGCGAATTCATTTACCAAAAGGATAGAGATTATACAGAAATTCAGACTTGCTTACAATGCAAGCGGTCTGATTTCGTTAATTTCTTGTAAAAGAATTAAAAAGCAATGTATTCCGCTTCTAAGCCTAATTCTGCTTTCACCAATGCAAAAGTACTCTCTTTCGTGCTTAATTTTGACTGATTTTCTGCCAACACAACTCGCGAGATCGGCGCTGTTTCCCCTTGCAAGCGGTAGAAATTCAGCGCATTTTGCAGCGGCAGCATACTTGGGTTAAACGCCGCATTTTCCGCATAACGTCCTGTAATAATACGCTCCCCGGCTTGTAACGCAACAGCGCTTTGTAAATGACTATAAGGCGCATAACTTGAACGAGCCGCCTCAATCGCTGCTTCCGTCAAATTAGCAGGTTGTGTTGTTGGAGTTGGCCCATCAAATAAACAATCGGTAATATTCAAATTACGAGGGCCAAACGCATCTGGCAAATAGCTATGTAGCGCATTATTTTGACTATGCGGCAAATGAATTCGCAATGTTGGTGCTGAATTTAGCTCATTCATAAACTGGCGACAATGCCCACATGGCGTGTAATTGACTACCACATCTGTAATACGCTTCTCACCCATCTGCCAAGCGTGCATCAGAGCAGATTGTTCAGCATGAACAGTTTGCCCAATAGAGACGCTTTCAAATTCTTGATTCGCCCCAAAATAAAAATTTCCAGACTCGCCAATAGCAATCGCCCCTACATAAAATTCAGAAATTGGCGCTTTGGAATAACACGCTGCAACGGGTAAACAAGCTAAAGCAAAGTCAATTTGAGAAAGTTGAAATTGCTCACAAAGTGTTTTGACCTGTTCAGCAGATAAATACGCGTGGTAGTGTTGCTCTGCAAGCTGGGTTAGAACTGCGGAGGTGATAGGCATATTTGGGAGACGGGAGAAATTGGTTGAGATGGACATAGAAGCCTCCTGTATTTTAAATTACAAGAATTATAATATTGACTATTTTTTATAAAATCGCGCTATATTGTATATACTGATAAAAATAAATATATACGGAGTATATGCTATGATGACAAAAGTTTTTCAAAGTGGCAACAGCCAAGCAGTGAGAATTCCTGTCGATTTTCGTTTCGATGTGGATACTGTAGAAATTCTACATGGGGAAAATGGCGATATTATTTTAAGACCGTTTAAACCTAAAGCAGATATGGAATTTTTGGCTTTATTTGAAGGATTTGATGAAGATTTTATTAAGGCGTTAGAAAATCGAGATCTTGCGCCACCACAGGAGCGTGGTTCACTATGATTTATATACTTGATACCAATATTTTGATTTATTTAATGAAAAATAGACTGCTTTCAGTTACACAAAAAGTGGCTCAACTAATTCCTCAGATCAACTAGTGATGAGTTTTGTGACTTATGCCGAGTTACTTAAAGGTGCGAATGGTAGTGCGAACCCTGAAAAAGCACTAGAGAAAATCAACAAAATCACGCAACGTATTCCTGTTGTTTATCCAAGATATCGAAATGTGCGAATATCTTAAAACAGCAAGGTACACTGATTGGCAGTAATGACTTATGGATTGCCTGTCATGCTTTGGCAATAAATGCTGTGTTGGTAAACCATAATATAAAAGAGGTTCAGAGGATTGGCAAAATAAGTTGGGATGACTAGACTAGATTATATTAAACACTGTCTAAATATTATTTAAATGATATAATAAATAAAAGTTTATATTATGGAGATATAGTATGTCTGATTATAAAATTACATCTATAAAAATTTTAGGATTCTGGGAAGAATATACTTGTAATAATAAATTCAATGATGATATTAATATTATTATAGGTAGAAACGGATCTGGAAAAACTACTTTTATGAACATTCTACATGCTGCTTTATCTATTGACATGCTTGAATTAAGTGAAAGTGAATTTCAAGAAATAAATATAACATTAGAAAACACCCATAGAACTGCATTTATACAAATTATAAAGAATGACTTAGATGAAGAAAGAATACCAACAATCACATATAAAATAGATAGTAGAGAATATACACTTCCAATCCTTAGTGAGGGAAGAAGTCTATTTATTCGAAAAAGGATGCAAGAGCGTTATATCGACTTACAAGAACATATGAATCAATATGTAAAATTATATTCTCTATCAGTCTATAGAAATAAAAACAATTATAAATACGAAAGAGACAAAAATGAATTATACAAAAAAGGAATTTCATCATCCGTAGATTACTATTTAGATGAATTACTATCTCAATTTAGTAAATATCAACTTGAACTTACTCAACAGTCTCAAACCATATCAGAGCAACTACAAAAAGACGTTCTATTATCTCTTCTAGACACCAATAAAAGGGCAATTAAACGTATTGCTAATAAGGAAAGTGAAAGACAAAAATTAAAAAGAACTTATAAGCGTTTTGGATTCAATGACAAGGATACAGAACATAAAATAGACAATTACATTAATACCGTTTTTGATGAAATTGAAACAATAGAATTGTTTAAGAAAAAAAGCGGGATTAATGATGATTTTGAAATTCCATCCCAAGCAATTATAACAAAACAAATATTTGATAAAATCATAGAATTATCTAGTGAAGCAGAGGCAAAAAATGAGAAAATATTTTCTAACAATAACTTATTTTTAGACACTCTATCTAAATTTACAGATAAACGTTTCAAGCTAAACAAAGGAGAATTAAACTTTGTTAAAAATGATAAAATGCCAATATCACTATTTAAGCTATCCTCTGGAGAAAAACAATTATTAATATTACTAATCGAAACATTATTACAAAGAAAAGAGCGTTGTATCTTTCTTGCTGATGAGCCAGAAATATCTTTACATATCGAATGGCAAAGAGAAATTATTTCTTCTGTTTTAGCTTTAAATCCCAATGCTCAGATAATTGTTGCAACACATTCACCTGAAATCGCAGGTAAACATAAAAGTAAAATTATTAAGATGAATGACATTCGTGAATTGACAGGCTTTATACATGAAAGATGATTTAGAATACTCTCTCGATGCAGAAAATAGCTTATCCGAATTTACTGAAACAGATTATATCGTTTATGTTGAGGATAAAAATGATGAATTCTTTTGGGGAAAAATATTCTCTATATTCTCTAAAAGAAAAACTTTCAGCTTTAGATATGAGGAAAATATCACGGGATGTAGTATTCTAGATGAAAAAATCGAGCAAATAAAATCAGGTAAGTTAAATAATTCTATTATAGTTGCTCGAGATTCTGATTATTTAGAATATCACAATAAAAAAACATCTCATAAGAATATCCTATATACCTATGGGCATTCTATTGAAAATTGTTTATTCTCTAAAATTGCTTTAGATTTAATAATTGAAAACTACTCTAGAGGGAAAATATCCAAGAAGGAAATTAACATCTGGTCACAAAACATACACGATCAATTACAGGAATTAATTAAGCTAGATATTATTCTTCAATTTGAGCAAAGAGGTATTCAGGTACTAGGTAATTCATGTGATAGATTTCTTAAGAGGAACTCTAATGAATTAGATAATCAAAAAATATCAATGTTTATAGAAAACACGATAAATAATGAACACTACATAAAAGAAAACATATCTAATATAGAGAAAGTTCCTTTTCACTTTATTAAAGGACATTTTTTAGTAAGTCTAATCAGCCAATTTATACGACATCGCTGTTTATTTAAAAGTCTACCATTAGATAATCTAATCTCAACTAGTTTTATACTACTAGATAAAACCCTAGAAATAGATAATGAACGTATAGACTATTATTCCGACTTATGCTCACTCTTATAAGGCATATAGGACAAAGCCCTCAGGACTTTAAGCTCTGAGGGCTTTTCTATCTCTTAACGGTGGGCTTTTAGTCCACCTTATAGATTACTCTTCCGATTCCATTTCTGCGTTTAATAACGCAGCAAGGCTTTGGGTTGCATCATCCGCAACGAATTCAAATTCGGCTTCGATGTCAGCATCAGTAGCAAAGCTGTTGGTTGGATTTGCAAAAGTTTCTGCAAAATCAACCGCTTGTCCTACTGCTGCCGCGGCACGTTTTTCTGCACGCGCTTTGTGATATGCAAAACCAGTACCAGCTGGGATTAAACGACCTACGATAACGTTCTCTTTCAAGCCACGTAATTCGTCTTGTTTACCTGCCACCGCTGCTTCAGTTAACACACGGGTAGTTTCTTGGAACGATGCCGCTGAGATAAATGACTCAGTTGCAAGTGATGCTTTGGTAATACCAAGCAATTCACGTTCAAACTCTACCAATGGTTTGCCTTCTTCTGCACGTTTGCGGTTTGCAATTTTCACGCGTGCCACTTCAACTTGTTCCCCTTCAAGGAATTCGCTGTCGTAAGCGTTAGTGATAACGGCTTTACGTAACATTTGGCGAACGATAACTTCGATATGTTTATCGTTAATTTTTACCCCTTGTAAGCGGTAAACTTCTTGGACTTCGTTAACGATGTAGTCGGTTACTGCGTGTACGCCACGTAAGCGTAAGATATCATGTGGTGTTTCTGCACCATCTGAAATCACATCACCACGTTGTACCATTTCGCCTTCGAATACGTTGAGCTGACGCCATTTTGGAATCATTTCTTCGTATGCTTCGCCTTCTGCTGGAGTAATCACTAAGCGACGTTTACCTTTGGTTTCTTTACCAAATGAAACGATACCTGAGATTTCCGCCAAGATTGCTGGCTCTTTCGGTTTACGTGCTTCGAATAAGTCTGCCACGCGTGGAAGACCACCGGTAATATCTTTGGTACCTACAGACTCTTGTGGAATACGCGCTAACGCCTCACCCACACCAATCTCAACACCATCATCTAACGTCACAATCGCTTTACCTGGTAAGAAGTATTGCGCTGGAACATCGGTACCTGGAATTAAGATGTCATTACCATTGCTATCCACTAAGCGTAATGCTGGACGTAAGTCTTTACCTGCTGTTGCACGTTCACCCACATCTTGAACAACGATTGATGATAAACCAGTTAATTCATCTGTTTGACGCGTAACGGTTAAGCCATCTACGATGTCACTAAATTGGATGCGACCTGCCACCTCTGAGATAACCGGCATGGTATGCGGATCCCAGTTTGCAACGATTTCACCAACGGTTACTTCTGCGCCATCATTTTTCGATAACACTGCACCGTAAGGCACTTTATAGTTTTCTTTAGTACGACCGAAAGTATCGATAACAGTTAATTCAGTATTACGTGAAGTTAATACCAACTTACCGTCTTTGTTTGTAACGAATTTCGCATTGCTTAACTTAATCGTACCGTTGTTTTTCACTTGTACGCTAGATTCTTTCGCTGCTGCAGATGCTGCACCACCGATGTGGAACGTACGCATGGTTAACTGTGTACCCGGCTCACCGATTGATTGTGCCGCGATAACCCCTACTGCTTCACCTTGGTTGATTAAGTGACCGCGTGCAAGGTCACGACCGTAACATTTCGCACACACACCAAAGTCAGTATCACAAGTTACAACAGAACGTACTTTGATGCTATCTACAGAGTTTTCATCGATCACGTCACATAATTTTTCATCAATTAATGTGTTACGTGCGATTAACACTTCATTTGTACCCGGTTTTAATACATCTTCTGCTGCTACACGACCTAATACAAGTTCGCGTAATGGCACTTTCTCGTCGCCACCTTCAATGTGAGGTGTCATCACGATACCTTCAGATGTACCACAGTCATCAGCGATGATAACTAAGTCTTGTGCCACGTCAACTAAACGACGGGTTAAGTAACCTGAGTTCGCTGTTTTTAATGCGGTATCGGCAAGACCTTTACGCGCACCGTGGGTTGAAATAAAGTACTGAAGAACGTTCAAGCCTTCACGGAAGTTCGCCGTGATTGGCGTTTCGATGATCGAACCATCTGGACGTGCCATCAAGCCACGCATACCTGCTAACTGACGAATCTGTGCCGCAGAACCACGCGCACCTGAATCCGCCATCATAAAGATGCTGTTGAAAGAGGCTTGTTTCTCTAAGTTACCTTCACGGTTAACCACTTCTTCCGTAGAAAGGTTTTCCATCATCGCTTTTGCAACGCGTTCGTTTGCTGCAGCCCAAATATCGATCACTTTGTTATAACGCTCACCTGCCGTCACAAGACCCGAGTTAAATTGCTCTTGGATCTCTGCAACTTCTGCTTCTGCTGCGCGAATAATTTCTTCTTTTTGTGCCGGAATCACCATATCGTTGATACCAACAGATGCACCAGAACGTGCCGCGTATGCAAAACCAGTGTACATAACATGGTCAGCTAATAATACAGACTCTTTTAAGCCTAAACGACGGTAACATTCGTTGATCAATTTAGAGATCGCTTTTTTACCTAATGTTTGGTTAAAGAGTTTATATGGCATACCTTTTGGTGCGATCATCCATAAAATGGCACGACCTACCGTGGTATCCACTAATGAAGTTTTTGGCTCAAATTCGCCTGCTTCATTTTTCTCATATTCAGTCACACGAACTTTAACACGTGCGTGTAATTCTGCTTGACCAGTGCGGTAAGCTTTTTCAGCTTCGCGTGGGTCTAAGAAGTACATGCCTTCGCCTTTCGCATTCACTTTCTCACGCGTCATGTAGTACAAACCTAATACAACGTCTTGAGATGGAACGATGATCGGGTCACCACTCGCTGGAGAAAGTACGTTGTTAGTTGACATCATTAACGCACGTGCTTCTAACTGTGCTTCAAGTGTTAATGGTACGTGAACCGCCATTTGGTCACCATCGAAGTCCGCGTTGAACGCCGCACAAACAAGTGGGTGTAACTGGATTGCTTTACCTTCGATAAGAATCGGTTCAAACGCTTGAATACCTAAACGGTGAAGCGTTGGCGCACGGTTTAATAAAATTGGGTGTTCGCGGATAACTTCTGCAAGAATATCCCATACGATCGGCTCTTCGCGCTCAACCATTTTCTTCGCAGCTTTAATTGTTGATGCAATGCCACGAGATTCTAATTTTGAATAAATAAATGGACGGAATAATTCCAATGCCATTTTTTTCGGTAAACCACATTGGTGAAGACGTAAGTATGGACCTACGGTAATTACCGAACGGCCTGAATAGTCAACACGTTTACCTAATAAGTTTTGACGGAAACGACCTTGTTTACCTTTGATCATATCTGCCAAAGATTTTAATGGACGTTTGTTAGAACCGGTAATTGCACGACCACGACGACCGTTATCTAATAATGCATCTACAGACTCTTGTAACATACGTTTTTCGTTACGTACGATGATATCCGGCGCTACTAAATCTAATAAGCGTTTTAAACGGTTATTACGGTTGATCACACGACGGTATAAATCGTTTAAGTCTGAAGTTGCGAAACGACCACCATCAAGTGGCACTAATGGACGTAAATCTGGTGGAAGCACTGGTAATACAGTCATTACCATCCACTCTGGTTTGTTGCCAGATTGTTGGAAAGCTTCTAATAATTTTAAGCGTTTCGTGATTTTTTTACGTTTGGTTTCAGAGTTAGTTTCTTGTAACTCTTCGCGCATCACTTCGCATTGGTGTTCTAAATCCATGTCGCGTAATAATGCTTGGATACCTTCTGCACCCATTTTCGCTTCGAATTCATCACCCCAACGCTCTTCTGCGTCCATGAACTGTTCTTCAGTTAATAACTGACCTTTTTCAAGATCGGTCATGCCTGGTTCGGTCACTACATAGCTTTCGAAATAAAGTACGCGTTCAATATCACGCAATGGCATATCTAAAATCAAACCGATACGGGACGGTAATGATTTTAAGAACCAAATATGCGCAACTGGGCAAGCTAATTCGATATGACCCATACGATCACGACGAACTTTAGTTTGAGTAACTTCAACACCACATTTTTCACAAATTACGCCACGGTGTTTTAAGCGTTTATATTTACCACATAAACATTCGTAATCTTTTACCGGCCCGAAAATACGCGCACAGAAAAGACCATCACGCTCAGGTTTGAAGGTACGGTAGTTGATGGTTTCTGGTTTTTTTACTTCACCGAAAGACCAAGAACGGATCTTATCTGGTGAGGCTAAACCAATTTTAATTACATCAAAATCATCGTTTGATTTAGATTGTGCTTTTAAAAACTTAACTAAGTCTTTCACTTTTTGCCCCTAGTTTGAGGTTGTTTTGCTTGGCAGGCTTCGCCCACCTTATAAAATTTTTTCGATTGCAAGCGGTTCGATTTGTAAAATTTTTTGCAAATTTGACTGCTTGTTCCAGTCCCCCTCTTTAGTAAAGAGGAGTTAGGGGAGATTTGGCAGTAATCAAAACGGAGTACATTGGGAAATTTCACATTGCTATTAAATCTCCCACAGCCCCTCTTTGCTAAAGAAGGGCGCTTTTCTTTCTCCGTTAATCTCTAATTACGCCTCATCCAATTCCATATCAATCGCTAATGCACGGATTTCTTTGGTGATTACGTTGAACGATTCTGGAATACCTGGTTCCATATAGTGCGTACCATCTACGATGTTTTTATACATCTTCGTACGACCGTTCACGTCATCCGATTTCACGGTTAACATTTCTTGAAGTGTGTAAGCAGCACCATATGCTTCTAATGCCCAAACCTCCATCTCACCGAAACGCTGACCACCGAATTGTGCTTTACCACCAAGCGGTTGCTGAGTAACAAGACTATAAGAACCTGTTGAACGAGCATGCATTTTGTCATCAACTAAGTGGTTCAATTTGAGCATATACATGTAACCTACTGTTACTGGACGCTCGAATTTCTCACCGGTACGCCCGTCAAATAAGGTAATTTGACCTGAAGTTGGTAAGCCACCTAACTCTAATAAGCCTTTGATTTCGCTTTCATGTGCACCATCAAATACTGGTGTTGCAAGCGGTAAACCTTTACGGAGGTTTTCTGCTAAGCGCATCACTTCTTCATCAGTAAACGTGCTTAAATCAACACTTTGTGAACCGTGACCTAAATCGTACGCTTTTTGGATATATTCACGTAATTTCGCCACTGATTGTTGCTGTTTGATCATCGCATTGATTTGGTCACCGATACCTTTTGCTGCTAAGCCTAAGTGGGTTTCTAAAATCTGACCGATGTTCATACGAGATGGAACGCCCAGTGGGTTCAATACGATCTCAACTGGTTGACCGTTTTCGTCATACGGCATATCTTCAACTGGATTAATTTTTGAGATAACCCCTTTGTTACCGTGACGACCCGCCATTTTATCCCCTGGCTGAATTTGACGTTTCACCGCAAGGTAAACTTTTACAACTTTCAACACGCCCGGCGCTAAATCGTCGCCTTGGATAATCTTGTTACGTTTGATTTCAAGTTTGCGCTCAAATTCTTTACGTAACTCTTCGTGTTGTTCTGCAAGTTGTTCAAGTTGGTTTTGTTTCGCTTCATCTTCAAGCGTTTGTTCTAACCATTTTTCACGGTTAACTTTATCTAATTCCGCTTCTGAAACGCCACCTTCTACTAAGAGGCTACGTACACGGGTAAATAAACCAGCTTCTAAAATTTCTAACTCTTCAGTTAAATCTTTCTTCGCTTCACGAAGTTGCATTTCTTCGATTTCTAACGCACGTTTATCTTTTTGTACGCCATCACGAGTGAAGACTTGAACATCAATAACCGTACCTGATGTGCCATTTGGTACACGTAATGAAGAGTCTTTTACATCAGATGCTTTTTCACCGAAGATTGCACGTAAAAGTTTCTCTTCTGGGGTTAATTGGGTTTCACCTTTTGGTGTTACTTTACCAACTAAGATGTCGCCACCTTTAACTTCTGCACCAACGTAAACGATACCTGATTCATCTAATTTGCTTAACGCAGATTCACCCACGTTTGGAATATCTGCGGTGATTTCTTCCGAACCTAATTTGGTATCACGCGCCACACAAGATAACTCTTGGATGTGGATGGTGGTAAAACGGTCTTCTTGAACTACACGCTCAGACACTAACATTGAGTCTTCGAAGTTATAACCATTCCAAGGCATGAACGCCACGCGGATGTTTTGACCTAATGCTAACTCACCTAAGTCTGTTGAAGGACCATCAGCTAAGATTTCACCACGTGCTACTGGCTCACCTAAATTCACACAAGGAATTTGGTTGATACAAGTATTTTGGTTTGAGCGGGTATATTTAATTAAGTTATAAATATCGATACCTGCTTCGCCCGGAATGGTTTCATCTTCGTTAACTTTCACCACGATACGTGAAGCATCAACGTATTGAACTGTACCACCACGTTTAGCAACAACCGCTACACCTGAGTCAAGTGCGATTGGTTTTTCCATACCAGTACCAACTAATGGTTTGTCCGCACGTAATGTTGGAACAGCTTGACGTTGCATGTTCGCACCCATTAACGCACGGTTCGCATCGTCGTGCTCTAAGAATGGGATAAGCGCCGCTGCCACAGAAACCACTTGTTGGGTTGAGATATCCATATAGTGAACTTCTTCCGGTTTGTATAAACCTGATTCACCTTGCTCACGACAAGTGACATAAGTATCGGTAAAGCGGAAATTCTCATCTAAGTTTGAGTTCGCCTGTGCGATAACATAGTTACCTTCTTCGATTGCAGATAAGTATTCGATATCTTCTGTTACTTGACCATCTACTACTTTACGGAATGGCGTTTCTAAAAAACCATAGTTATTGGTACGCGCATATACAGAAAGTGAGTTAATCAAACCGATGTTTGGACCCTCTGGGGTTTCAATCGGACATAAACGACCATAGTGAGTTGGGTGAACGTCTCGAACCTCAAAGCCTGCACGTTCACGCGTTAAACCACCTGGGCCTAATGCTGAAATACGACGTTTATGGGTAACCTCTGAAAGCGGGTTGTTTTGATCCATAAATTGCGAAAGTTGTGATGAGCCAAAGAACTCTTTCACTGCTGCTGAAATTGGTTTCGCATTGATTAAATCTTGTGGAGTTACACCATCTAAGTCGCCTAAAGATAAACGCTCACGTACAGCACGTTCTACACGCACTAAACCAATACGGAATTGGTTTTCAGCCATTTCACCTACTGAACGAATACGACGGTTACCTAAGTGGTCGATATCATCGACTTCGCCACGACCGTTACGGATTTCAATGAGTTTTTTCATCACGCGGATGATGTCTTCATTGCTTAATACGCCAGTGCCTTCGCCTTCAGGAATGTTTAAAGAACGGTTGAATTTCATACGTCCTACTGCAGATAAATCATAACGATCTGCTGAGAAGAACATATTGTCGAATAACGCTTCTGCCGCTTCTTTTGTTGGTGGCTCGCCCGGACGCATCATGCGGTAGATTTCCACTAATGCTGATAAGCGGTCATAAGTTGGGTCAACGCGTAATGTTTCAGAAATATATGGGCCGTGATCTAAATCATTCGTGAATAACACTTCGATTTCTTTGTAACCAGCTTGCGCAAGGTTTGCTAGCATCTCTAAAGAGATTTCCATATTTGCTGCGCAAACAATTTCGCCATCTTCTAAATTAACGTAATCTTTAGCAGACACTTTGCCAACGATGTATTCAACTGGTACGTCAATTTTGGTTACGCCCGCTTTTGCTAAATCACGAGTGTGTTTAGCCGTAATACGGCGACCTTTTTCTACATAAACTTTACCATCTGCTTCAATGTCGAATAACGCGGTTTCACCACGTAAACGCTCAGGCACAAGTTCCATTTGAAGTTTATTATCATCAGTAATTTCAAATTTCACTTTTTCGAAGAACATCGAAAGGATTTCTTCAGTGGTATAACCTAATGCACGAAGGATAATAGTTGAAGGTAACTTACGACGACGGTCGATACGCGCATATAAGTTATCTTTCGGATCGAACTCGAAATCTAACCAAGAACCACGGTAAGGAATGATGCGTGCGTTATAAAGCACTTTACCTGAAGAGTGGGTTTTACCTTTGTCAGAATCAAAGAACACACCCGGACTACGGTGTAATTGTGAAACGATAACACGCTCAGTACCGTTGATAACGAAAGTACCGTTGTCAGTCATCAATGGGATTTCGCCCATATACACGTTTTGTTCTTTAATGTCTTTTACCGTGCCCGCTGCGGCTTCACGGTCAAAAGTCACTAAACGTAATTTTACGCGTAATGGTGCGGCGTAGGTTGTACCACGAATTTGACATTCACGCACATCAAATACTGGCTCGCCAAGTTCGTAAGAAACGTATTGTAATTCTGTTGCACCGTTGTTACTTACAATCGGGAATACAGAACGGAATGCCGCTTCTAAACCTTGTAGTCCTTCTGGATCTTGCTGAATGAATTTTTCATAAGAATCAAGTTGGAGAGTTAATAGATAAGGTACGTTCAGAACCTGAGGGCGTTTGCCAAAGCTCTTACGGATACGCTTTTTCTCGGAATAGGAGTATGCCATTGTTAGATAGCCTCTGATTTTTTGTTATGGTTGAGATTCACAATCCAAATGAGAAGACTCAGCTGGAAGTGGCATTAAAAGGGTACGAAGTGTCATTTTCCGACTTCCTCTCTTGCAGTCAAAAATCACTACTGCAAGCGGTTAAATCGGATGAGGATTTTGCAAATATCAGCGATTAAAATGACAAAATCAGCCGATTTTTATAAAGCACAAAAGGCTGACGATTTTCGTCAGCCAACAATCTATTGCAAAAATGGTTGTGTATTATAGTAAATTCTCTATATTTTCGTCAAGGTTTTACGAAAATTTGAGCACCATGTTTTTATAATTTAATCTCACTTTTTCTGAATAATACAAGCGGTCTGATTTTTGCAAAATTTGACAAAAATCAGACCGCTTGTCACCGATAAATTAGAGTTTTAAAAAGCCATCGTAAACATGTTCCGCATCACCTGTCATATAAAGTGGGCTGCTTTCGCCTTGCCATTCAATCATAAGCGTACCGCCAGGCAAATCTACGCGTACCGGGCTATCTAATGCGCCTTGCATAATGCCGACCGCAGCCGCCGCACACGCACCACTACCGCAGGCTTGTGTTTCACCCGCACCACGTTCAAAAACGCGTAGTTTTATATGATGACGATTCACCACTTGCATAAAGCCAATATTCGCTCGCTCTGGAAAACGTTCATGATTTTCTAATAATGGGCCAAGCTCATTGACTGGGGCTGTTTGCACATTTTCAACTTGCAACACCGCATGCGGATTTCCCATCGATACGACGCCACAAATCGCGGTTTGCAATTCAGTACGCAACAAGTAGTTTTTCTCAAACTTGTTGGCAATAAATGGAACTTTTGCCGGTTCCCAAATCGGTTTGCCCATGTTCACGCGTACCTGTCCGTCTTCTTGCAAACTTAATACCATTTTGCCATTTGCGGTACTGACTTTAATATCTTGCTTATCAGTTAATCCTTTGAGGCTTACAAAGCGAGCAAAGCAACGTGCGCCATTGCCACATTGAGAAACTTCACTGCCATCAGCGTTAAAAATACGGTAGTGGAAATCTAAATCAGGGTCGTAAGGTGCTTCAACTAATAACAGCTGGTCGAAGCCTACTCCGCGATGGCGATCGGCTAATTTGCGAATCAGCTCATCGGTCAAAAATACGCTTTGGGTGACGCCGTCAATAACCATGAAATCATTGCCAAGCCCGTGCATTTTAGAAAATTGCATATTTTTCCTTATTTTTTGACTTTTATTAAATCTAATCCTGATGATTAGATTTATTTATTTTTTTAATGTTGATATGATCAATAAGTATGAGGTCTTTTCTTTTAATTTACAATGGAGTAATCAAATAATGTCAGGAATGTTTCTCTTGCAATTTGCGATCGTCCTGTTGTGTATCTTAGTCGGTGCACGTGCAGGTGGTATCGGTTTAGGGGTCTTTGGCGGTTTAGGCTTAGCTATTCTCTCCTTCGGGTTCGGACTTAAACCAGCAGGTTTACCGATTGATGTAATGTTTATGATTATGGCGGTAGTTTCTGCAGCTGCAGCGATGCAAGCTGCTGGCGGTTTAGATTATATGATCAAACTCGCAACCAACATTTTACGCCGTAATCCGAAATATATTACCTTTATTGCACCGCTTGTAACTTGGACTTTCACCGTATTAGCTGGTACAGGTCACGTAGCTTATTCTGTATTACCAGTAATCGCTGAAGTGAGCCGTCACAATGGTATTCGTCCAGAACGTCCACTTTCTATGGCAGTAATCGCATCACAATTTGCGATTGTAGCAAGTCCTATTGCAGCAGCGGTTGTAGCAGTTGTCGCTTTCCTTGAACCACAAGGTATTCACTTAGGTGATGTATTGATGGTAACTATCCCATCTACATTATTAGGGATTTTCCTTGCATGTATTTTTGTGAATAAAATGGGGAAAGAATTAAAAGATGACCCAGAATATTTACGTCGTTTAAGCGATCCAAAATACGCAGATATTTTTGCTTCTCAAACCAGCAATAAAGAAATCGAAATCAGCAAAACTGCAAAAGTTTCTGTTTCACTCTTCTTATTTGGTGCGTTATTAGTAGTAATCATGGGTGCAATGCCTTCTCTTCGCCCAGTATTTGATGGCAAACCAATGGGTATGGCTCATACTATTGAAATCATCATGTTATCAATCGGTGCATTGATTATTATGACTTGCAAACCAGATGGTACTGCTATCACTAAAGGTTCTGTATTCCATGCAGGGATGCGTGCAGTAATCGCTATCTTCGGTATCGCATGGTTAGGTGATACGTTAATGCAAGCACATATGACTGAAGTAAAAGGCTTAGTGGAAGGTTTAGTTCATACTGCACCATGGGCGTTTGCTTTTGCATTATTTGTGCTTTCTGTATTAGTTAACAGCCAAGGCGCGACTGTAGCAACCTTATTCCCACTTGGTATTTCATTAGGTATTCCAGCACCTGTTTTAATTGGGGTGTTTGTGGCAGTAAATGGTTACTTCTTCGTTCCAAACTATGGTCCGATTATTGCATCTATCGACTTTGATACCACCGGTACAACCAGAATCGGTAAATACATTTTCAACCACAGCTTTATGTTACCAGGCTTATTAAGCATGGCATTCTGTTTAGCCTTCGGTCTATTATTTGCAAATATTTTATTGTAATTGACCGCTTGTCAAACAATCAGGGGCGGATTTCCGCCCCTTTTCTGTATCTAAAATTGCCACTGTTAGCCTTTCAATGACTTAACGACTGCAGCAATATCGCTTGCTTGCGCAATAGCTGAAATGACAGCAACACCATCTGCGCCATCGCCTAATAAACACGGAGCAGACTCTGCATTCACTCCCCCAATTGCGACAATCGGTTTCGTTATCCCCGCTTGGCGTAAATAGGCGACAAAATCAAGCCCAACATCGGGATCTTGGTCTTTCTTCGATTGCGTTGGAAAAATTGGACCCACCCCGATATAGTCAATGTGAGGATTGGCTTGCGCCAGTTGCGCTTGTTCTAATGAATGCGTTGAAAGCCCTACGAACATTTTTCCTTGCGTGCGAGCAAGCACTGTTTCTATCGGCATATCACCTTGCCCCACATGAACACCATCTGCGGCTAACTCAAGTGCTAATGCTACATCGTCGTTTATCACAAACGGTACATTAAAAGTACGGCATAATGCCTGACATTGCTGCGCGAGCGCTTTTTGCGCAATAGGTTGATTAGCCAACGAATGTTCGCCTTTATCGCGAAATTGAAAACAAGTAATTCCTGCTTCCAAAGCCTGCTTCAGCACAGACAATAAATTCTGTGCAGGGTCGCCACTTAAATGACGTACATCTTGCGTGCCAGCGATAAAATAGACTGGCAAAATAGTTTTCATTTTATTCATCTTGATATGCCCAATGGTTAGTCGGCCCATGGCCGTGTCCAATATTTAACGGATGGCTAATGGCTGCCGTAATATAAGCTTTCGCCGTGCGAATTGCGGTATCTAATGAGTAGCCTTTCGCCAATTCTGCCGTGATACAAGCAGAAAAAGTACAGCCTGTGCCATGAGTATGCGGAGTATCAAAACGCGGGCTTTGTAAAGTGAAATCGCCAGACTCGCTAAATACATAATCAAAACAAATCTCACTATGCGAATCTTGTAGATGCCCTCCTTTAATTACCACATTTTTCACCCCTTGTGCTTGTAACAAGCGGGCAGATTTTTCCGCACTTTTGCAATCGACGATCTCCACGCCTGTGAGCGCATAAGCTTCTGGCAGGTTTGGAGTAATTACATCAGCTAATGGCAACAAATGCTGCTTAAGTGCAGCTACTGCGCTATTGGGTAACAAAGGTTGCCCACCTTTGGCAATCATCACAGGATCTAGCACTAACTGCCCAAATGGACGAGCTTGCAAGAATGCGGCTACACATTCTATTGTTTCAGCGGTGCCTAACATGCCAATTTTAAAGGCGCGAATATCAAAATCGCTTGCGACTCCCTTAAGCTGACTTTCAATCGTTGAAAGCGGAATTGCATGAATATCAAACACACCAGTACTGTTTTGTGCCGTCACAGCAGTAATGACGCTAGTGCCAAACACTTTTCGCATTTGGAAGGTTTTTAAATCCGCCTGAATCCCAGCACCGCCACCACTATCTGAACCTGCAATAGTTAAAGCTTGAGGATAATTACGCATAAATGACTCTCCCTTGTTGCTCAGCCAAAGTCATGTTGATTTCAGCTAACTGATCTAAAAATTTCACCGCAAAAGCCCCTGTTTGTGTGCGATTTAAAGTACGGGCAGCGAATTCTCCCGCAACAGCATATACCGTTGTTGCTTCCACCACGGCATCAAAATAAGCAGATGCTGGTGCAACACTTAAAAAGGCAGCACAGACTGCACCGAGCAAACAGCCAGAACCAGTAATTTTAGGAAATAGCGGTGTCCCATTTTGGACTTTCGCAACCCGTTGACCATCGCTGACAAAATCAGTTTCACCACTAATAGCCACAATACAGTGATATTGTTGTGCTACTTGTTTCGCTACTTCAGCTAAGTCAGCCTCGCCAGCACCTGCATCAACGCCTTTTGATCTCCACTGAATTTGCGCTAAAGGCGCAATTTCGCCAGCATTTCCACGTATCAACGCAAACTTAACTTCTGATAGCAATTTTTCTACCACTTGACGGCGATAGCTTGTTGCGCCACTTCCCACGGGGTCTAACACAACAGGAATCCCTGCTTTGTTTGCCGCTTTGCCTGCAAGAATCATCGCTTCAATGTTTTCTGGCCCATTTGGTGTGCCGATGTTAAGCAATAACCCTTTTGCAAATTGCTGAATCTCTGCAACTTCAGCCACATTGGCTGACATCAACGGAGATGCGCCGATCGCTAATAATCCATTAGCCGTAAAATTTGCAGCAACATAATTGGTAATACAATGAATGAGTGGATTGGTTTGACGGATTTGTTCTAAATAATGAAATGACATGCTTTTCCTCCAAAGAAATCATACTGAAAGGAAAGCAGGCACGGTTGAAAATAAGGTGTAAGTTTCCTACGTCAGTACTAACTGAATCAGGTTCACGGGTATTATCTCAGCCTTTCGGCACCCCGACTTATGGCATGGAACTATAAAAGGTTACATCACACTTCGCAAGCTACGAAACTGTAAAGTGTGATGAAGATCATATTTTTATCTAACAAAAATCCCGCACGGGGCGGGATTGATTTCGATTAAGCGTGGCAAGTTTGGCAAGCAGCTTGGAACATCCAAACTAATTTTTCTTGCTCTTTAATATAATCGCTCATTTGAGATGCAGTACCTTCATCTTCTGCCTCACCAGCAAAATTTAAAATTTCACGTTGTTGCTCAAGTAACACAGTTAAACCTTTTAAGGTGCCAGTTAAGCAATCTTGCGCAGTGCTGATAGCGATATCTTCTTGAATACGTGAAACTTTCAAGTATTGGCTATAAGCATTATTCGGTGTATAGCCTAAAGTTAAAATACGCTCTGCAATTTCATCCACTTTCTCAACCAAATCCGTATAAATTTCTTCAAATTTTGCATGTAATTCAAAGAAATTCACGCCTTTAATATTCCAGTGATAACCACGTACATTGGTATAAAAAACTTGGTAAGTAGCTAATAACTCATTTAATTTTGCTGCTAATTCTGATGATTGTGCTTTATCTAAGCCGATAATTGTTTTTGACATATTTTGTTTCCTCTATTGTTATGAATTGATGTTTTATCAGTCTCTCATCTTCTGATGGCATCATTATACGCCCTCACTTTTTATTGAAAAGCCGATAGATTCGATAGAATCAATAGCAAATACAAATTAAAATACAATTATCAATAACAAAAAGTTAACATTTGCAAATCTTTCATCAAAATAAACCGCTTGTTAAGGCTGAATATCACGCAAAATCGGATTCTGCATAGAAATCAAGGTTTCAGTCGATTGAATTTCATCAATGCTTTGAATCTTACCCGCTAATACTTGATGCAGCTCTTCAATGGTATGCGTCATGACTTTGATAAAAATCGAATAATTACCCGTGGTGTAATATGCCTCAACCACCTCAGGAAATGCATTCAGTTTAGCAATAACTTGTTCATAATCTTTGGCTGATTTCAAAATAATGCCAATAAAACAGCAAACGTCATAACCTAGCTTGCGCTCGTTAATCTTAATTTTTGTTCCTTCAATGACGCCAGATTGGCGCATTTTCTCCACACGCACATGAATAGTCCCAGCACTCACCCCATAATGTCGTGCGATTTCTGCATATGGTGTTTTAGCATCTTGAATTAGCGAACGTAAAATATGCTGATCTAACGCATCGAGCACAGGCTTATTAAGTTGAGAAGCGGTCAAATTTTCCTCCACTTTTGTAAAAACTTAAATAAAATATAAAAAATATAAATTATTTTTAGATATTATATAACACAAAAAGAGTTTTATTGAATTTCTATTGAGTTTTTTAAGAAATCCGTTAAATTACGTGCATACCATTTTAATGGACAATGAATTATCAAAAGGAAAGCAACAATGAAAAAATCATTTATCTTACAACAAAACGAAATTAGCTTTGTTAAAAACACTTTTACCCAATATTTAATTGATAAACTCGGCATTATTGAAGTTCAAGGCCCAATTCTGAGCGAAGTCGGCAACGGCATGCAAGATAACCTTTCAGGAATTGAAAAAGCAGTACAAGTCCACGTGAAATGTATTCCGGACGCGACTTATGAAGTGGTTCATTCTTTAGCAAAATGGAAACGCCATACCCTTGCGCGCTTTGGTTTCCAAGAAGGCGAAGGTTTATTCGTACACATGAAAGCATTACGCCCAGATGAAGATTCTCTTGATGCAACCCACTCAGTTTATGTTGACCAATGGGACTGGGAAAAAGTGATTCCGACTGGTCGTCGTAACTTTGAATATTTAAAAGAAACCGTGAATGAAATCTATAAAGCGATTCGTTTAACTGAATTAGCAGTAGAAGCGCGTTTTGATATTCCATCCATCTTACCAAAACAAATTACCTTTGTTCACAGTGAAGATTTAGTCAAACGCTATCCAGATTTAAGCAGCAAAGCGCGCGAAAATGCAATCTGTAAAGAATTTGGTGCCGTATTTCTGATTGGTATCGGTGGCAAATTATCTGATGGTAAACCACATGATGGTCGTGCTCCAGATTATGATGACTGGACAACTGAATCTGAAAGCGGCTACAAAGGCTTAAATGGCGATATCTTAGTTTGGAACGAACAGTTAGGCACTGCATTTGAGCTCTCTTCAATGGGGATTCGTGTGGATGAAAAAGCATTACGCTTACAAGTTTCATTAACTGGCGATGAATCTCGTTTAGAAATGGATTGGCATAAAGATTTACTTGCCGGTAAATTACCTCTATCTATTGGTGGTGGTATCGGCCAATCTCGTCTAGCGATGTTCTTACTTCGTAAACAACACATCGGTGAAGTACAATCTAGCGTTTGGCCAAAAGCTACATTAGAACAGTTCAAAAATATCCTGTAATCAGGAAATATCAAATACGTTAAGGCATACACTTTATGTGTATGCCTTTTTAGTTAGCTTACCTAAACATCATAAGTTCCCATAATGCTAGCTTGAGCTAAAATGTGACCTTGCATCGCAAAATGGAGATCATTAAAACGGAAGCCAGACGATAAATTAAGCTCTGTATCTAGCGCATAAACAATCAGTTCATAACGATGTAAACAATTTGGCGGCGCCATTCCTCCATAAAATGAGGCTTCTTGAATATCAAATTGCCCTAATTTACTCGCCCAAGAATTTGCTCCTTGCGCATAATCGGTTGCAGTTTGGCTTTCATTTTCTTCAATCTTTGTTCGTTTAAGATCAGCAATTAACCAATGAATCCAAACAAAACCACTGGCTGTGATTGCATCTTTATCTTCTAGTACTACAACAAAAGATTGTGTGTTTTCTGGTGCTTGATGAATCTCAAATGGAATAGAATAGGTTGGCATACCATTTGGGCTAAATTGATTCCCTCTTTTTCCATACTTATCTTCAAATACACCATTTTTAATGGCTGAGCTTGTGATAAACATAAGCCTCTCCTTAATGATTAAATAAACGACGTTGAAGATCTCTATAATAACGCGTTCAGGTTAAAAGAGCATAAAAAAACCCGCATTACTGCGGGTTTTTCTTATTTAGCTAAGTTCTTTAGCAACTAACTATTACATAGTTACTTGTTTAGTACCTTGTACTTGAACTTCAACACGACGGTCTGGTGCTAAACATGCGATTAACGCTTTACGACCTTTAACTGCATCACAAGTGTTGCCAGTTACTGGGTTCGCTTCACCGTAACCTACTGCAGTTACGTTTGCAGCTGGTGCGCCTTTAGAAACGATGTAGTTCGCTACTGTTTCTGCACGACGTTGTGAAAGTTTTAAGTTTGCTGCTTCTTTACCGATACGGTCAGTGTAACCATTTACTTGGATTGCTGCATTACCTAAACCTGAAGCATTGATTTCAGATTGCATTGCATCTAATGCTTGTGCTGCAGCTGGTTTTAAGTTTGCTTTACCAAATGCAAATAATACATCTGAGCTAAATGCGAAGTTTTTGGTTTCGATTTGTGGCTCAGCTACTGGTGCTGGAGCAGCACCTTGACCAAAGCGGTATGTTAAACCAGCAGATACTGAGTGGATATCTGGACTGTATTTAGTGAAATCTTGACCGCCAGCTTTACGAACTGCTTTAGAGTAGTTACCCGCTTTGTTTAAGTATTGGTATTCAACACGGAATGCTAATTCTGGAAGAATTGCATACTCAACACCACCACCTAAAGTTAAAGATGGTTTTAAGTTGTGGTATTTAGAGTGATTACCTGCACCAGTTACATCGTAGAATTTATAGTCGTTACGAACTAATGCAACACCTACTTTACCGTAAACATCTAAGTCAGGTAATACTGCATAGCTTGGTTTTAAGCTTAAGTTTAGACCGTGTGCAGAGTGTTTGTAAGCACGAACATCGCTATTGTTAACTCTGTCGTTACCACGAACACGACCGTAGTAGTCATAACCTAATTCGGTTGCTAAACCAAAATTGTTTTGGTTTAAGATTTGGTAGCCACCGAACACACCGTAAGTTACAGAGTTGCGGTTGATACCGAATTTGCTAGTGTTAGCATTATAACGAGCATCGGTCGCGTGTTTGTCGTCGATTTGTTTAATGCCGTGGTGGAATGCCGCCCAACCTGCTTTAGCACCAACGTAGAAAGTATTTTCTTGTGGAGCTGCTGTTGCTGCTGCTGAAGCTGCTAATACTGCTAATGCAACTAATGATTTTTTCATTTTGATGATCCTCTATTTCAATTTCGTCATCTAAAAACTGCTCATAATGAGCCGAATATTACCTTTTTCAATTCCTCAACATGAGAAATATGTAAAAGCCCTTATTACAGTTACATTCTATCAAACAAAAAAAACGAAAATCAAACAATTTTTATTGATTTGATTAAAATTCGGGCGTTTTATTGATATAAATCACTCAAACCAGCTGATAGAACTCCATTATAAAGAAAAACCCGCAAGAATGCGGGTTTTTCTTATTTAGCTAAGTCCGTTAAGAACTAACTATTACATAGTTACTTCTTTAGTACCTTGTACTTGAACTTCAACACGACGGTCTGGTGCTAAACATGCGATTAACGCTTTACGACCTTTAACTGCATCACAAGTGTTGCCAGTTACTGGGTTCGCTTCACCGTAACCTACTGCAGTTACGTTTGCAGCTGGTGCGCCTTTAGAAACGATGTAGTTCGCTACTGTTTCTGCACGACGTTGTGAAAGTTTTAAGTTTGCTGCTTCTTTACCGATACGGTCAGTGTAACCATTTACTTGGATTGCTGCATTACCTAAACCTGAAGCATTGATTTCAGATTGCATTGCATCTAATGCTTGTGCTGCAGCTGGTTTTAAGTTTGCTTTACCAAATGCAAATAATACATCTGAGCTAAATGCGAAGTTTTTAGTTTCAACTTGTGGCGCAGCTACTGGTGCTGGTGCAGCGCCTTGACCAAAGCGGTATGTTAAACCAGCAGATACTGAGCTGATATCAGGACGGTAGTCTGTTGCACCCATGCGGTTTAAAGTAGCTTGGCTTGCTTTGCCTGCATTATTTAACCATTGATATTCAACACGTGCTGATAACTCAGGAAGAATTGCATATTCAACACCCGCACCTAAAATTAAAGAACTTTGGAAACGGTGAGTTTTTGTTGGCGCTTTAGTTACCACATTCACTGTTTTGTAACGGTTATTTACTAATGCGATACCTACTTTACCGTAAACATCTAAGTTAGGTAATACTTCATAGCTTGGTTTTAAAGAAATAGTTGTGCCATGTGCTGAATGTTTGAAAGTTTGTTTCTCACCACCAGCTTTAGTATTTTGGTGACCACGAACACGACCAAAATAGTCATAACCTACTTCTGTAGCTAAACCAAAGTTGTTTTGGTTTAAGATTTGGTAACCACCAAATACACCGTAAGTTACAGAGTTTTTATTGATGCCGTATTTACCGCCATCTTTTGCATCTAATTGTTTGATGCCATCATGAAATGATGCCCAACCAGCTTTAGCACCCGCGTAGAAAGTATTTTCTTGCGGTGCTGCGGTTGCTGCTGCTGAAGCTAATACTGCTAATGCAACTAATGTTTTTTTCATTTGGATGATCCTCTATATTTCATAGATTGATAATATTGAAAGCTCCCATCTCACTAGAGAATAAAGAGACCTATATGACAGATTCTGCCACTAAAAATAAATGGCATATATACCATCTATCACATTCTTGTACTCTCCATATAATGAAAGTATGAGCAAGAATATTCTTATTATGGGTACCCAATCACATAAAATCAATGTTATTTACTAAACAAATCTGAAATAAATGTCTTTTTTAACTAAATTTAAGCTCAAAATGACAACTTTGACAAAAGTCAGCCTTTTATTTACTTTCGTTTTCAATCTACGTTTTTCTTGTTAATATTTAGCAAAATTTATTATTCGGAATAAATATAATGATACCTAGACTCTCGCAAACACCATCTTTAGATCCCATAGTTAGCGCTTATTTAGAAAGCCTGCGCACACAAAATTTCAGTGGCGATATCGCCTCTAGCTATTCAGATAGACTCTCTTTAGCAACAGATAACAGTGTTTATCAGCAATTACCGCAAGCCTTACTTTTCCCTAAATCAATCGCTGATGTTGTAATTTTAACGAAATTAGCGCAAAAAACAGAGTTTAGCGCGCTAACGTTCACGCCAAGAGGTGGTGGAACGGGCACTAACGGGCAATCATTGAACCAAAATATCATCGTTGATCTTTCACGCCATATGAATCAAATTTTAGAGCTTAATGTTGAAGAACGTTGGGTTCGTGTTCAAGCTGGTGTCGTAAAAGATCAATTAAATCAATATCTCAAACCATACGGTCTCTTCTTCTCTCCTGAACTATCCACTAGCAATCGTGCTACATTAGGCGGAATGATTAACACTGATGCTTCAGGACAAGGCTCATTACAATATGGCAAAACCTCCGACCACGTTTTAGGACTCAAATCTGTGTTAATTAACGGAGAGGTATTAGAAACGCAAGCGATCAATTCTGAACAATTTTCTGCAAATTTAACCCAATTAAATCTTTCCGAGTACGGGCGAAAATTACATGAAACCATATTTTCTCGCTGCAAAACATTACGCCCATTAGTGCTCTCTTCTTTGCCACAATTAAATCGTTTTTTAACAGGCTATGATTTAAAAAATGTATTTAATGAAGATGAGAGTCAATTTAATTTAACCCGTATTTTGACAGGCTCTGAAGGATCGCTTGCATTTATTTGTGAAGCCAAATTAAATTTATTACCTATTCCAAAATATCGCACGTTAATCAATATTAAATATAACTCTTTTGATGCTGCATTACGCGCTGCACCTTTTATGCTAGAAGCAAAAGCGTTATCTGTAGAAACCGTCGATTCCAAAGTGCTTAATCTGGCTAAACAAGACATTATTTGGCACTCCGTTTCAGACTTATTAAAAGAAGACGAGGCAAACCCGATTCTAGGCATCAATATCGTCGAATATGCAGGACACGATGCTGCTCAAATTGAAGCACAAGTTGCCGAATTATGTCGTTCGCTTGATGACAAAATTGCTCGAAATGAAGCAGGCATTATTGGTTACCAATGCTGTGATGATTTAGCTTCAATTGAGAAAATTTACACAATGCGTAAAAAAGCAGTGGGATTATTAGGCAATGCTAAAGGTTGGGCGAAACCCATTCCTTTTGTTGAAGACACTTGCGTGCCACCTGAACATTTAGCCGATTACATTAGCGAATTCCGTGCATTATTAGACAGTCATCAATTAGCCTACGGAATGTTTGGACACGTTGATGCAGGAGTTTTACATGTTCGCCCTGCGCTGGATTTATGCGATAAAGCACAAGTTAAAACCTTTAAGATGATTTCAGATCAGGTCGTCGAACTGACTGCCAAATATGGTGGTTTAATTTGGGGGGAACACGGCAAAGGAATGCGTTCTTACTATGGTGAGCGCTTCTTTGGCGAGCAGCTTTGGCGAGAACTACGCCAAATCAAAACCCTCTTTGACCCCAGCAACCGCTTAAACCCGGGCAAAATCTGTACGCCGCTAGATTCAGCCGAAACCCTGTATCCAATTGATTCGACCATGCGCGCAGATTACGACCGCACGATTCCAATTGAGGTGCGCGATGAGTTTAAAGGCGCGATGAGTTGTAACGGAAACGGCTTATGCTTTAACTTTGATGTTCACAGCACAATGTGCCCTTCTATGAAAGTTTCAGGAAATCGTCTTTTTTCTCCTAAAGGGCGTGCAGCAATGATTCGAGAATGGTTGCGCTTATTAGCCGAGCAAGGTGTTGATCCACAAACGTTAATTTTTGACTCCAGCAAAAATTCGTTAAAACTAACCGATTTTGTTGCCAAAATCCGCCATTCATTGAAGAAAAAGCAAGAATACGATTTTTCACATGAAGTAAAAGCTGCAATGGATACTTGCTTGGCATGTAAAGCATGCGCAAGCCAATGCCCGATTAAAATTGATGTGCCAACATTCCGCAGCCAATTTAATCAGCTTTACCATCAGCGCTATTTCCGTCCAATAAAAGACTATGTGGTATCAAATTTAGAATTTATTGCGCCTATCATGGCGAAAGCCCCGCGCTTTTTTAACTTCTTTAGTACAACACAGCTTGCAGAAGTCGCTGCTAATAAACTCATTGGCATGACTTACTTACCAGCATTATCTGTACCGAATTTGCGCCAGCAATTAGTAGCAATTGGCTATCAGGGTGAAACATTAGAAGCGTTGGAACAACGTGCTGCAAGCGGTCAATTTTCTGCAGAAAATTGCAAAACTGTACTAATTGTACAAGATCCCTTCACGACTTTTTACGATGCTAAAGTGGTAGCCGATTTTGTGAAGTTTGTAGAGAAAATTGGTTTCCGCCCAATCGTCTTACCATTTAATCCAAGTGGCAAAGCGCAACACATTAAAGGATTTTTAAGCCAATTTGCAAAAACAGCCAAAAACCAAGCAGAATTCTTAAATCGAGTCGCAAAATTAGGTCTGCCAATGGTGGCGATTGACCCAGCATTAACCTTGCTCTATCGCGATGAATATCGTGATATTCTCAAAGCAGAACGAGGGAATTTCCATGTGCAATTAGCCCATGAATGGTTAAAATCCGTCATTCAAAATGAAACGCTCAACGTCAGTAAAAAAGCCGTAGAATCTGACCGCTTGCCATGGCATTTATTTGCACATTGTACTGAATCGACTGAATTACCAAGTGCCACACAAGATTGGCAGCAAATTTTTGCCTATTTTGGGGAAACGCTTATCAATCAAAATGTTGGCTGTTGTGGCATGGCAGGTACATTTGGGCATGAAACTGCGCATATTGAAATGTCGAAGGCAATTTATGCGCAATCTTGGCAAGTCAAAATGGCAGATAAACCAATGAATCGCTGCCTAGCGACTGGTTATTCTTGCCGCTCACAAGTCAAACGTATGGTGCATCAGGGCATTAAACACCCAGTCCAAGCATTGCTAGAAATTATCAGCTAACGATTTCAACACCCCGCAATCTTGCGGGGCGTTTTATGATTATTCAATTTTAAAGAGGAAAAAATGACGCCTATTTGGAAACAAACCGCTACCCCAGAACAATTAACATCTCTATGTGAAGGCACAGCCGTCGCACATTTAGGGATTATTTTTACAGAAATCGGCGCCTCAGACATTACCGCTGAATTAACCGTTGACAGACGCACCAAACAACCATTTGGGGTATTACATGGTGGTGTTTCTGCAGCCTTAGCAGAAACCGTCGCCAATGCAGGTGCCTTATTGCTTTGCGAACCAAATCAAATTGCGGTGGGAATGGAATTAAACATTAGCCATTTAAAATCCATCAAAGAGGGCGAAAAAGCGATTGCTCGCGCCTTTCCATTAAAAGTTGGACGAGAAGTGCAAGTTTGGCAAATTGAAACCAAAGATGAACAAGGCAACCTTTGTGCCATTTCCCGCTTATCGGTAAAAGTGTTAGACAAGCGGTAAGATTTTGTGAATTTTTTGCAAAATTCTTTGAAAATCTGACCGCTGTTTAAAAAGGCGGTTGGAGATATGAACAACCTATTATAGAATGCTATTCTTTTATCCATTCCTTTACTTAAGAGAAATTCCACATGAATTCAAATCGTAGTTTATTGGTCATGGGACTGTTCTTGGTGTCGTTTCTATTATTTACGACCTGGCAGCAGGAATTCAACCCTGAAATCCAAGCCCAGAAGCAAGCACAAGTCCAAGCGCAACAATCATCAGGCGATGTGCCGGCGTCTAGTTCTTCTGACTCCACCACCTCAGATATGGTGAGCAAAGGAAAAACTATTACCATCGAAAGCGATGTTTTACGTTTAACCGTTGACACGCTAGGCGGTGATGTCGTTGATTCTGACTTATTAAAACTTAACGCTGAATTACAATCAAACACCCCATTTGAGTTGTTACAAGATAACAGCAACCTTACTTATATCGCACAAAGTGGTTTAGTGGGTAAAAACGGGATCGATACCAATGCAGGTCGTGCGCAATATCAAGCAAGCGCAGATAGCTTTAAATTGGCCGATGGTCAAAATGAAATTCGTGTGCCATTAACCGTTGAGAAAGATGGTGTGGTTTATACCAAAACCTTCACTTTAAAACGTGGCAGCTATAACGTAGGCGTTGATTTCAACGTGAAAAACAACAGTGCGGAAACGATTGAAGTTCAGCCTTACGGACAGTTAAAACATACTATCGTAGAAAACTCTGGCAACTTAGCTATGCCAACCTATACTGGCGGCGCTTACTCATCTTCGGAAACCAACTACAAAAAATATAGTTTCCAAGATATGGAAAAATCAGGTTTATCTATTGAAAGTAAAACCGGTTGGGTTGCATTATTACAACACTATTTCTCTTCTGCGTGGGTACCACCACAAAACCAAGATATGACCTTGTTTACACGTATCTCTGAAGATAAACGCTTTGCGAATATAGGTTACCGTGGCGCAATTACCACAATCGCTCCAAACAACGAAGCAACCATCCAAACTGCTTTATGGACTGGCCCGAAAAACCAACACGAAATGGCTGAAGTTGCAGAACATCTTGATTTAACCGTCGATTACGGTTGGGCATGGTTCATTGCGAAACCATTATTCTGGTTATTAACAACGATTCAAAAAGTTGTGTCTAACTGGGGTATCGCGATTATTTTAGTGACCATCGTGGTAAAAAGTTTACTTTATCCACTTACTAAAGCGCAATACACCTCAATGGCAAAAATGCGTATGTTGCAGCCGAAAATCCAAGAAATGCGTGAGCGTTTTGGTGATGACCGTCAACGTATGAGCCAAGAGATGATGAAATTGTATAAAGAAGAGAAAGTAAACCCAATGGGTGGTTGCTTACCGATTCTGATTCAAATGCCAATTTTCATCGCGTTATATTGGACATTCATGGAAGCTGTAGAATTACGTCATGCACCATTCTTCGGTTGGATTCATGACTTATCAGCCCAAGATCCATACTTCATTTTCCCATTGTTGATGGGTGGCTCAATGTTCTTATTACAAAAAATGTCACCAACCCCTGTTGCTGATCCAATGCAACAAAAAGTGATGATGTTTATGCCGGTTATCTTTACTGCATTCTTCCTGTTCTTCCCTGCAGGCTTAGTGCTTTACTGGTTAACCTCTAACTGTATTACCTTAGTACAACAATGGTGGATTTACCGCCAATTAGAGAAAAAAGGCTTACATACCCGTAAAAAATAAAACACGGTGTAATTAAACTGAGGCTGAATCTATATAATACAGATTCAGCCTTTAATTTTAGTGTGAAATCGAATAGAAAGATCGTGCTAAATCGGTCATGAAATGATAGAATCATACGCTTTTAAAAATTAGATATTTTCTCTTACATCATTTTAGGTTTTATATGGCGACAGAAATTAAAAAGAAAGCCCCTGAACAAGTTCAAGATAAAGGGGAAAAAAGCAAAGGCACAAATACCTTGCTTTGGATTATCGCAGTAGCGTTAATTATCGTTGCAGCAGTAGGCAATACTTACTTTGCCGCACAACTTTCATTAGTTGTACGTGTATTAGCGTTAGTAGCATTAGGTGCAGGCGCTGTAGCAGCCGCTGCGCTTACCAATCAAGGTCAAAAAACCATTCACTTTATTAAAGAGTCTCGTACCGAATTACGTAAAATTATTTGGCCAACCCGTCCAGAAGCGACCCAAACAACCTTAATCGTAATTGCGATGTGTGTAGTGGTTTCTTTAGTGTTATGGGGTATCGACTCTATCATCGTTCGATTGGTCGCATTTTTAACCAACTTATAATAAGGCATTAAAATGAGCGAATTAGAAACAACAACTTCTAGCGAACCGGCAAAAAAACGTTGGTATGTATTACAAGCCTTTTCTGGTTTTGAAAACCGTGTGGCAGTTACTTTACGTGAATATATCAAACTTCACAAAATGGAAGATTCTTTCGGTGAAGTATTAGTGCCAACCGAAGAAATCGTTGAAAACGTAGGTGGTAAACGCCGTAAAACTGAACGTAAATTCTTCCCGGGTTATGTATTAGTTGAAATGGAAATGAACGACTACACTTGGCAACTTGTGCGCAGTGTACCTCGTGTAATGGGCTTTATCGGTGGAACTGCAGATAAACCCGCACCAATTTCTAAAAAAGAAGCTGACTTAATCCTTAACCGTGTTCAAGAAACAGCTGAAAAACCACGTCACCGTAATGAATATCATCCTGGTGAAAATGTACGTGTTACTGAAGGTCCATTCGCTGACTTTACCGGTACGGTGGAAGAAGTGGATTACGAAAAAGGCCGCGTTAAAGTGTCTGTATCTATCTTCGGTCGTGCAACGCCAGTTGAACTTGAATTCAACCAAGTTGAGAAACAATAATCTTCAAGATAACTTAAAAACGGGAACTTATGGTTCCCGTTTTTTTATTTATTCAGCACATCAGCTTCATTACAATAAAAAGGCGTGATATTTGATCACGCCTTTCTATTCTACTCTGATTAGTCTTGCGGTAATAATCGCTCTAAGCGCCACAAATCCGCAAAATCCGCTCTTGCCTTAATTAAGTGCGCTTTTGCACCATCTACTAAAATTTCGACCGCTTGTGGGCGAGAATTATAGGTTGATGACATCGCAGCCCCATAAGCCCCAGCGGAGCGCATTGCTACGTAATCGCCTTCTGAGACAGATAAGGTTCTCGCTTTCCCTAAGAAGTCAGAGGTTTCACAGATCGGTCCAACAACATCATAAACGGAAGCTTCGCGATTAAGTGATTGATCAACCTCTGTAATTTCCATATACGCTTCATATAAGGCTGGACGAATCATATCGTTCATTCCAGTATCTACAATCGCAAAATTACGATCTTCGTTTGATTTCAGATATTCCACTTTTGTGACCAAAATCCCTGCATTCGCACTAATCGCACGCCCTGGTTCGAGAATGATTTCTAAATTTGGATAAGCTTTAAGTTTTTCCAACAATGCCTTCGCATATTCGGTAGGATGCGGAGGCTGCTCGCCATGATATGGCACACCTAAACCACCGCCTAAATCCAAGTGGTGCAATTCAATCCCGTCTTCTTTGAGTTGCTCCATTAAAACAATTAAGCGATCGGTCGCATCTAAAAACGGTTGAAGCTCGGTTAATTGTGAACCGATATGACAATCCATACCGGTAATTTTCACATTCGGTAAGCTTTTTGCTAAACGATACACTTCTCGTGCTTGTTGCACACTAACACCGAATTTATTTTCTTTTAAGCCAGTAGAAATATATGGGTGCGTTTTTGCATCCACGTCTGGATTCACACGTAGAGAAATTGGCGCAACTTTACCCATTTTTCCCGCCACTTCATTGATACGATGTAGTTCAGGAATTGATTCCACATTAAAACAACGCACACCGACTTCTAAAGCACGTGCAATTTCGCTGTGTGATTTTGCCACACCCGAGAACACCACTTTGGAAGCATCGCCACCCGCTGCTAACACGCGCTCTAATTCACCTTGTGAGACAATATCAAAGCCTGAACCAAGCTTTGCCATGACATTGAGTAATGCAATATTAGAATTAGATTTTACGGCAAAGCAAATTAAATGCGGGTGCTCGCCAAATGCGTTATCAAAGGCATGCCAATGGCGTTCTAGCGTAGCACGGGAATAAATATAAGCAGGAGTACCATGCGCTTTAATAATGTCTGCAATGGCCACCTCTTCGGCAAAAAGTTGTTGGTTTTTATATTCAAAATGATTCATTGGATTTCCGTTGTGTTTGTGAGAGCGGTCAAATTTTGCAAAACTTTTGCGAAATTCGACCGCTTGTGATGATCAATTTATGCTGTTTGTGTAGGCTGTTCTGCTGTTTTTTCAGGAAAATAAAGCGGGCCTTTTACGCCGCAAGCGGTTAAACCAAACCCTGCAAGCAATGCCACAATAATCAATTTTTTCATGGTGTTTCCTTTTCTGTATCAAGAAATCAAATTCTAAATCAAATTGATTCAATCAAAAAGCAAAAAAGCCCTGCAAACAAAAATTTGCAAGGCTTTATGTTTTTTAGACCGCTTGTAAGATTACAAACTTAACGTTAAACAAATAATTGCTAAGGTAAAAATAGCAGATAATCCGTAGAATACTAAGTTACCCGCTGGGAAGTGCACTTTTAAGTCATGTAATCCGTGGTGGATACGGTGCATACCTGCCCACATTGGGAAAATAGTGAACATTAAAATCGCTAATTTACCAATACCGGTATGTGCAAAAGCAATGATATTGTCTGGTGTAACTAAACCAAGCGGAAGTAAAACGCCTAATACTAAAATCAAGATTGGGAAAAATAGTGCGCTAACCATGCCGCCAGCACTGAATAATAACCAAACAGGTGGCTCGTTAGAACGTTTGGTATCAAATACTTTATTACTCATATCTCCCCCTTAAATATAAGCTAATACTAAGACAACAAGGCTAATTACCCCAGTAATGCCCCAGAACACTTTTTTCACGAAGTTAATTGGTAAAAATTGTCCTTTAACCATAATTGGCATTGCTTGTGGTGTCATTTCAAACAAGGTTGCAGCATGATAAAGAATGGCTGCTAATGAAATGAGATTGAAGACAATCACAATTGGATTTTGTACGAAGCTAACAAAATCTGTTGCAAAAGTGCCTCTACCTAAAGTAATCACACCATAAAATAAGACTAGGCTAAACCAAACCGTTGGGATTGAGGTTGCTTCACGCACCATATACATTTTGTAAAATGGTAGTTTTTGCCACCAATTTGCTTTCATTTCACGCACATAGACTTTGCGTTTTGTTGTTGCTGTCATATTTCCCCCTAGCCTTTTGGTTTGATCATTGAAATTACATAATCTTTTGCACTTTCCAATTTACCTTGGTTAATTGCAGATGCCGGCCCTACATGTTTCGGACACACTTCTGAACAATAACCCACGAAAGTACAACTCCAAACACCGTTTTTACTGCTTAACAGTTTCATACGCTCTGCACGGCCATTATCACGGTTATCTAAGTTATAACGATGAGCAAGCGTTAATACTGCAGGACCTAAGAATTCAGGATTTAAACCAAACTGCGGACAAGCGGCGTAACATAAACCACAGTTGATACACATTGAGAATTGACGATATTTCTCAAGCTGTGCAGGTGTTTGTTTGGTACGACTTTTCTTCAATTCCGCATCCGGTGCCGGATTTCCTGAAAGCGCTGGTGCTTTATTATCAATGATGTAAGGTTTAATCGCTTCAAGGCTATCTAAGAAGTGGCTTAAATCCACAACTAAATCGCGCTCAATTGGGAAGTTTTGTAGTGGCTCAATACGCATATGTCCGCTGTAATCACGTAAGAACGTTTTACAAGCTAATTTTGGTTTGCCATTTACCATCATCCCACATGAACCACAAATTGCCATACGGCAAGACCAGCGATAAGAAAGCTCAGGTTGTAACTCATCTTTAATATAACCGAGTGCATCTAATAATGAAGTTTGGCTATCATAAGGGACTTGGTATTTGTCTAAATGCGGTTCGCTATCCACTTCAGGGTTGTAGCGTAACACTTCGACGGTCATTGTATTTACATTTGCCATTTTGTTACCCTCCATTATTTTGCAGCCTGAGCCGCTTTTTTCGCTTTTTCTTGTGCTTCAGCTTCTGCACCGTAAACACGTTTTGCCGGTTGTGATTTCGTGATTTTTACATCGCTGTATTTAATTGTTGGTTTACCTTCTGCATTATAGAAAGCTAATGAGTGTTTTAAATAATTCACATCATCACGCTCTGTCGCATCTAAACGTTGGTGCGCACCACGAGATTCTTTACGTTCAACAGCAGAACATGCAATAGATTGCGCTACATCTAAGATGAAACCTAATTCAATTTTATAGAGTAAATCCGTGTTAAATACGCTTGATTTATCTTTCACGCTCACACGTTTATAACGTTCTTTAAGCTCTTCAATTTTGTTGACGGTTGCTTCCATACTTTCTTGTGTACGATAAATACCGCAACCTTCTTCCATTGAATCACCCATTTCATTACGAATTTGTGACCAAGATTCGTTACCTTCTTGATTAGCTAACGCATGTAAACGCGCTACGATATCTTGTGCTTGTGCATCAAGGTGTGCTTGGTTTGCAGGTTTAGCTTCTGAAGCACGACGAGCAGCATTTTCACCTGCCACCTTACCGAACACGACAAGCTCTGCTAATGAGTTAGAACCTAAACGGTTTGCACCGTGTAAACCAGAAGATGCGCACTCACCTACTGCGAATAAACCTTTAATTGAGGTTTCTGCATTAATGTCCACATCGATACCGCCCATGGTGTAGTGAACAACTGGACGAACCGGAATCGGTTGATGAACTGGGTCAACCCCTTCATATGCACGTGCTAACTCACAAATAAACGGTAAACGTTCGGTTAAGTGTTTTTCCCCTAAATGACGTAAATCTAAGTGCACTACATCCACGCCTTTAGCGGTTTTTAATGTGTTGCCTTTACGCCACTCTTGCCAGAATGCTTGAGAAACTTTATCACGTGGGCCTAATTCCATGTATTTATTTTCTGGTTTGCCCACTGGAGTTTCAGGGCCTAGACCATAATCTTGTAAGTAGCGATAGCCATCTTTATTGACTAAGATACCACCTTCACCACGACAACCTTCGGTCATCAAAATGCCAGTGTTTGGTAAGCCTGTTGGGTGATATTGAACGAACTCCATATCACGTAATGCAACACCATGACGATATGCCATAGATAAACCATCACCTGTTACGATGCCGCCATTAGTATTGAAACGATAAGTACGGCAACCACCACCTGTTGCAATAACAACTGCATTTGCATTGATTTGAACTAATGTACCTTCCATCATATTCATTGCAACACAACCGCGCGCTTCGCCGTTGTCAGTTAGAATATCAAGTACGAAATGCTCGTCAAAACGGACGATATTAGGATATTTAATTGAAGTTTGGAAAAGTGTATGTAAGATGTGGAAGCCTGTTTTATCTGCCGCGAACCAAGTACGCTCAATTTTCATCCCACCGAAACGGCGAACGTTAACATCACCATCGTCTTTACGGCTCCAAGGACACCCCCAACGCTCCAATTGGGTCATTTCCACTGGGGAATGCTCAACGAAATATTCTACGACATCTTGTTCACATAACCAGTCGCCACCGCCCACGGTATCGTTAAAGTGGTTATCAAAAGAGTCGGTGTCTTTAATGACCGCTGCTGAACCCCCTTCTGCCGCCACTGTATGGCTACGCATTGGGTAAACTTTTGAAATTAACGCAATTTTAAGGTTCGGATTTGCTTCCGCTGCTGCAATCGCAGCACGTAAACCGCCACCACCGGCGCCGATAATTGCTACATCAAAATTAACACTTTGCATATTCACTCCAAAAAATTGAACTTCACGTTTAAGAATTAGTTCTATTCTGCCACTAAAATGAGCTTTCGCGCCCCATTTATTACATAAAAAGAGGTGTTTTCTGATCTACCTCAAAATTGACTTTGTGTATTAAGAATCGCTCTCAATAAATTACGCATGACTACTTCATATGCACCTTACGATAACGTTTTCTTAACATTCTTGTTACTATATCTTTATTTTAAAAAATAAAATGTGATCCGTTTCACACTTATTAAATTTGTTCAATTTTTCGAATTAAATCTAATACTTCAGGCAGTGTTGTCACGCCTTCTCTATCTAAAAAATGGCCGCCTGTAGGCAAGCACAAATAACTTGCTTGTAAGTTTTCTGCTAAACGCTGGCTAAATTCCGCAGGCACAATGCTATCATTTCTCGCTGCAATAACGTGGCACTGACTTGGCACGCAAGCGGTCAGATTTTGGAAAAAATTTGCAAACGCATCTAATTCCGGCAAATGTGGTAATTTTTCACCAAAACCCGAAACTAAAATCAATGCCTTAATCGGTTTCTGCGCTGTTGCGAGAAAATTTAAGCTCGCAATACAGCCTAAACTATGCCCGATAAGAATTGTTTCAGGCGTAAGAACAATTTCTTGCTGATGATGTGCTAACCACGCTTCAGGCGTCGGATGTTCGCTATCTGGCATATTTAACCGCTTACAAGGAATGCCTAACTTAGCCAGTTCTTCCTCTAACCAAGGGAACCAATGCTTATTCCCGTTTGCGGTATAACCATGCGTAATAAAAACTTGGGTCATAATTACCTCCATATTTAAAATATTCGATGTATTAAAAAACTGCGCTTCTCTTTCAGCCAACTATGATGCCTTGCACAGCCTTAAATCAGTAAAATTCTCGCAAAATTCGACCGCTTTCCCATATGAGATATTGGTTATTAGGTCGCCTTCAGCTAAACTAGCGAAACCGAACTTTCGGTTTTTCTAATTCTAATAAGGAACTTTGAATGAAAAAATTATTAGCAACATTATTTACCCTTTGAGCAGTCTCTGTGGCAGTTGCCAAAGAGGTGAATTTTAAATTTTTAGGGACATCAGATGTTCACGGTCGTATCGTACCATGGTCTTATGGTGCAGACGTGGAAGACAAATCTGGCTCTTATGCGCAAATTGCAACTTACGTGAAAGAAGCTCGTAAAGCTCATCCAGATCTTATCTTGGTTGATATCGGTGATGCGATTCAAGATAACCAAGTTGAAGTATTCGCTAAAACTGAAAAATACTACAAAGATAACCCTGTGCCGAAAGTATTAAATGCTATGGGCTATGACATTTTCATTTTAGGTAACCACGAATTCAACTTCGGCATGACCGCATTAGATGAAATTTTAAAAGATATTAAAGCAAAAATCTTAACCGCGAACTTCTACTACAAAGACAGTGGTAAACGCTATGTTGAGCCAACTACTATTATTGAAAAAGATGGTGTGAAATTAGGAATTATCGGTTTAAGTACACCAATGTCGGCAAAATTTGAAGAAGATACCGGCAACTTAAAAGACATGAAATTCAGCTCACCAACTGAAGAAACCAAAGAGCAAATCAAAGCATTAAAAGAAAAAGGTGTAGATGCGATCGTCGTATTAGCTCACATGGGTATCGAAAACGAAAATAACATTCCAGATACTGGTGTAGCAGACTTAATCAACAATGTCGATGGTATTGATGTGATTATTGCAGGCCATATGCACAAAAACGTGTCTTCTGAAACCATTAAAGAAACGGTAATCACTGAACCACACCGCTACGGTACTGTAGTTTCTGAAGTAGATTTAAGCTTTGATGTGGATAAAGACGGCAAAGTGAAATTAGTTTCTAAACAAGCGAAAACCGTGCCTGTAAAAGATTACGAAGCGGATGCACAAATCGTTGAAATCTACAAACCATACCACGAAGAATTACGCCGTCTAAACAACGTAAAAATCGGTGAAACGGCAATTGATATGGTGCCACAAGAGAGAAAACACGGTGTTTCAATTGCGTTCTCACAAGATACGGGTTTATCTTCATTCATTACCGATGTTGAGCGCCACTACAGCAATGCCGATGTTGTTTCTTTCGCATTCGACCACGAAAAAGCGCGTATGGATAAAGGCGATATCAAGAAAAAAGACATCATCTTTAACTACCGCTATGCAGGTGGTGATGTGACCGTATATGAAGTGACTGGTAAACAACTTAAAGAGTACATGAACTGGTCAGCTGATTACTTCGATACCATTCAACCAGGTGATACTGAATATCGCTATAACGCAGAACGTAAAAAATCTAAATATGTTACCTTCGATATTTTCGGTGGCGTGCAATATCAAATTGATTTACGTAAACCAAGCGGCGAAAAAATTGTTGATCTGAAATTAGCAGATGGCACACCTGTGACTGACGATATGAAAATCAAACTAGGTATGAACTCTTACCGCTTCGGTCAATTAACCAAAAAAGGGGGTATTTGGGAAGGTCAACAAATTCCTGTACTTTGGGAATCTAAAGTGGCAATGGGCCGTGAAAAAGGCACTATCCAAAACATGATGATCGACTACATCACTAACGTGAAAAAAGGCAAAATTGAAGGCGTGTCTCATAACCGCTGGAAATTAGTTGGTTTAGAGTAAAACAAGGCAAAATATGACGGATTACGCGATTGGCAAATTGCTCGATAACGACCAAAAAGGTTACCTTGCCGTAGATAAGCTCCTCGAAGCCGAGGGGCTAAAACGCGATCCGAATCTAGACTACACCTGTGCAGTTTATGATGAAGAAGGCGACATTGTGGCAACCGGTAGCTGTTTTGCCAATAGCTTGCGCTGTTTAGCTGTTTCCCAACAACATCAAGGTGAAGGGCTAATGAACATTGTCGTCACACATCTGATTGACGAACAGTTCGCACGTGGCAATCCGCATATTTTTCTTTATACCAAATGCGATACGGCAAAATTTTTTGAAAGCCTAAGTTTTCATGAAATCACCCGTATTCCAAATCAAATTGTCTTTATGGAAAACAAGCGGTCAGGTTTTGCAGATTATTTGCAAAATCTCACCGCTTGCAGCCCAAAAATGCAACCTAACCAACGCATTACAGCCATTGTAATGAACGCAAACCCATTCACACTTGGTCATCAATTTTTAGTTGAACAAGCAGCGCTAGAAAATGATTGGGTACATCTCTTTATTGTTAGTGAAGATCAAAGCCTTGTCCCATTTTCAGTCCGAAAAATGCTCGTACAACAAGGTGTTTCACATTTAGCAAACGTAATTTGCCATGACAGCGGCGATTACATTATTAGCAGCGCAACTTTTCCAAGTTATTTCCAAGAAAATGAAAATGCCGTCATTGAAAGCAATGCCTTGCTTGATCTAGAAATTTTCAGCCAAATCGCAAAAACGCTTGGTATTCAACGCCGTTATGTAGGCGAAGAACCTTTTAGCCGAGTGACTCATCTCTATAACCAAATCATGCAGCAAAAACTACCTGAACATGGCATTGAATGCGTAGTCATTCCCCGCCAAAGTAGCGCTAACCAAATCATTAGCGCCTCCAAAGTGCGTCAATGCATTAAAACAGGCGATTTTGCTCAAGTGCAAAAAATGGTGCCAGCTAGCACTTATGATTATTTCATGAGTGATGCCGCGCAACCTGTCATTTCCCGTATCCAGCAAACGGAACAAGTAGAACATTATTAGCATCTACGAAATCAAACAAAAAAGGGGATGATTAACTCATCCCCTTAACTTTTGCCATTTTAACTCTTAAGCATTTGGATAACGTGTTGCTTCTTCAGGATCAGGTTCTCCGGTAATGCGGTTACGTAAATCGCGACGAATAACCTCAATTGTCCAGAACCAGAAAATATGACCGACTAATTCAGAAATGTGCTCATATAATGGCCATTCTGCGACTGGTGGTGTTAAACCAAGCGCAGGGAAAGTAATGTAGTGTACGCAGATGTTTGCGATGATACCCGCGCCGATACCTTGCCAGAATTTAATTTTCGGGAAGATTTCAGCCACGATGCAATAACTGATTGCGAAAACTAATGAGAAAATCATGTGCGTTACACCAATCCAGTTAAATGCATGATCAGCAAAAGTGAATGCTGCTTCTGTTGGATCAATACCTAGATAATCACGTAAGAAAACATGCGGGGGGTTTAAGAATGCGCGCGAACAAACTTCTAATGCTTGTGATGGGTCTTTACATGCCGCGGTGAATAAATCGAGTGGGCTACGTGGTGGGAATGGGTGTTCAGCACCCCATTTTACGAATGCAGAGATAATCCCTGCCACAATACCAACAAATACCGCTATACCATAGCGACGTTTAGATGCTTCTGTGAATAATGCCATAATTACATCCTCTTTTATCAATTGAAGTATTTTGAAACAGCGTTACGAACCGTTTTCAATTTCAATTTTACGGAGGTTTTATGCCTTAATCAAACTTGAATTTGCACAAAAAGACAATCTTTACATTAGCTGACAACAACTCATTAACCTTTATCACAAGCCAGCAACATTCACCGCGTGATTAAGCGCTAATTTCTCAATGCAAACGTTTGCGTTATCCATTATAATAGCCAAGATTATCATCTCAAACACAACTCAAAGGTACCCGTATGTTTCAAACTTTTCGTGGCTCACCCGCCCTTTCTGAATTCCGTATTCAAGGCTTAATGCAAAAATTCCAACAAAATCAATTACCGGTAAAATCTGTTTACGCGGAATATTTGCATTTTGTGGAATTAAATCGACCGCTTGTTAGCGAGCAAGAAGCTAAGTTAAAAGCATTGTTACATTACGGCCCAACCTTGGCAGAGCATGAAGCCAAAGGCGAAACCTTTATCGTGATTCCACGCGTTGGCACGATTTCTTCTTGGTCTTCTAAAGCAACGGACATTGCGCATAACTGTGGTTTAAATGAAGTAGAGCGCATTGAGCGTGGTTTGGCATATTATTTTGAGTTAAGCCAACCGCTTGATGAAAAAACAACAGAAAAATTAACCGCACTTTTACATGACCGAATGATGGAAACCGTGGTGCGCAATCCGCAAGATGCTGAGATTTTATTCCGCCATCAAGATCCGAAACCGTTTAAAACGGTGGATATTTTAAAAGGCGGACGTGAAGCCTTAGTGACAGCCAACGTAGAATTAGGCTTGGCACTGGCAGAAGATGAAATTGATTATTTGGTGGAAAACTTCACCCAATTAGGGCGCAATCCGCACGATATTGAACTTTATATGTTCGCGCAAGCCAACTCTGAGCACTGCCGCCATAAAATCTTTAATGCGGATTGGATTATCGATGGCAAAAAACAGGATAAATCCCTGTTTAAGATGATTAAAAATACCTTTGAGAAAACCCCTGATTTCGTGCTTTCAGCTTATAAAGATAATGCTGCGGTAATGGAAGGCTCAAAAGTCGGCCGTTTCTTTGCGGATCAAGACGGACAATATCGCTATCACAATGAAGATGCACATATCTTAATGAAAGTGGAAACCCATAACCACCCAACCGCGATTTCGCCATTCCCTGGTGCTGCAACAGGTTCGGGTGGTGAGATTCGTGATGAAGGTGCAACGGGTCGTGGTGCAAAACCAAAAGCAGGTTTAACCGGTTTCTCCGTATCAAACCTCGTCATTCCAAACTTTGAACAACCTTGGGAAAATCCACTCTCCAAACCAAACCGTATTGCTTCAGCCTTAGATATTATGATTGAAGGCCCATTAGGTGGTGCAGCATTTAACAACGAGTTTGGTCGCCCTGCGTTATTGGGTTATTTCCGTACCTATGAAGAGAAAGTCAACAGCTTCAACGGTGAAGAAGTGCGTGGTTATCACAAGCCGATTATGTTAGCGGGCGGTATCGGTAATATTCGTGGCGAACACGTTCAAAAAGGTGAAATTCCAGTTGGTGCGAAATTGATCGTATTAGGGGGCCCAGCCATGAACATCGGTTTAGGCGGTGGGGCTGCGTCTTCGATGGATAGCGGTAAATCAAAAGAAGATCTAGATTTTGCATCTGTTCAACGTGAAAACCCAGAAATGGAACGCCGTTGCCAAGAGGTGATTGACCGCTGCTGGCAATTAGGTGATGAAAACCCAATTCTCTTTATTCACGATGTGGGTGCGGGTGGTTTATCCAACGCGATGCCTGAATTGGTGCACGATGGCGAACGTGGCGGTAAATTTGATTTACGCTCCATCCTTTGCGATGAAAAAGGCATGTCGCCATTAGAAATTTGGTGTAACGAATCGCAAGAACGTTATGTCTTAGCGGTTGCGCCAGAAAAACTTGAATTATTTACCGCACTTTGTGAACGTGAGCGTGCGCCGTTTGCGGTCATTGGCGAGGCAACGGAAGAGAAACACTTAACCTTGCACGATAGCCATTTCGACAATAACCCAATTGATTTGCCAATGAATGTGTTATTAGGCAAAACCCCGAAAATGATGCGTGAGGTTTCGTCAAAAACTGTCGAAAATCGACCGCTTGCAACAGAAAATATTCAATTAAAAGAAGCGTTCCATCGTGTATTACGCTTACCGGTGGTGGCTGAAAAAACGTTCTTAATCTCCATTGGTGACCGTTCGGTAACCGGTATGGTGGCGCGCGATCAAATGGTCGGCCCATGGCAAATTCCGGTGTCTGATGTGGCCGTCACAACTGCATCATTAGACAGCTATCACGGTGAAGCCATGGCAATGGGCGAGCGTGCACCAGTAGCGTTATTAGACTTTGGTGCTTCTGCACGTTTAGCGGTGGCTGAATCCATTACTAACATTGCGGGCACCAACATTGGCGATATTAAACGCATCAAACTTTCTGCAAACTGGATGTCTGCAGCGGGTCATGGTGGTGAAGACGCTGGCTTATATGAAGCAGTGAAAGCGGTGGGCGAAGAACTTTGCCCAGCATTAGGCATTACCATTCCAGTGGGTAAAGACTCTATGTCGATGAAAACCACTTGGGAAGAAAACGGTGAGAAAAAATCAGTTACCGCACCGCTTTCTTTAGTGATTTCATCTTTTGCCCGTGTGGAAGATGTCCGCAAAACCGTGACACCACAATTACGCACAGACAAAGGCGCTAGCCGCTTATTGTTGATTGACTTAGGCGAAAGAAAAAATCGCTTAGGCGCGACCGCACTTGCGCAAGTGTATAAGCAATTAGGTGACAAACCAGCTGATGTGGTAAACGTAGCTAAACTGAAAAACTTCTTTGATGCAATGCAAGCATTGGTGGCTGAGCGTAAATTATTGGCTTACCACGATCGTTCAGACGGTGGTTTAATCACCACCCTTGCTGAAATGGCATTTGCGGGTAACTGCGGTGTAGATGTGGATATCTCTGCATTAGGCGATAATGATTTAGCTGTGTTATTCAACGAAGAATTAGGTGCGGTAATCCAAGTATCAGAAAGTGAATTAAGCGCCGTGCGTGAGGTATTAAAAGCCCATGACTTGCTTGGTTTAACGCATGAACTCGGCTCTGTAAGCTCAGAAGATCGTTTTGAAATCACACGAGGCAGTAAAAAACTATTAAGCGAAAAACGCTCTGAATTACGCGGTATTTGGGCAGAACTCACTCACCAAATGCAACGCTTACGCGATAACCCAGAATGTGCTGACCAAGAATTTGAAGCGAAAAAAGCAACAGATAACAAAGGTTTATCTGCTCACTTAACCTATGATGTGAATGAAGATATTGCTGCGCCTTACATCAGCAAAGGCGCGAAACCTAAAGTAGCCGTATTGCGTGAACAAGGCGTAAACAGTCATGTTGAAATGGCAGCCGCTTTTGACCGTGCAGGCTTTGCCGCGATTGATGTTCACATGAGCGATTTAATGACAGGTCGTTACAACTTAAACGACTTCAATGCGATGGTGGCCTGTGGTGGCTTCTCTTACGGTGACGTATTAGGTGCAAGTGGTGGCTGGGCGAAATCCATTTTGTTTAATCCACAATTACGCGATCAATTCAGCCAATTCTTCGCCAATGAAAACACCCTTTCATTAGGTGTATGTAACGGCTGTCAACTTATCTCCACCCTGGCAGAAATTATCCCAGGTGTAGAAAACTGGCCACGTTTCGTACGTAATAAATCAGAACGTTTTGAAGCCCGTGCTGCGATGGTGAAAATCAACGACACCAACTCATTGTGGTTTAAAGGCATGGCAGGTTCACATATGCCAATCGCGGTTGCTCATGGTGAGGGGTGCGTAGAATTCAAAACACCAGAAAACTTGACCGCACTTCAATCCCAAAACTTGATTGTGGCACAATATATCGACAGCCATTTAAACGTGACGGAAACCTATCCAGCCAACCCGAATGGTTCGGCATTAGGGATTACTGCCATTTCTAACGTGGACGGTCGTATTGCTGCAATGATGCCACACCCAGAGCGTGTATTCCGTGCCGTGAGCAACTCATGGTATCCAGAAGATTGGTCTGAAGATGGCGCTTGGATGCGAATTTTTAGAAATGCGAGAGTGAATTTCAAATAATGTGAAATTGATCACAGAAAATTAATTAAAAATAAGAGATACTAAGAAATTGGTATCTCTTTTTTTATTGCATAAATCTGATCAATAAAAAAATGCCAACAATATTAGAGAGTAATATTGTTAATGATTTATATAAAGTATTTATATAAAAATTCTTGGGCATTATGCCTGTTATATCAATTGAACTATATAAGGAGTTCTGAATGAGTGCATTAGTTACATTGCTAGCTAATATTGTTGCGCCATTGCAACGTCAATTTATTAACTTTATCCGCATTGCGATTTGTGTGGTGATGGTTTGGATTGGAGGTTTAAAAGTTTGCCAATATGAGGCAGATGGTATCGCACACTTTGTGTCAAATAGTCCTTTCTTAAGTTTCCTTTACAAAAACGGTGCAAATGAAGTGACAAATGATAAGGGTGTTTTAGTGAAAGAATATACCTTATATAAAAACCCTGAAGGCAAAATGGTCGCAAAAAATATCGAATGGCATAAAGCCAACGGCACCTATACGGCTTCTTATATTATTGGCGCAATCATTGTGACAATTGGTATTTTAGTATTAGCGGGCATTTGGTCTCCAACATTAGGTTTATTCGGAGGCTTACTCACCTTTGGCATGTCGATAGTCACGCTGTCGTTCCTGATATTTACGCCAGAAACCTGGGTGCCGAATTTAGGTGGGGACTTCCCAACACCTAATTATGGCTTCCCATATCTCTCAGGTGCTGGCCGACTCGTGATTAAAGATATTATTATGATGGCAGGCGGCTTAGTTGCTGCAGCAGAATGTGCGAAACGTTATTTAGAGAATAAAAAGCAATTTGCTTAATTAGTTTATTTAAAAGGCTTGCCGGGATAAAAGGCAAGCTTTTTTATTATTAAAAAATTGATGAATCATGTATCGTATATTCCAGTGTAGAGAATAATTCATGCTATCCAAAATGTGAGCACCAAGGATGATTGCTTAAATTCGGGTTTTAGGTATGTTGGGTGTTGTATTAGGATGGTTTTTGATTATATTATTAGGAAATAATTTTTATCCATCTTTCTATTAATAAGGACTATTTATGTCAAAAAGAATTCAAGGGAAAATTAAGAAATTATTGGCGAATAAACGTTCTGGATTTATTCATAAAGTAGAGGGGGTTTCTGAAAAAGATTTTTATTTTATAGAGTCTAATTTAAGTAGTATTAGTTTTGAACAACTATCAGAAGGAATGGAAGTTAGTTTTATTCCCAATATATCTGGTGAACAATGTTATGCGAATAGCATAGAAAGTACGATTCCTATTGATATTCAGCAGAGCCGAATAAAAATAATTAATGTAGAAAAAGAAAGTGGATTTATTCTTAGCGTAGATGGAAAGAGAGATATATATTTCCAAAGAGCTAATCTCATTGATGGATTATCTTTTTCATCTCTAAATAAGGATGATATTGTTTTTTTTGAGATTAGAGTTGGCAAGGATGGCTTTCTATCTGCAATAAATATAAGAAAAGATAATTCATTAGTTGGAGGAAAAACGAATATTACTTTAATGGAAACAATACATAACATCATAAAGACAGTAAGGGATAATGCTAATCTGATTTCAGATCCATATGTCTTTGAAGATTATTGTTTCACAATATTAAAGCTACTAGGGTTGACTGATACATATCAATATCCAAGAGCTAAGCAAGCAGGAAATGCAGATGGTTTCTTTAAAATTAAGGCTCTTGAAGTTCTTTATGATTGTACATTGTCCGAGTATTATCAGGATTACAAAAAAGATCAGATAGAAAATTATATTGCTAGGTTAAATAAGACTCAAATAACTATAGATACTAAAGAGATTAGTCTCAACACAACTAACAATAAGCAAGTGTGGATCATTACTAAAAATAAAACTAGAATAATCAAAGATAGTGATAATATCTTGGTTAAAGAAATATCCTTGAATGATTTGATTGATGTTTTAGAAGAAAGATTAAGTAATTTAAAATATGATAATTTAATGACTAGATTATTAGAGTTAGGAAATTAGCCTTATCAATTAATAAAAAGAGCGGTCAAAATCACAACGAATTTTAACCGCTCTTTTTATTACTTTTACTTACGTATTATTTTTGTTTTTTCAAAAACTCAACGCCAGTATCTGGGAAGTCGGTGAATACACTGGTTGCACCTGATTTATTCAATAACGCATTGTACATTTGATTTACGTCAGTGAAGAATTCAGGTAACGCATCTTTACGCACAGTGTATGGGTGTAATTCCACTTTGTATTGTGCGAATTCTTTCACTACTCAATAACAAGCGGTAAGATTTTTAAAACATTTTGCAAAAGATTGCTTTTCACCTTCTAGTAGAATGCAATAATTAGCCTCTCTCTACAGTAGAATTAAATAACCCTAAAACGCCCCTAAAAAACAAAAACCCCGC
>NZ_AFNK01000002.1 GCF_000238795.1 Haemophilus sputorum CCUG 13788 | reverse complement strand
TTTTATTTCCTTAGTTTTCTTAAATAGAGAGAATTAAGGAAATAAAGAATTTGATTGATAACCATAGTGCAGTAGTTCTACCTGACTCCATACCGAACTCAGAAGTAAAATGCTGTAACGCCGATGGTAGTGTGGGGCTTCCCCATGTGAGAGTAGGGCATTATCAATCTACTAAATTTGCGGAGCGGTAGTTCAGCTGGTTAGAATACCTGCCTGTCACGCAGGGGGTCGCGGGTTCGAGTCCCGTCCGTTCCGCCACTTAATTGTAAGCGAGTCAATTACTCGCTTTATCTTTAGGGGCGTAGTTCAATTGGTAGAGCACCGGTCTCCAAAACCGGGTGTTGGGAGTTCGAGCCTCTCCGCCCCTGCCATTATTTTAGAATGCCGATTAGTTTTGCTAATCGGCTTTTTGTTTATTTGGCAATAGTTAAAATACGGTAAGGCTTAAAGATGAAAACATTAGATCCCATTATGGAACAATTTTTAGATTCTCTTTGGCAAGAACATGGTTTATCTGATAATACTGTGGCATCTTATCGTTTAGACTTAACGCTATTTTCGGACTGGCTAACACCGCCAGAAACATTTCTTTCTATTGACCATTCTGGTTTACAAGCTTTTTTAGCTTGGCGTTTAACGCAAGGTTACAAATCTAGCAGTTCAGCAAGAATGCTGAGCTGTTTGCGTAAATTCTTTCGTTTTCTTTATGCGGAACATTATAGAGAAGACGATCCTGCAAGCACATTAACTTCGCCTAAAAAGGCTGTTCATCTTCCGAAATCGATTAGTGAAGCACAGGTGATGGCTTTACTTGAAAGTCCAAACACACTTGATCCCGTAGAACTTCGCGATAAGGCGATGCTGGAATTACTTTATGCGACAGGTTTGCGAGTGACAGAGCTAGTTTCACTGACCCTAGATAATATTAGTTTGCGCCAAGGTGTTGTTCGAGTGATTGGTAAGGGAGATAAAGAGCGGCTTGTGCCAATGGGTGAAGACGCCGTTTATTGGATTCAAACTTTTTTTGAACATGCCAGGGCCACATTATTAGCTAATCAGCCTTCAGATGTTGTTTTCCCGAGTCGTCGAGGTCAGCAAATGACTCGCCAAACCTTTTGGCACCGTATTAAACATTATGCGGTGTTAGCTGGAATTGATACAGAAAAACTCTCTCCTCATGTATTACGGCATGCTTTTGCTACCCATTTGGTCAATCATGGGGCAGATTTACGTATTGTTCAAATGCTATTGGGGCATAGTGATCTCTCAACCACGCAAATCTATACTCACGTGGCGAAAGCACGTTTGAAATCGCTCCATCAACAATTTCATCCGAGAGGTTAACTCAATACACAAACGAGCTGTGCTTGCCAAAAAATCAATGGTGTGCGATTTCTTTCCCAAACAGGGATCTGCTGTGCTTGCCAAATTTTCTTCATTTGTTCACGGTGTGGTTTGACATATTGCGCCACTTGGCCGCTATGGTGCAGTTTTACGGTTAATTCCTCATTTGCAAGCGCTGATGGTAGCGCATAATGCTTTATATCAGTGTCTGTTTCTAATCTGAGTTCAGCTTGTTTCCGCACTAAAATGCCAATATTATCAGGCAATTCAATCGTTTGGTTCGCCAAAAGCGTAGCATGAAAATGTCCAGTTGGCTCAAACGTGCGTGTAAGAAAAAGTTGTTGTTGATAACGACGGAGCCATTTATCACCAAGTTGGATCTCTGGTTGCTTGTCTGATTTACTCATGATCATTTGTTTGATGATCTGCAATAACTGCGCTTGACTAGGCATCATTTGCTGTTGCTGGCTTAACCAGAGGCGCAAAAGTGCTTGCTGTTTTGAAAGAGAAAACTTTGAAAAATCTGCAATATTTAACGCATAGTTTGTTGGGTTGATATATTGCGTTAGCGTTTCTGCTAGCAACTCATCCAATAATTGTTGCTGCTGATACAAATTTGCTGTTGCCCGATAAACCATTTCATCAAAATGTAGCCAACGTTCATTTAACGTGGGTAACACTGCATTTCGCAAAAAATTGCGATCATAAATTTCGGATTGATTACTCTCATCTTCTACCCATTCAAGTTGATGCTGTACAGCGTATGCTTGAATCATTTCTTTCTTGATAGCGAGAAGTGGTCTAAAAAGAGGCATATTTTGCCAAAAGCCTACCACTGGCATTGCCGCTAAGCCTTTTGCCCCGCTCCCTCGTTTTAAGGCAAGAAAGAAGGTTTCTACCTGATCGCCCTGATGATGTGCCGTTACCACTGTTTCATCGACTTGTCGCACTGCTTGAATAGTCTGATAGCGCGCATGTCGCGCCGCATCTTCAATACCTTTTGAACCTTGTACTGAGACTTTTTGCAAAATAAACGGAATATTTAACCGCTTGCATAGCTGTTCGCAAAAATCAGCCCAGCTATCTGCATTCGGACTTAATCCGTGATGGACATGAATGGCGCGTAAGTTTAAAGGGAGTTGACTTAATAGATGCAGTAGCACGACGGAATCAATTCCGCCACTTAATGCAACTAAAAAATGAGTGCGGTTAGGTTGGGATTGAGCTAATTGTTGATGGAGATGTTGAAGTAGCGTAGGCATCGTTTTCCTTATGGTTTATTTGTCGCTTCGCTATGATGGATAGGCAAGAAAACAAGCGGTCAGATTTTGCAAAAATTTTGCGAAATTCGACCGCTTGCAATGTTATTTACCAATACAGAATGAGCTGAAAATATTCCCGAGCAAATCGTCAGAGGTAAATTGACCGGTAATTTCACTTAATGCGTTTTGCACCATTCTTAACTCTTCGGCTAATAATTCGCCAGCGAAAAATTGGGTAAGTTGAACATGCCCGCGGGCTAAATGCTCAGCCGCTTCTTCTAACGCTTGTAGATGGCGACGACGCGCTAAGAATCCGCCTTCGGTTGAACTTTGGTAGCCCATTGATTTTTTCAAATGCTCACGCAATAAATCAACCCCAACTTTTGTTTGCGCGGATAAACGAATGAGCGTGAAATTCTCCAGTTGTTCCAAGCCTTCTGGTTCGCCCGATAAATCCACCTTATTGCGAATAACCGTAACAGGCATATTAGGTGGTAATTTGGCTAAAAATTCTGCCCATTCCGCTTTGAAGTCATCAACTTTTTGTTCTGTACTATCAATCATCAATAATACTTGGTCGGCTTGTGCGATTTCTTCCCAAGCGCGCGCAATGCCGATGCGTTCAACTTCATCGCTGGCTTCACGTAGCCCGGCGGTATCAATAATATGCAGAGGCATGCCATCGATATGAATATGTTCACGCAATACATCGCGAGTGGTGCCGGCAATATCTGTGACAATCGCCGCTTCGCGTCCTGCTAATGCGTTCAGCAAGCTAGATTTCCCCGCATTTGGGCGACCTGCAATCACCACTTTCATGCCTTCACGTAAAATAGCACCTTGTTTAGCTTCTTGGCGTACGCCGTTAAGTTGCTGAATAATATCGTTTAAATGGCCTTCAATTTTGCCATCAGCAAGAAAATCGATTTCTTCATCCGGGAAGTCAATTGCAGCTTCCACATAGGTGCGTAGATAAATAACACTATCAACTAACTGATTGATTTTATTTGAGAATTCGCCTTGTAAGGATTTTAATGCGGAACGGGCAGCTTGTTCACTGGTAGCATCAATTAAATCCGCAATCGCTTCGGCTTGGGCTAAATCGAGTTTGTCATTTAAAAAGGCTTGCTCTGAAAATTCACCAGCACGCGCAATTCGCACGCCTTCTACTTCTAAAATGCGTTTAAGCAGAATATCTAAAATAACCTGACCGCCGTGGCCTTGTAGCTCAAGGACATCTTCGCCAGTAAAAGAGTTTGGTGCTTTAAAAAAGAGTGCAATGCCTTGGTCGAGTGTTTCGCCGTTGCTGTCTTTAAATGGCAAGTAATTTGCCATTCTCGGCGTTAAGGTTCTGCCTAGCACCGCTTCTGCGACCTTGCTGGCAAGTGGGCCGGAAACCCGTAAAATGCCTACACCACCACGACCAATCGGTGTAGCTTGGGCAACAATGGTATCTTTCATTTGGAATCCTTTGCTGACAAGCGGTCAGTTTTGCAAAAAATTTTGCAAATTCGATCGCTTGGAATATAAGTTAAAGGCATTATAGCAGCATTTCGCTTTTGCTTCATTGCCATAAAAAGCCTAAAATAGCGCTACTTTTTTCCCTTTAGACAGGAATCTTAATTTATGAAATTATATGGTTTAATTGGCGCTTGTTCTTTTGTGCCGCATGTAGCGTTAGAATGGGTTAAAGCGCATAGTCATGAAAATTATGAGTTTGAGGCAGTTAGCCGTGAATTTATTAAATCACCAGAATTTTTGGCGTTAAACCCTCGCGGTGCAGTGCCATTATTAGTAGATGGCGATTTAGTGTTATCCCAAAACCAAGCAATTTTGCATTATTTAGATGAACGCTTCCCTGAAGCAAAATTATTTGGTAGCAAAACCATGCGCGATAAAGCCAAAGCTTCGCGTTGGTTAGCGTTTTTTAATAGCGATGTACATAAATCGTTTGTGCCGTTATTCCGTTTACCAAGTTATGCGGAAGGCAATGAGGCATTAACCAAAACCATTCGCCAACAAGCCGCTGAACAAGTTTTAGAACAATTAGCTGTAGCGAATGCGCATCTTGAAAGTCATATTTTCTTTGGCGAAGCGATTTCTGTCGCAGATGTTTATCTCTACATTATGCTAAATTGGTGCCGCCGATTAGGGTTAGACTTCAGCCATTTAACACAGCTTTCACCATTTATGCAGCGAGTTGAGGCAGACAGCGGTGTAAATGCGGTACGTTTAGCCGAAGGCTTAAAATAAGCTAGACAGACAAGCGGTGAGATTTTGCGGAAGATTTGCTAAACGCTCACCGTTTTTTATTTCAAGAGAAAATTCATGTTAAAACAAGTTTCTGAAAGTTTGCTTGCACCAAGCGGACTTGAACTCTCTCATTTGACGCAAGTATTAGACCAATTTTCGACACGTCAAATTGATTATGCTGATCTTTATTTCCAATTAAGCCAAGATGAAAGTTGGGCGTTAGAAGATTCCATTATTAAAGAAGGTGGCTTTTATATTGACCGTGGCTTTGGTGTGCGAGCCGTTTCGGGTGAGAAAACTGGCTTTGCTTATGCAGATCAAATTGGATTAGAGCAGTTAATGCAATGTGCCACTGCGGCGCGTTCCATTACAGCAGAAAGCGGAAAATTATTGGTAAATAATTTCAAAGAAACGACCGCTTGCAAGCGCTATGCTTCGATCAATCCGCTAGAAACATTAAGTCGTGAACAGAAAGTTGAATTATTGCATTTAGTGGATCGTACTGCGCGCAAAGAAGACCCGCGCGTGGTGCAAGTTAATGCCAGCATTTCGGCGGTGTATGAAGAGATGCTCGTAGCAGCAACAGATGGTACTTTGGCTGCAGATATTCGCCCGCTGGTTAGATTATCCGTTTCAGTATTAGTAGAAGAAAATGGCAAACGTGAACGTGGCTCAGCTGGGGCGGGTGGTCGCTACGGTTTAACGTGGTTTTTAGAGCCACAAGTCGTCAATGGGGAAATGGTCGGCTACAACCGCGCTGAATTCTTAGCAAAAGAAGCGGTAAGAATGGCGTTAGTCAATTTAGGCGCAATGCCTGCGCCTGCAGGTACAATGCCGATTGTATTAGGTGCTGGCTGGCCGGGTATTTTATTACATGAAGCGGTTGGACACGGTTTGGAAGGCGATTTCAATCGTAAAGAATCTTCACTGTTTACTGGTAAAATTGGTGAGCAAGTGACTTCACCGCTTTGTACTATTGTCGATGATGGCACAATTGAGAATGTGCGTGGTTCAATGACCGTAGATGATGAAGGTGTGCCTTCACAGCGCAATGTGTTAATTGAAAATGGGATTCTGAAAGGCTATTTGCAAGATAAACTCAATGCACGTTTAATGGGCGTGGCACCGACAGGCAATGGCAGACGAGAATCTTATGCGCATTTACCTATGCCAAGAATGACCAATACTTATCTGACTGAAGGCCATGATGAATTTGAGGCAATGATTGAATCTGTTGATTATGGTATTTATGCACCACATTTTAGTGGCGGGCAAGTCGATATTACTTCTGGGAAGTTTGTTTTCTCTACCGCAGAAGCTTATTTGATTGAGAAAGGGAAAATTACCAAGCCTGTGACCGGCGCAACCTTGATTGGCAGTGGCATCGATGCAATGCAACAAGTTTCAATGGTGGGTAAAAAAATGCAACTTGACCCAGGTATTGGCACCTGCGGTAAAGAAGGGCAAAGTGTACCGGTCGGTGTAGGGCAGCCAACGGTAAAACTAGATAAAATTACCGTTGGTGGCCGAGGTTAGCTTCATTATAAAATCAGCTCGAAAGAGCTGATTTTATATTTCTACCAAGCAAACTCTTCATCATCGAAATTACTTTTAGCCGTTTCTTCTGTACATAAAATGCTAGTCAGCAGCTGCCCTTTATGTTTTACATCGACGCCACTTTCAGTGGTGTGATCAATAGAATCCAAATTCACATAAACTTGGTAAATATATTCGCCTTTTTGGAATGACATTGTTGACCAACGTCCCCTGCCAGTACCAGTCCATCTTTCTGAGCGCCCAAGTAGTTCAGATTTTTTATTACGCAAAGTTAATTCATTCTTAGATGCCGATCCAAATTTATATTCATAAATATCATTATTTAGCTTGTTCACTTCAATGTATTTATTATTTGTGGTTTTACACGAGAAAATAATTTCAGCTTGTACTGATTGGGATAATCCGATTGCACCTAAAAATAGTGCAGTTAATGCTAATTTCTTCATAATTATGCTCCAGGCATGTATAAACTTTGTCCATTATTATAATACTGTGTAATAGATTAAACAGTATAAGGCAAAAGAAACTTCCCGTTTTTTGTTGAAAAACGCTAAAATACCCCATTATGATAAAATAAGGATAACAAGATGGCGTGGGTACAAATTCGTTTAAATAGCACAGATAAACAAGCTGAGCAGATCAGTGATTTTTTAGAAGAGATTGGGGCAGTTTCGGTAACCTTTATGGATAGCCAAGATACACCGATTTTTGAACCGCTTCCAGGTGAAACGCGTTTGTGGGGAAATACAGATGTAGTTGGTTTATTTGATGCGGAAACAGACATGAAAGCAATTGTTGAAGCATTGATTATTAGCCGTTTAGTTGACCCTGATTTTGCACATAAGATTGAACAAATCGAAGATAAAGATTGGGAACGTGAATGGATGGATAATTTCCACCCAATGCAGTTTGGTAAACGTTTATGGATTTGCCCAAGCTGGCGTGAAGTTCCAGACCCAAATGCAGTCAATGTGATGTTAGACCCAGGTTTGGCGTTTGGAACAGGCACACACCCAACGACGGCACTTTGTTTACAATGGTTAGATGGGCTTGATTTAGCGGGCAAAACTGTGATCGATTTTGGTTGTGGTTCTGGCATTTTAGCGATTGCTGCGTTAAAACTTGGTGCAAAACGCGCGATTGGTATCGACATTGATCCCCAAGCAATTTTAGCTTCAACGAATAATGCGCAAGCAAATGGGGTGGCGGATCGCCTTGAATTGTTCTTAGCTAAAGATCAGCCGAAAGATTTAGTTGCTGATGTGGTAGTAGCAAATATTTTGGCGGGCCCGTTAAAAGAGTTAGCACCAAATATCATTACGCTGGTAAAACCACAAGGCGATTTAGGCTTATCAGGGATTTTAGCGACACAAGCTACTTCTGTGTGTGAAGCTTATGCCGAAGATTTCAATCTTGATCCTGTGGTGGAAAAAGAAGAGTGGTGCCGAATTACTGGCGTGAAAAAAGCTTAAATACTTATAATAGAAAGGAAGTTTGGATTGATTCAATGACCAAACTTCCTTTTATATTTAGAACAATTCAACGACATTGATTTCAATATCTTTCGCTAAAAGTTCGCCAAAGGCTTCAACTGCTTGGGCGAAGTGTGCCTGCTTGGTATGTAGGTCTAAATCGGCATCGCTTTCCCAGCGTTCGATAAAGGTATAAGTGTTGGCTTTACCAGCCACTTTACCGCAGTCATAGCTTACACAGCCTTTATCTTGGCGGGATGCGTTCACTAAATTTTTTGCGACAGATTCAAACTCAGCTAATTTCTCTGCTTTCACTTCACAAATTGCATAAACTCCGATCATGATATTCTCCTATTTGATTTGCTTATTCGGAGAGAAAAAGCATAAATAAAAATGCAGAATTTTGCAAGCGGTTGAATTCTTACGATTTTTTGCAAAGTGAATACTTGAATGAGGAAAAAGAAGAGAGTAGCATTTCCGCATTATTTTCTTTCTATATAAAGTATGAAACCGACGATTCTTCTATACGATTCGGGCATGGGCGGGCTGACTGTTTATGATGAAGTGCGCAAGGCACTGCCGAATGCGCACTATTTATATTGCTTTGATAATGCTTGTTTTCCTTATTCAGAAAAATCAGAATCGGTATTAAATCATCGAGCGTTAAGCATTGTGCAAAAAATTGCGGAAAAATACCCGCTTGATCTCGTGGTTGTTGCATGCAATACGGCAAGCACCGTGGTATTACCGGCATTGCGCCAAGCGTTTTCTTTTCCTATTGTAGGAACAGTACCGGCAATTAAGCCAGCAGCAGAAATTTCAGAGACTAAGACAATAGGATTACTTGCGACGAAAGGCACCATCGTTCGACAATATGTATTAGATCTTATTGATAAATATGCGAAAAATTGTGTAGTGGAAAAAATAGGTACGACGGATCTAGTAGAAATAGTCGAAGAAAAACAACAAACAGGGATCGTTGATCTCGCAAGATTAAAGGCCGTAGTTACGCCTTGGATCGACAATAAAGATTTAGATACGGTAATTTTAGGGTGTACGCATTTTCCATTAGTAAAAACAGAACTACAAGAATTATTGCCTCAAGTGAAGTTTTTTGTTGATTCTGGTAGCGCGATTGCTAAAAGAGTAAAAAATTTATTATCTGAACAGATTATTGTTTGTTCAGAATCGGATAAAAAACCACAAGCAAATCTCGCTTTTTGTACTGCAAAAACAGAGAACTTTTTCGCCAGAGAAAAAGTCATGCAAAAATGGGGTTTTGCAAGCTTAATGGAATTGAACTGTAAGTGATAGAAAAACATCAGTTTTTGATAAAATTTGCGACATTTCGATTACAAATAAAACAAGCGGT
>NZ_AFNK01000003.1 GCF_000238795.1 Haemophilus sputorum CCUG 13788 | reverse complement strand
ACCATTTGTTGATTTTCTAAACGCCTCGATTAAATTGCTATCATTTTTTGCTATTTTCTTCATCACTTTCCTTTAATGATGCTTTCGGATTGTTTTTCTAAACTATAACTATTAAAGTAGCAGCTATCGTTTAAAACTACTTGAGGTAATTTATGATTCCTAAAAATTTCATTGGATTAGGCGTGGCAGGCAATTTTGCAGGTCATCTAGAACAAGCAGGTGAAGCTGCTGACTTTCTACAAGTCAAAACTGAAGAAGCAATTCAGCCCAAAGCTATCTTCCCTTTCTATGTTCCAAGTGAAACACTTTCTTCAACTGAACAATTTCTTTCTACTTATCCTTTATCTCACGATACCATCGCCTTCCCTCAAGATGCAGATAATTTGCAAATAGAACCTGAAGTCGCTCTTATTTGTGAAATTCATTATCAAGATGGACAAGTTCGCGAACTCAAACCAACCCATTTTGCCGCTTATAATGACTGCTCTATTCGCCGTCCGAATGCACGTAAAATTTGTGAAAAGAAAAACTGGGGAGAAAATTCTAAAGGAATTTCTGCCACACAGATTGCTTTAGATAAATTTGAGCAAGGTGGCGTATTAGATAATTATCATATTGCTTGCTTCCATAAACGCAATGGCGTACTTAATACTTATGGCGAAGATAGCCCTGCAGCAAGTTATAGTTATTTTCATCAAAAATTATTAAATTGGATTATTGATAAAATGAATCATCAACCTGATCAAGGTCCGATGAATCATATTGCAGAGTTGATTAAGCAATCTCATCAACCTGCTCATGCAATTATTAGTATTGGGGCAACCCGTTATACTCCATTTGGTGAAACCAATTTCTTACAAGTTGGTGATACCAGTATTGTGGTTGTATATGATGCAATGAAATATACCCACGACCAAATTGTTGAAATGGCAGAGAAAGAAGTGTTTTCTGAAGTGGGGATCTCAGCTTTAGTTCAAAAAGTGGTTTAGTCACAAGCGGTCAATTTTCTGATGATTTTTGCGATCTCATTCGAAAATTTCGTGATGTAATCTGATTTTCGTGATGACTTCTTTTATAGTGCTTCCATTTGGAGGCACTATGTTTAAATGGTCGTTTCATTTTCTTTTTTCTCTTCTTTTTATACCGCTTATCACGATTGCCAAAGCACCTGATTTAATGCTTTTACAAGAATACAAAAATCAGGATATTTCCGGCTGGGTGATGAGTGAGAAGCTTGATGGTGTTCGTGCCTACTGGGATGGTAAGCAACTTATCAGCCGTCAAGGGAATCCTTTCAATCCCCCTGATTATTTTCTCCAACATTTTCCACCTTTTGCAATTGATGGCGAGCTTTTTAGTGAGCGAGGAAAATTTGAAGAAATTTCTAGCATTGTCCGCTCGGCTGAGCCTAAAGGATGGTATAAACTAAAATTGTACGTTTTTGATGTGCCAAATGCGCAAGGAAATTTATTTGAACGACTAGCCAGTTTAGAACAATACTTAATGGCTAATCCAGCCACACATATTCAAATTATTCCGCAAATTCCGATTCAAAATACGCAACACTTACAACAGTTTTATCAATCTATATTAACTCAACAAGGCGAAGGAATTGTAATGCGTAACCCGCAAGCGGGCTATATTCATGGTCGTTCAGCTCAAATTCTTAAATTGAAACCTGTCCATGATGAAGAATGTACGGTAATTGCACATCATATAGGGAAAGGAAAATATGCAGATAAACTGGGCGCGATTAGCTGTGAAAACCAGCGTGGACGTTTTCGTATTGGTTCAGGTTTTAAAGATAAAGAAAGAGAAAATCCGCCACCGATTGGAGCAGTCATCACTTATCAATATCGTGGATTAACCAATCAAGGTAAACCTCGGTTTGCGACCTTTGTCAGAATAAGAGAAGAGAAAATAACAAGCGGTCAGATTTCTGAATAAATTTGCAAAAAATGCGCAAAACTCCACCGCTTGTTGAAAATTAAGAACGAATATCGTTGCTGCTTTGGCGAACCTCTCGCCCCTTCACATGAGGACTAACAGCACTTCCTTTCGCTTTTGAGAAAGTATAATCTGCACCAGTAAACTCATCGGTTGGATTATTTAAAAAGAAGTTTCGATACTCTGCAACCCACATTGCTGTTGCACCACAAACGGCAACGGGCATCACAACTAAATTCAGAAAAGGAATCATCGTAAATAGCGTGACTAACGTACCAAAACTGTAATTCATCCATTTATTCTGAGCAAGCGCATTGCGCATACGAGAAAACGCAATTTTGTGATTATCAAATGGATAGTCGCAATATTGAATAGCGATCATCCAAGCACTAAAAATAAAAGCAATAATCGGTGCAACGGTTTGCCCTAATAATGGCACAAAGCCTAAAAGAAATATGGCAATTAAACGAGGAAGACTATATAGCATTTTTAACCATTCTCGTTTGAGCATACGCGGCACATCTTTGATTACCTCTTGAAAGCTCATTTCGCCTAAACTTTCACCAGTTAATTGCAGTTCCACTTTCTCAGCTAAAAGGGCATTAAATGGCGCTGCAACAAAGTTTGCCATGGTAGTGAATGCAAAATAAAAGCCCATCAATAACAGTACAAAAATCAGCGGTACTAATACTACGCTTAACCACTCTAACCAAGAAGGCAGCAACAGATTTAGCCAATCGCCAACGTTAGCAAAAAATACCCAAACTAACCCAATCATTAAGATCATATTGATTAGAACAGGAAAAATTACAAACGGCAAAAACTGACGTTGGCACAATAACTGCCAGCCATGCACAAAATAATGGAAGCCCATTCCAATCTGATTTTGTGTTTTAGAAAAAGCCGAAGACATTAAAGATCCTTAAATTATCTAAATTTTGAATGAAAATATGGTAAGCTATGTACGTTTTTTTCGCAAATAACGAAGATTAAATTTTTGTAGAGATTCGTAAGAGGACATTATGGAGCTTCATATTCTTTTCTTTATTTTAGCCGGCATTTTAATTGCAATTTTGCTCGGCTTTAGTGTTTGGTCGGCACGCCGTGAGAAATCGCGTGTTTTTTCCAATACTTTTTCAACACGCCCACCAGCGCAACCGATCAAGCAAGATCCAATTGGTGATATTCCAGCAAGCCTTAATATCAATAATCAGTACCAGCCAGTTGCACAGAATGAACCAGCGCCAGCTACTGATCAATACTATACACAACAAAACTATCAGCAAGAAAGCTATCCTCAAGAAGAAGTAGAAAATGCGGTAAGTGCCATTAAAATTAACATTCCTGGCCAAACTGAGGCACAACCGCAAATGCAATCTCAGCCAACGCAATACCACTCTACGCATGCAACAACGATGCAGCCAACTTTTGAACAAAGCATACCAGAAAGTATTACACCTGCTTCGCAACCTGAAACGGCACCAGAAATGCAACCAATTGCTGAACAAGCGCCTGAATATCGTGTAGCAGAAAATGGTATCGCTAGCCTCTTTGTGGTTGCACCTGAAGGGCAACAATTCTTCGGCCACTACATCGTACAACACCTAGAAACACTAGGTTTCCAATATGGCGAATATAATATTTTCCATCGTCACCAACACGCAGATGACATTAACAGTCCAATTATGTTTAGCGTTGCGAATATGACTGCACCAGGGACTTTTGATCTAAATAAACTCGATCGTTTTATGACTGTAGGGCTTGTTATGTTTATGCATCTGCCTTCTGATATTGCAAAAATGAAATCAATGATTAGCGCAGCCGAAGGCTTAGCACAATTATTAGGTGGTTTTGTATTAGACGAACATCAAAATCTTTTTGATGAAAATGCGCGCCATGCTTACTTGAAATGCGTGCAATAATTTTGCAAAAGTGTTTTCAAATTAGACCGCTTGCAAGCGGTCTTTTTTATCGGAATTTTAACTATGACAGCTTCAAAAAAAGTAGATTTTAGCGACTTAGAAACCCTTCGCCAAACCTTACGCAAATACGAATATCATTACCATGTTTTAGATAATCCACTCGTACCAGATGCCGAATACGATCGGCTAATGAATGAACTGAAAAATCTTGAATGGCAACATCCAGAATGGATTACGCCAGACTCTCCAACACAACGAGTTGGTGCCAAACCACTAGAAGGCTTTGCACAAATTACGCATGAATTACCAATGCTCTCTCTAGACAACGCTTTTTCAGATGAAGAACTTGATAGCTTCTTACGCCGTATTGAAAACCTGATTGCACAAGATCCGGAAAAAATAATGTTCTGTTGTGAGCCCAAGCTAGATGGCTTGGCCGTCAGCATTCTCTATGAGAATGGTTCATTAGTGCAAGCAGCAACTCGTGGTGATGGCACAACAGGCGAAGATATTACGGCGAATATTCGTACTATTCGCAACATTCCGCTTAAGCTTAATTTGGAAAATCCTCCTGCACGTTTAGAAGTACGTGGCGAAGTTTTCATGCCACAGAAAGGTTTTAATATTTTAAACGAACGTGCTCTTGAAAAAGGAGAAAAAACCTTTGCAAACCCTCGTAATGCCGCAGCTGGTTCTTTACGTCAATTAGATCCAAAAGTGACACGCCAACGCCCATTAGAGCTCAATGCGTATAGTATTGGTATTTATGAATCTGATGATGAACTGCCTTCTACCCATTATGATCGTCTTCAATGGTTAAAAAGCATTGGTATCCCAGTAAATGGAGAAATTCGTTTAGCAACAGGACGTGAAGAGTTGCTTAAGTTTTATGCTGAAATCCAAAGTAAGCGTCCAAATTTAGGCTATGATATTGATGGTACTGTGCTGAAAGTCAATGATATTGCCTTGCAAGAACAACTTGGTTTTATATCTCGTTCACCACGCTGGGCAATTGCATATAAATTCCCTGCACAAGAAGAAATGACGGTGCTTAACGATGTAGAATTCCAAGTTGGACGCACTGGCGCCATTACACCTGTAGCAAAATTAGAGCCTGTTTTTGTTGCAGGAGTCACGGTTAGCAATGCCACATTACACAACGGTGATGAAATTGAGCGTTTAGGCGTGGTAATTGGTGATACCGTCATTATTCGCCGTGCGGGAGATGTTATTCCACAAATTATCGGGGTAGTGAAAGAACGCCGTCCAGAAAATGCAAAAAAAATTCATTTTCCGACCGCTTGTCCAGTTTGTCAGTCCGCTGTTATTCGGATTGAAGGTGAAGCTGTTGCGCGCTGTACAGGAGGATTATTCTGCGCTGCGCAACGCAAAGAAGCCCTTAAACACTTTGTTTCACGTAAAGCGATGGATATCGATGGCGTAGGCGAAAAACTAATTGAACAGTTGATGGCGAGAGAGCTTATTCATACCCCAGCAGATCTCTTCAAGCTTGATTTAACTAGTCTAATGCGCTTAGAACGTATGGGAGAAAAATCGGCCCAAAATGCACTTAATAGCATAGAAAAATCAAAAAGCACCACCCTCGCACGCTTTCTTTATGCATTAGGAATTCGCGAAGTGGGAGAAGCAACTGCACTGAACTTAGCTAATCATTTTGGTACTTTAGCAGCCATTCGAGAAGCAAATCTTGAAACGCTGATTCAAGTGCAAGATGTTGGTGAAGTTGTCGCAAATCATATTTTCCGCTTCTGGCAAGAACCGCATAATGTTGAGGTTGTTGAAGATCTAATCAAGCAAGGCGTTCACTGGCAGGATGTGGTACAAGTTGAAATTGCAGATAATCCACTCAAAAATAAAAACGTGGTATTAACAGGCACACTGACTCAACTTACCCGTGATGAAGCCAAAGCCTTATTACAAAGCTTAGGCTGCAAAGTTTCTGGTTCAGTTTCTAGCAAAACAGATTATCTCATTGCAGGAGAAAAGGCTGGCTCAAAACTGACTAAAGCGCAAGAATTAGGCATTACAGTATTAAGTGAGCAAGATTTTGTGAATTTAATTAAAGCTTAATCATTAAAACATATAGAACAAGGAAATCAGATATTTCACTTGTTCTATATGTTTACAGTTAGTCTATAATTTGTTCAATATCAATTCTTGCTAATCCCTGAGAAAACGCAAATCCATAACGTCTTGGAATTGAAGCATTGAAGCTTCCATTCTTAACCCTATCTTCATAACTACACACTTTAAACTCAGGCACACGAATAAATGAATAATCAGGATTTACTAAAGGTGAAACTTGAGAATATAGTGTCCATCTGATCTTACTTCGATCTTTATAAGAAGTTTCTGCATTAAATACAGAAGCCCCCTCACAATGTGCAATTTGATAGCTTGGTTCAAAATGACCTGGAAAAGGTTTAGGATTACAGAAATTAAATACTCTATCATGCGCTAACAAATCTTGGCGAATATATCCCCATAATTCTTCTGCAAGGAAATCTTGATCTGCAAAATGGCTAGAATCGTATCCTCTATCAATAAAACGTTGAATTCTCTGTTGCATATCTGGTACAGCTCCTGCTTTTGCTCCCCACATTCCTGCAAGAATCAACGCTGTATGAGAACCAGAATCACGCATAGTATGAAATGCTCGGCCACTTTCTATCCATTCTGCAACAGCCATAGCTTCTCGATGGGAAATCACCGAATCCGCATCACGAAAAATAACATATTCCGCTTCCGGATCATTGATAGCAATAAAACGCCACATTGGGCCAGGCCATTTATCTAACGGCTCACTAATATTGATGACTTCAGCGCCATTATTTTTTAGTCTTTGAATAGCTGTCTCTGAAACCGAGTCATCCACATAAAAACGGCAGATCCAGCCTGGAAATAAAATTGGGGAAACTTGCGTATTTAATATGGCTGGTTCCACATATTTTGAATTATTCCCAAATAATGAAAAAGAAATAATACGTTTACTGCCTTTAGGGCAAGAAGCTGGTATCATTTCCTGGTCAGGTACAGGTATTGCCTTATCCTTGAGCGTTAAAGAAAGGTGTCCATAAAAACCTGCTCGTTCCCAATTCGATATACCGCCATAGGCATGAGCAAGTAAATCTAAGGCTGGAATATAACTATCATTTAACTTTAATGTTTCTAATTCAGCATTAATAGCATCTTCCCACTTTAATTGCTGAAGATAAACATATGCAATTTTATGTGAATACTCAGGATTCTGGGGATCAAGAAGGCATAGTGTTTCTGCTAGCTTTAATGCCCCCTCATAATCTTGTTCTTTAATTAAAGAAACATAATTTTTTTCAAGTGTATTTTGAATTTCAATATCCTTCATAAGAAAATAATAACCTTAGTAAACTGAACATGATAGCATTAACTTCCTTCAGAACATCCCTGTCTTTGCATCTCTCTTTCTTCTTCTAGATCAGAAGGAAAATTATCTTGAACATAACCCAATAATGGCAAACACATCATCATATTTTCAGGATTACAAAATTTAGTAAACCCATCTGCTAGCCAATATGGTTTTTTGGTTTTTAGTTTTTGCATAATGGCTTGTGTAAGTGATTTTCTTATTAAATATAAAGCGGAACCTGTATTATTATAAGAAGCATCCAATCCCGTAGCTATTGATTTACTTAAAGAAATATTTCCACTTCCTGTAAACAAATTACTCTCACGATAAGACAACATCTGTAATTTAACTAATTCAACATGTGTATCTTCAAGAACTTTAGTAATATCTGATACTACACTTAAAAATGTTGATGGTGTATTTTTTCAATCGGTAACAATGTAACATCATCTTCAGCAATTAAACAAAATTCATCTTCGTCAATAGATTCATCTAAAGCAATTAATTGCCAACATTTAATGTGTGAAAGAGTACAAGCAATTTCTCCCATTGTTGGGCCACGAGGTATCATTCGGGTAAATGTTGCCACATCAAAAAAGAATTCTTTATTGCCAATAATATCTAACACCTTCCTATCAACAGCAGACACTTTTTGAAAAATTTCACTTCCTGGTTGTTGGTAAAAATGAGTGAGTCTTTCAGGCTGCCTATCTAAATTTATTACATATCCTTTCATTGTAGATCCTTAAAAATTTATAAAAACAAATTTCTCTTATCTAAAAAGATGCGTAGATATTAAATCCACGCATCTCATTAGTTTATGAAAATTTTACTTTAATAGACTTTTATCACGCACTGCACCTTTATCCGCAGATGTCGCAAAGTGACCAAATACTTTTAATGCAAAGGATACTTCACGTTCACGGTGAGCTGGTTGCCAGCCTTTGGCATCTTGCTCGGTACGGCGTTTTGCTAATTCTTCATCGCTGATTTTAAGGTTAATGGAGCGATTTGGAATGTCGATTTCGATAATATCGTCATTATGTACTAAACCGATGGCACCGCCAGAAGCGGCTTCAGGAGAGGCATGACCAATAGATAAACCAGATGTACCGCCAGAGAATCGACCATCTGTTAATAAAGCACATTTTTTACCTAAGCCCATCGATTTTAAGTAGCTGGTTGGATACAACATTTCTTGCATACCTGGGCCGCCTTTTGGACCTTCGTAGCGGATTACTACTACATGGCCTTCTTTCACTTTACCGCCTAAAATGCCAGCTACTGCATCTTCTTGGCTTTCAAATACGATAGCACGTCCAGTGAATTTCCAGATAGACTCATCTACACCTGCCGTTTTTACGATACAGCCGTCTTTAGCGATGTTACCAAACAATACCGCTAGACCGCCTTCTTGAGAAATTGCATTTTCTTTGTTACGAATACAACCGCCTACACGGTCATCATCTACGCTATCCCAACGGCAATCTTGCGAGAAGGCTTGTGTGGTGCGAATACCAGCAGGGCCGGCACGGAAGAATTTGTGTAATTCTTCGTCTTTGTTACGAATAATATCGTATTGATTTAATTGTTCTTCTAGTGTTGTTCCTAACACGGTTTTAGTGTTGCGATGGATTAAACCAGCACGATCTAATTCACCCAATAAACCCATAATCCCACCCGCACGGTGCACATCTTCCATGTGGTATTTATTGGTGTTTGGCGCGATTTTGCTTAAGCAAGGGACAACGCGTGATAAGCGGTCAATATCTTCCATTTTGAAATCTATGCCTGCTTCTTGAGCTGCCGCTAATAAGTGTAAAACAGTGTTACTTGAACCACCCATCGCAATATCTAAGCTCATGGCATTTTCAAAGGCTTCAAAGGTACCGATTGAACGCGGTAAGACGCTTTCATCATCTTGTTCATAATAGCGTTTGCAAAGCTCAACAATTTGACGGCCAGCTTTTAAGAATAATTCTTTACGGTCAGCATGGGTCGCTAACATCGAGCCATTACCTGGTAAAGATAAACCTAATGCTTCGGTTAAGCAGTTCATTGAGTTAGCGGTGAACATGCCTGAGCAAGAACCACAAGTAGGGCAAGCACTTCGCTCAATCGCATCAATACGCTCATCGCTTACATTCGGATCTGCCGCTTCAATCATCGCATCTACTAAGTCTAAGCGAATAAGCTGATCAGATAATTTCGTTTTGCCCGCTTCCATTGGACCGCCTGAAACGAAGATAGTTGGAATGTTTAAACGCATTGCTGCCATTAACATTCCCGGGGTGATTTTGTCACAGTTGGAAATACACACCATCGCATCAGCACAGTGAGCATTAACCATATATTCCACGCTATCTGCGATTAAATCACGGCTTGGTAAGGAATAAAGCATCCCACCGTGACCCATAGCAATACCGTCATCCACCGCAATAGTATTGAATTCTTTTGCTACGCCGCCGGCTTTTTCAATTTCAGCAGCAACCAGTTGTCCCATATCTTTTAAATGAACATGTCCTGGTACGAATTGGGTGAAAGAGTTCACCACCGCAATAATCGGTTTACCAAAGTCATTTTCTTTCATCCCTGTTGCACGCCATAAGGCACGTGCACCCGCCATATTACGACCTTGTGTACTGGTCGCTGAACGTAGTTTTGGCATAAATAATCTCTCCAAGTAGTAAATTTATTTTAATATTTGCAAAATATTAGCAAAGTTTAACCGCTTATTAGTTTAACTGTTAATGGTTTAGCGAATCTCTTTTTAGTTAAAATCATTAGCAATAGAAAAGAACGAATTTTACCTACCACCAAAGTTTAAGAAAAAACAGAGGGAACTAAAAAATTATTCATAACCTACAAGGTTAACTTCATCAGAAATATGTGGATTATAAACAATAACGTCCTTATCGATTTCACAACGATATTCTCTGCTTATAACTTGAATAAGCTCATTATTTTTAAAATAATATCCTTGCCATTCCCATCCTACATATCCTCCATAGGTATTCTTAGCATTAAAGCGAATGCATACTAAATAGCTAGGCTTAAAGTTGATTTTATAATATTCATCATTTGGCTGAGTATTACGTTCGTCAAGCTTTATCTCTACAAATTTTCTTGGTTTAGAAATGCTATCAATCATTAAGGATTTAGGATCAATAAGCGAACCATATAAGTGCTGAGCGATAACTTTTTCATAGTTTCTAGGAACAGCACCATAATCCAGTGCACGAATCTCATCCATCGTCACTGTTCTTGGCTTAATGATATGAGGTAACATACAGCTTGTTAATAGCGCACTAGATAAGAGTGATAACATGAATAAAGTACTTTTTTTCATATATTTTCCTTATTGAAAATAATCTATTTTTATTCATTTATTGTGAATAACTTCATTAATGAGATAACTTAACGGAATGGACATAAATCAATGAATCCACTTCGTTCATTCAGACAACCTATCATCGCAACCGGAATCCACAATGGAGCCGTTAAGATTATTAGTGGCGCCGTAAGTATATTTTCACCAGTGTCCGAAAGGCTATATGATTTACTGGTGGTATAAGTCGTACGATAAACTGTCGCCATAATAGGCTTTGTCAGTTTATATTTTGCTAGTAATTCATCACGATTTTTATATTCTTGGATAATGCCATCTGCCTTGTACGTTTTAATATAAAAAACATCAAGTTGAGATGAAATACCAAAATCTTCTTTTATCCCTTGTTTAACCTTGTCTTTTGCTTGAGATGCTTGTGTAAAGTTAAATTGACTGATTAGTTCATCCTGTTGTTTTTTCGTTAATTTATCTGCTTTAACAAGCACTTTTAAGAATGATGAAGCCCATTGCTTTTTATCCTCATCCAAATATATATAAAGTTCAGGTGATACTTTTTCTATTGATTTTGCATAGGGGCTATTAAGGAATGTCGATAAATTAGAAACATCTTGCCCTTTAAATTCAAAATTATCTTTATCAGTAAAAACAAAAAGCCTGCCATCTTGGCTAAACATAAACATCTGAATTGGTTCTTTACTTGACGTGACATGAGACTCTGTATTTTTATCTACAGAACATGCTGACAAACAAAATAATGAACATAGCATTATGAATGATAATAGTTTTTTCATTAAGTATTCCTTCTTGGAAATTATATATGCATCTTATTGGTCTACCCAAGTTTTGGCATAAATAATCTCTCCAAGTAGTAAATTTATTTTAATATTTGCAAAATATTAGCAAAGCTTAACCGCTTCCTAGGCTATTAAATTAGTTTTCATTCCCAGTTAAAAGTCCAAAAGGTGCTGCGATTATAGCAACTGGAATAAATAGCACCGCACCAACTGCTGCTCCAGTCATTAAAGCGCCAATAGTCGCACCTTCTTTCGTATCTTGCTTACTAAATTTGCGTTTAGTTGTTCGTGTAATTCTATATTCTACTAGTTCCGTAGTTAATGGTTTAGTTAAGCTTTTTTTAGCTAAAATTTCATTTTGGTTTTGAAGCTTAATTGTCTGTCCTTCTAGGTAAAAACTACTCTTACTACTAAATGGAGTCGGCTCAGGTTTATTGAAATCAAGAATTATCTCAGAATAAACCTTATTATTCTCAATATTTTGGTGAAGAGATAGTATTTCCGCAGATTTAAACAATTTCATTCTAGGGCCTTGTAGGGTGGCTATTAAGATTGCGGTATCTCTATCTTTAAACTCATAACTATTCTGTTCACCTATCGCATAAAGTTTATCGTTGGCAATAAAGAAAGAGCGTATAGTTTCAGGTTTACTTCCTACCTTTTCTTCGCTGAGTTGCAAATAATCCCTCGTACAGCTAGCTAAAAGAAACAATGTGCTAAGTAATAAAAATAGTTTTTTCATATATTTTCCTTATTTAAAATAATCTAGTTTTATTCATTTATTGTGAATAAATTCATTAATGAGATAACTTAACGAAACGGACATAAATCAATGAATCCACTTCGTTCATTCAGACAATCTATCATCGCAACTGGAAACCACAATAGTGCGGTTAAAATAGCTAGTGGGTTAATAGTTTTATCATCAGAATACGAAGAGCTATTAACTTTACTACCATAATATCGGTTCACTGTTGCCATAATCGGCTTACCAAAGTCATTTTCTTTCATCCCTGTTGCATGCCATAAGGCACGCGCCCCCGCCATATACGACCTTGTGTACTGGTCGCTGAACGTAGTTTTGGCATAAATAATCTCTCTAAGTAAATTTTTGTTAAAGTTTATTATGTTCTTTAATTTCTTCGTTAATTGATACTGCCAAATCTCCCCTACCCCTCTTTGCTAAAGAGGGGATTTTCTTTATAAATTTGCTGTCATCTGCCTAATTTATATCTGCCATATCAAAGTAGAACAATGATATAGAATCTCGCTCGTTCTTTCCCCCTCTTTAGCAAAGAGGGATAGGGGAGATTTGGCAGAAGATAATACGAAGAAATTATTTGATAAAATTAAGTTTATAAATGCGATTATTTAGATAAAGAGCCTACCAATTAAAATAAAAGTGCGGTCAGATTTAATAGTAGTTTTTAATTACATTTAAACTAAATTGCTCCATTAGCTATATCTACGCACTTGTAAACCATTTGTTTTGTATCGTATTGTCCTTCAAATTCTTTTTAAATAATATTTAAAACATCCGGCAGTTTCGCCAATTGATTCACCAACAAATCAAAAGTGCGGTCAGATTTTACAGTGATTTTTAACTGCACTTTGGTTTCTACCAATGCCATCTCCATATTAGTCACAGTGAAGCCGCGTAAACGAATAACGCGTAATACACGTTCTAAAACTTCTGGGCGATGTTGAGCGATCAAGTCAAAAGTATATTGGTTCATCTTAAATTTCCTCCAGCATATCTGTGTTGCATGCGCCTGGTGGCACTAATGGCCATACACATTCTTCAGGTGGAATGCATACTTGCAATAAATAGGCAGTTTCACTATTTAATAAACGATTAAGTGCCTCCTCCACGTCATCAGCGCGCTCAATGCGTTCAGCTGGAATATCAAAGGCTTTCGCTAACATCACGAAATCAGGGTTATCTTCTAGAATGGTTTCTGAACGGCGTTTGTTCCAGAAAAGGTCTTGCCATTGACGCACCATACCAAGACGTTGGTTATCTAACAGTAAAATTTTCACGGGTAATTTGCCGCGTTTGATTGAGCCTAATTCTTGAATGTTCATCATCAATGAACCATCGCCTGTCACCAAAATCACTTCATCATGAGGTCGTGCTTTTTTCGCACCTACCGCTGCAGGTAAACCAAATCCCATGGTGCCGAACCCCGCGGAGGTAATATAGTTTTCTGGTGCAAAATGACGCATATGTTGCGCAGACCACATTTGGTGTTGGCCAACATCGGTACAAATCACCGCATTTTGAGGTTTACGCTGAGAAAGTGTGTTGAGTAATGACCAAGGGTCAATTGGTCGATTACCTGCATTGTCGATATAAGTAAAATCGAGTTTAGCTTTCAGCGCTTGAATATGTGCACGCCAATCATCAATCGCAAGCGGGATACTTAAAGCTTCTAAGGCTTGAATTAAATCACCTTGAAGGGCGACATTTGCTACACGGAGTTTGTTGATTTCTGCCGCATCAATATCACAATGAATGACTTTAGCTTGTGGCGCAAAACTGTCTAATTTACCCGTCACGCGGTCGTCAAAACGCGCACCGCACACTAACAATAAATCACATTCGTGTACGGCAATGTTTGCTGGTCTTGTGCCGTGCATACCAATCATGCCCATATAAACGGGATCGGTTGGGTCAATTGAGCCTAAACCTTTCAATGTCGAAACAGATGGCATTTTGGTAATTTGTAGGAATTTTCTGACCGCTTGCGTTGCGTTTGCCATACCTACGCCACCACCGACATAAAGCACCGGTTTTTTCGCTTGTGCCAATAACGCTTTGGCTTCCGCTAATTTTAATTCTGAAAGTGCGGTTGGTTTTACGGTTGGTTTTACAATGGGTTTGATATGTTCGGGTACATCGCCGACTTGGATATTGCGAGGTACATCAATTAATACAGGGCCTGGTCTGCCACTTTGTGCAATTTGGAAAGCGGAAGCAATGATTTCAGGGAGTTCTTCAACAGATTGAACAATATAGCTGTGTTTGGTACACGCAAGGGATAAACCTAAAACATCGGCTTCTTGGAAAGCATCTGTACCGATAAGTGGTGCTGCTACTTGACCAGTAAACGCCACGATAGGTACAGAATCAGCAAAGGCGTCGCCTAAACCTGTTACTAAGTTGGTTGCACCTGGGCCTGACGTTGCGACACAAACGCCAACTTTACCCGTAGAGCGCGCATAACCAATTGCGGCTATTGCAGCACCTTGTTCATTACGGCAAAGGAGATGGTCAAGACCTGAGTCATAAATTGCATCGTAGGTTGGCATGATTGCCCCGCCTGGGTAGCCAAATAAATGCGTTACCCCCTGTGCTTTTAAGCTTTCAATGATTAAAGCTGCACCATTCATAATTTGTTATGTCCTTTTTTCTTTCCTGTAAAATAAGGGCATATTGATAGCACAATTTAATCTATATTAAAAGATAAAGCCCGAATAAAATTGTCGAACATTTTCCAATTTGAGAGAAATTGTACTGATTTGACGGAGTTTTCCGTGTCAATTTAGATTTAGCCCGTTATAATAAGCGCATTTTTGATATTAAATAAAAGGATACCGCAATGACGCAATCAATCGATCAGATCATCTCAGAACTGAAACGAGGTGTAGAAGATGTTTATTCAGAAGCTGATTTAGTTGAGAAACTTAAAGAAAATCGCCCATTACGCATTAAATTAGGCGCAGACCCAACTGCACCAGATATTCACTTAGGTCATACCGTGGTATTAAATAAACTTCGTCAATTCCAAAACTTTGGACACGAAGTCATCTTCTTAATCGGTGACTTTACTGCGACTGTAGGCGATCCATCAGGCAAAAATGCAACTCGTCCGCCACTTTCTCGTGAAGATGTACTGCGTAATGCTGAAACTTATAAAGAACAGATTTTCAAAATTCTTGACCCACAAAAAACCAAAATTGTATTCAACTCAGATTGGTTAGGTGAGCTAGGTACTGTAGGTATGATCCGCCTTGCATCTAACTATACGGTTGCGCGTATGCTGGAGCGTGATGACTTCAAAAAACGCTTTTCAAACCAACAACCGATTGCGATTCACGAATTTATCTATCCATTATTACAAGGTCATGACTCAGTACATTTAAGAGCTGACGTAGAACTAGGCGGTACAGACCAAACCTTCAACCTATTAATTGGTCGTGAATTACAAAAAGCTGACGGTCAAAAACCACAAGTCGCAATGACTTTACCATTATTAGTGGGTTTAGACGGCGAGAAAAAAATGTCTAAATCATTAGGGAACTACATTGGGGTTACTGAAGCACCTAGCGAAATGTTTGGTAAAATCATGTCAATTTCAGATGAATTAATGTGGGATTGGTACAACCTACTTTCATTCCGTCCATTAACAGAAATTGCACAATTAAAAGCTGATGTGGCTAATGGTAAAAACCCGCGCGATGTGAAGATTTTATTAGCTAAAGAAATTATTGCACGTTTCCATGATGAAGTCGCAGCAGATGCAGCCGAACAGGAATTTATCAACCGTTTCCAAAAAGGTGCCATTCCAGATGAAATGCCAGAATTTACCTTTGAAGGTGAAATGGGCTTAGCATCGCTTTTAAAAGAAGCAGGTTTAGTGCCATCAACCTCAGAAGCCATTCGCGCTGCACAACAAGGTGGCGTAAAAATTGATGGCGAAAAAGTAGAAGATGTGAAACAAACTGCACAAAAAGGGACTTTTGTTTATCAAGTTGGTAAACGTAAATTTGCACGTATTACGGTAAAATAATTTATTCTCATTGAGATAAGGCGAGTATAGCTCGCCTTATTTTTTGCAAAAATTTAACCAAAACTGACCGCTTGCATTCCGTTTTTATGCCTTTCAATTATATAAAATGATTTTTCTTTACTACCAATTTCGCTCAAACGCGCTATATTTCTCAGCACTTATTACTGAAATTATAAAAGGAATTCAGCCATGACAATTTATGCAGACAACTCATACACTATCGGAAATACGCCACTTGTTCGATTAAAACATTTTGGTCAAAACGGCAACTTATTAGTAAAAGTTGAATCTCGTAACCCAAGTTTTAGTGTGAAATGCCGTATTGGAGCCAATATGGTTTGGCAAGCAGAAAAAGACGGTATCTTAACCGCTGGCAAAGAAATTGTAGATGCCACCAGTGGTAACACAGGCGTAGCACTTGCTTATGTTGCGGCAGCTCGTGGCTATAAAATTACATTAACGATGCCAGAAACCATGAGTACCGAGCGTAAACGTTTATTACGTGGTTTAGGTGTGAATTTAGTTTTAACTGAAGGCTCAAAAGGAATGAAAGGGGCGATTGCTAAAGCCGAAGAAATTGTTGCGAGCGACCCAAGCCATTATGTTATGTTAAAACAATTTGAAAACCCTGCAAACCCAGCGATTCACCAGCAAACTACCGGCCCTGAAATTTGGGCAGCAACAGATGGCAATGTAGATTTTATCGTTGCTGGTGTCGGAACAGGCGGTACGATTACAGGTATTTCACGTTTTATTAAACAAGACAAAGGTAAGGCAATTACTTCTGTTGCCGTTGAACCAACTGAATCACCAGTCATTACACAAACCTTAAACGGTGAAGAAGTGAAACCAGGCCCACATAAAATTCAAGGCATTGGTGCAGGCTTTATTCCGAAAAACTTAGATTTATCACTTATCGACCGTGTAGAACGTGTTTCTAGTGAGGAAGCAATTAAAACTGCCCGCCGTGTTATGGCAGAAGAAGGGATTTTAGTGGGTATCTCCTCTGGTGCAGCGGTAGCAGCAGCTGATCGGATTGCAAAGCTCCCTGAAAATAAAGATAAAGTTATTGTAGCCATTCTTCCATCTGCTTCAGAGCGTTATTTAAGCACTGTTTTATTTGAAGGCATTGAATAATCTTTATTAAATCACTCCCACACAAAAGCGCTTATCAGCTTAGGCTAATAAGCGCTTTTCTTCTTTAATCCGTAATATCTGGCGTAACCGTATCAACTACATCCACCGCCGTACCAACCACACCACTAACGACTGACGTCACCAAACAGCTGCTTAACAAGCTTGTTGCAAATAATACCGCACAAATTTTCCTTAAAATTTGATGCAAAATTTATCCTTATTAGTTTCATTTTAGTGATAATTAGGTATGCATTGAATAATTAAGTTCAATGAAAAAGGCTAAGCTGTAAAAGATACAAACTTAGCCTTTATTCTAATGAATCTAATTAAATAACATTATTACTGTTTTTTAGCACCAAACGCACCAGTGAATTTATTCATTTTTTGGTAAACACCCGCCATTTCACTCGCATTTTCACCATAGAATTTACCTTTCACACTAACATCATCAATGAATCCACGTTTTTCAAAAGTATTTCCGTTAATCGTCGCAGAAATAGGTAAATAAGCTGTCTCAGTCTGCCCTTCTAATGTTGGGAGTTCTAAAGAACCTGTTATTTTCTTATTAGCGAAATCGACATCAAATAATGCATCACCACGGAATGAACCGTATTTCGCTTTAGTCTCTTGCTGAACCTCTTTAGAATGCTCTATTGTTAAAATATGTTGGCCTTTATAGTGCGCTTTACCCACAGTTGGTACATTTTCAGCAATAGTTTCCTTACCTTGAGCAAAGGCAACTACATCACTTTGTCTGATTGCTAGCCCTACACGAGCATGATTTAAGAAATCACTCACAATACGATTTGAACGATTATCTACAGAATCAGAAAGCCAACCGTTAGCTGATTTCATTGCTGGATCAATCAGCTGGATATCGGTTCCCCACACACTAATTGCATTGATATCATTGCTTGAGATATTGCTTGCAAACCCAAAGAAACCATTATAATAATGCCCCGTAATGGTATTTTTCGGTTTTTCTTCCGTTGGTTGGGATGGTTTTGTTTCTGATGTTGTTGGTTTCGTAGTTTGCGTTGCCGGTTGTTGAGCAGGCTGTGTTGGATGATTATCACCGCCACCGCTACCTCCGCCACTACCACAAGCAGCTAAAGCTAAGGTTAATAATGTGAGACTAAAGACTTTTTGTGTTTTCATGAGAACCTCTCTCCATAAATGATTGTTTCCTAATATATCATTCTAATGCTTTTTATCTATTTTGCAAAATCACTCGAATTTTTAACCGCTTGTATCGCGTTATTAGTGGCGACTTTTTAGTGATCCTAAATAAATGGATAATAACGTGATGCCCGCGCCACTCCATTGCCAAAGTGTAATTGCTTTCTCTAAATAAAATGCATCAATAACTAAAGCAATAACTGGTTCAGAAAGAAGCAATAAGCCGGTTAAACTAAGCGACAAATAAGGAATCGCATAGGCAATCATTCCCCATGCCACACACTGCATAATTACCCCATAAATCAGAATAAGCCCCCAATCTTGCCAAGAGATTGGATAAAAGTTTTCTGCATTCAAGAATACGGAAGGGAAAATTAACGCAACTGCGCCACTTAAACTAATGATAAACATCAGTGGGAATAGTGATGTTTTTTCAGTTTGGTGAACTTGCTTAATCATTACCATTGAAGCTGCAAGCATAGCTGCAGATAATAAGCCAATAATAACACCATATATGCCAGCCATATTATGTTGCAGTTCATCTCCAGTAATCATTACCACGCCAGCAACAGCCAGAAGAAGACTTAATAATTGCAATTTACTTTGGCGTTCTGCAAAAAAGAAAAAGCCAATAGTCGCAAGAAAGAAAATCTGCAAGCTATTGAGTAAAGTAGAAATTCCCGGGCCGACAGCATAAATACTTTCATGCCAAAAAGCTAAATCAAATGCTAAAAAAATGCCAGAAAAAATACCAAACCATCAAGCTTTTCGATTTTTGGGAAAAGTTTGCTTTTTCCATTTCATTAAGCCATAAAAAACAAATGATGCGATCAATAAGCGCCAAAAAGCAATTGCATAGCCACCTACTGGCACAAATTTGACGATAAGGCTCCCTAAACCAAATAACACACACCCCACCACTAACATAGGTGCGGCATAATTACGATTGGTAGTCATAGATTCCCCATTAAACACCGATAAAAAAGCGGACTTTCGTCCGCCTTTTGGTTTGATATATTAACGTGTGCTAGTACTTGTTGTCGTACGGCTTGCACGTTTACGATCTGTTTCCGTTAATAAACGTTTACGAATACGTACTGATTGTGGTGTTACTTCCACTAATTCATCATCATCGATAAACTCTAACGCTTGTTCTAGTGACATACGCACAGGTGTCGTTAATACAATCGCATCATCTTTACCTGAAGCACGCATGTTGGTTAATTTTTTACCTTGTAAACAGTTAACGGTTAAGTCGTTTGAACGGCTATGAATACCAATAATTTGACCTTCATATACATCCACACCGTGGTCGATCATTAATTTACCACGCTCTTGTAAACCGAATAAGGCGTAAGCTAATGCTTTACCCGTAGCATTAGAAATTAACACACCGTTTTTACGTTGGCCAATTTCGCCCGGTTTTACATCATCATAGTGGCTGAAACTTGAATAAAGTAACCCTGTACCCGAAGTCATGGTCATAAATTCGTTACGGAAACCAATTAAACCACGGCTTGGAATCACATACTCTAAACGTGTACGACCTTTGCCATCTGGGATCATATCTTTCACTTCACCTTTACGGATACCTAATGCTTCCATAACTGCACCTTGGTGTTGCTCTTCAATATCAATCGTTACTTGTTCAAATGGCTCTTGTTTTTTTCCATTTTCTTCTTTGTAGATTACTTTCGGACGAGATACTGCTAACTCATAACCTTCACGACGCATATTTTCAATTAACACCGATAAGTGCAATTCACCACGGCCAGAAACACGGAATTCATCTGGGTTTTCTGTTTCTTCCACACGTAATGCTACGTTGTGCACAAGCTCTTTGTTTAAGCGCTCAAGGATTTGGCGAGAAGTCACAAACTTACCTTCTTGACCACAGAATGGTGAAGTATTTACACAGAAGAACATGGTTACTGTTGGTTCATCAACAGTTAATGCTGGTAAAGCTTCTGGATTGTTAATATCACAAATAGTATCTGAAATGTTTAACTCACCTAAACCAGTCAACGCAATAATATCGCCCGCGAAAGCTTCTTGCGCTTCATAACGTTCTAACCCTAAATGGCCTAATACCTGACCAACTTTACCATTGCGCGAATTACCATCTGCATCAATAATTGTGACACTTTGGTTTGGTTTAATTGAACCACGTTTAACACGACCAATCCCAATCACCCCTACATAATTATTGTAGTCTAATTGAGAAATTTGCATTTGGAACGGGGCATCTAATTCTACTTTCGGCGGCTCAACGTATTTTACAATCGCTTCAAATAATGGCGTCATATCTGGTGCTAATTCTTCATGCTCTAAACCAGCTACACCATTTAATGCTGATGCATAAATAATTGGGAAATCTAATTGTTCGTCTGTTGCACCTAAATTAACGAATAAATCGAATACTTGGTCAACCACCCAATCAGGACGAGCACCCGGGCGGTCAACTTTATTGATCACAACGATTGGTTTTAAACCGTGAGCGAACGCTTTTTGCGTTACAAAGCGAGTTTGAGGCATTGGGCCATCAAACGCATCAACAACTAATAATACAGAATCCACCATTGAAAGCACGCGCTCAACCTCACCACCGAAGTCTGCGTGTCCTGGCGTATCTACGATATTAATACGATAATCGTTCCAGTTAATTGCGGTATTTTTTGCAAGAATGGTAATGCCACGTTCTTTTTCAATATCATTTGAGTCCATTACACGCTCATCTGCATCACCACGAGTTTCCCCTAATGTACCTGATTGTTGTAATAATTTATCTACCAAAGTCGTTTTGCCATGGTCAACGTGCGCAATAATTGCGATGTTACGCAATTTTGAAATATCTAATTTTTGCATTGAAATTCTTAATATACTAAATTGAAAGAAAAGGGTGGACTTCGTTCCCTAGCAGAACCAAGACCACCCTACGGAATTTTGAGGGGTCAAATTATACGCTAAATTCTCAGCATTGGCTATGAAACAAGCGGGTTAATTTGTAGAAAAATTTGCAAATTATGTATCAATAAGCACCTTGACGCTTTAGCACAATATTCACGGTTTTGGCTAAAATCACCATATCATTCCATAGCGACCAGTTTTTGACATACCAAGCATCTAAATAAACACGTGTGGCATAATCTATATCATTACGCCCACTAACCTGCCATAAACCAGATAATCCTGGGCGAACCATCTGATAATAAATAATATCGTCACCGTAATATTTAAGTTCTTGGCGTGTTACAGGCCTAGGCCCAACAAGGCTCATATCCCCTTTTAACACATTCCATAACTGAGGCAATTCATCCAAACTAGTTTTACGTAAGAAATGACCAATTTGTGTAATTCTCGGATCGTTTTTTAATTTAAACTCTTTCTTCCATTGCTTACGCGCTTCTTTATCTTTTTCTAGTAGCGCTCTTAACACTTCTTGTGAATTAGGTACCATCGTACGAAATTTATAACACTTAAATACATTACGATTGCGCCCTACTCGAACTTGGTTATATACCGCAGAACCGCCATCCTTTTTAATAATTAGCCATATTCCTAAAAAAAGTGGAGAAAGAAAAACTAAGAGCAAACTAGACACGATAATATCAAAAGTCCGTTTAACAAAACGTGTTGAGCGCTTGGCTAAATTATTCGGAATCCGCAAAACAATAGTTTCTGAACTAAAAAAGTGAGAAACCTCTGCCCCATAAAGCGGAATGCCTTGCAAGGAAGGAATGATAGATACATTACGGAAATTCAGGCGAGATAGCTTCTTTACCCAATAAGCCAGCAACTCCGCCTCATCATGCTCTAATGCAATAAAGATTTTCTCAAATTTTCCTATTTGCTTAAAAAATTGTTGCTCGGTGATAAACTCCAAATCTTTGGCTAAAAGGCCACAATCTTGTTTTGCAACAAAAGCGGTGACTTGATAACCGAGATTTTTTTCTGCTTGAATCGCTTTATACGCTCTAAAAGCATTCCTGCCCGTACCTATAATGGCACTTGGCATCTCCCACATTCCTTTCAGGCTCAATATTTTTTTACACAGCAAACGGAAAATAGGAAAGCAAACAAAAAGCACGCCATAAACGCTTATCCAGGTTTCAAGTGGTTCCGGAACTTTTGCAAAAACCAGTAATGCCAAATTAGCCAATGAAATAACAAAAAGCGTGAAGAAAAGATCTCTTAACTCATCCCAAAAAGGTTTACGATAGGTGTAATGTCGATAAACCACCCATAAAATGCCAATACTGGCTAGCATGGCAAGTAAAAAAGAACCCGCGCGATAAATAGAACCTTTAATTTCCAAAATATCATTAGAAAAATCATTTAATGGAGAAAGCCAGTAACCCACAGAGATCGAGAAAATATAAGAGAAAAAGTCTGTACCAATAAGGCTAAGCTTATTGATAAAAGGCGCTGAACGATAAGTTTTTACCATATTATTTCCCTTGTTAACTCTGCATACGATTTTATATGCTTTTGCACTTTTGCAAGAAGCACATAAAATTTCACCGCTTGTAAATTATTTAACACTCAAATATCCGCGGTGATATGAACCATCTAACACACGGCTCCACCATTTTTTGTTATTCAAATACCATTCTACTGTTTTACGAATACCTGATTCAAATGTCTCTTTTGGTTTCCAGCTTAATTCATGTTCAATTTTTGTGATATCAAGCGCATAACGCAAATCGTGGCCTGGTCGATCTTTGACATACGAAATTAAATCTTCATATTTCGCCACATTTTTAGGCTTATTTGGTGCAAGCTCTTCTAACAAATGACAAATTGCAAGTACGACATCAATATTCGCTTTTTCATTTTTCCCACCAATATTGTAAGTCTCGCCAACGTTTCCTTCCGTGACAACTTTATATAGTGCTTGTGCATGATCATCTACAAATAGCCAATCTCGTCTTTGTAGGCCATTACCATATATTGGTAGTGGCTTTCCAGCTAAAGCATTTAAGATCATCAAAGGAATTAATTTTTCAGGGAACTGGAAAGCCCCGTAATTATTTGAACTATTCGTAACAATAATTGGTAAACCATAAGTTCGAGCCCATGCTCGCACTAAATGGTCGCTTGATGCCTTAGAAGCCGAATAGGGGCTGCTTGGGGAATAAGGAGAAGTTTCGGTAAATAAACTATCTTGTAGGGCTAAATCGCCATAAACCTCATCCGTTGAAATATGATGAAAGCGAAATGCCATTTTTCTCTCATCACTCAAATTATCCCAATATACACGAGCAGCCTCTAATAACGTATAAGTGCCTACAATGTTTGTCTCAATAAATACCGCTGAGCCATCAATAGAGCGATCAACATGACTTTCTGCCGCTAAATGCATAATTGCATCAGGTTGGTGTTGTTCTAATACTCGAGACAATTCTTTTATATTACAAATATCTACTTGCTCAAAAGCATAACGCGGATTGTTTTTAACCGACTCTAAAGAATCTAAATTGCTCGCATAGGTTAATTTATCAACATTGACTACGCTATCTTGTGTGTTTTCGATAATATAACGAATTACAGCAGAACCGATAAAACCAGCCCCACCTGTAATTAACAATTTTTTAGGCATTTTATTTCTTTCTATTTTTTAACTATTCTGCGCTTAATCATACCAAACGCTTTTTTCAATAAATTCTCTCCCTCTAAATTTACTACAGGAAGAAACTTCACATTCAATTGATTATGTAGCACCCAAACATTAAACAAACGTTCTGCAATAAACCCAAAGACCCTTTTTTGATAATTATCATACTGAGTAATATCTAGGCGCTTCTCTAATTCAAACAAAATAGAGAAAAGCCAGAGGCAGTATTCTGATGCTTTTTCTGATGACATTACAAACATATTGTATAGATGAAGTTTACGACCTTGCATCACGGTATCAAAACTCTTTAAATATTCAGGTTGCAATTCAGTGATAACTGTCCTTGTTATATCAAGATCTTTGATATGATGTGCATGTTGGTAATGAGAGTAAATTGATTCGATAAAATAATTCCGTTTTCTCGGTAAAATTACATCACATTTATCTAAAATGCTTAACAGCTCTGACTCTGAAGCAATTTGTTTTTTTTTCAAATATAATGCTTTACCCGAAAAATAGCGGCGATAATGTACCAACCCAACATATTGATTATTTTCAAACACACCGTTTTTCCAAGCCCAATAAAGCCCGGTAAGTTCACAAAAACTACTGTTTTTCTCAGCAATATTTATACCTGAATTATCTTGGTAAAAGTCCTCATTTTTTAGACCGCTTGCAACACCCCCTACAAACAGCGGACGATAACATGCTGAATGAGGAAATTCATAGTCTTTATGCGTAATCACTAATACAGTAAGCTTTTGCATATTATTTTAAGTAATCCTTATGATGAGAGAAGTCCCTCATTATGCCATGAAAAATTCCTCTGGCAGCGATACTCAATTTAGAAAAACTAGGTTTGGTCAATGAATAGAACCATAAAACTTTAAATATAAATGCCAAAACATGCAAATAGCCACTATATTTTTTATGATTGGATATAGCATTTCTACACATGCAATAAAGTTTCAACTTCGATGGTGTATCGTTAAAATGTAGTTTATTAAAAAACATCGGCGTACCTAATGATTCATCTTTAGGATGATAAAAATAAGCATCTACAATAGAAGCAATGTCTACACCATATTTTTTCATTCTTGCCGTGTATTCCATATCATCCCCCCAAATAAAATACTCTTTTAAAGGGAAACCGACCTTTTCAACCACTTTCGATGAAAGCAGAATACCGTTAAATGGAATAACTATACCGTCTATTTTTTCTTTGATTTCTAATGCTCTCAGATCAGCTAACGTATCTAACCTTTTCAAGGTTGAAGGTAGTCGCATCGGAAAACAAAATTTATTGGGTTGTTTAATATCAAGCACTAATGGGCCTAAATAATTATTTTCTGTCGCAAATGGGAATAATCTCGCTAAACAATCATTCGCAGGAACACCATCATCATCCATTAGCCAAATATAATCAAAGCCATGCTCAAAAGCATACTTGATTCCCTCATGGAATCCGCCTGCCCCTCCCATATTTTCGGGCAAGGTGATCAAAGTAAAAGCATCATTATTTGTCCAACCATGCTCACCTAAAAAATCAGCTGTGCCATCAGTACTGGTATTATCAATCACCACAATATGAGTTAAAGGATGTGTTTGGGCTTTCAGTGCATTTAAACAATTTAATAATAATGCTTTGCGGTTAAATGTCACAACCACTGCACAAATTGATTTTTCAGTATGCATAATTGACTCAATTTTATTTAAACAAAAGCCATACACGAAATCGTATATGGCTTGATGATAGGCTCGCTATACTTAATCCATATTCACATAGAATGGTTTAAGTGCGGTCTGTTTTTCTAATGATTCTTTTACAACATCAGCTGTTTCTAAAGCTTCTTTAATCGTCACATCCATATCTAAATAACGATAAGTACCTAAACGACCGACGAAAGTAACTTGCGTTTCCTTGTTCGCTTTTTCAACATATTGTTGTAAAAGAGCTTTATCTTTCACTAAACGAATCGGGTAATACGGAATATCATTTTCACCACATAGACGGCTAAATTCACGATAACAAATTGTTTTCTCGTGTTGTTCCCATGGTGCAAAGTGTTTATGTTCTGAAATACGAGTATATGGTACTTCTTCATCACCGTAGTTAATTACTGCATTACCTTGGAAATCGCCTTCATCTCGGAATGCTTCGAAATCTAAGGTACGATAACCTAAGCGACCTAACTCAAATCCGAAGTACGCATCTAAAGGACCCGACCAGAAAATATGATCAAATTCTGCCTTCATCGATTCAGCAAATGGCGTATTTAAACGCACTTCAATATTTTCATGATCTAAAATCGCTTCCACAATCTGTGTATATCCCTCTTTCGGCATACCTTGGAATTTATGTGCAAAGTAGTTATCGTCATAGTTAAAGCGCACAGGTAAACGTTTTAAAATGCTTGCCGGTAACTCTTTTGGCTCAACACCCCATTGTTTCTTGGTGTAACCATAGAAAAACGCTTTATACAAATCCTTACCAACAAAACGCATCGCTTGCTCTTCAAAAGTTTGCGGATCAGTAATAGACAAATCTGCTTGCGCCTCAATTAAAGCTTTTGCCTCTTTCGGTGAGCACGTTTTGCCAAAGAATTGGTTAATCGTATGCAAGTTAATTGGGAGAGAATACACCGCACCTTGACTAATTGTTTTTACACGATTAACAAATGGCATAAACTCACCAAAATTGTTCACATAAGTCCATACTCGCTCATTATCAGTATGGAAAATATGTGGGCCATAAACATGCACCATTACATTTGTTTCAGCATCACGTTCAGAGTGACAGTTACCTGCTACATGGCTACGAGAATCGATAACAACCGTTTTATAACCTTTCTCTGCTAATTCGCGAGCGATAACGGCATTGGAGAAACCTGCGCCGACTAATAAAAATTTCATAAATACTTACCTTTTATTTATCTTGCTTGAATTGTTTTTTCCAAAATTCTGCACTGGTTAACTCATCATAAGATGATTGATACTCTTTTTTAAGAGAATCATAATTCTTATATAAATTAAACGCAGCTTTAGTATATCTAATTAAATAACTAAAGAATTTTTTCTTATCATGCTCAAGAATAAATCCCTTTTGAGTTGGCCAATGGATATAAAGCACCTTATTATAGCGATAAACTTCTCTTAAATTACCGCCAAATCCTTTAGGTTGCCACACCATACCTTTTTTAAAGAATACTTTTGGTAAAATATGCCCATTTAATGTAGCCCAACGGAATAATCGAGCAAGACGTCCTTCTTCTGGTTTTCCCCAAATAACATTGGACGAAACCTCATAAGGAATATCTATAACTTTTTCAGCAGAAATTATTTTTTGAATTTCAGGTCGTCTTTCAGACATACTAACATTCTGTTCCCAAAAAGACTTTCCTTTCATTACATCTTCCATCGCTAAAATAGAAGCCAATGCTGTTTCATATTGATATGACAATAGATTTTTTAAGCACATTCTAGCGGTTGTTTTTATCACATCTTTTGCATTTCCTCGAACCAAATTATGTAAATAATGCATAATGTGATAACGAGTATCTAAATAATGTGGTAATGGTCCATTTTTTAATGAGAAATCTTCTTGCCATGAAGAAATACCATTTAATGTTAAAATTTTAAAATCATGAACTAGGCTAAATCCCGAATCATCTCCACGCACAAAATAAGGGAAAGCATAATGTTTTACTTCTGATAATGGAAATGCAAAGAACCACCAACCACCATAATCAATATGTTCTTCTTGTTCATTGATTAATAAAGAATTAACCTCTCTTAGATCTAGATTTGGTTTAACCGCTTTACAGACGCCATCAAATTTTGCCCCATTTTCAAATTGACGGAACATTTCTGCCTCTCTAAGCATCGCCCCTGCTAATGCAGTCTTATGATCTAAAGCATGCTCTAAGAAAGATATTGTACGCTTAATACCCTCAACCTCACACGAAGCATCATCATCCATAAACAAACAGTGAGTATAACTACCGCTTTCCTTAAGATGCATTAAACCTCGAGTGAAACCACCTGAACCACCTAAATTTTCATTAGGAATGATAGTTACATTTTCAATTTCTGGTAAATTTTGGCTATTATCAACAATATATAAATCAACCTTATTATTAAATTCAGGTTCTTTTAATAATTGGTTATTTAATCGCTCAACGGCTGGCAATACAAAATTCTGACGATTAAAATGAGTAATGACAATTCCTAATTTTATAACATTTTGAGTATTGCACTCTGTTAAATAAGAGAAATCCATCACTTCCGCATCAGAGAAAGCTTCAATATCAAAAGAAAGCATCCCATCTTCAATATTTTCCCAAAAAGGAAGTTGAATATGCAATGTTGTTACTTCATCACTATCAAGATATTCTTCACTCAAAATTCGGTCACTAAAATGCAACTGTTTTAAATTCCAAACAATCTTTATTTTACCTTTAAATTTAATTAAAAATTGAAGGCTATCAACATTAGTATGTCTTTTCCACTTACCAACACTAATACTATTAAAATAAGTATCTGTAGAAAAAACACCAAACTTAGCCAACTTTAATATACGATTATTTATATCTAAATCTACAAATTCGTTATATCTAAAATATAACTCCGTTTGCGAACATAATGAAAAACTAGGAAATACCGCTCTTTGTAAAGTATGCATAAATATACCTGTATTAAATACTGTTATTTTGTACTAAAAAACTAAAATTTATCTGTCATATAGTGGAATTACATCTTCCGCTTTACCTATTGCCTTCACAACACCTTTATCAATCCAAATAACATTCTGACAAAGCTCTTTAACTTGGTCGATAGAGTGAGAAACAAATAAAAGCGTTGTGCCACCAGCCAACATTTTTTCCATCCGTTGCTTACATTTTTCTTGGAATGCTGCATCACCTACAGCCAATACTTCATCCACAATTAAAATTTCTGGCTTCACTATCGTTGCCACTGCAAAGCCTAACCGTGCTGCCATTCCTGATGAAAAGTTTTTAAGTGGCACATCCACAAAATCTTGCAGTTCCGCAAACTCAATAATTTCATCAAAATGCTGCTCCATAAAAGCTTTCTTATGCCCAAGCAGAGCACCATTGAGATAGATATTCTCTCTTGCAGTAAGTTCGCCATCAAAACCTGCACCTAGCTCAATCAACGGTGCAATATTACCGTGTACTTCTACCGTACCTTTATAGGGTTTTAAAATACCACAAATGAGTTTTAGAAGCGTTGACTTACCTGAACCATTGGTACCAATTAGCCCCCACGATTCGCCTTTCTTTACTTCAAGATTTACATCTCTTAATGCTAAAAACTCTTGGAACATAAGTTCGCCCTTTAGCATCTTAATCACATACTCTTTTAAGCCATTGTATTGTTCGGTTGCTTTATTAAAACGAACGGTAGCATTAGTGACTTTAATAACAGTTTCTGTATTCATTAGATATATAAAATAAACTCGTCTTGTTTTTTATTAAAATACCAAGCACCTAAAATCAAAAATCCAAAAGCGACAATAAATCCAACTAGCATGGAATTAAAATCTGGTGCTTTAGCGTATAACACAATATCTCGGAATTGCTCAATATAACGATACATTGGGTTTAAATTCATATATGCCCAACGATATTCTTCTGGAATGATGTTTACTGGATAAAACAAGGGAGTTAGATACATCCACATGGAAGTAAACACTCCCCAAAGATATTGAATATCTCGGAAGAAAACTGTTGCTGCCGCTAAAAATAAACTAATACCTAAGCTAAAAATCAGCACTTGCAAGATAATAATAGGAAAGTATAAAAGGTTCCAAGAAAACTCAGCACCAGTAAAAACCATCACTAGCACTAAGGCGCCCAAAGAAAAGACAAGATTAACTAATGAGCTTCCTACTTTAGAAAGGGTAAAAATATATTTCGGTACATAGGTTTTTTTAAGCAATGAAGCATTTCCAGTAATAGACCAAACTGCATTATTGGTTGCCTCAATCATAAAATTGAACATTGTTTGACCGGCAATCATATAAAGTGGAAAGTTTGGAATATCAAAACGAAATATGTTTGAGAAAACAACCACTAACACCATCATTAACATTAGTGGATTTAAAATACTCCACAAATAACCCAGATAGCTTCGTCTATATTTAAGTTTTACATCGCGAATAACTAGCTGCTTAAGTAGCTCATCAAAAGCCAAAAAACGCTGAAACCCACTTACAATTGTCTTCATTATTTACATCACTTTTTATATAAAATAGAGGAATATCATATCAATTTTTCATCTTCTTGCCAAAAGATTTAAGGTCAACTCTTCTTACTTGCGCTCTTGCTCAACAACCTATATTAGGGGATAATATACTAATTATCTCTATTTTTGAGGAACAACATGAACGACATCCAAGTTCCGCTAATCTTTACTGATGCAGCGGCCAAAAAGGTGAAAAGTTTAATTGAAGGGGAAGATAACCCTAACCTCCGTTTACGTGTGTATATTACCGGTGGGGGTTGCAGTGGATTCCAATATGGTTTTACCTTTGACGATCAAATCAACGATGGTGATCTCACTATCGAAAACCAAAATGTGGGTTTGGTGGTTGATCCGATGAGCTTACAATACTTAATCGGTGGAACAGTCGATTATACCGAAGGATTAGATGGATCACGTTTTGTGGTGCAAAATCCAAATGCGAGTTCAACCTGCGGTTGCGGTTCTTCTTTCAGCATTTAAACTGGGATAAACAAATAGCCCGCTTGTGTTTACAAGCGGGCTATTTTTATGGATTTTTTGCAAAGACCTAATTACACGTTAAAACGGAAGTGCATTACATCGCCATCTTGCACAATATAATCTTTTCCTTCTAAGCGCCATTTTCCAGCTTCTTTCGCACCGTTCTCGCCTTTAAATTGAATAAAGTCATCATAAGCAATCACTTCAGCACGAATAAAGCCACGCTCAAAATCGGTATGAATGACTGCTGCCGCTTTCGGTGCTGTTGCACCAATAGACACTGTCCATGCGCGAACTTCTTTTACACCTGCCGTAAAGTAGGTTTGTAAGTTTAATAATTTATAACCTGCACGGATTACACGGTTTAAACCTGGCTCTTCAATGCCTAAGTCTTGTAAGAACTCGATTTTTTCATCATCTTCTAGCTCAGCAATTTCTGCTTCAATAGCTGCACAAACGGGTACAACAACTGCATTTTCTTTTGCCGCAATTTCACACACACGATCAAGATATGGGTTATTTTCAAAACCATCTTCGTTCACGTTTGCAATGTACATGGTTGGTTTTAAAGTTAAGAAGTTATAACCTTTAATTGCATGTAGCTCATCTTTGTCTAAATCTATTGAACGAATCATGCCGCCAGCTTCTAAGGTTGGCAGAATTTTCTCCATGATAGAAAGCTCAAATTTAGCATCTTTATCGCCACCTTTTGCGCGTTTCTGTAAACGTTGAATTGCACGTTCACAACTATCTAAATCAGCAAGCGCTAATTCAGTGTTGATGACTTCAATATCATCTGCGGGATCAATTTTGCCTGAAACGTGAACGATATCGTCATTTTCAAAACAACGCACCACATGCCCAATTGCATCCGTTTCACGAATATTTGCTAAGAATTTGTTTCCCAGCCCTTCGCCTTTGCTTGCCCCTGCTACTAAACCTGCAATATCTACAAACTCCATCGTAGTTGGTAATACACGTTCTGGTTTTACAATTTCCGCTAATGCATCTAAGCGCGGATCTGGCATTGGCACTACACCAGTATTTGGTTCAATCGTACAAAACGGATAGTTTGCTGCTTCAATACCCGCTTTCGTTAATGCATTAAAAAGTGTTGATTTACCTACATTTGGTAAACCGACGATTCCACATTTAAATCCCATTTTTATTCCTATCTCATTAAAATAAAAGTTTACGATTAGGCTTTAAAGCCATTTAATTGGTTGGTTGCTTTAGTCACGCCATCTTTGAACCAAATATCCATTGCTCGAGCGGCTTCATTTACTGCTGCATCCATTTTTTCTTGATCTGCACTTGGCGCTTTACCTAATACATAACCTGCAACCAATTCTTTTGAACCCGGGTGATCAATACCGATTCTGATTCGATAAAAATTATTACGATTACCTAATGCTGCAATAATATCTTTTAAACCGTTGTGACCACCGTGTCCGCCACCTTGTTTAATTTTTGCAACACCACATGGTAAATCTAGCTCATCATGTGCAACCACAATTTCCTCTGGTTGAATGCGAAAGAAATTGGCTAATGCTCCGACAGATTTTCCGCTTAAATTCATAAAGGTTGTCGGCACTAATAACCAAAATTCGCCTTGTGCTGTATTGATTTTGGCGGTTTTACCAAAATACTTGCTATTCTCGCTGAGTTGAACGCGGTAAGCATCCGCTAGCTTTTGAATTAACCATTCGCCAGCATTATGGCGGGTCGACTCATATTTCGCCCCCGGATTTGCTAACCCAACAATCAATTTAATTTGCGACACACTTGCCTCTCTTGCGCCTAAAAATAGGCTATTGTAGAGAAAAAGCGCACTTTCTACAAGGAATTGTCAGCAATTCAGTTGTTAGAAAATTTACTTTATTTTTGAAGATTATTTATGAATGATTACTCCAATATTGCTATAATTCATAACCTGTGATTTATGATAATAAAAAGGATTCCCTATGAAAAAATATGCTTTAACCAACGCTGTCATTTATACCGGTGAAAAAGTCCTTTACGAACACGCGGTTGTGATTGAAAACGGCCTTATACAAGCGGTCATTTTAGAGAAAGATCTTGCAAAAGAGATGCCTACGGTTGACTTAGACGGCGCGAATCTTTCAGCAGGATTTATCGACTTGCAACTTAATGGCTGTGGTGGTGTGATGTTTAATGAAGATATTAGCGTAAACACCTTAGAAATTATGCAAGCGACTAATTTAAAATCTGGCACCACTAGCTACCTACCGACTTTTATTACCTCCCCCGATGAAGGCATGAAACAAGCCGTTGCAGTCATGCGTGAATACCTTTCCAAACATCAAAACCAAGCTTTAGGACTACACTTAGAAGGCCCTTATTTAAGCGTTGCGAAAAAAGGTGTGCATCGTCCCGAATACATTCGTGAAATCTCACCAGAAATGTTAGATTTTCTCTGTCAAAACGGAGATGTGATTACCAAATTAACTGTTGCTGCCGAAAATCCAACGGCTGAATATATTTCACGCTTTATTCAAGCAGGTATTATTGTTTCTATCGGGCACTCTAATGCGACTTATGAACAAGCTAAACAACGTTTTGCTGAAGGCGCGAGTTTTGCGACACACTTACACAATGCAATGTCACCAATTAGCTCTGGTCGAGAAATGGGGGTTGTTGGTGCAGTGTTAGATAGTGATGTTTACACAGGCATTATTTGTGATGGGCTACACGTACACTGGGGCAATATTCGTTTAGCGAAAAAAGCTAAAGGCGATAAATTAGTGGTCGTTACTGATGCTACTGCTGCAGCGGGTGCAGATATTAGTGAATTTATCTTTGTAGGCAAAAAAGTGACCGTTAAAGAAGGAAAATGCTACGATGAATTCGGCGCCTTAGGTGGGGCTTCTGTGACCATGATTGAATCAATTCAAAACCTAATTCATCACACCGATTTAAGCCTTGATGAAATTTTAAGAATGTGTACGCTTTACCCAGCCAAAGCGATTGGTGTAGATGATAAACTGGGCTCAATAGCGGTCGGAAAAGTGGCAAATCTTGCAATTTTTGATCAGCAGTTTAAAGTCAAAGCGACGGCTGTTAACGGCGAATTACAATGGCATTAAGCTAATAAAAAGAAAGGTTTGAGCATAACCATTTGCTCAAACCTTTTAATTATTTTGTGCTTAGCATCGGATTTTCGAATGCGAGTACTTTTTTCTCAATTTGGCGTAAAACTAGCGTCATCACACCAGTTATCACTAAATAAATCGCACCAGCCAAACCGAAAATCGCTAAAGCATTATATTCTGTCCCATTTAGCTGCTTCGCATATCCCATAATATCTAAAATCGTAATGGTCGAAGCAAGCGAAGTGCCTTTAAAGACCAAGATAATTTCATTGCTATAGGATGGCAATGCTCGGCGAAGCGCGTAAGGCACTAGAATTTTTAGCGTTTGTAACCGACTTAAGCCTAATGCAGCACAAGTTTCCCACTGCCCTTTTGGAATAGCTTTCACTGCACCATGGAAAAGTTGGGTAGAATACGCGGCACTATTGAGTGCTAGGGCAAGCGCTGCGCAAAACCACGCATCAGAGAACAAATGCCAAAACGGGCTATCTACTAACCATTGGAACTGACCCGGCCCATGGTAAATTAAGAAAAATTGTACCAACAGCGGCGTACCCGTAAAGAGTGTTAAATAACCATTAACAATCGCTTTAAACCAGCGATTTTCCATGGATAACACAAAGGTAAATCCAATCGCCATTAAAAAGGCAATCACTAACGAAACAGCTGTCAAACCTAAACTGGTTGGAATGCCTTGTGCAATCACGGAGAAGTATTCTTCAAACATTAAGCCTCTCCTCTTTCAAAGCGGGTAAAACGCAGTTCTAAGCGACGAATAATCGCTTGGCTAATTAAAGTAATCGCTAAATAGATCAGTGCAGCAAAACCATACCAAGTAAATGGTTGGTGCTCGTTTGTGTTAATCAATTCAGTTTGGCGCATTAAATCACTCACACCAATGAGAGAAATTAACGCCGTATCTTTCAGTAACACTAACCATTGATTACTTAACCCTGGTAAAGCATGGCGCCAAACCTGTGGCAAAATAATCTGCACAAATGTATGGGCTTTAGGTAGTCCTAGCGCGGCGGCACTTTCCCATTGTCCTTTTGGAATGGCTTGAATCGCACCACGGAGCGATTGAGAGGCATAAGAGGCAAAAATCAAAGACAATGCCCATACCCCGCACCAAAAGGCGCTGAATTCTACAAATTCCCCTGTTAGCATTTCAACTAAATTAGAAGAACCATAGAACACTAAAAACACCATCAAAATTTCAGGTAAGCCGCGTAAAAGCGAAAAAAATACTGATGCCGGCAAACGTACACAACGCCATTTACTGCCTTCTAATACCGCAAAAATAATCGCAAGCAGCATCCCCACAATCAGGGATGCTACCGCCAACCCTAAAGTCATTAGGGTGGCATGATAAATTAGCGGCAAATACTCAACAAAGTTCATCTTATTTATTTGTCATCCATTTATCATAGATTTTTTGATATTCGCCATTTGCTTTAATTGTTGCTAAACCTTTGTTAAGTTCAGCCACTAATTCCGCATTGGATTTATTCACAGCAATACCTAAACCGTTACCAAAGTATTTTGGATTAGTCACTTTCTCACCTACGAAAGCTAAACCCGCTTCTTTGCTTAACATATCTGCTAATACTGCTGTATCACCAAAAATTAAATCAATACGACCATTTTTTAAATCTAAAACTGCATCTTGTAATGAAGCATAAGCCTTCGGTGCATATTGTTTACCTTCAGCAACAACATATTGTTGAAAGGTTGTACCGTTTTGCACACCCACATTTTTTGCACTCGTTAAATCGACTTTATCTTTCACACCAATAAAGCTGGCTGAACTATCGTAATACGCATCAGAGAAAAGTACTTGTTTGCTACGCGCTTCGGTAATATCCATTGCAGAAATCACTGCATCAACACGTTTTTGTTTGATCGCTTGCACTAAACCATCAAAAGCTTGACCAGAATAGCTACAAGTCGCTTGAATTTCCTTACAAATTGCATTCGCAATATCCACATCAAAGCCGATAATTTCCCCTTTTTGATCGGTAAATTCAAACGGTGGATAGCTTGGCTCCATCGCAAATTTGATTTCTTTAGCTTGCACGCTAGAAAATGCTGTTAAAACTAATGCTGAAAGGGTAAGTAATTTTTTCATGTTAATAATCCTTAATGTAAATGCATAATTTATTCGGAATGAGAAAGATAATTTGCAAAAGCTGCTGTTTTTGGATGCTCAAAACAATCTGCGCCACCTTGCTCAATCACTTTTCCACGTTCCATATAGACCACTTTATTCGCTACCTTACGCGCAACGCCGACTTCGTGAGTCACAATAACTTGCGTAATTCCGGTATGTTGCAATTCTTTAATAATCTCAACCACTTGCGCGGTAATTTCTGGATCGAGCGCCGCGGTTGGTTCATCAAACAACAATACTTGCGGCTGCATCATCAACGCACGCGCAATTGCCACACGTTGCTGCTGACCACCTGAAAGTTGGAGCGGGAATCGATCAGCAAATTCTGCTAAACGTAAACGAGCCAAATGCCCTTTTGCCTGCTCAATTGCTTCACTTTTTGATAAACCCAATACTTTCATTGGTGCTTCAATGAGGTTTTCTAATACGGTTAAGTGATTCCATAAATGGTATTGCTGGAACACCATTCCTACTTCACGGCGTAATAATGCGACTTCTTTTGCATTTGTCTTACCGTTTAAGTTGAATTTATGCTGAGCAATCTCTAACACACCAGATTGCGGGACTTCTAATAAATTTAAAGTACGAATTAAGGTACTTTTTCCTGCGCCAGAAGGCCCAAGCAATACAACAGTATCGCCTTTTTCAATGTTTAAGTTGATATCAAACAAGGCTTGGCTATTGCCATAAAAGAAATTGACATCACTGATACGAATTGCCATTCGTGTTGATTCCTATATTATTAAAACTGAATGAATATTAAATTTTTGTGCATAAATATGCAAGCTGTTTTTATTTTATTACTTGAAAATGTTTTAGTCCAGTAAAAAAATATGCAATTTTTATGCAAGCGGTCAAATTTTTATAATGATTTACCAATCGCTGCTATCGGTTGATGATTCTTCCGTTAATTTCGCCTATACTGTCAACCTTTTCGAATTTACCTTTCCTCAACAATTATGTTTAAAAAACTTTCTGCCTTCCTTATCCTTTGCCTATTTTCAGGCTTTGCACTGGCAGGCTTATTTGATAAAAAACCTACATTCTTAAAAAGTGAAGAAGCGTTTGCGCTGACGACACAACACCAAGCCAATGAACTACAACTCCATTGGCAAATTGCTGATGGCTACTACCTTTATCAAAAAGAAGTAAAAGTTAGCGGGCAAGATGTCAAACTGGGTGAAATTCACTTTCCGCAGGCTGAAAGCTATCAAGATGAATTTTTTGGCGAAGTTGAAATTTACCGCAACCAGCTGCAATTAAATGTACCATTTAGTGAAGCTAATGAAAAAAGCCAAGTAGAAATTCGTTATCAAGGCTGTACGCACGGCTTTTGCTATCCGCCTGAAACGATTAGTGTGTCTTTATCTGGCAACAGCCAACCTATGCAAGCGGTCAATTCTGTAGAAAAAATTGCAAATACTAATGCGCCGCAAGCAGAGCAAAATCAACTGGCAGATAATTTAGCCAAAAATCAATTAGCTGTCTTTTGGTTCTTCTTATTAGGTGTCGGTTTAGCTTTTACGCCATGCGTATTGCCTATGTTACCGCTACTTTCTGCAATTGTTATCGGGCAAAAAGATCGCCCGAACAGTTTACGTGCTTTGTTATTAAGCTTTAGCTATGTACAAGGGATGGCGGTCACTTATACTTTATTAGGCTTATTAGTTGCAGCGATTGGCTTACCATTCCAAATTGCGCTACAAAGTCCTGCGGTGCTCATTGCGTTATCTGTGCTATTTACCTTGCTTGCGGCTTCTATGTTCGGTTTATTTGAAATTCGCTTACCTAATAGCTGGCAACAAAAATTAAATAGCCTTAGCCAAAAACAAAGTGGTGGCGCATTTGGTGGTGTATTTGTAATGGGAATGATTGCAGGCTTAGTTGCCTCACCTTGTACTTCTGCGCCGCTTTCTGGTGCACTACTTTATGTGGCGCAGAATGGCGATCTGTTTACGGGTGGATTAGCACTTTATTTACTTGCGCTTGGTATGGGAACGCCATTAGTCCTAATTACGCTATTTGGCAATAAAATCTTACCAAAATCTGGCGACTGGCTGCTTAAAGTGAAAACCGCTTTTGGTTTTGTGATGTTAGCTTTACCGGTATTTTTACTTTCTCGCGTACTGCCTGCACATTATGAAGCACTCATGTGGTCGGCGTTAGCAATGGTATTCTTGGGTTGGCTGATTAGCGTGATTCCAGCACAAGGTTTATTTAAACAAGCGGTCAGAATTGGGTTATTTTTTGCATTTGCAGTTTCAGCTTATCCTGTTGGCCAACTCATTTGGCAAGCACCACAAACACAACAGAACGAGACAACACATGTCACCTTTGAGAAAGTGAGCTCTTTAGCTGAACTCAATGAAAAACTTGCAACAGCTAAAGGCAAAAAAGTGATGCTTGATCTCTATGCTGATTGGTGTGTTGCTTGTAAAGAGTTTGAAAAATATACTTTCAGTGATGCGGCCGTACAGCGAAAATTAGCAGAAATGGTTGTACTACAAATGGATATGACCAAAAATTCAGCTGAAAATAGCGCCTTGATGCAACATTTCCAAATTCTTGGTTTACCAACAATTCTCTTTTTTGATGAAAACGGGAATGAACAAACCAATGCTCGCATTACTGGTTTTTTAGAAGCTTCAGCTTTTTTAAATTGGCTAAATCAACATTAATCTTGCTAAATGCAAATATAAAAAAACCTGAATACCAACGTATTCAGGTTTTCTTTTTTCTCTAAAAGATTATTTAGATTCAACTGAGCTTTTTACTTCAGCTGCTTTCTCAGTTACAGCTTCTTTTGCTTCTGTCGCTTTCTCTACCGCAGCATCTTTTATTTCTACTGCTTTGTCAGTTGCAGCTTCTTTTACTTCAGCTGCTTTTTCTACCGCAGCATCTTTCATTTCTACTGCTTTGTCAGTTGCAGCTTCTTTTACTTCAGCCGCTTTTTCTACCGCAGCATCTTTCATTTCTACTACTTTGTCAGTTGCAGCTTCTTTTACTTCAGCCGCTTTATCTACTGCTGCATCTTTCATTTCTACTGCTTTGTTAGTTGCAGCTTCTTTTACTTCAGCCGCTTTCGCTACTGCTGCATCTTTCATTTCTACTGCTTTGTCAGTTGCAGCTTCTTTTACTTCAGCGACTGCAGCTTGTGTTTTATCCGCCGCTTTTTGTGCGTTATCACAAGCGGTTAACGCTAATGCAGAACCAAAAACAAGGGCTAATAATGATTTTTTCATGATAGAACTCCATTAAAGAATGTATATGTAAGATGTGTTTAGTTAGTCTACACCTACAAAATAAAAGTTCAAATAAAAATGGGCAATTTCTTGCCCATTTCATCTTATGCATCTAATGTTGCAACTCTCGGTGCTGTATATACATGGCTCACTGCACTTGTGTGGCCACCATATCCTTTACCATGGAAGTAATAGCGTGAATGTTTCCATTCAGTAATCTCAAATGCATCTTCCATTGCTTCAGGCGCTTTCGCTTGTGTCATTTGCGCTTTGGTATGCTCTACGCGAGAGAATGTCCCAATTTTACCGTTAAAGGTATATTCACTTTGATAAGTTGATTGTGGAACAACAATAGCAATCGGCGCACTTTCTTCCGCTTGTGCCTGTGTTGGCTGTGCCTTATAGCGCTGTGTACGAGCATGTCTTTCTTTCACTAAATCGCGATCTGAATGCTGGCTGACTACTGCACCAAACGGCACAACTTGCTCAACAGTTTTACTCGGTTTACTTTCTACTGAAGGCTGCTCTGCTTCATGATGAGCACGTTCGTGTTTTTCTTTGACTAAATCACGATCTGAATGCTGGCTAACTACCGCACCAAATGGCACCGTAGAAGTTGCCGATTTATTCGGGTGCGCTCTTACAACTTCAGGCTGAACTAATTCAACTTGTTCAGCTTGTGGTGCTTGATTTTGTTGCTCCAACATTTCATCTACAGACAAGAAGCGAGATTTTTCTTGAGATGCTGCTTTTTGTCCCTTCACGTTAATTGATAACAAAATCTTACCGCTTGCAGCTTCAGGTGAAACCACCGCTGCCGCTAATGCCATCGCTTTCACTTGGCGATTATCGCGATTTTGACGGCGTTGATTACCTACACGTAAATGACGAGGTAAACGACGTTGACGTCCATTTTCACGATTTTCCGCATTTTCGTTATTTTCAAAGACTGTTTCAGTTGCTGGCTCATTGCCTACAAGCGGTCGAATTGGCGCCTCATTTTGCAATTTCTCTGCTTGAACTGGTTTTTCAGTGACAACTGGCGCATCAACTTTCTCAACTGCTACTACAGGTACTACAGACACATCATTTTCCACACGTACTTTTTTACGTAAATCACGACGTTGACGACGCTCTGCCACTTGTTGAGATTTTTGCTCAGGGAGCTCTGAACTACCCGCTGTTTCTTCAACAATTTGGCGACGAGGCTGTTTTGTTTTTTCAACCTTAACTTCCTCTTTCACCTCTTGCGATAATGCAGGAGTTTGACGACGCTCTTGACGATTATTACGTTGACGATTATTTCTACGCTCACGTGTTGGGCGTTTTTTCGCTGCCGGTTTTTCTTCTGCTTTTTCTGGTTCAGAAGCAAATAATGATTTCAACTTCGCAACAATACGACTAAAGAGCGAAGGTTTTTCGGCTTCGGTCGGCATTGGCGCTGGTTGAATGTTCAACGCACTGCTATTTAACACAGATTCAACTGTAATAACCGGCTCGTTACGGCTCACTAACGCTTCTTCTGCCGTTGCCGTATGATTATGGCTGGTAAAGACATCGTCTTCATCACGCGCAGCATAGTGTTTCGCTAAATCGTAACTTAAGGTTGGTAGAATTTCATTTTCACGTAAACGATAAACCGCGAAATGTGGTGTTTCCATACTTTCGCTTGGAACCACTAGCACGTTAACATCGTGACGACTTTCAATGTTAGAAATTGCTTTACGTTTCTCATTGAGCAAGTAAGAAGCCACTTCCACTGGCACAATAGCGTGAATTTGCGCTGAATTTTCTTTAATCGCTTCTTCTTCTACTAAACGTAAGATAGAAAGCGCGATAGATTCATTATCACGGACTTTACCTGTACCTTGACAACGTGGACAAATGTGGCTTGAAGCTTCGCTTAATGATGGACTTAAACGCTGACGGCTCATTTCTAATAAACCAAAGCGAGAAATACGCGCAAATTGAATACGCGCACGGTCTTGACGAGTCGCTTCACGCAAGCGACTTTCCACCTCACGCTGATGGCGTACTGGTGTCATATCAATAAAGTCAATAACAATTAAGCCACCTAAGTCACGTAAACGTAACTGACGCGCAATTTCATCTGCTGCTTCTAAGTTGGTATTTAATGCGGTTTCCTCAATATCTCCGCCACGCGTTGAACGTGAAGAGTTAATATCAATTGCAGTTAATGCTTCAGTAACATCAATAACGATTGAACCGCCCGATGGTAAGCGTACTTCGCGTTGGAATGCAGATTCAATTTGTGATTCAATTTGATAATGACTGAAAAGTGGTACTTCACCTTCGTATAAACGCACGCGGTTAATAAAATCCGGACGAACTAAACGAATGTGATTTTTGGCTTTTTCAAACACTTTTTTGTTATCGATCAGAATTTCACCAATATCACGACGCAAATAATCGCGAATCGCGCGGACAATTACATCACTTTCCTGGTGAATTAAAAACGGTGCCGCACGAGATTCTGCTGCCGTTTTAATCGCTTCCCAATGGTGTAATAAAACTTTTAAATCCCACTGTAGCTCTTCTGGTGATTTACCCACACCAGCAGTACGCACGATTAAACCCACGTCTTCTGGCACATCGAGACAATCTAATGCCTCTTTCAGCTCTAAACGCTCATCGCCCTCAATACGGCGAGAAATTCCACCAGCACGAGGATTGTTCGGCATTAAAACTAAATAACTACCCGCCAAAGAAATGAAAGTGGTTAAGGCTGCCCCTTTATTACCACGCTCTTCCTTATTGACTTGTACAATGACTTCTTGCCCTTCTTTGATAATATCTTTGATATTCGGGCGACCGCTAAATACATAACCTTGCGGGAAATATTCGCGAGAAATTTCTTTTAATGGTAAAAAACCGTGACGCTCTGCACCATAGTCCACAAATGCGGCTTCAAGGCTTGGCTCAACACGAGTAATTTTCCCTTTATAAATGTTTGATTTCTTTTGTTCATGACCTGGCGATTCAATATCCAGATCAAATAAACGCTGCCCATCAACTAAGGCAACACGCAACTCTTCTTTTTGAGTTGCATTAATTAACATACGTTTCATTGTGTTTCTCTTATTTCATTTTTTATTGTTTGAGAGCTTAGCGCGGCCTGCTTATTGCATATTGGGCAATCATCCCGATTGTCTCTGCGCTAATACCTGTTAAGTTTCGTCTTACGTTAGATTCTTCTTGTCTCGAATAAACTGCGAAAGCGGCTTGCCTAATGCGCAAGCGGTCGTTTTTTGCCGAAATTTTACTCATTTTATAACAATTTCCAGCAGAAAAATAACGAGTCATTATGGCTTTTAAATCAAGGAAAAGCAAGGCGATTCTTTATAATTACCTTGCGCCAAATTTGCAGAAAAACGAAGCAAAATCTTCATGAATTTTCAACAAGTTCGTGTTATGCTTTATAATGAAAATCGCACTAATTTCATGGAGTTTTTATGAAAAAATCTTATCTCGCCTTATTTGCAGCCTCTATTTTTTTACTGGCTGGCTGTAATGAAAAGGAAACTCAAGCACTAACTGAGAAATTACAGAAAGCTGAACAAACCATCACGCAATTAAATCAGGACTTAGCTAAATCTCAGCAAGATTTCACCGCTTATAAAGCTGAAACCGATCAAAAACTCGCCGATTTAGAAAAAACAAAAAATGCTTTCCCTGCATTAAAAGTCGAAATTGAGCCACTCTTTTCTAAATCACAAAAAGTAAAACCAAAAGAGCAAACCTATTTTGAAGAAGGGCAAGTCAACTATTTTATTAGCATTCCTAAAACCGGTTTTGAATGGTTAGATAATTTAGTGATTCGTAAACTATGGCTTGATTACTCACCTGAAGATGCAAAACAAGACCCAGACAAAGTGACAGGTAATGAGAAAGCGCAATTACTCAAAGCCTTTGAAAAAGATTTTAATGACTCACTAACTGAAGTGAGAGACGGGCCAGTTAGCGGTATGGAAGTCAGCGCTGAACTTCGCTACTTAGGACAACGCGATAATATTGTTAGCTTCTCAGTTTTCAATTATAGCTTCAGCGGCGGTGCGCACGGTTTATTTGCGACTACTTACATCAATATTGATGTTGATAAGAAATCAATTATCACTCTAGATAAACTGATGACCAAAGCCAACCAAACTAAAGCAAAAGCGTTATTATGGGATGCCTATTTACGTGAAAGCCCAGTGGATGAAAACGGTAAACAAGAACCTTTCACCGCTAAAGCGGATTTTGATATCAGTAACCAGTTCTACTTTACCAACGATGGAATTGTTTTCTCTTATGCACCATATGAGCTTGGGCCATTTGCTGACGGCGAAAAAACGTTAACGCTACCATGGTATGAAGTGAATAACTTAATTGCAAAAGAATATCAACGTACCAAAAAAGATGGCTTTGATTTAATTCCTTCATCAGATTTACGTTAATCTAACTCTCCAAAAGCACAAAATCATTTTTGTGCTTTTTTTCTATTTATTTAAATATCCATAAAAAAATTATAGTCAATTGGTAAAACTTTGATAAAATACGACCGCTTGAATCATCCATAAAAAAATAAAGGGGATAAATTTATGTTAAAAAGAACACTATTAAGCGCAGCACTATTAACTGCTGCAAGCGCACAAGCAAATGTATTAACAACAATTAAACCACTTGGTTTTATTGCTGCCGCAATTACCGACGGCGTAACTGAAACGGAAGTATTACTTCCTGTTAGCGCATCACCACACGATTACAGCCTAAAACCTTCCGATGCGAGCAAATTACAATCAGCCGATTTAGTCGTTTGGGTTGGCGGTGGAATGGAATCATTCTTAACCAAAAGCGTAAACAACCTAGATAGCCAAAAAGTCTTAACATTAGGTAAAGTGCCGGCAATCAAAACACTCGTTGATGCAACGCACAAAGAAGATCATGACCATGATCATGGGCATGAACACGGACATGATGAGCACCATCATCACGAACATGCGCACGACCATGATGGCCACGATCACAGCAGAGACTGGCACATTTGGCTTTCTTCAGACATTGCCATTTTAAGTGCTGAACAAATTGCTGAAAAATTAACAGCACAATATCCAGATAAAAAAGCCAAAATCGAAGAAAACTTAGCCAAATTTAAAACGAATGTGGCGGATAAAGTGGCACACTTAAAAACCCAACTCGCGCCAGTTAAAGGCAAAGGCTTCTATACATTCCATGAAGCCTACGGTTATTTTGAAAGCCTTTATGAGCTTAAATCACTTGGTTCATTTACAATCAATCCAACTGTAGCACCAGGTGCAAAAACACTAGGTAAAATCAAAGCGGATATTAAAGAACATAAAGCTGCTTGTTTATTTGCAGAACCACAATTCACACCAAAAGTGGTTGAAAGTTTAAGTAAAGGTACTCAGACCAAAGTTGGACAACTTGACCCACTTGGTGCAAAAATTGAACTTGGCCCAGATGCTTATCCGCAATTCCTACAAAGCATGGCAGATGAATTTAGTCAGTGTTTAAAATAATCAATAGACTAACGTTAGCCAAATAACATACAAGCGGTCAGATTCTGCAAAAATTTTGCGAAATCTGGCCGCTTGTTAATCTGCGCATAAAAAGTTAGATATGTTAGGAATCTATCCCAAATTCTTGTATTTAACTAGCTTACAAATACCACAATCCTGCTTGATGACCAGTTTAATCATTTCTAAACGAGATTGATAAGAATAAAACATAATCTGCACTTCAAATTAGGTGTCCTAATTTTTAAGTGCAGATCAATTTTGGAAGTAGGCTATTTAATTACGTTACCATCTAATGCTACATTAAATGCTTTTCCGCCTTTAACCCCTGGCATGATGACCTGAGGGCTATCGAAGTTACAAGTTTTATCTTTAAGCATATCGCACGGTAGGGCACAAAGCGACGGTGCTGGGCTTGGTTCACAAGATGAGCCTCCTTTTGCTTGGCAATTCTCAACTGCCATTGCTTTTGCGTGCTCAGGGATAATACTATTTCCAAAGTAATCTCTCAAACCGCTACTATCTCTACCGCTAGCTAGCCCTAAACACATATTACTTATGCCAATCGCTAATTGGCAGTCTTTACCACCATACTCTTGACATTGTTTTAGTGCATCTTGTTTGGCTTGCTCAAGCGTGCTATAGGCGGCATCTGAAGCCCACATCATTTGATTTATTTCTGGAGAGCGAGCAATAGCCGCCCATAATCTAGGTTTAATTTTGCGTTTTTTTAGTTCTTCTGGTGTAGCAATTTTTACTGCTTCTTGATACTCACCACAACCAAATTCTTTTTCAATGTCACCAAACCCGGTGGCATCTCTAATAGATGTGATTTTATGGTTTGCATCTGTAAATACATAAGTCCATGTATGACCGCCAGTATAGACTTTTTCGGTTGTCAGAAAGATTGTTCTAGAATTTCTGCCAACTTCATAGGTTTGTAAATCATAAAGAGCAAGTCGATAAGCGTGAATATAACTTTTTTCATTGTCTTTAAAGCATTGATAAGATTCATCTGGTAAACGTTTTCGAGCAAAAAACTCATAGTCTTCTTTACCATGCCAGTATAAAGTGTCTAATGGGTTATACATTGTTGAGCAACTTGTTAAAAAGGTTGCAAGTGCAGCCAAACAAATTAGTTTAATCTTATGAGAGCGCATGATACATTTCCTTACTAAAAGAGTATACTTTAGTAAAATAATATAGTGTTTTAATCAAATTATCAATTTTTGATTGTGAATCATAAAATGAATGTTCTAAAAGAATTAAATGTAAAAAATAAGCGGGCTAAAAAGCCCGCTTATCAATGATAATGAATTATTCTTCTAACTCGGTTAAATCTAGTAATTCAGGAGAAAGAATGATGCCCGTCAGATCAGCATAAATATAATCTTCTGGGAAGAATGTGACGCCACCGAAATTCACAGGTGTATCCACTTCACCGATTTCTGTCTCTTCTGCACCTACTGGAATTGGGGCAAGTGCATGAATCCCAATATCTAGTGTTTCTAATACATCTAATTGACGAACAGCACCGTAAACAATAATCCCTTCCCAGCCGTTATCTAATGCAAGTTGTGCTAATTCAGCATCAATTAAAGCACGGCGTACTGCGCCACCGCCATCGACAAGTAATACGCGCCCTTCCCCTTCTTCTTCTAATACTTGTGCAATTAACCCGTTGCTTTCAAAGCATTTAACGGTAGTAATTTTACCAAAGAAAGAAGACGCGCCACCGAAGCTGGAAAAGATAGGTTCCACGACATCGACTTGATCTAAATAAATATCGCAAAGCGCAGAAGTATCAACACGCATAATATGCTCCTTGTTTAAACTGTTTTTATCGGTTTCAGTATAACGCTAGCCGGCTTATTTGCAAAACATTCTGTTCATTAGCCTTTAAATAACGGGATTTTTCCTTGCATTGCAAGAAAATGGAATACTGCCGTACAAATACCAAAAATCAGAATTAAGCTAATTGCAGCAATGTTACTTTTTTTCGCTTTGAAAGCTAATGCAGCTGGAATGATACATGTCCAAATGGTTGCTACTGCACCGGCATAACCGATAGCCAACCCAAAGCCTTCCGGAGAAACTAATGAGAAAGCTAATGGTGGTAAGAAAGTTACTGCCCACGCTTTTGTTCTACCTACTTTGCTGTTATCAAATTTGAAGAAATCTGATAAGAAATCGAAAGTACCTAAACCTACACCAACAAAAGAAGAAAGAATTGCCGCAATGGTAAAGGCATTGATCGCTTGGCTAATATATGGCGTTTCAACCACTGCACTTACCGCATTTAATAAAGTAGCAACATTATCGTTAGCAATTAACGGGCCAAATTGACTACGTGGTAACACACCGAAAATACTAATAATCCAAAGTAGATAAAGAAGTAAAGCAATCGTTGTTCCACCAGCAATTGCCCATTTTGCTTTGCGCTCTTCCCCGTAGTAATCACGCATAGAGGAAACAGAATGGTGGTAGCCAAATGAGGTTAACGCAACTGGTAACACGGCTAACGTATATTTAGCATAATCTGATTCTGCCATTTTTTGTGTATCAAAAAGCGTTGAAAGATTGATGTTTGTGACTAATCCCCAAATACTCAATATAAAGGTAATTGCCATGAAAACAATTAGCAAAACAGACACTCGGTCAACAAATCGAGTTGAATGCCAAACAATAAAAGAAAATAATCCTACAATAATGACAGACCAAATTGCCGCACTGTTAGCACCAAAATCTACATAATTTTGTGTGAGCCCGCTAAAAATACCACCTGACACTGTAGTATAAGCATAAAGTAAAATGCCACCGACGAAATAAACGGCAAGGTTGTTAATCACATTAACCACACTACCCAATAAATCTTTAGTTACCGTATTAAATGAAACACGTAATGGATAGCTTTTATAAACGTCTAATAATAACCAACCAGAAAGTGTCATGGTGATCATGGTAAGCAACATGGCAAAAATTGTCCAAATTGTCCAAGCCCCTGCACCTGCAGTTGGTAATGCTAACATACCCGCGCCAACACACACGCCGGCAATAATCGAAGCTCCTCCAAATAGAGAAGGTTGTTTACTCATAATGAATCCTTTTGAATTAATGAAGTCTAATTGTTCGATTTTGCCATAAATTCTGTATTTACAGAAACATTCTCTGAAATAAACCGCTTCAAAGAATAAAAGTTAATAGTTTGACTTCTTACTTTTGTGCTATACTTAAGAGAATATTATTAGAAAGGAGTAACTTATGTTAAAAATGAACGATCTTTCCAAACTGACAAATACCCCAAAATCGACTATTCTTTATTATATTAAAGAAGGGTTATTGCCAGAACCATTCAAAGATAAACCCAATTTTCACCTATATGATGAAGGCAATATTCAACTCATTGAATTTATTAAATATTTACAAACTAACTTTAATGCTTCTATTTCACAAATCCGTGCGCTATTTTCGCATCCAGATTTTGACATCAACAATCCATATAAAAGTCTGACTTATTCATTAGATCTGATTATGGGCGCAGAAAGTGAAAAATTCTTAGCATCAGAATTATGTGAAGAATTTGGTATCACTGAAATTGAATTACATGAATTAGTTGAAATGGGGTTAATTAACCCACGTAACGGCATTTATACTGGAAAAGAGCGAGATATTCTTGCTATTATCAGCCGTTGTGATGGCGATGAATATCAATTATTAAAAGATTATGCAGAAACAGCGAAAAAACTAGCGCAACAAGAAGTCAAAATCGGTTTGAATATTTTAGCTGACCGTGAAGATCAAGATGGTCGATTAAAACACTTATTTGATATGTTATTGCTCTTAAAACCTTATGTGTTGAATTTACAAACTTTCAACACTTATCAACAACAAGCGAAAGGTGCATAAAAAAAATGTGTGAGTTATTTTAACTCACACATTTTTATTTGAATTGATTTCAAACTTACGGACGAATGCCTAATACATGGCAAATGGCATAAGTTAACTCAGAACGGTTTAAGGTGTAGAAGTGGAAATCTTTTACGCCTTCTTTTGATAACACTTTTACCATATCCATCGCAATGCTTGCCGCGACTAAGTTACGGGTGGTTTGATCGTCATCTAACCCTTCATACATTTTACCCATCCAAGCAGGGATTTTCACATTCGTGATTTTTGCCATTTTCTGTAACTGCTTGAAGTTACTTACTGGCAAGATCCCCGGCACAATTTCTGCCTCAATACCAATCGTTGCACAGCGATCACGGAAACGTAAATAGCTATCTACATCAAAGAAAAACTGTGTAATCGCACGGTTAGCGCCCGCATCAATTTTACGTTTAAGATTGAGTAAATCTGCTTGTGCTGATTTCGCATCTGGATGCACTTCTGGATAAGCCGCAACCGAAATATCAAAATCCGCCACTTCTTTTAAAAGTGCAACTAAATCAGAAGCATAAAATGGTTGCTTAGCATAACCTGCTGGTTCATCGCCACGTAAGGCTACAATACTACGAATCCCGTTATTCCAATAATCTTTCGCAATCTCACGTAATTCATCAGGGGTTGCATCAATACCGGTTAAATGTGGTGTCGCTGTAATGCCCGTTTCCGCCTGAATACGTTTTACCACTGAGTGCGTACGCTCACGCTCACCAGAGTTTGCGCCGTAAGTTACAGACACAAACTTCGGATGTAATGTTTTAAGACGATGAATAGAGTCCCATAGTAAGTTTTCCATTTTCTCATTTTTAGGTGGGAAAAATTCAAAGGAGACATTAATTTGTCCATTCAAATCTGCCACACTTTGGTTCAAAATATTAATTTCTCTTGCATAACTCATCGTCTTTTCTCCAATAATTTTGATAATGAAATGATCGTCTATTTGCCCGCATTATGCAAGTTGATATTTTTCACGTTTTACATGAATAAAATTCAACTAAATAATCTTTAATATGAGTCATATAAAACAACAAGCGGTCTGATTTTGCAAATTTTTTGCGAAAACCGACCGCTTGTCAGAATAAAAAAGCAGGCCTTTCGGCCTGCTAACGTGTGGAAATTAGGCAAGTTCTGCACGTAATTTTTTAGTCACATCTACCATCACTTTTAATTGCTCTACGGTTTCTGTCCAACCACGTGTTTTTAAACCACAGTCTGGGTTTACCCATAAACGTTCTTTTGGAATCACATTTAACGCTTTACGCAATAAGTGTTCGATTTCGTTTGCTGTTGGCACACGTGGGCTATGAATATCATACACACCTGGGCCAATGTCATTCGGGTAATTGAATTTCACGAAGGCATCTAATAAATCCATATCTGAACGTGAGGTTTCAATCGTAATCACGTCTGCATCAAGTGCTGCAATCGCAGGTAAGATGTCGTTAAATTCAGAATAACACATGTGTGTATGAATTTGAGTATCGTCTTGACAACCCATTGAGCTTAAACGGAACGCTTCACCAGCCCATTGTAAATAAGCATCCCAATCTGCACGTTTAAGCGGTAACCCTTCACGAATCGCTGGTTCATCAATTTGAATCACTTTGATGCCTGCTTTTTCTAAATCTAATACTTCATCAGAAAGCGCCACAGCAATTTGTTTACACACGGTTGAACGAGGAATATCGTTACGCACAAATGACCATTGTAGAATTGTCACAGGGCCAGTTAACATCCCTTTCATTACGCGGTTAGTTAAGCTTTGCGCATATTCAGACCAACGTACTGTCATTGGCGTTGGGCGAGTAACGTCACCAAAAATAACAGGTGGTTTCACACAACGTGAACCGTAGCTTTGTACCCAACCAAATTTTGTGAAAGCAAAACCATCTAATAATTCACCAAAATATTCCACCATGTCGTTACGTTCAGCTTCACCGTGAACAAGTACATCAAGATCTAGGTCTTCTTGTTGACGAACCACATACTCAATCTCTTTTCTCATTGCTGCTTCGTAATCTTCAAGTGAAAGCTCACCTTTCTTAAACGCTGCACGCGCATGACGAATTTGTAAGGTTTGTGGGAATGAACCAATTGTTGTCGTTGGTAAAACAGGTAAATTTAACCACGCATTTTGTTGTGCAATACGCTCTGCAAATGGTGATTTACGTTGATCTGCATTAGCCGGTAAATTCGCTAAACGTTCAGCCACTTCGGCTTTGTGGATCACTTTGCTGCTTGCACGCGCATCTGCTGCTGCTTGGCTATCATCTAACTCAGCACGCACTGCATCACGACCTTGATTTAAAGCTTGTTTTACCACATTTAACTCGCCAACTTTTTGTAAAGTAAATGCTAACCAGCGATATAAATCTGGATTTTTCTCTTGTAATTGCGTTTCAACTGCTAAATCATATGGGGTATGAAGCAATGAACAGCTTGGAGCAACCCATAAACGCTCACCGAATTTCGCTTTTAACGGTTCAAGTACGTCTAAAACTTGGTTTAAATTCGCACGCCAGATATTACGACCTTCAATAACGCCTGCTGAAAGAACTTTTGTGTAATCTTCAAATGCACTTAATTGTTCTGGCGCTCTCACTAAATCTAAATGTAAGCCATCAACTGGTAAGCGTTTTAAAAGTGCCGCATGTTCTGCAACTGAACCAAAATAGGTTGCTAATAAAATTTTAGCATTCACTTGGCTTAATTGCGCATAAACGCCTTCGTAAGCAGCCACCCATTCAGCCGGTAAATCTAAAGCCAGTGCTGGCTCATCAATTTGAATCCATTCCACACCTTCGGCTACAATCGCAGCTAAAATAGCCTGATAAACTGGAACTAATTTCGCTAATAAATCAAAGCGGTTGAAGGCTTCCCCTTTCTCTTTTCCTAACCATAAGAAGGTTAATGGGCCAACAATAACTGGTTTGACAGTTAAGCCTAATGCTTTTGCTTCACGAATTTGGTTGACATAATGAGTAGGATTTGGTTTAAATTCAGTATTTGCATGGAATTCTGGTACAAGGTAGTGATAGTTGGTATCAAACCATTTTGTCATTTCGATGGCAAACTGCGCTTTGTTACCGCGTGCTAACTGGAAATATTGATCAAGTGTTAAATTTTGGCTATCGAATCCAAAACGAGCAGGAATTGCACCGGTTGCAACTTGTAAATCTAAGATATGATCGTAGAAAGTAAAATCGCCTACTGCCACAAAATCAACATGACTTGCTGCTTGGTTTTGCCAGTTTTTCTCGCGTAATACTTTAGCAATATCTAATAAATCTTGTTCGGCTAATTCTTTACGCCAATAACGTTCTTGTGCAAATTTTAATTCGCGTTTTGCACCAACGCGTGGAAAACCTAAAATGTGGGAAGTAGTATGTAATGTACCCATGATGATAACTCCTATGATCTTTATAATTTTCTAAAATACAGAGGTTTAGCACTTCGCTAAACGGCTTGAGGAGATAATCATACTTTTTACAATATTATGCAAACTCATAATTTTCAAATTAAACATGAATTAAATTCATAAATATAAAATATCTTTATTAAACTGAAAAGTTGAGCTTTACACTTTCAAATTAGATATTTAAAATAGCGATATTTTAAAAGCGCCCTTAAGCTGATTTAAGGGTGGTTCAGTATCCGTAAAGAAGTAAAAATAGCTTCTTGCCCTAAACCACGAGGTTTCTATGTTAAAGCTTTTTCGTATTACTGGCTTTATGCCTTACCTTGCGATTATGTTTTTAAACGCAAGCGTCGATTTAGCCCATAAAATTACGATTCAAAACGTTTTATTAAAGAGTTTTGAAGGCGATACCCAAACGATTTTAACTGCACTGGTCAATACCATGATCTTGTTGCCGTTTATCTTTTTATTTTCGCCCTCTGCATTTTTAAATGAAAAATTTTCACGCACTAATGTGATTCGTTACAGCAGTGTGGCCGCCGTCGTCATTAGCGCACTGATTTGTTTATGCTATTTCAGTGGCCAATTTTATTGGGCATTTGGATTAACATTAGTGCTCGCCGCACAAAGTGCGATTTACTCTCCGGCAAAATACAGCATTATCAAATCTATTGTCGGTTCAGAAAAATTAGGGATGGCAAATGGTGTCATTCAAGCCCTTACCATTGTGGCAATCCTATTCAGCTCTTTTGCCTTCTCTTTCTATTTTGAGCAAGACTACGCGGCTTCAACAGACCCAAATGTTGTGCTTCAAAGTGTCTCTTTAATTGGAGTGGCATTGGTTGTACTCAGTACTTTAGAAGCTTTATTTGCTTGGCGCATTCCGTTTTATCCACAAGAAACCGAACAACAAGCGGTCTTTTCTGCGAAAAAATATGCAAAATTAAGCTATCTACGTGAAAACGTTAATGCTTTACGTGCCGATAGTAACATTTGGTTAAGCATTATTGGGTTAAGCCTGTTTTGGGGTGTTTCTCAAGTTGTAGTAGCAGCATTTCCAGCTCACTATAAAGCGAATTTTGGTTCAGATAACGCGCTTGTGATTCAAGGTATTTTAGCGATTAGCGGTGTAGGGTTAATTCTAGGCTCTTACATTGCAGGAAAATGGTCTGATTATCATATTGAACATGGTATTGTTCCAATCGGTGCATTAGGCCTCTTCTTCTCATTGTTAGGTTTAACCCTTTCTGGTACGAATACAGGTTTATCATTATGCTCTTTTGGTTTCGGCTTTTTTGGTGGGTTATTTATTGTGCCACTGAATGCAACGATTCAATTCTTAGCCAAAGAAGAAAGTAGTGGTCGCATTATGGCAGGCAATAACTTCATCCAAAATATCTTCATGGTTGGCTTTTTGCTATTGAGCATGCTGTTAGTCAGCTTACAAGTTTCTACCACCGGACTATTCTTCTTTACGGCATTAGTTTGTTTAATCGGTAGTTTCTTTGCTATTTTGCAATTACCTCATTTATTTGCCCGCTTGTTAATGCTACCTATCGTTAAAGCCAGCTACCGTTTCCATGTTGATGGCTTACGTAACCTTCCACAAACAGGTGGCGTGTTAATGCTTGGCAACCATATTAGTTGGATTGACTGGATGATCTTACAAGCAGCCAGCCCACGTGCGATCCGTTTTGTAATGTACCGCCCAATTTATAACAAATGGTATTTGAAATGGTTATTTAAATTCTTCCGTGTTATTCCAATTGGTGCTGGCGCAAGCAAAGAATCGATTCAAGCCATTCGTGCTTGTTTAGAGAAAGGCGAAGTTGTTGCATTATTCCCTGAAGGTCATATCAGCTATAACGGACAAATTAACGAATTCCAAAAAGGCTTTGAACTTATTTTAAAAGGTCTTGAAAATGTGGCAGTGATGCCGTTCTACTTACGCGGTTTATGGGGCTCAAGCTTCTCTCGTGCCGATAACTTCTACAAACGCATGACTAAACGCCAAGGTAAACGCGAAATTTTGGTCGCATTTGGTCCAGTTGTGGATGCTTCTGTCGATGCAGCAACTATGAAACAAAAAGTCGTTGAACTCTCGTTCAGCGCGTGGGAACGCTTTATTAACCGCCAAAAACCATTGCAACATCACTGGTTAGATCAAGCGAAAAGTCAGCTTCTTAAAAGCTGTGTGGCTGATGCACAAGGCATGGAACTAAATAACCTGAAATTTATTACTGGTGTATTGGTATTTGTGAAAAAACTCAAAAACGTGTTGAAAAATGACAAACACGTTGGGGTGTTATTACCAAGTTCTGCCGTCGGGGCAATGGTAAACATGGCACTATTTGTCATGGGTAAAGTGCCAGTTAACCTAAACTACACGTTAAGCCAAGAAAGTATGCAAAAAGCTTTAGCAAAAGCGAATATTAGCCACATTATCACTTCAGAGAAATTCTTAAATAAACTGAAAGATAAAGGGTTCGATTTTGCAGAAGTATTAGGCGATAAAGCCATTTTTGCAGAAAATTTAGCAAAAATGACCGCTCGCAGTACGAAAATCAGTGCATTACTTACCGCCTTATTGATGCCAGCATCGTTAATGAAACTCTGCTATTTTGCAGACACCACACTTAACGATACCGCCACTATTCTATTTAGTAGTGGAAGTGAAGGGGATCCGAAAGGCATTGAGCTCAGTCACAAAAACTTGTTAACCAACATTAAGCAAGTGAGCGAATTATTAAATTTCAAACACAATGATGTGATTTTAAACTCTTTACCTATTTTCCATAGCTTTGGATTAACGGTCACCACGTTAATGCCACTTTGCGAAGGGGTTAAAATGGTTAGTTGCCCAGATCCAACCGATGGGGCAACTATCGGCAAAATGGCGGCGCGTCATCATGTTAGTATTTTGTTTGGTACCTCGACTTTCTTCCGCTTATACAGCAAAAATAAAAAGTTGGATCCGCTCATGTTCCAACAAGTCCGTATGGTAATTGCAGGTGCTGAAAAATTAAAATCTGACGTGCATGAAGCTTTCCGCCTTAAATTCGGGCTAGAGATTTATGAAGGTTATGGCGCAACAGAAACCGCACCGGTTGCTTGTGTCAACATGCCGAATATGTTAGATCCAGATACACTAAATAGCTTTACATTTAGTAAAACTGGCTCTGTTGGCTTACCACTTCCTGGCACGGTTATTAAAATTGTGAATCCAGAAACCTTAGAAGAATTAGCAACGGGTGAAGATGGCTTAATTCTTATCGGTGGTGGGCAAGTCATGAAAGGCTATTTAAATGATCCTGAGAAAACCGATGATGTCATTGTTGAGATTGATGGTGTTCGCTATTACAAAACCGGCGATAAAGGTCATATTGATGCACAAGGTTTTATTACCATTGTGGATCGCTATTCTCGCTTTGCTAAAATTGGCGGAGAAATGATTAGCCTTGGTGCTGTTGAAGAAGCACTTTTACAAGTCTTCGGCGATGAAACCCAATTTACTGCCACAAGCATTAGTGATGAGAAAAAAGGCGAATCTGTGGTCTTATTGGTGAAATCAACCTTAGATTTAGCTGAGATTAAAGCGAGAATTAAAGCCTCTAGTTTAGTCCCGATTATGCAGCCAAGCGAAGTGTTGCTAGTAGAAGAAATTCCACTGTTAGGCTCAGGCAAGGTCGATTTCAAAGGGGCAAAACAATTAGCACAAAAATTATTAACGCAAGCGGTCTAATTTTTAAGGCAATTTGCAAAAGTCTTTTAAAAAGACAAGGAGAAAGCATGATATTTAAAATGAGTTGGCAACGCTATCTTAGTATCATTTTCTTGGCATTTGGCGTCGGTCAGTTAGGGCTGGCGCTAATTAGCTGGGTGGCGGCAAACTGGCAACACTGGAGTATCTTCCAAAAATTATATAGCGTACAGGCACTCGTCGTCCTGTTAATGTTAGTTACCCAATATGGCATTTATCGCTCACGTAATAATCTCGTTGCCAACAAAAACTGGTTGAGTCAATTTTCGTCCTTGCTGTTGGCAGTGAGTTTTGGTGGGCTATTTGCGTTATTTGGACAAAGCTATCAAACTGGCGCTGACATTTGGGAATTATTTGCCCTATGGTCACTCGTACAACTGCCATTGCTTTTCTACTTTGCCAATATTGGTTCAGCAATTTTGTTTATCTGCACGCTGAATTTGGCTCTACTCTTTTTCCTAGAATATAACTTTATTCCGACTTTACGTTGGTCGAATAATCTAGATTGGTCTGTACGCTTTGTCTCTCAATTACCAGTAGCTTTACTCAATCTTGTAATTATTGTTATCTGTGAACGTTGGGGGCATCTGCTTAACGATCACCACCGTACAACCGCAAGATTTGCCAACATTGCTTTAATCCTTTCTTGGTGCAGAGTTGTCATTTTCGGTATAGATGAAAACACTCTAGCTATCACTATACTGGTTTATGCTATCGGTTTTATTTACTACTTTGTTCGCCGAGATATCTTACTAGCCGTACTCTATTTCATTGGTATGATTGGGATGGGTGATACATGGATAATCATGAGTTCGAGCGACTTTACTGGTGGGCTTCTTAGCGCAATTCTCTGCACATTATTTGCGTTTTGGCTTTTGATTGTTTATGGACGGAATTATTACTTAAAAAGCCAACCTGAATTAGCCGATCACTGGGCATTTAATTTGGGGTCTAGCATTATTTTGATGTTCGTCACGATACTTGTGCTTGTGTTCATGTGGTTTGCATTTCAGGATTTTTATGCACTATGGGTAGGGGCATTCATTTTTACTGCGTTAGGAACAAGATACTTTTTCAATAAAGGCTATATTTATGCGGTTTCCTTAGGCTTAGGGCAAGCTCTCGCTATGTTTGCCACTTTAGGGATGGAACTGAGTGTATTGAGTGAAGTATCTGGGCCAATGCTTTTAGTCAGTGTGATTTATACTGGATTTTTCTTTATTTTCGCACTGCCACAATGGCTACGCATACTTTCATTAGCGACGAGCATTTATTGTTTCTTTTACTCAACAATATATCACTTGGCAGTATTAGAGTTAGAGTGGTTATCTTTTAATTTTTATTTTATAACCGCCTGTCTCTTAATAATTTGCATGAGTTTTATTTGGTTATCTCTAAATTCAGCACGCCAACAAAGTCGTATTATGGCGCTTGCATGGGGGATATTACTGTATTTTGCCGCAAGCGAAATTTGGACTACCCATCTAATGTACTACAGCTCAATGGAATTAAGTGAACTCTCACAAGATGATTTCATTAAAATGCTGTTTAGATTTTTTATGCCAAGCCAATGGAATGATTTCACCATAAGTTTTATCTTCTATTGGGGCATCTTTATCTGTTGTCTGGTGGCGTTAGTCTACCGAGTCTATCAGCAAGGTTTTGATGGCGTTAAAGCAACAAAATTGATTTTCGCAATGGTGCTGCTTACGGTTGTTTTACTCATTACCAGAGTGTGGTGGCCAATCTATTTACTCTTTATCGCCTATTTTATGCCAAGCCGCGCATTGTTAGGTTTTTGTGTCTTAATGCTCATGCATAATTGGCTATGGAGATTCTATTACTACGAGCCATTGCCATTTGATTACAAAGCACTGATGTGCCTTGCAGTAGGTTTAGTCAGTCTATTTTGTTATTTACTGGTACGCGAAGCACCACAAACAGAAACCAATGAGGAACAAAACGCAATAAAATCAGGAAAAGTGAAGTTCGCTTACCTTGTGCTGTTAGTGTTAACTGGTGGCGTATTAACCAGTGTAAATATGAAAATGATGCAATATAACGCAGTGCTAAATGAGGGAGAATCGGTTATTTTAGAAATTGAACCGATTGATCCGCGTTCATTATTGCAAGGCGATTACATGGTGCTCAACTATACAATATTAAATAACATTGAACGCCAAGATGATTTTCCGAAAAAATTCTACGCATTGATTCAGCGCAATGAACAAGGCATTGTAGATATCTGTCGGATGAGTGATACCGTCCCAACCGATTTTAGTGGTTGTGCGCCAAATGTGTATCTCCCACTGAAAACGGATGGCTGGCAAACTCGCCTACCAAGCCAAGATTATTTCTTCCCAAGTGGCAAAGAGAAATATTACAGCACAGCGGCTTACGCAGAATATCGTTTTAAAGACGGTGTGCTATTACTGGCTCGTTTATTAGATGAACACTTGAAACCTTTAACGCTGGAATCTGTAACAGCCGAAAAAGAAAAAGGGGAAGAGAAAGAAGAGTAAAAAAAACAAGCGGTCAAATTTTTGGGGGCAGATCACTTTTCCTTTCATTTTTATTTTCCCTAACAGATCTGTATAATATTTACCCTTTGAATATAAACGATTGAAGGAGGAAAGCATGATAAAACTGGATACTTTACCGCAATTTTTGCGTAATAAAGTCGAGGAAAATGATGCTTTTGGTCTTGTGGAAGGGCTGTGTCAATTATTACGTAGTAGCCCTACAGAAAAAATTTCTCCAACCTTGCATTTTTTTAAGTTTATCTTAAAGAACGATAAAGAATTAGGCTGTTCTGTTTCGAAATTATTATGTGGTTGGTTATGTGGTTTACGTCTTTACCCATTGTTTATTAGTAGTGGTATTCTTACGCGTGGCGGTTTTGGGCAAGAAATGAAAACGCGTATTTATGAGCGTTTTAACCCCTCTTTTAAAGATATTAATGATTTACGTGATATTTTTTATTTATTGTTTAGCGATAAAAATGATGCGCGCTGGATTGATGCCGTTCCTTTAAAAACGTGGCGAGGCTTATTTGGCGTTTTAACTCGTTATACAGAACAAAAAGATCGTGAACGTTTAAAAAATCATATTGAAAGTGAAGGGCTATTTGCCATAGAGATGCTTTCAATTTGGATTGCGGCTGAAGATATGGATCCTGAGCTGATGCGAATGGAGCCCTCTCTGTTGAATGCTGATTCCCCTTTTGTCGCATTACACCATGAAGTGGTGAATTGGTTACAGGCGCGCCGACAATCAACCGTTTTTGATGATAGTCATTTGCAGGTAATGTTTAGCCAATGTAAAAAATTGGTTGAGCGTTTGCAAAAACGTGGGGCAGTGGTCGGTTCTTCTTTAAATACGGCTTATTTATTGGAGCGTCTTTCTCAGACTTTAGAACGATTAGAAACCTTGATGGCGATTTTTGTTTCAAATCGCTATTTACCACGCCGAATATTGTTATTAATCGGCTGTTTTGCTCGCGCTGCAGCAGAAAAACATAGCATCACCCGATTATGGAAACAAAGCTCAAGATTAATTGCTCGTAGTGTTACGCAGAATGCTGGAGACCACGGCGAGCATTACATTACTCGAGATAAAAAAGAGTACTGGGCAATGTTTTATTCTGCGGCAGGTGGTGGTGTATTAATTGCACTGATGGCGCTATTTAAAATCTATCTAGGTAGCATTATTGATGATAAAGTCTGGAAAGGGATTGCCGAAGGCTTAAATTACGGCTTAGGTTTTATGGTGATCTTTATGTTGCATTTTACGGTAGCGACGAAACAGCCAGCCATGACAGCAGCCCGTTTTGCTGAGGCCGTCGAGAAAACGCCCCAAGGTAAAACTGTCAATATGAAATTAGCTCAGTTATTAGTGGATGTATTTCGCTCTCAAAGTATTGCGGTGCTAGGTAATGTTCTCATTGCGATGGGCTTAGCGGCATTGATTGCGTTTGGTTACCAATATAAAACAGGTGAGCCGTTGATGAATGCCGATCAAATCGCTTATCAGTTACATAGCATTGATCCTTTCGCAGGAACCTTATGGTTTGCAGCCATTGCGGGAGTATGGTTATTCTGCTCGGGGATTATTTCGGGCTATTTTGATAACCGCAGCAATTATTTGAATATGCGTATGCGTTTAACCCAGCATCCGTTATTGAAAAAAATAATGTCTGAGAAATCTCGCGTTAAATTTGCTAATTATATACATGAGAATTATGGCTCGCTTATCGGTAACCTTTGTTTTGGTATGTTGCTTGGGATTACGGGTGTAGTGGGTTACTTAACGCACCTTCCGTTAGATATTCGTCATGTGGCATTTTCATCTGCGAATGTAGGCTATATTGCTGTGAGCGGACAATTCACCTATTCATTGCTTTTACAATGCATTGGTTTTGTATTGTTGATTGGTTTAGTGAATTTAATTGTCAGTTTTTCATTAACACTTTGGGTTGCACTGCGTTCTTTGAATGCGGAAATTGATAGCTGGTGGCCAATTTGGCATGAAGTTTGCCAAATTGTGAAAAAACGACCATTGAGCTTATTTCTTCCCGTTCAATTAGATAAATAATCGTCTAAGTGATCTGCCCCCCAAAAGTTGGACAGGTTAGTTAACTTAAATATTGAGCTCGGTATTGCACTGGGCTCAATCCTTTTAAACCAAGTTTAATTCGTTTTTGGTTGTAATACACTAAATATTCTTCAATTTCAGCCTGTAATTCAGCAATTGAATGATAATTCCGAGAGTAAAAGCACTCTGATTTTAATATTGCAAAAAAGCTTTCAATCACCGCATTATCGTAGCAATTTCCTCGGCGGCTCATACTTTGAACCGCTTTACCCTCCAACATTTTCACCCATTCCGCCGTGCCATACAATACGCCTTGGTCGCTATGAATAATCGGGCATTCTATCGGTTTAATTCGACTAAGTCCTTGTTCTAACATCTTTTTCACCAATGAAAACTTCGGGCGTGTCGCAAAGTTATAGGCAATAATTTCTCGGTTAGCCAAGTCCATCAACGGTGAAAAATAAAGCTTTTCTTGCCCAACATGAAATTCCGTTACATTCGTTACCCATTTTTGATTGAGTGCTGTTGCTGTAAAATCACGATTCAGTAAATTCGGGGCAATATGCGATGTTTTTCCACGTTTTCCATGTCTTTTCTTGCGTAAAATGGAATGAATACCTAACTCGTTCATTAGCTTTAACACCGTTTTATGATTCAAATTAAAACCCATTTGGCGTAATTTAAACGTCATGGGGCGATAACCATCTCGCTTTCTGTTCTTTTTATACAGCGATAAGATAGCCTCTTTTACCTCGTGATAATTTCTCTTAATCTCTTTATAGTAAAAGCTTGAGCGAGGCATTTTAGCCACATGAAGTAAATCATTTAACGCGTGGTCTGGCTTCAATCTTTCAATGATTTTTCTTTTTTCTGTCGTTGTTTTTGACGGTCGAGCACCTCCAACTCCTTTAGGTAAGCAATCTCCGCTCGAGCCAAGGCGAGCTCTCGTTGTAACTTTTTAAACGCTTTAGGTGAAAAGTCTGTAGTTTCTGGAGTTTCAATGTCTTTCTTTTTCATCTTTGGCTTCACTATTTTCGGTGTTTGAAGGTTTGTATGAGGCGATTTTACGCCATCAAGCCCCCTTTCCCGAAATGCTTTTAGCCAATAAATGACGAGAGCGTGGGAAATTTTATGAAGTTTAGCCACCTCACGGATACCATAATCCTGTTCGGTGACGAGTTTGATAATTTTCAAACGAAATTGATAAGAGTAGGACATAATCTGCACCTCAAATTAGATGTCCAGGTTTTGGGGTGCAGATCAACAAGCGGTCAAATTTTGCAAAAGTTTTGCAGAATCTGACCGCTTGTCCGTTAAAGATTAAGGTAGTTCAGGAAATAACATCTTAATCACATTTTGCGTTAAACGACGTGATTTTCCTTGATATGGAAAAATGTGCATCATCATCATTGGGTTGAAGTTCGCTTCAATAACGCCCCATGAATCTAAATTTGGGCGAGCAGGTTGGCTAAGATCTGGAATAATTAAATCTACACCACACACTTTCGCGCCCATTGCATGCGCAATACCAACCGCCAGCGTTTTATAGCTTTCATGCATTTGGTCGGTCATATCAATCGAATCGCCACCCGTACTAATGTTAGAATTGGCTCGCAGTTGCACAATTTGACCGCTTGCAGGCACACTTTCAGGTGTTAACCCTTGCTCTTTTAGCTGTAATTGTTCTATCTCACCTAACGCAATTTTCTTAAGTGGTGAGCGAGAACCATCGCCACGCAATGGATCAGCATTCTTCGCATCAACCAATTCGCGCACCGTTTTTACGCCATCGCCAATCACATTTGCTGGCACACGAAGCAACACTGCTAACGTTTCATCTCCTAATACAAAGAAGCGATATTCTGTACCGACTAAATAATCTTCCACCATAACTTCTTTATCTTCTCGGAAAGCAATTTCAATCGCCTGACGGAAATCATCTCGATTCGTTAAACCTTGTTGGAAAATAGTAATCCCTAATCCGTAGTTGGTAGATTTTGGTTTAATTACAACCGCCTTACCTTCAAACAACGGATAATGCGCTACTGCTTGTTCCACTGAGGTAAATTCCACGCTTTTTGGCACATTAAAGCCCGCTTTGGCTAGTACTTTTTTAGTGACTACTTTATTTTCCATAATCAGCGGTGAAATATATTGATCGTGGCTCGTCATATTGCCGTTTTTAACATATTCCAAATGATCACCAAATTTCACTGCCAAGAATTGATCATTCTCATCCAAAATTTCAACGTTTAGCCCTTTTTGAATCAAATCAAACAACAATGCTTGAGTTGAGAGCTCCATATTATCGAATGCTGAAAGGGCGTAGAAACGTTCAAACGCTTGTGCTTTGTATTGTTGTGCTAATTGCGCACCCAGTGCTTTATAGCTTCCTGCTTTTTCAATCGCTTGGCGTAAGCGTCCGTTAATCGTTTTACTTGGATCTGCAAATTGCGCCAATTTTGCTTTTACGATCGCTTCAATCTCTTTGCCCGCTTGGATTTGTTCAAGCATCTCTAACGTTGTTTTTAAGATGGCTTCACCTTCTGTTTGTAATGCCGTTGGTGCTCGCGGATCTTCTAAAGCGACTTGGTATAAATATGCTTTGCCCTGTTCAACCGCTTGTTGTCCGCCTGTTTCCTCTAACCAAAGCATAGTTAAGAGGAAATAATGGATAAACTGCGCATCTTCTAGTGTAATGCCATAAGGCGCAAATGGGTTAAGATCAAATAAGCGAAATTCAGCATATTTCACCCCTTTTTCTAGCAATTCACGCGCTTTTTTCGCACCACGCAAACGAACGTTAGAGTAAAACTCTTTTTCAGCCAATAAATCGCCACTGGCTACAAAATGTTCTAGAGATTCAACGTAATCTTTGAGGCTATCGTGGTTAATCACGATATGCGCTGCATTGACATAACCATAAGGGCTAGAGCGTAAACTACGCACTAATTGCCCTGCTGCAAGCGGTGATTTTTCCCCAAAATATTGCGATTCCACTTCTGGCGTTGCGGCAAGCAAGTACACTAAAATCCACTGATAACGTAGGAAGTTATTGGCTAACTTCATATAAAGCGCATTACGAAACTCAATCGGATCAGAATAAGTCTGTTGAAGCGAGAACAGCTTTTCCACAAATTCATCAGAAATTTGAAAATTGTAGTGAATACCGCTAACCATCTGTTTATATTTGCCATAAATTTTCGACAAATGCTCACGATATTCCACGTCCCATTTATTTTCTAATTGTGCCTCTTGAATCTGATCTTCTGGTGGTAAACCTGCTGGCATACTCAGCGGAAAAATATATTCCGATTCAGGTAAAGAACGCAGTGTGACCTCGTGAATGGCTGAAAGCCAACGCAAAGTATCCGAAAGTTTTTCATTCGGTGGTGTAATGAGTTCTAACTGACTTTCAGCAAAATCCGTTTGGATATAAGGGTGATAAGTGCGACTACCAAAAACAGCGGGGTGTGCAGTAGTCACGATATTACCGTTGGCATCAATACGTTGACTCTCCTTTTCGATGCCAAATTTCCCTTGTTGAAAAAGGAGTCCAAGTTGGTGCGTTTTAATCAATTGTTGTAGTTTCATTGCAAGTCCTTGGTAATTAAAAATAGATTTAGTTTGCCAAAATAGCAGATTTTTTCACTCAAGCAATTATTCTTTGGAAGTAAATAGATAAATTAGTTATAAAAAATTAACTAAAACTAAGTAATTTACTCAATTTTTTGAAATTCTTGAACTTTCGCTATTCCTAAGAAAAATTTTGACGTATTATAATAAAAATAGTTCTCAATCATTATAAGGATATCTAATGAGCCACTCATATAAACTTTCAAAATTAACCCTAACAATACTTTCTATCTTTCCATTCGCGACCCTTGCGGAAGAAAATACCACAGCTCATTTAGATGAAATTGTGGTAACTGCTGCCGGTAACGAACAAGCGTTTAAAGATGCGCCTGCCAGTATTAGCGTGGTAAATCAGCAACAACTCAAACAACATCCGGTTAATCGCTTAGAAGACGCGTTACAAGATGTGCCTGGAGTAAATATCAGTGGTAGTAATGCCAACCGAAGCGATGTCTCTATTCGTGGCTTACCTGCAGATTACACCTTAATCATGGTGGATGGTCGTCGCCAAAATACCCGTGAATCTCGTCCAAATGGTAATGGCGGTTTTGAAGGTGGTTTTATGCCTCCTGTGAATGCAATTGAGCGTATTGAAGTGGTGCGTGGCCCAATGTCTTCACTCTACGGCTCAGATGCAATGGGTGGTGTAGTCAACATCATTACCAAAAATGCAACCAAAGAGTGGACAGGCTCTCTTTCTAGTGGCTTTACGCTACATGACAGAAAAGTGTTTGGTGATGGCTATCATGGAAACTTCTTCCTTTCTGGTCCTATTGTCAACAATGTTCTTGGTTTACAAGTTTACGGTGGCGGAAATTATCGTCAGGAAGATAGTTTAATTGGCGCATCTAACAAAAATAAAAACCGTAATATCAACACAAAACTGACCTTTACCCCAACTGAAAAACAAACCTTTATTTTAGAAGGCGGTCGTCATTTCTTAGAAAAAGATGAAACCCCAGGGAAATCTATCGCATTAACGACCACACGTGGACAAAGCACCGTCAATAATAATCCAAGCAAAACGCGTGCAGTACGAAATCATTGGTCTTTGAGTCATCAAGCTGATTGGGATGTAATACGCTCTGAATTAAGCGTTTATCAAGAAAAAGCCAAACGTGAATCGATCATCAATGGCGTGATGGATAGCCGTCAACCAGAAATTACTAATACCGTATTTGATGCAAAATTTATGCTTCCAGTTGCCAACCATTTCTTTGTATTTGGGGGGCAACATCAACATGCCAAATTAGCTGATGATTCAGTGAAAAGTGTCGCAACACGTTCACAAACGGTAAAAGGTAAAACACAAACTTCTTACCGCCCAATTTATGAGCACACAACGAATAAAGTGAAACAATACGCCTTCTTCTTAGAAGATGAAATCAACTTCTCAGATAAAGTCTTACTCACATTAGGGTCACGCTTCGATCATCACCAAAAATTTGGCTCACATTGGAACCCTCGCGCTTACCTCATTTATCATCTTGATGATAACTTCAGCCTAAAAGGTGGCGTAGCAAAAGCGTTCCGCGCACCAAGTATTCGTGAAATTAGCGAAGGTTATGTAACTTCAACTGAACGTGGCGCTGGCGTTATTTACGGTAATCCAAACCTAAAACCTGAAACAAGTGTGAACGAAGAATTAAGCTTGGTTTATACTCGTGATGATTGGAATGCTACCTTCACGCTATTTAACACAGATTTCAAAAATAAACTCACAAGCCACAACTCAGGCACAATTGATCCGCTCACGAATGTTCGTTTATACCAATACAGCAACGTAGGTCGTGCGAACATTAAAGGGGCTGAAATGAGTGCGCATCTTGCATTTAATGAACGTTGGGCGATGGATTTAGCTTATACCTATCAACATTCAAAACGTAAATCAGATGAAGATATTTCTGCTTCTGGCGTGAGTTTAAGAGGCTTACCACTAGACAATACGCCAAAACATAGTGCTAGCGCGAAACTTTCTTGGACACCAAACGAAACCTTCTCTGCTTACACGCGTGTTGCTTATAAAGGTAAACAAATTTGGGCAAACCCTCGAAATGGCGATAATCGCAATGCTTACCGCACCCGCCCTGGTTACACAACGGTTGATGTAGGCTCAACAATTCAAGTGAATAAACATCTTTCATTTAACCTAGCTGTGCTAAATATCGGTAACGAAATTGGTGACCGCGTTGATACTAACGGCGGTAGCTGGACAGTAGAAGATGGCCGTCGTTTCTGGGCAAATATGAATTTGAGTTTCTAAGTTAAATTGTAAATAAGGAAAAGTCTGCAGTGGTTCGCTACTGCAGACTCATAATATGCGTATTTTTTTATTCTGTTTAACATTACTTATGGCACCGGTAATCACTCATGCCGCGCCCGATTTTCAAATTCCTACCATCAAACCCGCCATGAATGCTCATTATCAGTTTCATCAACAAGATCTAAACTTTGAAGGTAAAGCATATCGCTTGTTTATTGCAGAACCTAAAAAACCAGCGCATGCCACACTTTATGTACTCGATGGTAACGCGCAGTTTCCATTAGCCGTAAATGCTGTTGATCCGAATTTGCCGTTACCCTTAATTATTGGGGTGGGCTATGTTTCAGATAAAGCCTATGCTATTGAGCAACGCACTCGAGATTACACATTTCCAGCAACGGGAGAAGCGTTTAAACAAGGCGGGCAAGCGGTCGATTTTTTGCGATTTTTTGCAAATCAAGTTAAACCTTATGTTGTTGAACATTATGGTAAAACCACACCAGAATATTTCTTTGGGCATTCATTTGGTGGTTTATTTGGCTTATATGTGCTATTTCATCAACCGACATTATTTGATTATTACAGCATCGCCAGCCCATCATTATGGTGGGGCCATGGTGAGTTTTTGAAAAGAGAAAAACCGTGGGTATCCTTACCACCTAAATCGGTTTGGGTTAGCCTAGGCGAATTTGAAAAATTCCCAGAACGTGATCCAGAGATGACGCCAGCCCAGCTTGAAAAAATTCAACAGCGACAAAAAATGGCATGGATGAATGCAGAACAGCTCGCTACTGAATTACAGCAACAAGGTGTACCAACTACCTTCCAGCTCATTACAGGAAAAAATCATGGCGCAGTAATTCCTGAAGCGATTGCCGCAACAATGCAGCAAATTCAAAGATAAAAAAATCGCATTTAGAATAACTAAATGCGATTTCTTGTTAAGTGGTTATTTTAATAAGCGTCCTAATTTTTCACCCATTCGAGTTTTTTCGCCCGCTTGTAAGTAAAGCTCTAGCACAACAGCGCCTTTCGGGAAGAGGTTAATCACCGTTGAACCTAATCGGAATGCGCCCATTTCTTCGCCTTTTTTCAAACGAATAACGCCTTCGCCTTCAGTGTTATAGTGATATTCAACCACTTCATCTGGACGCGGTGGGTTAACCACTCCCGCCCAAACAGTGCTCATACTTGCGGTAACTGTTGCGCCAACTAGAATTTGCACCATTGGACCAAATTCAGTCTCAAATTCACAAATTAAACGCTCATTGCGCGCAAATAAATTAGGCACATGCTCAGCTAAGAATGGGTTTACCGAAAATAATTCGCCCGGAACATACACCATTTTACGTAAAGTTGCATCGCATGGCATATGCACACGATGATAATCACTTGGCGATAAATAAGTCGTAATAAAGTCGCCATCTTGGAATTTTGCTGCCATTTCAGTATCTTCAGCTAACAAGGTTTCTAGCGTGAAGAAATGCCCTTTCGCTTGAATCAAACGGTTAGCATCAATTTTGCCTGATTCACTCACTCGTCCATCTGCCGGTAAACACAAGTAATCAGGTGCAGCTTCTATCGGGCGCGCACCAGCTTTTAATGGACGAATAAAAAATTCGTTAAAGGTAGCATAATCGCTTGGTGAAGATTTTTCTGCCTCAGCCAAGTTAACTTGATATTGTTTAGCAAAGGCTTTAATAATGAAATGTGTTACTGAACCCCAACGACGCTCAGCTAACCAACCCGCAGCACGCGTAATCGCTAACTGTGGTAAAAGATAATGTAAGGCAATTTTTACACGTTGCCAGTAACTTGGCGTAGAGTAAGCTTTTAGTGCCATTTCGTTTCCTTATGCAAATAAGAGATAAAATAGAGGCGGATTATAACAAAAACGCTAAAAACAGAAAAGGGAACGTTTCAATCAAGCGTTCCCTTTTCCCATTGTTGTAATTTTATGCTTGCTCTTCTTCTTTGATATGTCCAACATCTAAATGAACAAAATCAACTAAATCAGATGGGCTTACTTGGAATGCTTGTCCGAAGCCTTTGACATATAAGCCTTGGCTTGGTTCAAAACCGAAAATTTTGAAATCCGCATTTTTTGCTAAATCCCAAATCAATTCGCCATGACGTGCAGCAAGTGCTTCTAAACAAGCCTTACCTTCATCACTGTCTTTATCTAAAACCTGTGCTGTCGCATCAAAAGTTAAACGCTTACGCGCAAAAATTTGACGGCTTAAGCTTTCGTCTTCAATCAACATAAGTGAAACTTTTGGTACTTGTTGTAAATTGCGAGCATGACGCGCAATTTCAGAAATTAACACAACATATTTACCATTATGGATAACAAAAGGCGCATAGCTCACATTTGGATTGCCTTGTTCATCTAATGTCGCTAATAAAATAGTTTTCGCTTGGGCTTTAAGTTCTTGAATTTGTGGTCCAAGGCGATTTTGCAAGACCTCTTGACGATCTGTCATTTTTAACTCCTAAATAATTCTTATTGAAAGGTGTTGAAGTGTTCAACTTGTTCGGGAAATAGCTGACGCTGCTCGTCCCGACCTAAATAAATTTTAAAAATGGTTTCTCCGTTTTCTGCAATAAAAGCAATGTTATAACTCTCTTTGCCACGAAACGGTAAGCTCACAAAGGCAATTTGCGCAATGTTATCTAACTTTAAATGCCCGTGTAATGCCCCTTGATCACCTTTCATATTAAGATTGTAGTAACCTCTGCCTACAATCCCCTCTGGGAAACGATCTTTAATTTCAAAAATTGAACCACCTTTTTCAATAATGGTTGTAAAAATTCCCCATTGGGCAACAGATGTCAAAATTTCTTCTGCACGATGTGCAGGAAAAACCCGCACGAAACGTGCGGGAAGTGCGGTTAAAATTTTACCTTCTGGCAGTCCAAAATATGCAGCCATATCAAGCGTAATTGCTTGTGGATGCTCAGTAAGGTAATCTTCAATTTGCTGTGTAAGATTTGTCATTTTTATTTAAAACTCGACCGCTTGTTATTGCTTAATCCCGCCAAATGCACCGCGAGATTGATCTGCTTCATTAGTATATAAACCAGTCATTTCTTTTGCATTTTCACCAAAGAAACCACCTTGGGTTTTAATACCATTCACTTCTCCAGCAAAACTGTTACCAGTGATTTTACCGCCAAAGTTCATACTAGGTACGGCATTCGCTTTTTGTGCGATATTGATATCAATCACTTTATTTGCAAAATCAGCCGTCGCAGTCATTTCACTGATCTCACTATAATTTCGTTCGCCATCTTTCTTATAAACAGCGCCACCTTTATATTCTGCTTTGCCAACTGTTGGAATTTGAGCCATTACTGTTGGCTTACCTTGAGCATAGAAATATTGATTACCCGTTAATCTATCCACATAAGTACCAAACGCACTAGACTCTAAATTACTATTACTTAAAATAGTTTGGCCTTCTTTGCGAAGATTATACTGATCATCGTATGCTTCATAAGTCCATGGATCCATATCATCCGCTCTTCTTAGGATATTGATATCCACTAACTTACCACTTTCATCAATAATAGTCAGATCACGGATATCACGAGTTAATGTGCGATTTGCAATATTTTGTTCACCAACTAAAGTACCGCCTGAAATAGCATCTGTCATTTCACCGCTAATACCACCAAAGACTTTATCACTTAATGGAATACGTGCTTTTTCATTAGCTTGCAAATTTTCTAACTGTTTTAAGCGTTCTTCTGCTACTTTTTGTGCTTCTTCGGCAGCTTTTTTCTCAGCTTCAGTTTGCTGGCTGTTAGCTTTTGCCGTTTTAATTGCCGCTTCAGCTTTTTTTGCCGCTTCTTCTGCTTTCTTATTTGCTTCAGTAATTTTTTGACTTAATTCACTTTCTGCCTGGCGAATTTGATCTGTATTATCTGTACCGCCTTTAGAGCTAGAAGAACAAGCGCTTAATGCCATTGCACAAGAAAGAGCAATGATTGAAAGTTTTATTTTCCCCATAAGAAAATCCTTATTGTTTATGTTTAGGTAAATGAACTAATTTTGTGTAATTTACTCTAAATAAAAATGATTTGCAATATACTTGTCAGCTTTATTAAACTTTTGTAAACTGTGAGCTGAATTTTATTAAATTAAATTGAATTTCAGGTACAAATATGGCTCGCAAATTCCCTCTTTCTTTAAGCGCGCTTTGTGTGGCAATTGCCTTACAAGCTTATGCTGAAGAACAAACCACATTAGATACGGTGACGGTAAATGCCACCGAGGTTAAAGCAAACCAGATAAAAAAAACTCGTAAAGCTATTCAAGAAGAGCTCATTGCTGATAATTATGACTTAGTGCGTTATTCAACCGATGTGGGTATTAGCGATAATGGTCGCCGCAATAAAGGTTTTGCAATGCGTGGCGTGGAAGGCAACCGTGTTGGGATCAGTATTGATGGCGTGAATTTACCTGAATCAGAAGAAAACTCGCTTTATGCACGTTATGGTAACTTCAACAGTTCTCGTTTAAGCATCGATCCTGAGTTAGTTCAAGGCATTGATATTATGCGTGGTGCTGATTCTTTTAATGCAGGAAGCGGTTCATTAGGTGGTTCTGTAAACTACCGCACGTTAGGTGCAGACGATATTATTCTGCCAGGCAAGAAATGGGGCGTATTGCTTAAAAATGGCTATGCTAGCAAAAATCGTGAATGGACGCATACCGTAGGGACTGCGTATAAAGACGATAAATTTGATGCAACACTTCTCTACTCTTATCGTAACGGGCATGAAATGAAAAGCCGTGGAACTGGGGCAGATATTTTAGGGAGTGCTCGTGGAATTCCAGACCCATCACATCACAAAAATCACAGCTATTTAGCTAAAATAGGCTATTTTATTACGCCAGCACACCGTATTAGTGCTTCATTTAATGCACAAAAAGCCGATAACTTTGTCGATGAAAAATCTTATCAACTTGCAGGGCTTTGGCGTGAATCTCATGATATTAGTAAACGTTATAATGCCAACGTTGCTTATGAGTATTTCCCAGAAAATAGCAGTTGGTTAAGCTATCTAAAAACAGATTTAGATTGGCAAAAAACGAATGTGGGTTCTAAAAACTACAAAGGTGGCTATCGTTATAATGCTGATTTTACCGCATATGCAGGAAAGTCTTTAATTGAAATCCAAGATACCAGTATGAACAGTCGTTTTATGCGAGCCTCTTTACGTGCGGATCTTATGCCATGGGAAACTCGTTTTGGTAGCCATCAATTCACCTTAAGAACCGGTATTTCACAAAAAGATTTTGATAACAGTAATGAACATGAATACCCAGGCGTCAATTCAGACGGTAGTAACGCAAAAGATAGCGAATCTATTCAACACCCTGTAAGAACTCGTTCATTCTTTGCTCAATTACAAGATAACGTGGTTTGGAACGAGATATTCTCTAGCCAACTGGGTATTCGCTACGATTGGGATGAGTTAGTTCCACAAGATTTGAAAGCGTTTTGCCGTGCTTGTAGCCGTAAACCAGCTTCAAACACCTTCCAAAGTTTAAGTGGTTCATTAGGCTTAGATGCTCAACTTAACGATATTTGGAAAGTAGGCTATAACATTTCTACCGGTTTCCGTATTCCAACCGCTTCAGAAATGTATTTCTCTTTTAATCACCCGGCAGGTAACTGGATTCCAAACCCAGACTTAAAAGCGGAGCAAGCACTTAATCAATCTATCAATATTCAAGCGGAACATCAGTTAGGTACTTTTGGGTTGAATCTTTATCATACCCGTTATAAAAATTTCTTAACGGAACAAGAATCAACCTATAAAAAATGGAACCCATTTTATAATCCGTACAGTGCAAGCTACGGGCAACAAGCTTATTACACAACAATTGCTCAACAAGCTGTCAACATTGATCGTGCACGTATTTCTGGTGTGGAATTAACAAGTAAAGTTAATTTGGATCAGGTCATTTCTGCTATTCCACAAGGTTGGAAATTCTTAGCTAATCTTGGTTATGCAAAAGGAAAATTAACGGGTACAGAAGCAAGCTTGCTTTCTATTCAGCCGATTAAAGTGATTTTAGGCATTGGTTATGAAGATCCAAATGATGTTTGGGGGCTTAACTTCAAAGGTAGCTATCTAGGTGCAAAAAAAGCTAAAGATGCACAAGTCGTGCAATATTCCGCTAACTTTGTTAGAGAAGTAAAAGCCTATCCATATCTTAATGGTTCAGCTGTATTATTCGACCTATATGGCTTCTATAAAGTGAATAAAAACATCACTCTACGAGCCGGTATTTATAATATGTTTAATCGTAAATATCATACTTGGGATACCTTACGTGGGATTAATAAAATAAGCACCACAGACTCAGTCGATAAAGATGGAAAAGGTTTAGAACGTTTTTATGCACCTGGACGTAATTTTGCTGGGGCAATTGAGATTCGCTTCTAATTTTCTTTTCATTTCGTCATGAAAAAGGCGCATTCCTATTTAAGGAATGCGCCTTGTTTTTGCAAAATTTTTCGCAAATTTGACCGCTTGTTAATTGCTATTTTGCTCTACCGTATTTTCAGCAGAATTCGGAGAAGTGAGAGCTTTTTCTTGCATTTTTTTCGCAGCCATTTGTTCTCGCATATGTTGAAGCAATGCACGCTCTTCTTCTTTTGGATCTTCACCATATTTATTAGCACCAATTTGACCTTCTTTGAACAATAAGATGCACATGACAACAAATGCAACAAGCGCATAAATCCCCATCATTAAGAAAGGAAAGAACATGGCTTGAGCAAGATCACGCTCACTTGGCATATTGGTTGGCATATTGATCATAAAAATCACTATAATAATAAGCGGTAACACAAATAAAACTAACTGCCACCAACCAGACCAACCTAAATCGTGTAAACGGCGAGCTGTCACACTCAATGACACTAAGAAAATCACGACTTGGTAAAGGAGCAATAAAGCATAAACTACTATCGCTACAATACTAACCCCCATTAGCATGGTTTCTTCATTTCGACCAAGTGCCATACTGCCAGCCGCAGCGCCAGCTATAATCAGCCAAAACACGAGCATAAATGCCATTTGTAATAGATAATTGACTAACTGGAACCAACCATACTCAGAACGTCTAGCACGCCCCTGATAGTTAAATATATTTTTAATTGCGTAAATAAACCATTTCATAAAAAGACCTCTTGTGAAATAAAAAAATTAGAATTCCTGATGCCCAATTTTAGACTGTTCTGTTCCATCTTGCACATTGCTAACATTGTTTAAAACAGGTTCAACTTTTTCAGTGATTGGCGCTTTTGGATCTTCACCATATGCATTGGTAAAACGTTGTCCATCTTTGAAAATTAAGAATAAAAGCACACCATAAACAAAAATTAACAACAATCCGAGTGGAATCAAGATATTACCTGAAAGTAAAAACTCAATAATTTCGTCTTCATTCATTTGATGAACGATGACTGCTGAAATCAGTGAGGCCAAGATAAATGCAATAACAACCACAACAATCACAGTATATGCAACATACCACCAGCCTGATTTCCCTAAATCATGCAAACGGCGTATAGCAATCGTAATACTCGCAGGAAAAATAAGTAAGCTAAATAATGAGTTGATTATCTCAAGTGCAGAAGCTAATTTGGGAAAACCTAATCCATCAGCGAATCCGCCAATAAGCATCAACGAAAACGAGATTAACATGCAGATTAAAGTAAACCAGCCAAATTCAGCGCGTCTAGCTCTACCTTTGATATTAAAGCTATTTTTTAGGGCATAAAGAAAATAATTCATGACAATTCCTTTTATACGTTGAAAAACTTCAGGATTATAACAAAAGTTAGGCGCATTCTCTTAAAGAATGCGCCTTATTTTTGCAAAATCTTGAGAAAATCCAACCGCTTGTTAACTATTCTCGTTGTTTTTCTCCACGCTATGTTCAGCATAAGAATTAACCAATGCTCTCTCTTTTGCTTTAGGATCTTCACCATATTGGTTTTCGCCAATTTGCAAAAATTTCGTTAAATTTGACCGCTTGTCTTGTGTTATAATGTCGCCTTTATTTTTTATGACTTTTTTATTTACACAAGATTATTTATGTCAACTAACCAATACCCTCAAGAAGTGAATAAGCGCCGTACCTTTGCGATTATTTCCCACCCCGATGCCGGTAAAACGACCATTACTGAAAAAGTATTACTTTATGGAAATGCCATTCAAACGGCAGGTTCAGTAAAAGGCAAAGGCTCAGCAGCTCATGCAAAATCAGACTGGATGGAAATGGAAAAACAACGTGGAATTTCGATTACCACCTCTGTAATGCAATTTCCTTACAACGATTGCTTGGTGAACTTGCTTGATACCCCAGGGCACGAAGACTTCTCGGAAGATACTTACCGTACATTAACTGCAGTAGATAGCTGCTTAATGGTGATTGACTCTGCCAAAGGGGTTGAGGAACGTACAATTAAATTGATGGAAGTTACACGCTTACGTGATACACCAATTTTAACGTTCATGAACAAGCTCGACCGTGATATTCGCGATCCAATGGAATTATTAGACGAAGTAGAAAGTGTACTCAAAATTCGTTGTGCGCCAATTACTTGGCCTATCGGTTGCGGTAAATTATTCAAAGGTGTCTATCATTTAGCAAAAGATGAAACCTACCTTTACCAATCTGGGCAAGGTTCAACCATTCAAGAAGTCCGTATTGTAAAAGGCTTAAATAGTCCTGAATTAGATGCTGCCGTAGGCGATGATTTAGCCCAACAACTGCGCGATGAATTAGAACTCGTACAAGGTGCAAGTAACGAATTTGACCATGAGGCGTTCATTAAAGGCGAATTAACTCCAGTATTTTTTGGAACTGCATTAGGTAACTTTGGGGTAGATCATTTCTTAGATGGTTTAACCGAATGGGCACCAAAACCGCAAGCACGTGAAGCGGATGTTCGTACGGTTGAAAGCAGCGAAGAAAGATTCTCTGGTTTCGTATTTAAAATTCAAGCAAATATGGATCCAAAACACCGCGACCGCGTTGCCTTTATGCGCGTAGTGTCAGGCAAATATGAAAAAGGCATGAAGCTGAAACACGTTCGTATTGGTAAAGATGTGGTGATCTCGGATGCACTAACCTTTATGGCGGGCGATCGTGCGCATGCGGAAGAAGCCTATGCAGGCGATATTATCGGCCTGCACAATCACGGCACTATTCAAATTGGCGATACTTTCACGCAAGGTGAAATCTTGAAATTTACGGGCATTCCAAACTTTGCGCCAGAATTATTCCGCCGAATTCGCTTAAAAGATCCCCTTAAGCAGAAACAACTGCTTAAAGGCTTGGTTCAGCTTTCAGAAGAAGGGGCTGTGCAAGTATTCCGCCCGCTCATGAATAACGATTTAATCGTAGGCGCAGTAGGGGTGTTACAGTTTGATGTGGTCGTTTCTCGCCTTAAAACGGAATATAACGTTGAGGCTATTTATGAAAACGTTAATGTTGCTACCGCACGCTGGGTTGAATGTGATGATGTGAAAAAATTCGAAGAATTTAAACGCAAAAATGAACAAAACCTAGCCTTAGATGGTGGCGATAACTTAACTTATATCGCACCAACTATGGTGAATCTCAACTTAGCCCAGGAACGCTACCCTGATGTAACATTCTTTAAAACTAGAGAACATTAAAAAATGCCCCTCTTTTCAAAGAGGGGCATTCATTGAAGGCTTATTTATTTTTCTAAAAATCTCAAAATCAAATTATGACTATACAAAATATTTCAACTCATCTTTCTAACATTATTCCTAGAGTGCTTAAAATGATTTTAATTATGTTCTTATTAGGGTTAGCTGCGGTGTTAATTGTCGCTTTGGCAAAAATCAGTTACGAACTATTTATGATGGCACTAGGTCCTGCGCCAATTGTGCCCAATCAATTAGCCGAACAAATTTTAGTTTTCTTCCTCTACTTCGGTTTCTTAGGGCTTATTGCACAATATTTCCGCAGTGGTTACCATTTTCCACTTCGATATTTTATTTACACCGGCATTACTGCCATGGTTCGTTTAATCATTGTCGATCATGAAAGTGCAACCAGTACCTTGTTATTTGCTTGCTCAATATTGGTAATGGTTATTGCTCTATGCATTATTCTCTATTCTGATAAAGTAAAAAATATCTAATATGATGACGCTAACTTTCGATCCGCTTTGGCTCTATCTGGCTGTTGCTCTCCTAATTAGCTTAGGTGGGCTTGCGATTTATTGGTTTATTCAGCAAAACCGCTATCAGCAAGGAATGGAGAATTTACAACAGGACTTAACTGAACGCCAACAAGCGCTAGCTCAAGCACAACAAAGCGTAGCCTTGCTGACCCAAGAAAAGCATCAAGCGGAACAATCAGCCGTGCAATTTCGTACGCAAGCTGAATCCTATGCGGAACGAATTAGCGAAAAATTAACAGAATTAGACCGCTTGCAACAACGTCTTGTGCTTGCCGAAGATAACGAAAACGAGCTTGAGCGCTATATCAACGCGCTGAAAGAACGCGTTGGCGCATCACAAGCAAAAGCTGAAGGCCTAGAAGAGCAACTGCAACATAGCTTGCAACAACTCTCGCAAAAAGCACAAGAACAGGCACAACTTACGGCACAATATCAACAGGTTCAAAATGAGCTGACTGAGCTTCGCACTACACTTCATGAAAAACAAGCTAATTTTGAAGCGCAACAACGCAATTTTGTGGAAGTCAAACAGCAACTGAATGTTGAATTCCAACATCTCGCACAACAGATTTTGGAAGAAAAAAGTCAACGTTTTGATCAAACAAACCAAGCTAGCTTAGATGCTTTACTGAAACCATTTAGAGAACAAATTGAAGGCTTTCAAAAACGCGTCAATGAAGTGCATAGTGAATCCCTAAAAGGCACAGCAACCTTAGCTGCAGAAATTAAAGCAGTACTGAAAATTGGCGCCTCAATGTCAGAAGAAGCGCAAAATCTTGCGACAGCTTTAAAAGGAAATAACAAAATTGCAGGGAACTGGGGCGAAGTACAGCTAGAATCTGCGCTGCAATCCGCTGGTTTATTGGCTGGAGAACATTACGTTTCACAAGAAAGTTTTCGCGATCAAGAAGGACGACGTTTAGCCCCCGATTTTGTTTTGCACTTACCCGATAATAAACAGTTAATTTTAGATAGCAAAGTTTCGTTGCTTGCTTATGATGAGGCAGTACGAGCCGAAGATAATCTCAGCATGAACCAAGCATTAGAAGCACACTGCAAATCATTAAGAGCGCATATTGAGGGGCTTTCTAAGAAAAATTATGCCAACTTACCTGGCGTTACAAGCCCTGATTTTGTACTCATGTTTGTGCCTATTGAACCTGCTTATATTGAAGCGATGAAACATGATCCACAGCTATTTAATTTTGGCTATGAACGTAATGTGATTTTAGTTTCTTATACGACACTGATGCCGATTTTACGCACTGTCGCCAATCTTTGGCGAATTGAACGTGGTAATCATGAAGCACGAGAAATCAGTGAAAAAGCAGGAGAGATTTATAATCAAGTTTGTGTGGTGGCAGAACGATTAAGTAAACTTGGAAATACGCTCAACACTGTCAGCAATCAATATAATCAAACCGTCACGTCCTTAGTCGGTCGCCAAGGTTTAATTGGTAAAGTTGAGCGATTCCAACAACTTTCCACTAAGGCTAGCCAAGCAACTCCGCAAGTTGAGTTGCTCAGCAATGACCACGAAACAATGCGATTAGAGTCCGTGGTAGAAAAACCGAAATCTTCGGCTTAAATTCTCGAAAGCTGGTTTCGGAGAGAGCGCTTAAAGGCTTCTGCTAAAACTTCACAAGCTAAAGCGCGCTCTAAATCAGATTTGATCTTAATTGAAGGTTTCTGTGCTAACAGTTGATTTAAGTGCAGAATATTCAAATCAGGATAAGGCCGTTGCAAGCGGTCAATTTTATCTCCTTTTTTACAAATTCCCCCTTGAATAACTCGCACATACCAACCGCTTAAACCCGTTTCCCGAACAAGGCTTTGGGTTGCTTCGCATTCACTATTTTTTGATAAGCGCTCGCACGGTTTACGCGGTTGAGAAACTTCTACAATAACTTCGCCAATTTGATAGCGATCCCCAACACAAACATTTGTTTCATTTAATTCTGAAACGATAAAATTCTCACCATAAATCGCAGTGCCTTGCCAGTCAAAATCCTTACCAATAAGCGTAGTGAGTTTTTCAAAGGTTTGATCTGCCATAAAAAACAATGCTTTATCTGGCCCACCATGATGTGCCTTTAAGCCGACATCATTCCCTTCAGCACCTAATTCATGAATACGCACCTGTTCAACCGGCTTTTTACGAATCGCCGATTCTAGCGTGGTGCCATCTGCAAAAGTAACGGATTCAACCAATCCAATTTTAATGGTAAGAATTTCTGCTGCCATGTTTGTCCTTTTAAAATTGAAAAAATAAAAATGCCCAATAAATATTGGGCATTAAATCGGAGAAATTATAGGTCGTCAATCACAACGTAAATTTTAGACACTGGACCATGAACCCCAACAACCTTGATTAACTCGATATCTGCAGTTGCACTAGGGCCTGAGATAATGTTAATACAAGATGGCATTCTTTCGCCTGCTTGTGCTTTCTCATGTAACACTTGCGCAAGTTGTGCCACGCGTGGCAATACTTTGCTCTTACGCACAACCACCACAGATGTTGTTGGTAATAAGCTGGTTGAACGGCCATTGTCTTTAGTTGCATATAACACAATACCGCCAGACTCAGCTAAACCATATTCTGCATGAACAATACCTATGTTTGCTTCCGCTGATTTTGCAATGTTTTCACGATCTAGGTTGAAATCCCAAACGAAACTATCATATTTCGCTTTTACTGCATCAGTAATACCTAATTGGTTTAAACGATCATCGTTGTTTAATACGATGTTACCGCCACCATATTTTTCGCAAACATCTAACACTGCTTGCGCCACATCAGCTTCTTTTGTTTCTACCACATCAACTAACAATACTTTCGCAAAGCTCATAAACTCGTTACAAAGTTCATTTTGCGATAAGTGTGTTAAACGCGTCGTTGGATGGTGGTTAACTTGCTCTTCCATTTGGTCTGGCACTAATTTACGCGCACGCCCCATTTTTGCGGCAAGTTTATTTAAGAAATTTTCTCTGTTTTGTTGATCCATTGTTTTATCCTTTTTGCTTGCCATTATTTACGGTTTTTGAACCATTCACGGAAACTTTCGCCTTCTATTGAAGGTAAATCACGTGCTTTTGTCCATTCGCCTAATGCACCGAAATGAATAGGTGCTTTACCGTTTTTAATGAACTTACCTGCTAATTTCGCACCGATCTTCACACTTGCATTCCAAACTGAAGGGCGAGCATTTGCGAAGGTAAAGCCTTTAATTGCAAGTTGCTCTGATTTAGGTGTAATGCCTGCTTCCACCATTTTCTCACGGTGTTTTAAGATAAGCTGCGCAAGTGGAATTTTCACTGGGCATACGCTGTTACACGCATTACATAATGAACAGGCATACGGTAACTCTTTGAACTCATCATAACCACCTAATAATGGCGAGATAACTGCACCAATTGGGCCCGGATAAATTGAACCATAACCATGACCACCAATTTGGCGATACGCTGGGCAAATATTTAAGCATGCACCACAACGGATACAACGTAAAACTTCTTCAAACTCGCTTTCTAAAATTTTTGAACGACCATTATCTACGATAACTAAATGGAAATCTTCAGGACCATCCACTTCGCCTTCTAAGCGCGGGCCGGTTAACCAAGTGTTATAAGCTGTTAATTTCGCGCCTACTGCACTACGGCAAAGCATTGTAATTAAAGCATCCACTTCTTTAAACGTTGGGGCTAAACGCTCCATTCCCATGACTGCAATATGCGTTTTTGGCACAGTAGTTGCTAAACGTAAGTTACCTTCGTTAGTCACTAAACAAACTGATCCAGTTTCTGGCACGGCAAAGTTACAACCTGAGATACCAATATCTGCTTCTAAGAAATCTTTACGTAAGGTTTTACGCACAAAAGCATTCATTTCTTCTGGCTGTTCTGTTCCTTCATAGCCTAATACTTCATGTAATTCTTTACGGATACGATGACGATCTTTATGAATTGCCGGCACAACGATGTGAGATGGTTTATCGCCTACGATTTGTAGTAAATATTCCCCTAAGTCGGTTTCAACGACTTTAATGCCTTCTGCTTCTAAAACATGGTTCATACCGATTTCTTCGGTTACCATTGATTTAGATTTCACGATGGTTTTCGCCTTTTTCTCAAGTGCGACTTTACGAATGTAAGCGGTCGCTTCTTCTGCAGTTTCTGCAAAATAAACATGACCACCGTTTTGCGTGACTTTTTCGCTTAATTGATAAAGGTAAGCATCTAAGTTTGCTAATACGTGGTTACGGAACTGTTTAGAAAGATCACGCCATTCTTCCCAGTTACCTAACTCATCAACCATTTTTTGACGGTTTGCGCCGATGGTTTCTTGTGCTTTTACCACCGCTTTACGCATAATTTCGTTATTAACTTGTTGTTCTACACGCTGTTTAAACGGTAAATTACTGGTTTGTAAATGCGACATTAGGCTTCTCCTTCTTCTTGCATTAATACTTCAGCAATATGCATAACTTTCACATTTTTGCCTTCACGGCTTAAACGGCCTGCAATATTTAACAAGCAGCTTACGTCTGCACCTACAAGATAATCTGGATCAACTTCAGAAATGTTAACTACTTTTTCTGTTACCATTTCACCTGAAATTTCAGCCATTTTGACAGAGAATGTTCCACCGAAACCACAGCAAGTATTTTGGTTGTGAATTGGCATTAACTCTAAGCCTTTTACATTTTTTAATAGCGCTAAAGGCTCATCAACAACCCCTAATTTACGGGTTAAGCTGCAAGATGGGTGATAAACCGCTTTACCTTTTAAGCGCGCACCCACATCTGTTTTACCTAATTTGTTAACAATAAAATCCGTTAAATCACAGAAACGCGCTGCCACTTTTTCAGCACGTTTTGCCCATTCAGGCTCACCGAAACGGGTAAAGTATTCCGGATAGTTTTTAATTGCATAAACACAAGAACCTGCTGGCGCCACGATTGGGTAATCATTCACTTCAAAGGTTTCAACTAAAGATTTCATCCCTGCAACAGCTTCTTTTGCATAGCCACTGTTAATTGCAGGTTGTCCACAACAACCTTGTTTTTCAAGGAAGATTACATTACAACCGAGTTTTTCAAGCAGTAAAACACTGTTTTTTGCCACATTGCTTTTTGCAATATCAGCGATACAGGTTACATAAAAATTTACGTTCATTGGAATATCCCACGTCTAAATAAAAATAAGAAATAATCGTATTTAAAAAGCCATAAATGACAAAAGGAAGCTTATCGCTTCCTTTTTAAATGACTTTGCAAGCGGTCATTTTTTGCAAAACTTTGACCAAATCAGACCGCTTGAGAATTTACCAAATTATACATTAAAGAATAATGGAATCACAGTTAAAGCAACCACTGCAGCAATCACACCATAGATAAACATTGGCACGACAGTTTTCTTAATGATTGCACCTTCTTGGTTTTCAATACCTAATACTGAGTTTACTGCCACGATATTGTTGATACATACCATGTTACCCATTGCACCACCTGCTGATTGTAACGCAAGTACTAATGATGCAGAGATACCCGTAATTTCAGCGGTTGATAATTGAACACTACCGAAAGTTAAGTTAGATACTGTATTTGAACCTGAGAAGAACGCACCTACTGCACCTAAGTATGAAGCAAACACAGTCCAGTATTCACCTGTTGCATGTGCAAAGCTACGACCGATGATTTTAACCATTGATTCATCACCACCCACTAACATTAAGTTCACCATGATTAACGCACCAATCAATGCGACGAATGGGTTACGAACTTGTTTGAAACTAGTTGAGAAGATACCTTTCACATTGCTTGCAGACATTGAGAATACAGGAATTGCAATTAATACAGTGATTACAAACGGAATTAACGCTGGTACATAAAGCAATTTATAGCTTGCATTCATGCCTGTTCCGAAGATGTTTTTCAAGCTGAAGATTAAACCATTACTAATTTCAAAGTGACCTAATGAACCTAATTGTGCACCGAACCACTCTGTTGCATCGTTCATCATTGCTTTGAATGGTAATTGTTTAACACGAGTTAAGATTAAGAAAACAATTAATAAACCTGTTGGTAACAATGCTTTTGCAACTTCTTTACCTGTTACGGCGGTGTTATCTAAAGTATTTTCTACTTTCGCTAAACCAATGCCTTTATTTGCTAAGAAGATTGATAAGAACATACCAATTGCACCACCTACTAATGATGGGAATTCGTAGTTTACTTGAGCAAGTAAGAAATAAGGTGCTACGCAAGCTAATACGCTTAAATAGATGAAAACAATATTTTGACGAATTTCTTTCCACGTTACGATAAAACTTAACGCAATCACAGGAATGATAAATGCCGCAATCGAGTGAATAGTTGCTGTCATAGAACCAATCTCTAAGATTTTATCTTCTGGAAGGTTTAATGGGCCAAAACCGAACCAGGTTGGCGTACCTACCGCACCGAATGAAACTGGTACTGAGTTCATAATTAACGCAAGAATCGCTACACGAATTGGGTTAAAACCTAAACCAACTAAGATTGGCGCTGCAATCGCTGCCGGTGTACCGAAACCACTCGCACCTTCAATCATGAACGCAAACGCCCAACCGATGATCATCAATTGTGCAACTGGGTTCGGGTTAATGTTACCTAACCATTTACGTAAAGTGTTGGTTACACCAGAAACTTCTGAGAAACGGTTGAAGAGAATCGCGCCGAAAATAACAGTTACTGGTGTTAACACATCAATAACAGCTGAAGCAATTTTCGCACTGATAATTGTCACATCAGTTGCGAAGAAAATAAGATGAATAATAAGCACTACTGCTGCAATCCAAGGAAGCGCAACATAAGATGGAAGTGCATTACGTTTTACCATTAAATAGATTAGTAAAACAATTGGAAAAATACTAAGAAACAGCGCCATAGACGACCTCAAAATAAATGAAAAAAAATTCCAAAATTGAGCCTCGCATTCTAGGGAGTTTTCTAAAAAAAGATAGAAAAATGTTAACGATTTGTGATCCCTGTCACACTATTTACTTCTAAAGTAGTAATAAATTTTTTTTGAACAAGCCCAATAAAGTTACGCAATCGTTTGCGCAAGAGGGTAAACAAGCGGTATAATTTGGAAAATCTTTTACCAAATAGGAATTTGATTATGCAAATCAGCTTAAAAAAAATTTATTCTGGCAAGGTACGTGACCTATATGAAATTGATGACAAAAGAATGCTCATGGTGGCAAGTGATCGTCTGTCTGCTTTTGATGTCATTTTAGATGACCCCATTCCACATAAAGGTGAAATCCTGACTCAAATTTCTAATTTCTGGTTTAACAAACTTTCTCATATCATGCCAAATCATTTTACTGGCGATTCCGTTTTTGATGTTTTACCTGAAGAAGAAGCAAAAGCGATTAAACATCGCGCTGTAGTTTGCAAACGCTTAACACCTGTGAAAATTGAATCCATTGTACGAGGTTATTTAACGGGTTCTGGTTTAAAAGATTATCAAAAAACTGGCACCATCTGCGGTCTCGAATTACCAAAAGGATTGGTGGAAGCAAGCAAATTACCTGAGCCCATTTTTACCCCGTCAAGCAAAGCTGAAGTGGGTGATCACGATATCAACATCTCTTATGCTGAATGTGAACAACAAATTGGTGCTGCGCTTGCTGCGAAAGTTAAAGAATCTGCATTAGCACTTTATACTGAAGCAGCTAAATATGCTCTAACTAAAGGCATCATTATTTGTGATACAAAATTTGAGTTCGGTTTAGATGAAAATGGGACATTAACCTTAATGGATGAAGTATTAACGCCAGATTCTAGTCGTTTTTGGTCTGTGAATACTTATCAAGAAGGTACCACACCACCTTCATTCGATAAACAGTTTATTCGTGATTGGCTAGAACAAAGCGGTTGGAATAAACAAGCACCAGCGCCTAAAATTCCAGACGAAGTCATCAAGAAAACGGTAGAAAAATACCAAGAAGCATTGAATTTACTCACTAAATAATAGCAGCAGGCTAATCATGAATGGTTAGCCTATTTTTTTATCATTCTTTGAAAGATTGGTTAGGAAATTTTAGATATAAAAAAAGCACCTCATGGTGCTATCTTTTAAAATGGAGCGGGAAACGAGGCTCGAACTCGCGACCCCGACCTTGGCAAGGTCGTGCTCTACCAACTGAGCTATTCCCGCATATTTGGTAATTTAAATGGTGCCCGAGGCCAGACTTGAACTGGCACGCCCCGAAAGGCGAGGGATTTTAAATCCCTTGCGTCTACCGATTCCGCCACTCGGGCAACACATTATTGATTTTGCTTAATCAACGAGAGCGCATTATAAGGATTTTTCAGAACTCGTCAAACAAAAATTGCTTTTTTAAAGTTAATTGACTATTTTTGATTCACTTTGTTGGAATTCGATTCATTTTAACGATGACAAGCCTCATAAAGCGGTAATAATTGGCGAATAGTCTGATAAATAAACTCTGGTGCATCAATATCAGCTAATGAAGATTTCTCTATATTTTTGCCAATACAGTAAAAATCTTCTTCATTATTTAGCAAAAATTCATTTTGTCCGAATGACTTCACACTTTGAAAATCTGCATATTCACTCTCTTGACCATGCCAAATATCAAAATCCTGATATTGTTTACGATCTAAAGCCGATAACCATTGGTTATATTGAGGCAATTTAATTTGAGAACGATCTGCACGATAGCAATGCCAATCAAGTGAAACTTGTAAGCGACGACGATTTAATAAAACAGACAGAATTGCTGCAGAATCTCGATTAAACTCATACTTATAATAAGCAAAGAAATGTGCCCGCACTTGCCATCCATTGCACCATTTTTCAATATGCGGTGGGGCAAATGGATTTCCTAACATACGAGAAACGTCTAAATGAAGCTTTTTCCAAATTTCCCAATTATGCTTGTAATCGGCTTTAATACGAGGAATTTCTTCAGGGCAATATTTTTTTAATTGTGCAAATTGGAAAAATGGAATATCAAATAATTCACAGCTTTTAGCAGTTAACATCAATTTTCTCCTTAAATAAGAAATAATGATAAGCTAAATTTAAATAGGAGAAAATAGAAATAAGTGGTGGGCGATACCGGTCTCGAACCAGTGACCCCCTCCTTGTAAGGGAGGTGCTCTCCCAACTGAGCTAATCGCCCTTCTGATATAGCAAGTGGCTATAATTTGAAGTTTATGAATAAGTCTTAA
>NZ_AFNK01000004.1 GCF_000238795.1 Haemophilus sputorum CCUG 13788 | reverse complement strand
GTCACCTTTAGCACCTGTCGCACCATCTTTCACGATAGTTGAAGTGGTTTGACCGTTGCCATCTACGATAGTTACTGTGTGTGTGCCGTTGTTGTTATCTACAACTTTAGCTTCTGCATTTTTACCTGCTGCACCTGTTGCACCAGCATCACCTTTAGCGCCAGTGTCACCTTTAGCACCAGTGTCACCTTTAGCACCAGTATCACCTTTAGCACCTGTTGCACCTACAGCACCATCTCTAATAATGGTTGTGGTTGTTGTGCCGTCGCTATTATTAACAGTAAGTGTATGAGTACCATTATTGTTATTGGTTACAGTTGCAGTAACGCTCTTACCATCAACACCATCTTTACCTTTAGCGCCATCTTTTGCTGCAATGATATATTTGTTATTCGCTTCATCGTAGGTAACAGTAATATTGTTGCCAGCTTCAATATTTGCATGGTATGTAACACATGTTACAGCTGGCTTAATCACGTTACCAGTACTATCTTTCGTCTCTGGGGTATACGTTACTTGAGCTGTTGTAGCCTTACCATTTATGAAATCAACAACATCACCGTTATAAACGCTTGAAACCGGAGTACCATTACCACGAGCCTTCCAATGGTGGTTAGAAAGTGCATCTGCCACCATATATAATTGCGAACCATTGATCGCATCTGTTGAAGTTGAAGAAATACGACCTGCCGCAACATGGTGAATTTGACGCTCTTTACCTGCAGAACCCACAGAAACTACAGCGCCTTCACCTAATGTACTATTGTTACCTGCGAAGCCAGAATAAGTATAGCGACCAACTGTTGCAGTATCTGTAGGCTCATATTTATTATCAGTATTAGAACCGTTACCTAACGCTACGCTGTTTTCACGACTTGCATTAGATTGTAAGCCAATTGCTGTTGAATTATTAGCCGAAGCCACTGCTTCACGACCAATTGCTGTTGCATTATTTTTAGATGCCGCCGCATTGTAACCGATTGCTGTTGCATCTTCTTTAGTTGCTTTAGCTGTACGACCTACTGCAATTGCGTGGTCATGAGTTGCTTGAGAACCACCACCAATTGCTACTGATGAAAAACCATCAGATTTAGATGAAGAACCAATTGCAATTGAGTTTACATTAGTTGCACCAGTGTTTGGTCTAGCAAAAGAACCGATTGCGATAGAGTTATCGCCATATGCATGTGCTTTTGAGCCCACAGCTACTGCACCATCACGTGTAGAACGAGCTTTTTCACCCAATGCAACAGCCGCTAGCGCAGTACCTGCCACACTATTACTTCCCTGAGAACCAGCATATACACTTTGCGCTTCAGGAGCTACCTCAGCAAATGCACCAATAGCAATGGTAGAAGACTCTTTATCAGTATTGTTCTCTCTATCTACACCTGGTTTTAAACCTGAATTAGATGCAGCTTGTTTACCAATTGCAATCGCTAAATGGCTAGTTGCTTGAGTACGACTTGCAATAGCAACAGTATCTTGGCCAGCAGCTTGAGCTCTGTCACCAATTGCTGTCGCATTCACATTTGTTGCATTAGCATTGTTACCAATCGCCACTGTACGAATCATTGTTGCATTTGCTAAGTTACCGATTGCAACAGTTGCTTCACCTGTCGCTTGAGTACTTGTACCCATAGCAACAGATGCACCACCTCTCACAATGTTATTATTACCTACAGCAACACCTGCATCACTTGATACAGTATTGTTCGCACCGTAAATCGTTTTACCATCGCCAGTGCCACTCGCTGTGTTTTGATAACCTACAACAATAGAATTATCGGTTGCAGAGTTGCCCGGACGAGCATTTGGAGTAATAACGAGTTTACTATTTCTAAGTTCAATACCAAGATTTGCAAGTTCATTTAAATTAGTCGCTGCCTGTGCGCCCTGTGAAATCGCCACCGAGCTTATTACTGCACCAGCTACAGCTGTTAATTTTGCAATTTTTTGTGATTTAGTCTTGCCTTTTGCATGACCTAATTCGGAAACCGCCGTCCACGTTTGGGTTGCGTGGTTCCAAATAACTTTAAAGACTTTGTTCATTGAATTTGTGTTCCTTAAATAATTTATACACAATAACTGCATCCTCTTGATGCAGCCTTCAAGCAAATTACTATCCTCGTAATTTAGCCTTGCTATGATATAGCGACAAGCCTTATTTTCAAACGTGATTTACATAATCTTACTGCTTGACATTGGTTTAAAAAAGTAAACAAGCGGTTAAATTTTGCAACCATTTTGCAAAATTTAACCGCTTTATATGTTGAGCATTTATAGACAAACGTTTTCTATGTTAAAATCTTGCTAAAATCATCAAACTAAAGAGGACTTTTATGATTACCCTACACACCAATTATGGCGACATTAAAATTGCGTTAAATTTTGAAAAAGCACCCATTACAGCAAAAAACTTTGAAGACTACTGTAAAGAAGGTTTTTATAACGGCACCATTTTCCACCGTGTAATTGATGGCTTTATGATTCAAGGCGGTGGCATGACTGCTGGTTTAATTGAAAAAAATACCAAAGCGCCCATTCAAAATGAAGCGAGCAATGGTTTAAGCAACAAGCGTGGCACCATCGCAATGGCGCGCACTTCAGACCCACACTCAGCAAGCTCACAATTTTTTATTAACGTGGCAGACAATCACTTTTTAGATTACCGCTCAAAAGAGATGTTTGGCAAAACTGTTGTGCAGGAATGGGGCTATGCAGTATTCGGCGAGGTGGTTGAAGGCATGGACATCGTAGATAAAATTAAAGGGGTTGCCACAGGTAACAAAGGTTTCCACCAAGATGTGCCAAAAGAAGATGTTGTGATTGAATCCGTCAGCGTAGAATAAGATGATAGGGCGCATTAAATGCGCCCTTTTTATATCAATCAATAAAAGAGAATAATATATGAAAACCTATCTTGTTGGTGGTGCGGTGCGCGACCAATTATTAAATCTGCCCGTTAAAGATCGGGATTTTTTGGTGGTAGGCGCAACCCCTGAAATGCTGCTGGCAGAAGGCTTTCAACAAGTAGGCGCAGCATTTCCTGTTTTTCTGCACCCTAAAACACAAGAAGAATATGCCCTTGCCCGCCAAGAGCGCAAAAATGGCGCGGGTTATCATGGCTTTATTTGCGATTTTTCGCCAACAGTGACCATTGAGCAAGATTTAATTCGCCGCGATTTGACTATCAACGCAATGGCACAAGATTTAACCAGTGGAGAAATTATCGACCCCTTTAATGGGCAAGCCGATTTAGCCAATAAAGTGCTGCGCCATGTTTCCCCAGCGTTTGCCGAAGATCCGTTGCGAGTGTTGCGTGTTGCGCGCTTTGCTGCACGTTTTCATTCAATGGGGTTTCGCGTGGCAGAAGAAACGGTAAAACTGATGCAAAATATGACCGCTTGCGGAGAGCTTGCTCACCTTACCCCTGAACGGGTTTGGCTAGAAACGCAAAAAGCTTTTGAAACCGATTCGCCAGCCATCTATTTTTCACTGCTGCGTGAAATTGGCGCGCTAGCCGTATTATTCCCTGAATTAGATGCCCTTTTTGGTAAACCACAGCCAGAAAAACATCATCCAGAAATTGATAGCGGTGTGCATACTTTAATGGTGCTGACCCAAGCAAAACAATTTACAAAACAGGCAGAAAATCCGACCGCTTTACTTTTTGCTGCACTCTGCCACGATTTAGGCAAAGGCTTAACGCCAGCGGAAATGCTGCCCCATCACTACGGGCATGAACAAAAAGGCATTGCACCTGTAAGAGCATTATCGAATCGATTGAAAGTCTCTGATGATGAAAAAAGTTTAGCGCTGTTAGTGACTGAATATCACACGCACTGCCATAAAATCTCAGAACTTCGCCCTGAAACAGTGTTGAAGTTATTTAATGCGTTGGACGTTTGGCGTCGCCCTGCTCGCTTTCAAGATTTCTTATTCGCTTGCGAGGCAGATGCCCGTGGGCGATTAGGTTTTGAGCAACGGGAATATCCACAAGCAGCATTGGCTAAACGCTACTGGCAAGCAGCGTTACAAGTTGATGTGCAAGCGGTGATTGCCGATGGCTTTGAAAAACAAGCGATTCGTGAAGAATTAAATAAACGGCGTATTAAAGCGATTCGGTTAGAAAAAGAGAAAAGGATTCACGCATAAAAAAGGGCGTGTAATTCAAAACACGCCCTTTCAATTGAGGTTACGCTTTACGCCAAGTGGTTCCGTTTGGCGTATCTTCTAACACAATATTCATTGCTTTGAGTTTATCGCGCACTTCATCTGCTACAGCCCAGTTTTTAGCTGCTTTGGCTTCGTTACGTTTTGCAATCAGTGCTTCTATTTCCGCTGCTTCATCTGCATTAGATTCGCCTTTTAAGAAACTCTCTGGGTCTTGCTCTAACAAGCCTAATACGCCCGCTAATGCTTTTAAACGAACCGCCAAGCCATTAGCTTGCGCTGGGTCTTCCGCTTTTAATTTATTCACTTCGCGTGCGATTTCAAATAGCACGGCTAATGCGCCTGGGGTATTAAAATCATCATTCATTGCAGTTTCAAATGCGCTGATATACTGCTCTCCGCCTGCTGGTGCAACAGTTAAATCACAACCTCGCAATGCGGTATATAAACGCTCTAGCGCTGAACGGGCTAAATCTAAATTATCCACGCTATAATCTAACAAACTACGATAATGCGCGGTGAGGAAGAAATAACGCAAACTTTCTGCATCATATAAGCCAAGCATATGGCGAATGCTGAAGAAATTGCCTAGCGATTTAGACATTTTTTCTTTATCAATCGTCAACATGCCTGTATGAAGCCAGTAATTGACATATTCGCCACCATGCGCACAGCAAGATTGTGCAATTTCATTTTCATGATGCGGGAACATTAAATCTGAACCGCCACCATGAATATCAAAATGTTCGCCCAATTCTTGGCTATTCATCGCGGAACATTCGATATGCCAACCCGGACGACCATTGCCCCACGGGCTTTCCCAACTTGGCTCATTCTCTTTAGACATTTTCCATAATACGAAATCCATCGGATTTTTCTTCACCGATTTAATTTCAACACGCGCGCCTGCCTGTAACTGCGCTAGGTTTTGGCGAGAAAGCGCGCCATATTGCGAGAACGATTCCACATCAAACATCACATCGCCATCAGCTGCCACATAAGCATGCCCTTTAGCAATCAGCTTTTCGACCATTGCAATGATTTCTGGGATATGTTGAGTGGCACGTGGCTCAACATCTGGGCGCAGAATGTTGAGATCATCAAAATCTTTATGCATTTCTGCAATCATTCTTTCAACAAGCGCATCACAAGTTTCGTTGTTTTCGAGCGCACGTTTAATGATTTTATCGTCCACATCCGTAATATTACGTACATAACGCAGGTTGTAACCTAAATAACGTAAATAACGCACAATCACATCAAAAGAAACAAAAGTTCGCCCATGCCCAAAATGACAAAGATCGTAAACCGTTACCCCACAGACATACATACCAACTTGATTCGGGTTAATCGGCTTAAATTCTTCTTTCTCACGTTTTAACGTATTATAAATTTTGAGCATAGTGTCCTCTTTTGTTTATGCTGAAGATATTGAATGGGTTCAAGTATAGCGAATAAGCGGTCGTTTTTTTAGAGAATTTTGCAAATTTTTTACAATCGTTTTCACATCCGCCATGGTATTTTTTCTATAATACTTCATATTGTAAAAATAACATGATGTTCTATACCTAAAGGATACCTAAGCTATGGCTAAAAAAGCTAATAAAAAGACGAATAAAAAAACTATCTGTTTGAATATGATTGTCAAAAATGAATCCGCCATCATTAGAGACACGCTGGAAAATATTACTTCACACATTCCGCTAGATTATTATGTGATCAGTGACACGGGTTCAGATGATAACACTGCTGAAATTATCGAAAACTTTTTCAATGAAAAAGGCATTAAAGGTGAAATTCACCACGATGAATGGGTGAATTTTGCGCATAATCGCAACTGTGCCCTAAAACACGCTGAAGGTAAAACAGATTACGTTTTAATTTTTGATGCCGATGATCGCTTTACAGGTAACTTTGTTCTGCCAGAAGAACTGACCTCGGATTGCTACTATTTGCGTATGGCAAATGGCATTTCTGGCGCTAATGTCTATTACCGTCCATTACTTTTTACTAACGATGGTGGCTTTTACTGGCGTGGCGTATTACATGAATTTATTGAACAACGCAAAAAAACCTCTGTAAAACAAAATCTATCTGGTGACTATTTTATAATTAGTGGCCGTTTTGGTGCACGTAGCCAAAATGCACAAAAATACCTGCACGATGCACAAGTTTTAGAAAAAGCCTTTTATGCCCCTGAAGATGAAGATCTTAAAAGTCGCTACGCATTTTATACTGCACAATCCTATCGTGATGCAGATATACCTCAAAAAGCGATTGAATGGTATGCCAAACGCGCTAATTTAGGAGAGTGGTATGAAGAAGTTTACTATTCACTTCTTCAAATTGCCTTACTAAAAATTGAATTAAACGCCTCGCTCGATGAAGTGCAAAGTTTATTATTAGCCGCTTATGAATATCGACCGCAACGTGCTGAAAGTCTTTATCATTTAGCAAGACAACTACGTTTTCACGATAAAATTAAACTTGCTTATATTTACGCTAATGCAGCGGCGAGCATTCCATTAAATAATGATATTCTTTTTGTCGATCACTCCGTTTATGAATGGAAAGCCAAAGACGAACTTGCGGTTAGTGCATATTGGGTGGGAAATTACCAATTATGTCATGACCTTTGTGTAGAATTACTCAAAAATTCATCTATTCCAGAGCAAGATAGAAAACGTTTCCAAGAAAATTTAAAATTTGCCAAAGAGCATCTTTAAAAGGTTGTCTCTTTCCATATAGGATAAAATAAAAAATGAATCAAAAGCTGGTTGGATTAAGTATGGTTCGTAATGAAAGTGATGTTATTGAAACTTTTGTTCGACATAATTTAACATTATTAGATGAACTTCATATTATCGATCATAATAGCAGCGATAATACCAGAGAAATTCTAACACTTTTAAAAGAAGAAGGGTTACCACTTCATATTTACCACTACAATGAATTAGAATACGCACAGGAACGGATCTTAAATAATATCATGCGTCATATTATAAATAACGATAATAGTATTGACTATATCTTTCCATTAGACGCTGATGAGTTTATTTATTGCCATTCTCGTGAAACATTAGATATTTTTCTAAAACTAATCCCTCAAGATCGTGTTGGAATGTATACTTGGCGAGGTTATCTCCCAAATACTACAGAACACGATCCTGATTTTCTTTATCATTTTACAGATCAACGTAAAGAAGAAATTCTCACGCCTAAAGTAATTATTCCTAGAGCAATTGCAGAAACCTGTACATTAACTATTGGGAACCATTACGTAAGAGATAGCAGTGGTAAAGAAATAAAGAGCCTTGTATTTATTGCACCAAATAGCTACCAATTCTACCATTGGTTTATCAATAGATTCAGTGCTGAATTTATTGAAACAGATGAGCTATGGCTAGGGCATTATCCAATTCGTTCAACCGCACAGCAAATTAAAAAAGTCTTAGAAAAATCTATTACGATGGTCATGGAAAAAAAAGGCTATCGTGATTTAGCTTGGGAAAACCAGTTACGTGATTTGCTCTCTCAACATATGCAAATATCCATTGAACAACTTCGTTTCATTGCCTATAAATATCGTGCATCTGATGCCACACAAACACAGGTCGCTCATCAACAACCATTACGCTCAACAAAATTACCATTAAAATACCAACATTTAATGAATAATGATCCGCTTCCCGTATTGGCAAAACTTATTCTTGATCTTGCTGGTAGATTACGCTAGTTTTCTAGCGTAATTGTTACATTTATAAATCTTGATTTGGGCGCATAATTAAATACGCCCAATCTAAATGACGGAAAAACCAGTATTTCTCTCGTTCAAATAATTCTGGATTTTGATTATCCCAAGGTTTGTGTTTTGCTGCATAATGGATAATCCTTGGAGAAGTCTCTAACTCAACTTTATTAGTCCCGTACTGTTGTTTAATTGCTTCAATATATTGAACTTGAACATTATTAGCTAAACCGTAATATTTTGCCTTTTCTCGTAAAACCATATTCAAAATACACTGATCACCATATAACACTTGTTCAGCATATTCCTCGGCTGTTTTCAGCAATGTATCAACGATCCCTTTTTCTCGCCATTGAACACAATCAATCAGTAAAACACCGCTATTAAAATATTTTGTTGAAACTGATTTATCTAAATAAGTAAAAGGGAAATATTCTCCTAGTCCATAATCTTTTATGACCCCGACAGGAGCCCCATTAAGATCACTATAATAAAATTCAGATAATGAACCATTTACAATAATATCCGCATCTAAATATAACACGCGTTCTTGATGAATTAAGTTAGGAATCATTAAACGGTAATAACTACTTGAAGAAGAAATATGATCTAACGTTTTATAATTTTTAAAAACATCATCTGAAATATGAATAGAAAATAAATGATGCCCTATTTTTTCAAGTTTAGATTGAATACCTTCAAACCATTCTTGTGGGATATCATTGTGTAAAACATAAAAATTAACTTTCTGGTTATAGTAGCAAATAGATTTAATTAACGCCTCTAAATGAGGGGTATATTTTGCATCAATTGTAAAAGCGATATTCATATAGTCGTTATTTGAATGAATCATTATCCTTTCCTAAGCTTTCTTTTTTAAATTCTGATTTTTGCATTATATCAGCAAATACTATACTAGCATAAATACATTACATTCTTATGATTTAGAATTTTGACTTGAGTACTAAATTAAGAATTGCGAAACTTCCAAAAAAATAGCCCCGAAAACGGGGCTAAATCAGAATTTTAAGGCTTTAAACTTAAGGTTTTGGGCCTGCAGCAACTAATGCTTTACCTTCATCATTCGTTGTATATTTCACAAAGTTTTTCACAAAACGGTCTGCTAAATCTACTGCTTTAGTTTGCCATTGTGCTTTGTCAGCATAAGTGTCACGCGGATCTAAAATTGCTGGGTCTACATTTGGTAACGCTTTTGGAATTGCCAAGTTAAAGATTGGTAATTCACCCATTTCTGCTTTTTCAATTGAACCATCTAAAATAGCATCAATAATACCGCGAGTATCTTTAATAGAAATACGTTTACCTGTGCCGTTCCAGCCTGTATTTACTAAGTAAGCTTCTGCGCCTGCTGCTTCCATACGTTTAACTAACACTTCTGCATATTTTGTTGGATGTAGTGATAAGAACGCTGCACCAAAGCATGCTGAGAAGGTTGGCGTTGGTTCAGTAATACCACGCTCTGTACCAGCTAATTTTGCGGTAAAACCAGATAAGAAGTAATATTTGGTTTGTTCTGGGGTTAATTTAGATACTGGTGGTAATACGCCGAATGCATCTGCGGTTAAGAAGATCACTTTTTTCGCATGACCTGCTTTTGACACAGGTTCCACAATGTTATCAATGTGATAAATTGGGTAAGAAACACGTGTATTTTCAGTTTTTGAACCGTCTGCAAAGTCAATTGAACCATCTGCACGTACAACCACGTTTTCTAATAATGCATCACGGCGAATTGCGCGGTAAATATCTGGTTCATTTTCAGCACTTAAGTTGATTGTTTTCGCATAGCAACCACCTTCGTAGTTGAATACGCCACTTTCATCCCAACCGTGCTCATCGTCACCAATCAATTTACGTTTTGGATCAGTTGAAAGTGTTGTTTTACCTGTACCAGATAAACCGAAGAATACGGCTACATCGCCATCCTCGCCAACGTTTGCTGAACAGTGCATTGAAGCAACACCTTTTAACGGTAATAAGTAGTTCATCATTGAGAACATACCTTTTTTCATCTCACCGCCGTACCAGGTACCACCAATTAACTGTATGTGTTCAGTTAAGTTAAACGCGACAAAGTTTTCAGAATTTAAGCCTTGTTCTTTCCAGTTTGGGTTAGTTACTTTAGAACCATTTAATACTACGAAATCAGGCTTAAATGTTTTTAATTCTTCTTCTGTTGGGCGAATAAACATATTTTTCACAAAGTGCGCTTGCCATGCTACTTCGGTAATAATACGCACGGCTAAACGGTGATGTTCGCTTGCCCCACAGAAAGCGTCAATCACGAAAAGACGTTTGCCAGAAAGCTCACCAGTCACTAATGCTTTTAAGCTTTTCCAAGTTTCTGGTGTCATTGGTTTATTATCGTTTTTTGCTGTATCACTTGTCCACCAAACATGCTCTTTTGAAGAATCATCATAAACGATATATTTATCTTTTGGAGAGCGACCAGTAAAGATCCCTGTATCCACAGCAACTGCACCAGTATTCGTTAATACGCCTTTTTCATAACCTTCAAGGTTAGATGCCATTTCCTCTTCAAAAAGTTGCTCATAGCTCGGATTACGAACAATTTCTTTTACTTGAGTAATACCAAGTTGCGCTAGTTCTTGTTCAATAGGATTAAACATAAAATCACCTCACTCTTAATTGTTTTAAAATTTTGATAAAAGTTTATCAATTATCGAAAAATAAAAATGCCAACTGCATCACATTTTGAGAAATTATACGCCAAAAAGTTTCTTAAAAAACAACAAGCGGTCGATTTCTCCTCCATTTTTGCAAAAAATGAAGTGAAATAGACCGCTTGTTTTTCCGTTTTCTTATCTTAATAAGATACCACTAAATTTGTTGTGCTATCTTAACGAGCAACATGCAATTCAAGTTGTTTGAAGTATTTGATTGTTTTCACTTTAAGCTCTTGTGTGGCTGGCTCATCACAAACAACTAATGCGTGCTTATGCATTTGTAGCGCAGAAATTGTCCACATATGGTTAATAGCACCTTCTACGCAAGCTTGCAGTGCTAAAGCCTTGTTGTATCCTGTGACCAAAATCAATACTTCTTCAGCATCAAGCAAAGTCCCAACACCAACGGTTAGCGCAAATTGCGGCACTTGATTAACATCGTTATTAAAGAAACGCGAGTTTGCAATGATCGTGTCTTCCGTCAATGTTTTTATACGGGTGCGAGAACTTAATGAAGAACCCGGCTCATTAAATGCCACATGACCATCTACGCCAACGCCACCCATAAAGAGATTAATTTTGCCATAAGACTGAATTTTCTCTTCATAACGGGCACATTCTGCGGTTAAATCTTCTGCCATACCATCAAGCAAATTGATGTTTTCTGATGGAATATCAATATGGCTAAAGAAGTTTTTGTGCATAAAGGTGTGATAACTTTCAGGATGCTCTGCCGGAAGCCCTACATACTCATCCATGTTAAAAGTCACTACATGCTTAAAACTCACCACGCCTTGTTGATAGAGTTTGATCAATTCTTGATAAGTTTTAAGCGGAGTACCGCCAGTTGGTAATCCCAAAACGAAAGGCTTATCCGCTGTCGGCTGGAAAGCATTGATTTTATTGGCAATATAGCGTGCTGACCACACTGCAACATCATTTGCCGTATCTAGGGGAACAAGACGCATAAAAATTCCTTTTGTTAAGATAGCTTATTATTGCCCCCTCTTTCATAAGAGGGGACAATTCAAACCTAAGTGAAATTTAAGTTTTTATCACCGCAAGCGGTCTTATTTTTCTATTACTTTGCAATTAAGCAATAAATTTCTCATATAAGCCTTTAGCAACTTCTAATTGTTTCGCAGTTGCTTTCGCGGTCATTGGCTCACGGCAGTAGCCTGCATCAACGCCTTGGCATTTTAAGATTTCTTTAATGGTGAGATATAAGCCATTTGCTAAAATACCTTCAATTAAATCGTTGGTGACATGTTGTACTGCAAGCGCTTCAGCTAATTTACCTTGTTGGGTTAATTCAAAAATTTGACGCGCGCGAATACCGTTAACGTTAAAGGTTGAACCAATAGCGCCATCTACTCCTAAAGCTGCCGCTGGTAACATCATTTCATCGAAACCAGCCCAAATTAAATGGTTTGGATATGCTTTTTTCAAACGTTCTAATAAATAAAAATCACCTGCTGTGAATTTTACCCCTAAGATTTTCGGGTTTTGGTAAAGCTCACCAAATTGCTCAACCCCAATATTAACGCCTGTTAAGAACGGAATTGAATACACAATCATATTGTTACCAGTTTCTGCAATAATGGTATCGTAGTAGTGTTTGATTTCAGCAAAGCTAAATTTGTAGTAGAACGGTGTAACCGCAGATAAGCTGTCATAACCTAATTCTGTTGCATATTTACCAAGCTCTACCGCTTCTTGTAAATTAACACTACCAACTTGAGCAATTAATGCAATTTCATCTTTTGCTTCATCTTTTGCGATGCGGAAAATTTCTTTTTTCTCAGCAGTTGAAAGCATAAAGTTTTCACCCGTTGAACCACCAACATATAAGCCATCTACTTTCATTTTATCAATATTATGGCGAATAATTTGGCGTAAGCCTTTTTCGTTGATAGAGCCATCTTCATTAAATGAAACTAATAATGCACTGAAGATACCTTTTAAATTTTTCATTTTGTATTCCTTATTTGAAACGAATTAAATTAAATTTGTTGTTCTGCCCATGCAGCAGCGCCGATTAAACCAGCATCACCACCATATTGAGCAGCTGTCAAATCACATTGATAAAAATGTGGCATTGCATTTAAATGCCGTGTCACACAAGCTAAATAGCCTTTAGCTAAACCTACACTGCCACCTAACACCACTTTTTGTGTATCTAAACCAATCACTAAATCTGCAATTAAATTAGCAATCGCTTTTGCAGATCTTTCAACTAATTCGACCGATTGTGGATCGTTTTCATGGTAGCGCTCAAACACCTCTTTCGGGCTACATGGTTTCTCCCATTGGCTAGAAACCGCTTCAATTGCACGACCTGAAGCGATGGCTTCTACACATCCGCGTCTGCCACAACCACATACTGAGCCGTTAGGATCTGCCAAGGTATGCCCGATATGCCCCGCAATTCCACGAGGTTCACACAACAATTTTCCTTGTTGAATAATGCCGCCACCTACGCCAGTGGAAACCGTAATAAAGACAAAATTTTGAACTAATGCTTTGTCTTCATGTTGATACTCTGCACAAGCTGCTGCTTGTACGTCATTGAGTAAGAAAATAGGTTTATCGGTATGGCGCGCAAAACTCTCTTTTAATGGAAACTCTGCCAACCCACCTAAATTTTTTGGATTGAGCGCCGTTAAAACACCTTGGTTAATAATCCCAGTAGAAGCCACACTAATGGCATCAAACTGACCTTGATAATGCGCTACTAACTCAGCTAAAGCTTGATGCATCGCTTGTGCGCCTTCAGCTTGTGGCGTTCGAATTTGTAATCGATCGCTTAATTGATTATTTTCTACCAAAGCGCTGGCGATTTTCGTGCCTCCAATATCAATGGCTAGACAACGCATAAGCTCTCCTTAAGCTTTCGCCGAGTGAATGGCTTTCACAAACCAAGAAACAATATGTTCTAAACGGGTTAAGGCTGAACCGACAGTCACTGCATCAGCACCAATTTCAATCGCGGTTTTGGCAAGCTCTGGCGTATTGTACCGCCCTTCTGCCATAACAAAACAGCCTGCTGCTTTGAGATCTTTCACCAGTTGATAATCTGGTTCAGCAGGAATTTCTCCTCCAGTATAACCTGACATTGTGCTGCCGATAATATCAAAACCAAGTTGTTGGCAATAAAGCCCTTCACTTAAATTTGAGCAATCCGCCATTGCTAAACAGCCGTTGTCATGGATACGTTTAACCGCCGTTGGTAAATCAACAGGGCGAATTCGATCTGTACCATCGACTGCAATAATATCTGCGCCCGCTTTCGCTAATGCATCAATATCTTCTAAAAATGGCGTAATGCGAATAGGACTATCAGGTAAATCTCGCTTAACAATACCGATAATTGGCACCTTAACCGCTGCTCGAGCAGCCTTTAAGTTCTCAACACCTTCAATTCGAATACCGGCAGCACCACCAGCCACGGAAGCTGCAGCCATCGCTGCAACAATGGATGGATCGTCCATCGGACCATTATCTACTGGTTGGCAGGATGCTATCAATCCATGCTCAATCTGTTTAAGCGCACTGCGATTTAACTCAGACATATCGCCTCCTATAAATAATTTTCAAGAATTTTTGTTAGTCGAGCATACCCTGCTGCATTAAAATGCAAGCCATCTATGCTAAGTGTGGCATCCAAATTGCCGTTTTCATCCAAGAATGCCTGATAGGTTGGCACAAAGGTCATCATCTCTGGACAATGCTCACGTAAATAAGTATTTAAGTGAATGATTTGCACATTTGTTACCGTTGAGATTTGATTCACTGGTGTGGCTTCAAGCAAAAAATAGTGAGTTTGAGGGGCTGCAAGCGGTCGAATTTCTGTCAAAATTTGCAAAATCCAATCCAACACTTTAGCCGGAGAATAATCAGGCTCTTTGACAATATCGTTTACACCTAAAAAGATAAATACCGTTTTACCCAAATGAGTAATCCGTTTTTCTTTGGCAATCACATCTAAATACTGCCGAGTACTTACCCCACTAATGCCTAAGTTTGCAACCGCTTTACCTTTTAAGCAGCATTCTGGTTCGATGTTTTGCCACATATCAAACAATGAATGCCCGATTAAGGTAATTGGGGCCATTTTCTCAAACTCTGCTTTTTTTTCAACATAGCGTGAATAAATGTCTTGATCTGTCAGCATGATAGCCTCCATTCAAATTTGTGGGCTGATTATAGCTACTTTGAAGTATTACTTCATCTTTTTTTTATAAATTTGTGATGTCGATCTCATTTTTGAAATAAAACTCCAAAACAGATTGCTAAATTTAAAACAAGCAGAGTATGATACGCACAACAGAGCATTGCTCTTATTACTCTCTTATCTTTCATATTCTCTTATTTAAGGAGCATATTATGGGTACTCAATTTGAACTCAACCCATCTCGTCGCCACTTCATGAAATTATTAGCAGGTGTGGGCGCAGGTTTTGCCTTTAGTAGCACTTTAGGCACATTTACGAATAAAGCCTTTGCTGCACCAGCTGCTGGTTCCACAATTGAAGCAGGGATCGCTTATCCGATTTCAACCGGTTTTGACCCGCTTACCTCAAGTGGTGCTTCTTCTATGGCTGCAAACTTGCATATTTTTGAAGGTTTAGTTGATTTACATCCAGCAACTCGCCAACCTTATTTAGCGTTAGCAGCAAAAGAGCCTGAACAAAAAGATGAAACGACTTATCACATTACCTTAAGAGAAGGGGCTAAATTCCACGATGGCACACCTGTAACCACCGAGGATGTGGTCTATTCCTTCGAACGTGTATTAGATCCAGCGAAAGCCTCATTATTCGCTCAATTTATTCCGTTTATTGAATCAGTAAAAGCGTTAGACGATAAAGTCGTGGAGTTCAAATTAAAATATCCATTTGCTCTGTTTAAAGAACGTTTAACTATTGTAAAAATTGTACCAAAACATGCTGTAGAAGCAGGTCAAGCGGCATTCGATGCTAAACCTATCGGTTCAGGCCCTTATAAATTTGTTTCTGCAACCAAAGATGACCGTATCGTGTTTGAAGGGTTCGATGGTTACAATGGCGCATACCCTGCATTAGTTTCTAAAATGACTTGGTTCTTACTTTCAGATGATGCAGCTCGTGTTACTGCGCAAGAATCTGGACGTGTACAAGCAATTGAATCTGTTCCTTATTTAGATTCAGAACGCTTAAAACGCAAAGGCAAAGTAGAATCAGTACAATCTTTCGGTTTACTCTTCTTAATGTTTAACTGTGAAAAAGCACCGTTTAACAATCCGAAAGTACGCCAAGCATTACACTATGCCATTGATACACAAAAACTCATTGATGTTGTTTTCTTAGGTAACGCACAAACAGCAAGTTCTTATGTGCAAACCACACACCCAGACTATGTGAAAGCAACGACTGATTACACCTTCGATAAAGCGAAAGCAGAAGCGTTATTAGCCGAAGCAGGTTTAACTGAGCTTAAATTTGAATTGCTTACCACAGATCACAGCTGGGTGAAAGAATGTGCGCCATTGATTTTAGAATCTTGGAATAGCCTTAAAGGTGTGAAAGTCAGCTTACAACACTTACAATCTGGTGCACTTTACGGTTCACACGTTGATACCGGTAACTTTGATGTTGTTATCGCCCCAGGTGACCCTTCTGTGTTCGGTAACGACTTAGACTTATTATTAAGCTGGTGGTACCGTGGTGATGTATGGCCAAAACGCCGTTTCCGTTGGGCAAATACCCCAGAATATGCAGAAGTGCAAAAACTCTTAGACGAAGCAGTGAAAAACCCAGCTGGTGCGAAAGAGGCTTGGACAAAAGCAATCAATATCATTGCTGAACAAGCGCCACTTTACCCGATTGTGCATCGCAAATTGCCAACCGCGTGGAATGATAAAGTCCTAACCGATTTCCAACCACTTCCAACGACTGGACTTTCGTTCCTTGGCGTAGGGCGTAAATAACGCCAAACAAGCGGTCATTTTTGCAAAATGATTTACAAATTAGACCGCTTGTCTAAATTGCAGTGTGTGTGGAAAACCGATTTCACACACACTTTCAAATAATCCATACACCCTACAGCTCCAACCCATAATAATTCAACAGGATTTCAATTCCTTTTTTAAGGAGAATCTCATGGAAATCATTCTTAAACTACTCTGGCGCCGGCTTATGGCTCTGCCAGTCATGATTTTAGGCGTGAGTGCACTTGTCTTTATCGTCTTACAATTTACCCCTGGCGATCCTGCAACTATTGCCTTGGGCGAAAGTGCCTCTGAAGCTGCGAAAGAAATTTACCGCGAACAACATGGATTAAACGATCCGGTTATCGTGCAATATTTCCGCTTCTTAGCCAATTTATTCGTGCTTGATTTTGGTATGACAACCCCACCGGAACAGCCGATTGTGGATATGATTGCCAAAGCATTCCCGCTCACTTTACAACTCACCTTTATCGGGGTTTTCTTAGCCGCTATCGTTTCATTTAGCTTAGGCGTAACCGCAGCACTTTACCGCGATCGTTGGGTTGACCAAGTTATTCGCTTTATCTCTGTTGCAGCTGTTGCGACACCCTCTTTTTGGCTCGGTATTTTATTGATTCAATACTTTTCATTGAAATTAGACTGGTTACCTTCTGGTGGTTTTGTCCCATTTAGCGAAGATCCGCATGAATATGTGCGTTCTATGATTCTTCCATCACTTGCTCTTGCTGTGCCAGTCTGTGCTTCATTGATTCGTGTGGTGCGTACTACCATGGTAGAAGAAATGGATAAAGACTATGTCCGTACTGCCATTGGTAATGGGGTTCCTTATGCAACTGTTATTCGTCATAACGTGTTACGTAATGCCTTAATCACGCCAGTTACCGTATTGGGGTTACGCGTGGGTTATTTACTCGGTGGGGCGGTAGTTATCGAACAAATTTTCGACCTACCGGGCATGGGAAAATTAATTTTCAACGGTATCGTCAATCACGACTTAAATTTAGTGCAAGGTGTGGTACTCACTATTGCCTTTACCTTCGTGTTAGTCAACATTGTGGTTGATATTCTTTACTTGCTCATCAATCCAAAAATTCGGAGTCTATAATGTTTCGCCAAGGATTAGCTCAACGCCTTGCCTCCGGCGGTGCAAGATTTAAAGCGTTATCGACGAGCTCAAAAATCGCCTTAATTTTTATTCTCTTAGTGGCATTAGTTGCAATTTTTGCACCATTAGTTGCCCCTTATGATCCATTACAAACGATTAGACCGGTACAATCTCCAAGTGGTGAATTCCTCTTTGGTACAGACCGTTTAGGACGTGATATTTTCTCGCGTATGGTGTGGGGGGCAAGAACCTCTCTCTTTATCGGTTTAGGTGCAGTTGGTTTTGCCATTCTCTTTGGTGGGATTTTAGGTGCAACAGCTGCAACGGCTGATAAATGGGGCAATGAGATCATCATGCGTTTGATGGATATTCTCATGGCATTCCCTGGTATTGCATTAGCTGCAGTGTTACTTGCAACATTCGGCAATTCTGTGCCCGTTATCATCATTACCATTGCTATTGTTTATACCCCGCAATTAGCGCGTGTTGTACGTGCAAACGTGGTTTCACAATGGGAAGAAGACTATGTGCGCGCTGAACGTGTCTTAGGTGGTAGCCGTAGCTATATTTTACTCAAACACGTTGTTCGCAATACGGCTGCGCCAGTATTAGTATTCGCAACGGTAATGGTTGCAGATGCGATTGTGTTTGAAGCGTCACTTTCTTTCTTAGGTGCAGGGGTACAACCTCCATTCCCATCTTGGGGTAACATCTTATCTGAAGGACGTAACTTAGTATTAAGCGGTTTCTGGTGGGCAACGACTTTCGCGGGAATCATGATCTTACTTACCGTATTGGCGCTTAACATTTTGGCTGAAGGTTTAACGGATGCGTTAGTGAATCCAAAACTCAAACGTTCAACACAAAGTAAAGAAGATGTGGCAAAACCATTAGCGACCGATGTACAAGAAGCCATGGCAGAAACCTTAGCGCTCAAACGCTATTTAGCAAAATTGCATGAAAAAGAGACCGCCCGTACAGACCGTATGCCACTTAATCCGAATGCAAAAGTGATTCTTGAAGTGAAAAATCTTTCTATTCGCTTCCCGAATCGTTATGGCGAAATTCCACTCGTGGATAACATTAGCTTTAAGGTGCATGAAGGTGAAACAATGGGCTTGGTGGGTGAATCTGGTTGTGGTAAATCTATCACCGCATTCTCTATCATGGGCTTATTACCAAAAACAGCGAAAATCACAGGGGAAATCTTATTTACCGACCGCTCTGGTAAACAACATGATTTATTGAAATCGCCTGATCTCAATGCTTTACGTGGTCATGAAATTTCAATGATTTATCAAGATGCGTTAAGTGCGTTAAACCCATCTATGCGTATCAAAGATCAGATGGCGCAACTCATTAGCCGTGGCGGTAAACAAAGTGCTGAAACCTTGTTGCAATGGGTAAAACTTGATCCAGAAAAAACGCTAAATCGTTACCCTCACGAACTTTCAGGTGGTCAACGTCAACGTGTTCTGATCGCAATGGCACTCGCACGTGAACCGAAATTACTCATTGCTGATGAACCAACCACTGCATTAGATGTGACCGTACAAGCTGAAGTGATTAAATTACTGAATGAATTACGTGAAAAACTTGGCTTTGCCATGGTATTCGTTAGTCATGATTTAGCATTAGTTGCACAAATTGCACACCACATTACGGTAATGTATGCAGGACAAGTTGTGGAAGCAGCACCGACTACGCCATTACTTGCTAACCCAACGCATGAATATACTCGTGGTTTACTAGGTTCTGTGCTTTCAACTGAATTACGTGCTAAACGCTTATATCAAATTCCAGGCAGTGTGCCTTCACCATTTGATTTTGCAAGCGGTGACCGATTCGCAAGTCGTTCGCTCCGCCCTGATGCTAACCCAGCACAGCGCTTACCGTTAGTAGAAGTAGGCGATCACCCGCAACACCGTTGGGCATCTCACTTAGATTCATCACAATAGGAGGAAAACATGAGCATGAAACCTTTAAAAGAGCAGCCAATTATTGAGCTCTCAAATATTGTGGTGCAATTTGCTTCTCGTGATGGCACGCTATTTAATCCGAAAAAATTTACGGCTGTGAATAATGTTAGTCTAGCTATTCATGCAGGTGAAACAGTTGGGTTAGTAGGACAATCTGGTTGCGGAAAATCCACTCTTGCTAATGTGATGATTGGCTTACAAAAACCAACCTCTGGGGAAGTTAAATTTAATGGCTTGCAGATGAAATATGGTAGTGCTGAAGCGCGTAAGCAATTCGGCCGCCAAGTATCTGTTATTTTCCAAGACCCAGCTACCGCATTAAATCCAAGAATGCGTGTGTTAGATATCTTAAAAGATCCAATGGATATCCATAACATCCTAACACCAGGTGAGCGAGAAAAACGGGTATATGAATTACTTTCTCGCGTAGGACTTCCACGCTCTGCTGCACTCGTTGAACCAACCCGTCTTTCAGGCGGGCAAAAACAACGTGTGGCGATTGCCCGTGCACTAGCGCTTAACCCAAAACTTATTGTGGCTGATGAACCTACTTCTGCACTGGATGTATCCGTTCGCGCACAAGTTCTTAACTTGTTAGCTGACTTGAAAAAAGAGTTAAATTTAGCCATGGTCTTTATCTCTCACGATTTACAAACCGTGCATCAAGTTTCTGATCGCATTGTCGTCATGAATGGTGGACAGATGGTTGAAAGTGGCAGTGCTGATGAAGTATTTGATACGCCAACACAAGAATATACCCGTGTGTTAATTAACGCGGCACCATCTTTGTTATAAAAAATATAAAAGATAAAACGTAAAAAGGGCGTGCAATGCACGCCCTTTGTTTTCATTGAGGGTTATCAACTACCAAGTATAACCAAGTTTAAAGGCCGCATATTTTTGGGTAGTAATATCTGACCCTTTAAGCATTCCCACTTGAGCACTTACTTGCCATTGATTAAATTGAGCAGCTAATCCAGCTTCGTGGTTAAAATAACGACCAAATTGTTGCTGCATACCGATATCATTTACAGATAATGCACCATTTACAGCCATTTTACGCTGTGTTGCGTCATTGTAGTAAGAAGCTAAACTTGGTGTTAATTTTACACCCGCTACATCAAAGGTTTTGTTTAATGCTAAACCTGCACGATAAGTCATCAGATTTAATGCTTTACTTTCCACCTTCGCTTCTGCTAAATGATAATTTGCTTTAGATAAACGATGATAACGTACACCAACAGATGGTTGAACATTTACACCCCAATCCCATTGTACGCCAGCATTTGCACCAACGTTAAACAAATTACGGTGGAACACATTGCTTTGGCCATCGAAATCTACGGTATTACGGCTACGACCATAACCAAGATCAAGGCTAGCAAATGCGCCATTATCCCATTTACCTTTCACATAAGCATTCAACGCAGTTAAACGGTTTTTACCATTCACATTTTCATCAAATGTATTGCTTGCTCGAGAATGTGATAATACTGCACCAATTTGTACGTTATCGTTCACATCATGCGCTGCACCGATTTGCGTAAGTGTTACATTTTGTTTATACGGACGATAGAAATCAGAGTGATAGTTCTGTTTTGCTGATTCCGTATTTACCCAAACATTGGCTTTATCATGGCTTAACAAATGACGATCAAGATTACGTCCAATTTGTAATGCTAGATTTACATTAGCCGACATTTCAGATAGCGCAGTATTAGAATAACGGCTCACTAATGCAGATTGAGCTTGACTGTTTTCTAAGTTTGCTTTTGCTGCTAACATTTCAGCTAGTTTAGTATTAGTACTTTCTGAAGTATTTGATGCATTTTCAGCTAAGAATTGCTCAATTTCAGCTAAACTATCATAGTTATCTTCTAAACTGGTTAATACATCTTTAGAAGCACTTTCTACAGCATCCTTCGCATAAACAATTGCTTGAGCATTACCTTCAGCCTGAGCTAATTCAAGCGCTTTTTCTGCATTTTCTAAGCGTTGAATCGCAATATCTAATGCATTTTCAAAGCTAGTTAAACCGCTTGCATTCGCAATTCTCACTACTTTCGCACAAACTGCATGATTTACCCCTTGTGCTTCGCATAGCTGACGAGCTTTATCAATATTAACTACTTTTTGCGATGTTTTGCTTGATTCTAAACCAGCAATCTCTTGACGCAATTTAGCCACTAAATTAGTCGCATTTTCTTGCGTTTTTAATAATGCAGCTGCAGCATTTTTCGCTGTAGTTAAGCGATTATTTTGCTGTTTTAAGGTATTAATTAACTGATTGTATTGGCTATACAATTGGTTACGTTTCGCTTTTTGGGTTTGGCTTAACGCATTGTACTGTCCAACTACGCTCTGTAATTTTGCATCCGTTTGATTAACTGTATTTTGCAATCTATTCACTTCAGCATTTTTTGCATCAGTTTGTTTTTTAGCTCGCTCATATTGTGCATTTAAGCCATTCAACTCTTTCTGTTTTGCTTTGATCTGACGCTGAACTGCTTCATACTCTTCTCGGCTAAGCTCTTGAGTTTGTGTACTCGCACTATGGTTTACTTGCGCATCGCGTAATGGGTTATAAAGACGGTAGTCATTATTGTTATTTGCAAGAATATAACGATAAGCACCTAAATCTACATAACCATTTTCTAATGTGAAACGCGCATTCGCATTACGCTGTTGTGAATTATTTAATTTCACTAAGCTTAATGGGCTAATTGCATCTGGTTCAGCACCAGTGTTTTTCAATGCAATTTCGAAAGCACCATTTGCTACACCATTAACCACCATCATGTCACCACGACCAGCAGCGGCATTGGTTAAGAAACGGAAAGAACCAGTCCCGGTTAAATTACCGTTAATCGTTAATTGGTTAAAATCAACATTACCTTTGTAATTATTGCTGATTTCATCATAACGTTGGTTTAACAACACTACGCTATTTGCAAGTGATAAATTACCTACGTTACTATTTCCGGTTAATGTCCATTGGCTTTGTGGTTTTAAGGTTACCTGTGTTTGAGTATCTGCATTAATGCGACCAACCAAATGCGCTTTTCCTAATTGGAATTGGCTTTGGTTTTGTAAATTCACATTACCCGTTACTTTAGTTGTTGGTAATTGGTTAAATACTGATTGGCTTAATACCGCATTATTGTCACACTTGGTTTCACCAGTATGGCTTGAACGCATACAGTTTTTCGATTCACCTTGAACAAAGCCTAATTTAATTTGACCTTGATCTTTAGCGTTGAAATTACCGTTTAATTGAGAAACATTACGTCCACTCTCAAGCTTTGCATTACCCGCTACATTAAATTCACGCGCAGTAAATTGACGGTCTGTCCATTCATTTTCTCTTACCACTTCTTTATTTCTTAGATAGTCGTAAGCGTGTGCTACAGGCACACCAGAAAGAACAACGCTGCCTTTTTCAACATTCAGGTTACCGTTTAAATTTGCCCCACCGTTTAGTAATAACAAGTTATTTGAATTACTTGGGTTAAAAGTTACATTTAATCCGCCATTTGGACGGCTACTATCAGTTTCCCCTAAGCTACCACTGAAGGTTGCCATTGCATGCGACGCACTGATTTTTTTGATCGCATCGGCTTTATTACTGCCTAAGAATTCCCAATCGTTACTTGAATTTTGATCAAGTGGAAAGTATTGATTCGGGTTACCATTTGGTTTTAAGCGGAAATAATCAGTACGATTATTTCTATGCGTATTTACATACTCATAAACACCTAAAGCGGTTTCTGGTTTTTTACCCCAATTTACCCACTCTAACTCATTTTCAGATAAATCTTTACCGATTGTGATAGAAGCGGTCTGATTTCGGTTATGGTTTACAATTTTTGCACCATCATCTGCGTTTTGAATGTAGTTGAAGCTTAATGCATTACCATTAAGATCTAGGCGACCACCACGGAAACCAAAGTAAATATTATTTGGGTTAACTTGTTTATCATTCGCTAATACGACTGTACCACGACCACTGGTAATCCCAACTTGGTTAAAGGCTTGTTGTTGGCCATTTTCTGCTTTTTGATCCAAAATAACCGTACCATCACCTACGCTAATATCGCCAAGGTTTTTTCCTTTACCATTAACTAATAACGTACCAGTACCTAATTTAGATAAACGGTCGCCTTGCGGGTTTTTCACCTGCCAGTTTACCGTTTTATTGCCATTAACCACTACACCTGCGCCAGTCCAAGTATCATTATTCTTCTCAGCACGCACGGTCATGTTGTTATTGAAATAAAGTGCACCAGCACCTTGGTTAATGCTACTTTGTAATACAATTTCGCTACCATCTACACCACTAAAGTGTGCAGTTTTACCATTAGCAAGCGAAGGACGTTCTGTCCCAGTATCAAGATGTTTTTTAGCAGGATCAGCAAGTTTTAATTTTGAACTAGAAGCCCCTTCCCCTTTCCAATAAATTGTTTTCGCACGAATAGGGAAATCAATTTCATCGTCTTTAACCGCATTCGTCATATACTGGTTTTGTGCAACAGTATAATCATTGCGAGAATCACCCTCACCATAGTACGTCGCTAGGTTACCCGCTAATTCCCAACGTTTTTCTTTTGCATCGTAAACAAATAATGGAGAGCCACTATCACCAGGTAAGCCATAAGTAGATAAGCCATCATTAAAAAGATTACCATCAAATTGAACTTTTGAAGCATCTGAGCTTACTGGACGCATTGGCGTACCACCAATTAAATATTGGTAATAGTCTGCCACATTGCTATTTTGTCCATATTGATTACGAGATTTTTGAATACCTGCACCCACGCGAACAAAATAAGGATAGCGTGATTTATCTAGCAATCCGTTTTGACGTGATTCAGCCACATTAACTGGAATTGGAGCCACTTCAGTGACAAGTTTATGTAAACGAGGGGTTTGGAAGTCTAAACCTGGATGGTTATTTTGCTCAACCACTAAATAATTGAAGTGATGGTTGTCTGGATTGTTACCATCATCACCATATTGAACTTCACCGTAATAACCACTGATGTGTTTTACACTTGTTACGTATTGTGGGTGGAAAAGCGTTGCCACACCTTGGCGACGGTTAGTGACCGCAAGATCAGGCATCGGTACATTTGGTAACATAGTACCAACATGCTGTCCTTGGTTGTTATAAACACCAACATTGCTCACGCCAGGACGGAAAGCCCCTTTATTTTCAGCAAAATCACGGAAGTATTGGTAATCGACATCGTTACGAACGATAGCAGACTGCGCTGAAGCGCAAATTAAGGAGACCGCCACGGCGACCAATGTCGGGCGGAAGAAATTATTTTTCTCCATATTATTCCCTTAAAAATGAAGTTGAGATGATTTGAAAAATACGTTTGGTTTGAATAGGCTGATACCAGCAAAGTGGTTGGACGACCAACCAGACATTCAAAACTGCGTGAATTATAGGCAAGCGTTTCTGAATTGTAAAGAAAGGATGAATAAAGATTGTAAAGGCTTGATTTATAAGGATTGTAAAGAAGTTTATAAAAAAATAACCCAATCAAAATTCCGCTGATTGGGTTCATTTTTTTGATAAAGATTGTAGATTTTTTCTACCAACAATAAAAACATGGATACCATGGCGAACCGTAAAAATCACGATCCCGCCAATAGCGATCTTGCATTTCTTCTAAAGCTTGTTGCGCTTGATAATTCTGCAATGCCATTTTGTAACATGCTTGGAATAGAGGGCGGTTAACCTTTTCAACATAACGCTTTTCAAAGTCCGCCTTTTCTTTTTCAGTTTGCCCAATTGGCGGGTTGAATTGCTGTTGCATTAACTCTGCCGTTTCTGCATCACACTGTTTTGCTAAGTCAACTTGCAATGCTTGTTGTGCCTTGATTCGGCGCGCTTCTTGTGCCGCTTTTTGTGCAGGTGTCAGCGCACAAGCGGTCAAAAATAGGGGAAGAATTGCAAAAGTCAGTTTTTGAGAAAGCGTCATGATTGCCTCCTAAATTGTGGGTAATTTGCCTATCTCCGCTCCCCCTTTCAGGAGAGCGTTTTATCACAAGGCATTATTTTACTTGCATACCTGCACGAATACCTTCATCAGCAGAAAGTAAGAATAAATCTGCTCCCCCTGTACCCGCAGATAAAATCATGCCTTCAGACATACCAAATTTCATTTTGCGAGGTGCAAGGTTTGCCACCATAATCACAAAACGACCATTTAATTCTTCTGGATGATTATAAGCCGCTTTAATCCCAGAGAAAACTTGGCGTTGGTGATCGCCTAAATCTAATTGGAATTTCAGTAATTTATTTGATTCTGGCACCGCCTCACAGCTAATTACTTTAGCGACGCGTAAGTCTAATTTTGCAAAATCATCAATGGTGATTTCTGGGGCAATTGGCTCAATTGCAAGATTTTCTGGATTTTCCACCGCTTGTTTTCCTTTTTTCGGTTCATTTTTGGTTTGTTCTGCAAAAAGCTGTTTCGTTTCTTCAATCACTGCATCAATCTGTTTTTTCTCAAGACGAGAGAACAATGATTTAAATGGTGCAACTGTTTTGCCTAATAATGGTTGGGCAATAGTTTCCCAGCTTAATTCTGTTTGTAAGAACGCTTCAGCACGTTCTGCAAGCTGTGGTAAAACAGGTTTTAAATAACTCATTAACACACGGAATAATTCAATACCCATTGAACAAACCGCTTGTAATTCCGCTTCTCGACCTTCTTCTTTAGCAATAACCCAAGGCGCTTTGTCATCAACATATTTGTTTGCGCGGTCAGCTAAATCCATAATTAAACGGATTGCTTTATTATATTCACGCGCTTCGAAATGTGCTGCAATTTGCTCTGATTGTGCAACAAATTCAGCGAAAAGCGCTTCATCTTCAAGTTTATCCGCTAATTTTCCTTCAAAACGTTTTGCAATAAAACTTGCATTGCGAGAAGCTAAGTTCACTAATTTGTTTACGATATCGCTGTTTACACGTTGGACGAAATCTTCAAGACTCAAGTCTAAATCTTCAATACGCTCGTTTAATTTTGCCGCATAATAGTAACGTAAACATTCAGGATCGATATGTTTTAAATAGGTGCTGGCTTGAATAAATGTTCCGCGAGATTTCGACATTTTCACGCCATCCACCGTCACATAACCATGCGCAAACACATTGGTTGGTTTACGTTGTTCACAGCCATCTAACATCGCCGGCCAAAATAGGCTATGGAAATAAACGATGTCTTTACCGATAAAATGATAAAGCTCTGTTGTTGAATCTTTTTTCCAGAATTCGTTGTAATCAATGCCTGTGCGGTCGCAAAGATTTTTGAATGATGCCATGTAGCCAATAGGCGCATCTAACCACACATAGAAGAATTTGTTCTCTGCACCTGGAATTGGGAAACCAAAGTAAGGCGCATCACGGCTGATGTCCCATTGTTGTAACCCACTTTCAAACCACTCTTGCATTTTGTTGGCAATTTCAGGTTGAAGTGAACCAGAGCGTGTCCACTCTTTTAACATTCCCTCAAAACTTGGTAAGTCAAAGAAGAAGTGTTCCGATTCTTTCACAATAGGGGTTGCACCTGAAACAGCTGAACGTGGATTGATAAGATCCATCGGGCTATAAGTAGATGCGCAAACTTCACAGTTATCACCATATTGATCTTCTGCTTTACATTTCGGGCAAGTTCCTTTTACAAAGCGATCTGGCAAGAACATCTCTTTTTCTGGATCGAAAAGCTGTGAAATTACACGACTTTTAATAAAACCATTTTCTTTCAGCTTTAAATACATCGCAGTCGTAATTTCACGGTTTTCTTCGCTGTGAGTAGAATGGTAGTTATCAAAGCTGATATTAAAGCCTTTAAAATCAGCAACGTGATCGGTTTTCGCTTTTTCGATAAGTTGTTCTGGCGTAATCCCCTGTTTTGCTGCATTAAGCATAATCGGTGTGCCGTGTGCATCATCTGCACAAACAAAATGCACTTCGTTGCCACGCATACGTTGAAAGCGTACCCAAATATCCGCTTGGATATGCTCAAGCATATGTCCTAAATGGATTGCGCCATTTGCATAAGGTAGCGCACAGGTAACAAGTATTTTTCTATTTTGGTTTGACATCTTATTCTCTTTAATCAAGTAAAAATCTTTAGGATTTTAGCTCAAAAGGGGGCTTTTTTCTAGTTTGAATTCTTGCCGACAAGCGGTAGAATTTTGCTAATTTTTTGCAAATGGAAAATTATGAAAATTACGCTTTACCACTACGCTTTACCATGCCAAACAGGCGTAGTTCTCCGCAAACAGCCACTAAGCATACGCGAAGGGCTGATTATTCAACTAAACCAACAAGGTAAAATCGGTTTGGGTGAAATTGCCCCACTACCAGGTTTTAGCCAAGAATCTTTGAAAGAGGCTCAATCTGCTGCTATCCAATGGGCGTTAGAGCCTCATTCATTATGGGATCAGCTTCCGCCATCTGTGGCTTTTGGGATTAGCTGTGCATTTGCTGAATTACATGGCGAATTAGGTTCAGAAAGCAATTTTCAATCGGCAATTTTATGTGATGGCAATTTTGCGACATTTAGCGAGAAAATTGCCCAACAAAGCCAACCGCTTGGAAAAATTAAAGTCGGGTTTAATCATAAACAAGAAGGCAATCTAGCAAACCAACTCTTCGAACAATTTCCCCATTTAACACTCCGCTTAGATGCCAACCGTGCTTGGAATCTTTCACAAGCGGTCGAATTTGCTGAACAAATTGCAAAACCGCACCGCTCACGGATTCAATTCATTGAAGAACCTTGCCAATTACCGGCACAATCACTGCAATTTGCAGCACAAACAGGGATTGCCATTGCTTGGGATGAAACTGTTCGAGAGTCCAAGTTCTGCATGCAAAAAACTGAAAATCTGAATGCTATCGTCCTCAAGCCGACATTGATTGGGTCTTTAAATAAATGTATCAATTTAATTAAACAAGCCCATCAACTGGGTTTGAATGCGGTAATTAGTTCTAGTATTGAATCCACTTTAGGCTTAAGCCAACTAGCACGCATCGCGCAACAATATACCCCTAATATGGCACCAGGGCTTGATACTGCAAACCTTATGCAGCATCAACTTCTTCGCCCATTTGCGCATACAAACTTGCCATTAGTGGGTTTCGATAGTGCCTACCTACAAGAAATCCCACTTTGTGCATCAGGTAAATAGTGCTATTATTTGGCTGAAAATTTAAGGCAAATAGACGGCGTAATTGCCCGATAGAATCAATCAAAGGAATGACCGTTTGTGCTTGCTGTACAAGCGGTCATTTTCTTTCCCTCGATTGCAAATCAACTAAAAAGAGATAATGATGCGTTTAGATAAATTTATTGCAGAACAAACCGGACTCACCCGCTCACAAGCCGCGAAAGCACTGAAAAGTGGTGTCGTTAGCGTTAATGAAGAAATAGAAAAAAGTGGCGCACGGAAAGTTTCTGCTGAAGATGCCATTCGTTATGAAGGCGAATTACTGGAATGGCTCGAAGGTGGGCAATATTTTATGCTTTATAAACCACAAGGCTATGTTTGCTCACATGATGACGGCGAATATCCAACGGTTTTCCAATTTTTCGACTACCCGTTAATGAACAAATTACATACGGCCGGCCGATTAGATGTCGATACAACTGGACTCGTCTTACTTACTGATGACGGGCAGTGGTCGCACCGTATTACCTCCCCAAAACATCACTGTGAAAAAACTTATTTGGTCACATTAGCCGATCCAGTAGAAGCATTTTATGCCCAACAACTTGCTGAAGGCATTTTATTACGGGGCGAAAAAGAGCCTTGCTTACCCGCCAAAATGGAAATTTTAGATGATTACAATGTGAATCTCACTATTTCTGAAGGACGTTATCATCAAGTCAAACGCATGTTTGCTGCACTCGGCAATAAAGTAGAAGCACTACATCGTTGGCGCATTGGTGATATTGTATTAGATGAATCTTTGGAAGAGGGCGAATATCGCGGACTTTCTGATGAAGAAATCGGGAGTTTTTAATGAAACAATCAAGCAATAAACCGCATCCGTGCTTTTTTATTATTCTTGGCATGATGGCAATGCTGCCACCGCTTGCCATTGATATGTATCTGCCCTCTTTTTTGGATATCGCAAAAGATCTTGCAGTTTCTCAAGAAAAAGTCCAAACCACATTAGCCATTTTTACGATTGGCTTTGCGGTCGGGCAACTATTTTGGGGGCCAATTGCCGATAGCTTCGGGCGTAAACCCATTATTTTATTAGGATTATGTGGTGCTTCTATTGCGGCATTCTTCTTAACTCAAGTTGCGAGCATTGAAAGCTTTTATCTACTTCGCCTCATTCAAGGCTTATGTGGCGCAGCACCTGCTGTAGTACTAGGTGCTTTAGTTCGAGATCTATTCGAGCGTAATCGCTTTGCGCAAATGATGTCTGTGATTATGATTATTTCGATGCTTGCCCCATTGATTGCCCCGATTTTAGGGGGCTACACGGCGCGCTATTTTCACTGGCATGCTATTTTCTATCTACTCATGGCAATGGGGCTTATCTCCATGTTATTAGTTGGCTGGAAAATCCCTGAAACCTTACCGAAAGAAAAACGCCAGCCGCTGAAACTTAAACAAGTGCTAAAAAATTTTGTTGCACTGATCTCGCATAAAGCCACGCTTGGTTATGTTTTAGTGGGTGGCTTGAGCTTTGCGGGAATGTTCTGCTTTTTAACCTCAGGCTCGATTGTTTATATCGGTGTTTACAACATTGCGCAAGAAAACTTCGGTTACTTTTTTGGCTTAAACATCTGTGTGATGTTGCTACTCACTACGATAAATGGTCGATTCGTAACAAAAATTGGTTCAGAAAAGATGCTAAGAATTGGCTTGGGTATTCAGCTTATTAGCGGCCTCTTTTTAGCTTGTGTTGCCACCTTTAACCTTGGCTTCTGGGCAATGGCACTCAGCATTCCATTTTTTGTCGGCACAATATCCACCATTGGCAGCAACGCTACCGCCGCTATTTTAGAACGCTATCCAGAAATGGCTGGCACGGCTAACGCTATTGCAGGCACCGCTCGATTTGGTATTGGCTCACTCGCAGGCTTCTTGCTTTCTGGCTTTGAAATCCAAAGCGAACGCCCAATGCTCTATGCCATGGCACTTTGTACGATTCTCAGTTTTGCTGCTTACTATTTCCTTTCTTGTAAAGCAAGTAAATAATAAAAAATAACAAGCGGTCAATTTTGACCGCTTGTTTGCAATAAAGTGTTGATTGGAATCCTTTTTCATTTCGCAGTGCTATAATTAATCGCACCTTGAGGATGACCTATGACATGTTGTAGCTCCCTTTTTCATTTCGCAGTGCTATAATGATGTTGCATTACAGTACTCGCCACCAGTGGTTGTAGCTCCCTTTTTCATTTCGCAGTGCTATAATAGCTATCCTTATACTACGTGGTTCTTTTTGGTTGTAGTTCCCTTTTTCATTTCGCAGTGCTATAATAAAGCCCTTGCTGATACACTTACCGTATTTGTTGTAGCTCCCTTTTTCATTTCGCAGTGCTATAATCCAGCTAGGTTCATTCCCTTTACTAACCATGTTGTAGCTCCCTTTTTCATTTCGCAGTGCTATAATTCTTTTACCTTTTTTAAGAGTTCATCATCAGTTGTAGCTCCCTTTTTCATTTCGCAGTGCTATAATAAAGACTAACATTTATTCAATCAATCAGAAGTTGTAGCTCCCTTTTTCATTTCGCAGTGCTATAATTCGGGTCTAGCTTGTATTATACGTTTTACAGTTGTAGCTCCCTTTTTCATTTCGCAGTGCTATAATAATTTAAAAGAAGTTAAAAAGGTAAATAAAGTTGTAGCTCCCTTTTTCATTTCGCAGTGCTATAATAAATTCAAAAGAGACATCATTAATCTTGAAGTTGTAGCTCCCTTTTTCATTTCGCAGTGCTATAATGCGGACTAGCAATATTTGATACTGCTGTTCGTTGTAGCTCCCTTTTTCATTTCGCAGTGCTATAATTAATGCTACACTTTTACTTGCAAGTAGTCAGTTGTAGCTCCCTTTTTCATTTCGCAGTGCTATAATCCACATCTTTATCTGAACGTGTTTTACCGTGTTGTAGCTCCCTTTTTCATTTCGCAGTGCTATAATTGGGACATTTAAAAGCCCCATACCGCAAGGTTTCGGGGCTTTTTTAGGCTTTTAAAAATGAGGCTAGAAAAGCAATAATTGATCTGAATTGACCTTTTTTTCTTGAAGTTTTTGCTCACCAACTAAAATTTCCATATTCGCAAATTGTTTCTCTGTAATAGCCAAACAACGAATTGAACCTTCTTCTGGCAAATGAGTAACTAACCTTTTATGGTGTTTTTCCATCGCATCTCGACCTCGAATAATCCGAGTATAAATAGAAAGTTGTAACATTTGATAACCGTCTTTTAATAGAAATTGGCGAAATTGGTTTGCAGCCCGCATTTTAGCTTTAGTAGTTACGGGTAAATCAAATAATACGATCATACGCATAAATATCTCCTTACTCATATTGATACTCCTGTAATTCGCAGATCTCTGGGAGTTGTAATAAAGTTGCATTTTTCTGGCTTAACGCAGCTTGAAAAGATGCGATTGTTTTATCAATTGCGGTTAAAACGCTCACTTCTTCTTGCTTAAAAAGCAGCTGATAATGCAAAATCTTAATTAATTTTTGTTTTGAGGTTGGACTAAGTGATGATGGCAACTGTTTTTTCATTACAAAATCGCACACCAGTAAATCAACAACCGGGCGAAAAGGCTCAATAAAATCATCTGCTAAATTAAAAGCATTTAATTCATTATGATGGAAAATCCCTAATTGAGGTAACCAACCATAAAGCACTAAACTACGAGCAACTGCAGATCTCACTATCGTATAGGCATAATTAAGATGAGCATTAATAGCACTCTCTTCTGTTTTTCGTTTAAACCCTGTACCAAATAATTGAGGAAAATAAATAACAGCGCTTTGTGCTTCAAGGTTATCTTTATCTCCTGATTTAACAAGGTTTGCTAACTGAAGCAAGCGGTCGGATTTTTCTTGGAAATTGCAAAGTGATAACACTTTTGCTTGATTACGGATTTTTTGTTGAATAATCTTCTGCCAGAGCTGTTTTTTGAGAGGCAAACTTGCTTCTAGCTGCAGCTTTAATATTTTCAATTGACGATAATATTGATTAAAAGGCAGCCATTGCCCACAAGGTAAAAACTGTTCATCGCAGCTTAATAACGTAATGCCATATAAACCAAATGCAGAAAGCAATGGAAAAGTAATAACTGTTTCTCGGCTTTCTACAACCACAATGGCAATATCTTCAAGTGGTACAGTAAATTCATGCCCTTCTTGCTGAATAAGCATTTGTTGCTGTTGTAAAGAGAGTTTTCCCCCTTTACTAATTAAAATACTTCTCCATGTCATCATGACTCCTTACAAAAAATCCCCATACGTATAATACGTATGGGGATTTCAAGCAATTAACGAACAGCTTGGCGTTTACTTGATTTACATAAACGAATATTTTTACCAAGCTCATCTACTTGATATTTTTCAAAAGAAAGAGCAAGTTTAATACCGATACTTTGATGAATACCATCTTTAACTTTAGACTTTTCTAAATCATGCTCTTTAATATCAATATTACCTGTGGCACGATTAAGCCCATTAAAGTAGCCAAAAATAGTTTTCTTTTTAGTGACTAATTTTACTAAATCATTTTGGTGTAATGAAAATCTAAACGTCGCATCATCCATTACCTCCCAATCTTCTTCATTTTTTCCTTGAATAACGGCTTTATTAGGCAAAATACCCTTAGCTACTTGCCAAGTATAAATTGGCACAAGAAAATATTTTCCACCTTTAGTGAAAACATCTACTCTTACCATAGAAGCATTATCTGCCACACCATTACCATCACGGACTAATACGCCGGATTTTTGTACTTGTTCTACTCGCACTGATTTAACAATAGCCCCACCTTTTTTCATGAAAGGTTCAGCAAACGCTTTAGCAGGTTCATCATTAAAGGCCTCTAGACGAGCTTTTAGCGCTTCATATAATTCTTTTTCACGCTCACGATTCACCATTGATTCTAAATCTTTTAATCTCAATTTAGTTAATAGCATTTTAATGACGCTCAATCCTTCATTTAAACGTTTGGCTGACTTAATGGTTTCCATATGTCCTTGGCCAATCATTTTGCGTGTTGGCATACGAGAAACAAATAGCGGTTGTACAAATTCATGGTTTGCTTGTGGGCGAGCTATCAATCTATTTTCTAGCTCAAGTTTTGGATTATCACTAAAAATACGGATTTCAACTTCTTCTCTGAAAAATTTCCATGGCGCAGGGAAATGTAATGGGATAATTTCACCTGTTTCACGATCTATTCGCTCACCTGTAAATACATTACCTTCCTCAAAGCGAACAAAACGCGTGATTTTTTGTTGCATTGAGACTGTGGAGCAAGCCACCACAACCGCATCTAAGGCATGATGTCGATCATTATCTTCACGTGATTTTGCTAATCCCCAACGGCCACGAAGTAAAGCTGTAATTTGCCCATTGGAAGCAAATACTTTACGTTTTCCTTCGCCAGTTAAGTGCATATTATCTGCAATAAAGTTACACAAGAAACGGGCAACATAGCGAGTATCGTTTAGGTTACGCTCAATAAACCCTTTCTCATCAAGCTTTTGGCTTAGGATGCGTTGTTTTTTCGTATAAGGGAATGCACTCGTTTCAACCAATGCTTTGAATGCTTTCCAACGTTCGCTGTTATTTTTACCATCAAGCCATTCAAAAGGTGTTAGATTGCCTTTGTTTTGGTTTTCATTAGCCAGCACTAGCACTTTATTATTAAAGCTATCATCCCAAGTACGGGAAAACGGTAAAGCGTGATCTATTTCTACATAACCTTGTTCTAACAAACGGTGTAATTCTAAAGGTTTACCAGAATATAAACATTTCGCATTTTGCTGATAGTATAAGCGCATTTTCAAAATGTCTTTGGCCTTCGGTTCACCAGAAAAATTAGGGAATAATGTTTTAATTTCACTAATTGCTTTTTCACGCTGTTTACGATTCTCTTCCTGACGTTTTTCTAGCTCACGACGATCTTGGTAAGATTTGCCAACTTCTCGTCCTGTTTCAATATGAATACGAGCAGGCGAACTATATAATCTCACTACTCCATTAATTACTTTACGAGCCTGTGTTAATGTTCGTAAAACCACAGGATTACGGATTTCATCAGCTGGAATCTGTGGCAATAATAGATGGTTTTCTTCTGTTTTTTTACCATAATGATCGCCATAAATTTCAGCACAAGCTTCATCATAACGTAGCCCTTGCTGCATTAATGGTAGAATTTTATGTAAAGCTTTAAGAGATAATTGAATAAATTTATCAAAATTAAGATTTTCCAATAAGGCATTTAATACAGGCTGAGAGAGTTTTCCAGCTAAGCAAGTGCTGATGTCTTCATCCGTTTTATATAATGAAAATGCGGTGCCAATTTCATCTAACAATGATGAATTAACCTTTAATTCAGCCCATTCTGTTTTCAAATCATTTTTTTCTAAAGCTAAACGGATTTGATGGTAAGCTTTCATTTCCATCAGTACTGTTTTGGTTTCACTGGTCTTTTTATCTTCACCAGAATAACGGAGACCTTTAAAGATTGCCTCATCAGATAAGTTTAAGATTGAGCGAACTTGTGCATAAGTTAATTTAGCTTTTTCATAAGGTTGTTTCATTAATGCTAAACGTTCATTATCATTTAAAGCACGCTCTAAGCCATTTTCTTGAATACGTAAATTATTTAATTTCGTTATCCAAATAAAACGTTCTGCGGAATAAGTGTGTTTAGCTGCTTTGTACTCATTTTCAAAAGTACATTTACCAAGCATTTTTAAGATAGCATCACCAGATAAGGCAGGTTTTTGCCACATTAAAAGTGCAGTCAAATTTTCTAATAATTTTTCTGAAGTGAATGGATTACCGAAGTGTTGTTGACGAGAGAAAAGCAGCTCCATTTCGGAGAGTAAGTCTAATCGGCTAAAAGTATGGGTATATGAACCTTGCTGATTACGGATATGACCTTCTTCGACCTCAAATTTTTTTACAGCAAGTTCTGCAGGCGTGCGATATGTAGTTTGTTGCAGTAATTTATGATTATTGGCTACACCGCTTAATAGCGCGCCTAGCTCTTTATTTTCGCTTTTACTTTCATTTTTACGCTGAGATAAATAGCCTCGGTGTTTAATTAAATGTAATAACACTGCAGCCCATTCTTGGCGTTCAAGTTTGCGCTCTAAACCTTCAACACGTAGTTGCCAAACTTGATGAGGAAGACATTCATCAGTGGATAATAGGATATTTTCTGATTTTAGAAGTCGTTTTGCTTTTTTCAGACGAGCAACGCGACGCTGAGTTAATCGACGAGCAGAGCGGGCTAAACGGCGAGCAAGTGCTAAGCTCTCACCTTTTTGCGTTTCTGCTCGTTCGAAAGTACGTACACCAACATCAATTAAACTCAGAGGATTCTCTTTTTCGTCAATTTCAACTACAGCCCAACCTACAGAGGAGATACCGAGGTCTAGACCAAGTACATAATTTAAAGAAGTGTTTTTCATAAATTTATTCCTTATGTAGAAGTAAGCAGTTAAATTTTATCAACTTTTTGCAAAAAAAGTAGATTGACGATAAAAAAATAAAACGATAGAATTTCCTCATTGTAATAGCACTGCGAAATGAAAAACGTTGTTACAATAAGAGATGAATTTCTCGCAAAGCTCTGCCCCTTAAAATTTCGGTTTTAAGGGGCATCTTTTTTATTTAAGGAAGGACGCTATGAAAAAACTTACCACATTAGCTATTCTCTGGCTTTGCTCGCCTTTACTCGCTAATGAAGGGAATATATCTGTCGATCTCAATAGTGGAAAAGATATCTATTCACAATGTATTGATGAAACTATTAAAGAAGATCCTGAAGCTAACATCAATAATGCTATTGTAGCTAATTGCATGGAATACACCTCATATATATACAAACAAAAAATTAACAAGTTATATAAAGAAATTACCGAAAAAATTAAAAAAGCAACAAATTCAAATGATGCCATTGATGAATTGAGTCAATTAGAAACTGCTCAAAAAACTTGGATTCAGTATCGAAATAATAAATGTGCGCTTTTTAATTCAGGATTACAAAATCTTTCTTGCTTAATGAATGAGAATGAACAACGTATAGAGAAACTAAAAAAGATAAAGGCAGGAGAAGAACTTTTTTATTCAACGGAAAAGAATCCTAATCTTAGTAAAGATGCTTATTCACAATGTCTTGATAAAACGATTAAAGAGTTAAAAAAAGAAGATCCAGAAGCTAGCATCAATAATGCTGTTGTAAGTTATTGCATAGACTCCACTTCAGAACAATACAAGAAACAAATCAATCAGCTATATCAAGAAATCACCAAACAGATAAAACAAAGCTCAGATTTAAATGAAGTTAACTATGATTTAAAAGGACTAGAAACCTTTCAAAAAACTTGGATTCGTTATCGAAATAGTAAATGTGCTCTTGTTGATCCTGGATTAGGAGAGCATTATTGTTTAATGAGCGAAAATAGAATGCGTGTAGAAAAACTAAAAAAGATAAAAGCTGGAAAAGAACAGTTTTATTCTGATGAAGATTTTGAATAAATTATTAAAAAAGGGAGCTAAGCTCCCTTTTATTATGCAGTTATTTATTTAATTTTGCTTTGTAAGTTGGATTCATTAAGTTCTCTACAGAGAGAATATCATCTAATTCAGCTTCTGTGAGTAACCCTTTTTCTAGCACAACTTCACGTACACCTTTGCCTGTTTGAGCACAAATCTTACCAACAATATCCCCGTTATGGTGACCAATAAATGGATTAAGATAAGTGACAATACCGATAGAATTAAAGACATAATTTTGACAAATTTCACGGTTAACCGTAATACCATCAATACATTTATCGCGTAAATTTACACATGCATTGGTCAATAGAGAAATAGATTCAAACATTGATTGACCAATTACGGGCTCCATTACGTTTAATTGTAATTGCCCTGCTTCTGCCGCAAAGGTAACAGTGGTGTCATTACCGATAACTTTAAAGCAAACTTGGTTTACGACTTCTGGCACAACCGGATTCACTTTTGCCGGCATAATAGAAGAGCCAGCTTGTAGCTCAGGTAAGTTGATTTCATTTAAGCCTGCACGAGGGCCAGATGAAAGCAAGCGTAAGTCATTACAAACTTTAGAAAGTTTCACCGCGGTACGTTTTAATGCACCATGAACCATCACATAGGCACCACAGTCTGAAGTTGCTTCAATCAAGTTTTCTGAAAGTGTGCAAGGTAACTTGGTTACTTCTGATAAATATTTAACGGCTAACTCCGGATAGCCTTGTGGAGTATTTAAACCCGTACCAATTGCAGTAGCCCCTAAATTCACTTCTAGCAATAATTTCGCTGTGCGTTTAAGGTTTCTAACCTCTTCTTCTAATAAAACGGCAAAGGCTTTGAATTCTTGGCCTACAGTCATTGGCACCGCATCTTGTAATTGGGTGCGTCCCATTTTCAATACATCCGCAAATTCAGTCGCTTTTGCTTCAAATCCTTTTTGTAAATAGCGAACTTTTTGAATCAAACCTAAAATACTGTTATATACGGCAATTCGGAAACCTGTTGGATAAGCATCATTGGTAGATTGGCTCGCATTAACATGATCCATTGGGTTGATGATGTCATAGCTGCCTTTCGGATAACCTAAAAGCTCTAATGCTAAGTTTGCTACAACTTCATTGGTATTCATATTTACTGAAGTACCGGCACCACCCTGATATACATCTGATGGAAACTGATCTAAACAACGGCCATTTTTTAAGATTTCATCACATGCTTTGACAATCGCATCTGCAATCTTAGCTGGAATTGCGCCTAATTCACCATTAGCTAATGCAGTGGCTTTTTTAACCATAACCATACCACGCACAAATTCAGGTACATCTGAAATTGTATTGCGGGAAATGTTAAAGTTCTCAATAGCTCTTAAGGTATGAATCCCCCAATAGGCATCATTTGGAACTTCTCTTTCGCCTAATAAATCCACTTCAACACGAACATCTTTCATATAAACTCCTGATTTACAGTTTTATTTAGTTTGAAAAGATCATAGCAACTTCTTTACTAAAACAATGTGATCTACATCATATTTTGGGTTGCTTGGTAGTGGATATAATTTAGGGTTAATCATTAGAATTTCTAATCAAAAGCCTTCTCAATGAGAAGGCTTAAAATGAGTAACTATGCAGAATGGGATTTATTGATAAGATATTGTGTAAGCAATGGTACAGGTCTGCCAGTAGCACCTTTTTCGGCGCCAGATTTCCATGCTGTTCCCGCAATATCTAAATGCGCCCAGTGGTATTTTTGAGTAAAGTTAGACAAGAATTGCCCTGCTGTAATCGCCCCACCTAATCGACCGCCAATATTCGCTAAATCTGCAAAGTTTGATTTTAATTGCGCCTGATACTCTTCGCCTAACGGTAATTGCCATGCCTTATCATCAGATTCTGAAGCAGCATTTAACAATTCATGCGCAAGCGGATGGTGTGTTGACATCAAACCACTGTTATGTGTACCTAATGCAATCATACAAGCGCCAGTTAAAGTCGCAATATCAATCACCGCTTCAGGTTCAAAACGCTCAACATAAGTTAAGGTATCACACAATACAAGACGACCTTCTGCATCTGTATTTAATACTTCTACGGTCAAACCATTCATAGTTTTAAGAATATCGCCTGGACGATAAGCATTGCCATCCGGCATATTTTCACAACCAGCAAGCACGCCAATTACATTTAACGGTAAATTCATTTCCGCTAACGCTTTCATTGTGCCATAAACAGATGCTGCACCACCCATATCATATTTCATTTCATCCATAGATTCAGATGGCTTAATTGAAATACCGCCAGAGTCAAATGTTAACCCCTTACCCACTAATACAATCGGTTTTGCATTTGGATTAGGGTGATTTTGATATTTAATTACCGATAAATAAGCAGGGTTTGCCGAACCGCGAGAAACCGCTAAATAGCTTTCCATTCCAAGCGATGCCATTTCCGATTCATCAATAATTTGTGTTTCAATCGTCTCATAATCTGCAGCTAAATTTTTGGCAAGGGTTGCTAAATAAGCTGGGTTACACACATTTGGCGGACAATTTGCGACATTTTTCGCGAAAGTTACCCCTGTTGCGATGGCTTTACCATGTAACAATGCTTGTTCAGCTTCAGCCAATGCTTTACGGCTTTCTACATTAAAAACAATTTTGCGTAATTGGCGGCGTTGTTCTGGTTGAGCGCTTTTAAACTCCACAAAACGGTAAAGACTTTCTTGAATCGCTTCAATCGCAAAACGAACATTCCAATAAACTGAGCGACCTTTTACATGCAATTCACTTAAAAAAGAAACGGCTTCCGTTGCGCCAGTTTCATTTAACACCGAAATGGCTTTTTGGTTGATTTGTTTATATTGGCGCTCTGTAAGATCTCGCTCTTTACCACAACCTACAAGCAATACGCGATCAGCAGAAACATGCGGCACATAGTGTAACAATAATGTTTGCCCTACTTTGCCATCTAAATCGCCTTTACGTAATAATTGACTCAGATAACCTTCACTTTGTTTATCTAATTGTTCTGCTGCAGCAGACAAACGACGGGACTCATACACCCCAATAATTAAGCATGCTGTTCGTTGTTTTTCAACACTGCCATTTTTTACTAAAAATTCCATAAATACTCCCGTGATTTTTTCAGCTTAAAGCGGTAAAATATGCCGTTTAAAAACGTTATTTTCCACTTTGCAAATAATTGGCAAAATCCGACCGCTTGTCGCTTTCTGCCAATGGCATAGAAAGCGAACCTAACAGATTTTATTCGGTCATAAAGCTACCGACTTGCCAAAAAATTGCAAGCACTATTTAAGAAAATATAGCAAAGAGATTATTACTGTGATTTTAAGCCGTTACCTTACTAAAGAGATTTTCAAAAGCCAGCTGGCTATTTTGTTTATTCTCTTACTCATGTTTTTTAGCCAACAGCTGATTAGCGTGTTGAATTCCGCTGTGAGCGGCAAAATCCCAACGGATTTGGTATTAAGCCTATTAGGTTTAGGTATGCCGGCATTATCACAATTTATGCTTCCACTTTCCTTGTTTGTTGCATTATTGCTGACCTTAGGCAGACTCTATGCTGAAAGTGAAATTACTGTCATGCGTGCTTGCGGTGTAGGGCAAACTTTGCTGACTAAAGTCGCTCTCTTCTTATCTATTTTTACGACAGCATTGGCAGCCTATAACGTCTTTACGCTGACTCCATGGGCAATTGATACCCAAAGTAAAATGTTAGCAGAAGCGAAATCTAACCCCCGTTTTTCTGCCTTATCTGCAGGCCAATTTATGAGTGCAGGGGGGTATGTGCTATTTATTGAAAGCATCAATAATGAGGCAAATACCCTTAACGACATTTATGTTTTCCAGCCGGATCAACAAAAGAAAAATCGTCCATCTGTTGTAGTGGCAAGCAAAGGCGAGCTACAAGGCTTATCTAACGGTGACCAACTTTTAACGCTAAAAAACAGTACTCGTTACGAAGGGACAGCCACAACAGCAGATTTCCGCATTGCACATTTTGAAAAGTACACCGCCTATTTAGGTTATCAAGATGTAAATTCTAGTGAGAAGTTGATGCAACGAGCAACCTTTAGTAGCCTAATTAACGATAACTCTCCAGAAGCACAAGCTGAATTACAATGGCGTTTTGCTTTAGTACTAGCCGTGCCGTTAATGGCAATGTTAGCCGTACCAATGAGTAGTGTAAATCCACGCCAAGGTCGCTTTGCTAAAATTATTCCAGCAGTGTTGCTCTATCTTATTTATTTCTTGCTACAAAGCTCGCTGAAATCAGCAGGCGCATCAGGTAAATTAGACACCACAATTTGGATGCCTTTGGTTTCAACATTCTTTTTAGTATTAGGCATCATCATGAATGCGTGGGACAGTAAATTCATTTCAGCGGTTCGTTATCGCTTTAGCTTGAAAAAGACGGGGGCATAATGAAATTATTAGGTATGAATATTCTTGAGCGCTACATCGGCAAAAGTATTTTAGGCAGTATTTTTGCTGTGCTATTAGCAATTAGCGGTTTAATTTTTATCGTTAAATTAGTAGAAGAATTCAAAGATGTCGGCAAAGGCAGTTATGATGGACTTTCTGCAACTTATTATGCGCTGTTAATGTTACCTAGCGATATTAAAGAAATTATTCCCGTTGTTGTGCTAATTGGTGGTTTACTAGGTTTAGGTAACCTTGCTAGCCGTAGTGAATTAGTGGTAATGCAAGCATCAGGCTTTTCTCGCTTTCGTATTGGCCTAGCAGTAATGAAAACCGCCCTTCCGCTTATTTTCTTAACCATGTTTTTAAGTGAATGGGGCATTCCACAAACCGAACAATATGCGCGAAATATGCGTTCAATCGCACAAAGTGGTGGCTCAATGTTAGCCACAACAGGAGGATTTTGGGCTAAAGATGGGCAAGATTTTATTTATATTCGCCATATCAATAATGAAAGAGAATTAAATCACATCTCGATTTACCATTTTGATAACAAAGCGCTAAAAGCGGTTACCCAAGCGGAACGCGCAATCTATGCAGACAATCATTGGCAACTACAAAACGTAGAAAAATCGGCGATTAGTGATAATCAAATTGAACAAACTAAAGGTGCAGACCAAGCTTGGCAAACGACTATTACGCCAAGCAAATTAGGTATTGTTTCACTTAAACCTGAATCGCTTTCTATTTCAGGTTTATCGGATTACGTTGGTTTCTTAAAAGAAACCGGACAAGATCCAAAACGCTTTGAAATTGCGTTCTGGCGCAAGCTTTACCAGCCAATTTCAATGGCAGTGATGATGTTGTTAGCCATTTCCTTCGTATTCGGTCCACTACGCAGTAGTGCAATGGGAACCAAGCTATTTATCGGTATTATCGCGGGTTTTGTATTCTACGTATCGAACATTACGTTCGGGAATATGACGTTAGTCTTTACCTGGATTCCAACCTTTATCGGTGCGCTCATACCAAGTTTAATCTGCTTAACCATTGTTTGGTGGCTACTAGCAAAAAAACGTGATTAACCCACAAACCACGAAAGCGCTGCTTTCGTGGTCTTTTTTAAATAAGAAAATATGTCAACTCCTCGTTTCGTTCATCTTCAAGTTCATAGTGATTTCTCCATGATCAATGGACTTGCCAAAGTTAAGCCCTTAGTAAAAACTGCTGTTAACCAACAAATGGTGGCTATGGCACTCACGGATTTTACTAACTTCTGCGGTTTAGTGAAATTTTATGGTGAATCACTGAGCAGCGGATTAAAACCGATTATCGGGGCCGATATTTATATGCGTGCTAATCCAGACAGTGAAGAAATTTTTGAGTTGACCTTATTAGCCAAAAACGATACTGGCTACCACAATATCACACTATTGCTTTCACAAGCCTATCAGCAAGGCTATATGGAATTTCCTATTGTGGAAAAAGCTTGGCTTGCTGAACGAAACGAAGGAATCATCGTTCTTTCTGGCGGCAGAAATGGCGATGTAGGCAAAAGCTTACTAAAAGAAAATGAGGCTGAAGCGGAAGAGTTATTAGCCTTCTATCAAACTCATTTTCCTCATCACTATTATTTTTCTGTTTGTCGAACAGGCAGAACGGATGAAGAACGCTATATTCAAGCGGTTGTTCCCTTTTCCCAAAAGCACCAAATTCCGCTAGTTGCAGTCAATGATGTCATGTTCTTAAAAGAGGATGACTTTGATGCGCACGAAATTCGTGTAGCCATTCATGATAGCTACACACTAGACGATCCAAGACGCCCTAAAAAATACTCTGCTCAACAATATTTTAGAAGCGAAGAAGAAATGTGCGCACTGTTTGCCGACTTACCACAGGCGGTTGAAAATAGCGTACAAATTGCAAAACGTTGTAATGTAAACGTACGCTTAGGCGAGTATTTCTTACCCAATTTTCCAACAGGCGAACTCTCTACCGCAGATTTTCTTGTGAAAAAATCGAAAGAAGGTTTAGAAGAACGCTTGGAATTCTTATTTCCTGATCCCAAAGAACGTGCAGACAAGCGGTCTGTTTATGACGAACGTTTGCAAGTTGAGCTTGATGTAATTAACCAAATGGGTTTCCCTGGCTATTTCTTGATCGTGATGGAATTTATTCAGTGGTCAAAAGATAATGGGATTCCTGTTGGCCCAGGACGAGGCTCTGGCGCAGGTTCTTTAGTCGCTTACGCCCTTAAAATTACTGATTTAGATCCGCTTGAGTTTGATTTACTCTTTGAGCGTTTTCTCAACCCAGAACGGGTATCCATGCCAGACTTTGACGTCGACTTCTGTATGGATGGTCGAGATCAGGTGATTGAACACGTTGCTGATACTTACGGCCGTCAGGCAGTATCACAAATCATTACATTTGGCACAATGGCTGCAAAAGCAGTTATCCGCGATGTAGGGCGAGTCTTTGGTCATCCTTATAGCTTTGTTGATCGCATCTCAAAACTAATTCCGCCTGATCCCGGCATGACCCTTAGTAAAGCGTTTGAAGCAGAACCTAAGTTAGGCGAATTATATGAGGCGGATGAAGAAGTTAAAGATCTCATCGACATGGCTCGTAAGCTAGAAGGGGTTACCCGTAACGCTGGTAAACATGCTGGCGGCGTGGTTATCGCACCAACTGCGATTACAGATTTTTCACCGCTTTATTGTGATTCTGAAGGTATGCATCCCGTCACACATTTTGATAAAAATGATGTGGAATATGCTGGCCTAGTGAAATTTGACTTCTTAGGATTGCGTACGCTAACTATCATCAAGTGGGCTCTAGAGATGATTAACGCGCGATTAGCACGCGAAGGTAAACCACTTGTGCGAATCGAAAGCATTCCACTAGATGATGAAAAATCTTTTAAACTCTTATTAGAGGCCAAAACGACTGCGGTTTTCCAGCTAGAGTCGCGCGGTATGAAAGACTTAATTTCTCGCCTTAAACCGGACTGCTTTGAAGATATTATCGCGTTAGTAGCCTTATTCCGCCCAGGCCCGCTTGAGTCTGGCATGGTGCAGAACTTTATCGACCGTAAACACGGTATTGAAGAAGTTTCCTACCCTGATGCGCAATATCAACATGAATGCTTAAAGCCAATTCTTGAACCGACTTACGGCGTGATTGTTTACCAAGAGCAAGTGATGCAAATTGCGCAAGAGCTTGCTGGTTACACGCTGGGTGGAGCAGATTTATTACGCCGAGCTATGGGTAAGAAAAAACCAGAAGAGATGGCGGCTCAGCGAGAAATTTTTGAAAAAGGTGCAATTAACAAAGGGATTGATGGCAATCTAGCCATGAAAATCTTTGACCTTGTAGAAAAATTCGCAGGTTATGGGTTCAATAAATCTCACTCTGCTGCTTATGCATTGGTTTCTTATCAAACTCTATGGCTGAAAGCCCATTATCCTGCAGAATTTATGGCTGCAGTGATGACATCTGAGATGGATAACACCGATAAGATTGTGAGCCTTTATGATGAATGCATGAATATGGGATTGACCATTGTGCCACCAGATGTGAATACTGGAAAACATCGCTTTAGTGTAAATGAAAAAGGTGAAATTGTTTACGGATTAGGCGCAATTAAAGGCGTAGGAGAAGGCCCAATCGAAGCCTTACTTGAAGCTCGTCAAGATGGCATTTTCAAAGATCTTTTCGATTTGACTGCACGCGTTGATCTGAAAAAGATTAACCGCCGAACTTTTGAAGCACTGATTATGTCTGGTGCCTTTGATAAATTAGGCCCACACCGAGCTGCCTTATTAAAAAATCTTGAAGATGCGCTAAAAGCTTCCGATCAACACAGCAAAATGGAAGCATTAGGTCAAAGCGATATGTTTGGGGTGCTTACGGAAACGCCAGAAGAAGTGCAAGATGCATATGCCAATACACCTAAGCTGTCAGAACAAGTGATTTTAGAAGGTGAACGCAATACGCTCGGATTATATTTAAGTGGTCATCCTATTGGACGATTCCTAAAAGAGTTGTCTCACTATGCACCTATCCGCTTAAATGAGTTACAACCTACACGACGTGGGCAGATGGTAACTGTAGCGGGTATTATCGTCAATGCACGAATTGCCACCACCAAGCGAGGAAGCCGTTTAGGTATTGGAACCATTGAAGACCGTTCGGGTAAATTGGATATCACACTCTTTTCTGAAGCATTAGAAACCTATGGTGCACTTTTGCAAAAAGATCAGATTGTTATCGCCACTGGCTCTATTCAATTTGATGATTTTAGTGGAGGCTTAAAAATGTCTGTTAGAGAACTTTCAACCTTAGATGAAAGTCGTGCAAGACATGCCAAAAGCCTTGCATTAGCGATTCAAGCCGAGCAGCTATCGGATGGCTTTATTAAATCATTAAATACGATTATTACGCCTTATAAAGCTGGTACACTCCCGCTTAATTTTTATTATCAAAGCCCAGCTGGACGCGTACTATTACGTGGAGGAGTCGAATGGCGAGTTACCCCAAAAGAAGAAATGTTAACTGAACTTAAAGGACTACTTGGCGAAAATGCCGTAGAATTAGAATTCAATTAAAGCTCTTCCCACAATATGATATGATTTCAGACATATTAACAACGTTAGAGGTTACTATGTCTGAAATTTCAACACTCTCCCCAACAGCCTTATGGCAATGGTTCGATAAAATTTGTACGATTCCCCATCCTTCCTACCACGAAGATGCTTTAGCCGAATATTTACTTAATTGGGCAAAATCACAACATTTCTTTGCTGAACGCGATGAAGCTGGCAATCTGCTTATCCGTAAACCTGCAACACCTGGAATGGAAAATCGTCAAACTATCGCATTACAAGCGCACTTAGATATGGTGCCACAAGCAAATGCCAATACACCGCATGATTTTACTAAAGATCCTATTCAACCATATATTGATGGCGAATGGGTTAAAGCTAAAGGAACCACACTAGGCGCAGATAATGGTATCGGCTTGGCATCTTGCATGGCTGTGCTATCTTCCACTGACATTGCACATCCAGAATTAGAAGTGCTGTTAACGATGACTGAAGAAGTCGGCATGGAGGGTGTATTAGGGCTCCGCCCAAATTGGTTAAGCGCTAATATTATGATTAACACCGATACCGAAGATAATGGAGAAATCTATATCGGCTGTGCTGGTGGCGAAAATGTGAACTTGAATTTACCGCTAACTCGTGAAAAAAATCCATTTGATACAGCATTAACACTGACTCTTAAAGGGTTAAGAGGTGGGCACTCTGGCTGTGATATTCACACTAACCGTGCAAATGCTATTAAATTATTAGCTCGCCAGCTTGCTGAAATTGAAGGAATTGCATTTTCTATTACGGACATTCATGGAGGCTCAGTGCGTAATGCTATTCCAAGGGAAGCGCAAGCAACGATTAACTTTTTTGCAAAAGATCAGGAAAATCTAACCGCTTGTATTCAACGCGTTAGTGACACAATTCAAACAGAATTAAGATTAGCTGAGCCACAATACCAATTACTTATTGAGAAAAATATACCAAGCGAAACCTCATTTACTACAAGTGATAGCCAAAAAATCATTCACTTAGTCAATTTACTTCCTAATGGCGTTATTCGTCAAAGCGATATTGTAAAAGATGTCGTAGAAACCTCGTTAAGTGTAGGAATTGTAGGGATTAAAGATGAATCTCTTTTCGTAACTATTCTTTCTCGTTCATTAGTAGAAAGTGGAAAAGAAGCAATTAGAAATAAAATCCGCTCACTGGCAGCACTAACTGGTGCACAAGCAGAGTTTTCTGGTAACTATCCTGGCTGGGAACCAGACACTACATCACAAATTGTGCCATTAACTAAAGCCATTTATGACGAAGTACTTGGTTATGAGACTCAAATTAAAGTGATTCATGCGGGATTAGAATGTGGCTTAATTAAAAAAGTTTATCCAAACATGGATCTAGTTTCTATTGGGCCGACTATTCGCAATGCTCACTCACCAGATGAGAAAGTGCATATTCCAGCGGTTTCTATTTACTGGATGTTATTAACTAAATTGTTAGCACAAGCACCAAATAAATAATTCTTTGAAATGCAAAAAAGCAGATAAATTTCATTTATCTGCTTTTATTTTATTTCTGATAAAAATATCTTTTATTAGCTATAGCATAGCTG
>NZ_AFNK01000006.1 GCF_000238795.1 Haemophilus sputorum CCUG 13788 | reverse complement strand
GAAAGATTTTAAATCGTATTTACCATGATGATATAAACTCTCCCTCCACTTCTTCACATTACTTTTGTTATTCGTTTTTTAATAGTCTACTTTTTCATTACCCTAGCATTAGGATTATTCATTTATAGGAAATAATATGTTTCCAATTATCTACTTTATTGAAAAATAATATAGGGTAAAATAAGCCTCGTATTTGAGAAACAAATATTCTATTTTTATTTTAGAGGAACTTATGAATTCAACTTTTGAAAAACTTACCCCTGTTGTACTTTTACTTGCTCGTATCGTTATTGGTTATATGTTTTTACTTCACGGTACTGCAAAATTCTTTGAATATCCAATGTCAATGACCGGTGGAAATGGTGCAGTTACTGATCCAATGATGATTGTTGGTGGTATTTTAGAAATTGCAGGTGGATTATTATTAGCATTAGGCTTATTTACTCGTCCAATTTCATTCTTATTAGCAGGTCAAATGGCTTATGCTTATTTCTTTATGCATATGAGCGCAGAAACGATTTTTAATCCGTTAGCAAACAAAGGCGAATTAGCCATTATGTATTGCATGGCATTTTTAATTTTCATGGTGATTGGCCCAGGTAAATTATCTTTAGATGCTAAACGTAGTGCTTAATACCCAATAAACATGAGATGAGAATAAAAGGCGAACTAATTTAAATAGTTCGCCTTTTTTGTTTGAAAGGAATTTTTATTTTATTGAGGAAAGCGGGAGTTTTTGACAATTTGGACAGAAATAGCTATTTCTTTGCCCAATAACTTTTGCTTGAATTAACTCTCCACAAACATGGCAAGATTCTCCTTTTCGCCCATAAACTTGGAGAACTTGTGCAAAGTAACCAGGTTTGCCGTTAGGTTGAATAAAATCTTTTAGAGTCGTTCCACCTTGTTGAATAGCTTTCTCTAACACCGATTTAATTACGGTGACTAACCGTTCGCATTGTTTTCGTGTCAGGTTTTGTGTAATCAGCTCTGGATGAATTCCTGCCATAAATAGCGATTCACATGCATAGATATTACCTACACCAACCACGATATCATTATTCATAATAAAGTTTTTGACAGCGACACTTTTCCCTCGACTCTTCTTAAAGAGATAATCGGTATTAAATGCCTCAGAAAGCGGCTCAGGCCCGAGTTTCTGAATGAGTTCATGTTCTGATGCATCTTCAGCCCAAAGCCAACAGCCAAATTTGCGTGGGTCGTTATAACGCAATACCACACCTGATTCGGTAATTAAATCAACGTGGTCATGTTTATTAGGGGCGATTTCATCTTCTAAGTGAAGAATGCTTAATGAACCCGACATCCCTAAATGTATCAATATATCTCCCTGATTCGTATGAAGAATCAGATATTTCGCACGTCTAGAAAGGCGTTGAATAATAGCGCCAGACATTTCTGTTAAGACATGAGGAATGGCCCAGCGGAGTTTAGGCACGCGCAAAACAATAGCTTTAATAGTTTGCCCAACTAAGTAAGGTTCGACACCGCGTAGGCTAGTTTCTACTTCGGGTAATTCAGGCATGAAGATTCCTTATAAAATAAAAAAGCAGTCAAATTTACAAAGTTTTTTGCAAAGTTGACCGCTTGTTGGATTAACGTTTTTTGATTAAATGATGAATGATATAACCTGTTACTAAACCAATTATTGCAAACGGCATCCATTCCATGGAATAAGATTTAAATGGTAGTTGATCAGTAAAGCCAGTACCAATTACCGATAAAATTGAGATGATGGTCACTAGCCCCACTGCAAGGCGTTGTCCTAATAGCGGAATGTGGTGTAATGCGTTGATTCCTAGCATTAAGATTACTGTCATTGCAATTGGATAAAGAATCAGTAACACAGGAATTGAGCGCGTAATGACTTCTTTTAACCCTAAGTTGGCAATTAACATACTTAATAAGCAGAAAATAATCACATAGGTACGATAGCTGATTTTTGGGAACACTTCATTAAAGTATTCACTGACTGATGCGCATAAACCAACGGCGGTGGTTAAACAAGCTAGCGATACAATAATGCCTAGTAGCATTCGACCATATTCACCGAATGCCTGAATGGTAATAGTGTTTAGAATATAAGTACCAAGATCTTGTTTATTGGCTTCTAACGTCGCAAGGGTTTCTTGGCTAATTTCAATATGGTTACCAATCCAACCTAATGAGAAATAAATCACGCCTAAAGCACTCGCGGCAATAACGCCTGCCACTACGGTTTGTTTAATCAATGCAGAAGGGCTGACACCTTTCGCTTTAATCGCATTTAATACGATAACAGAGAAGGCAAGTGATGCTAGTGCATCCATGGTGAAATATCCGTCGATAACACCTTTAAATAACCAAGAGTTTTCGCTTACTGCAGGGTGAATGGTTTCTGTATTCAGTAAGAAAAAAGCACGGATAACTAGACCAATAATACTAATAATTAACACAGGCGTTAAAATTGCGCCGATACGGTCAACCATTTTGGAAGGGTTGAGACTCAACCAGAGGGTTAAGGAAAAATAGATAAGTGTGAAAATGAATAGTGAGATGCTGCTTGGTTCTTTAAGAAACGGTAAAACCGCCATTTCATAAGCCGTTGCCCCTGTACGAGGGCCAGCAAAAAATGGCCCGATTGAAAGGTAAATTGCCGCTAAGAAAATCAGTGAGAACCAAGGGTGAATTCGGTTTAATGCCGATTTATAACCACCTTCATAGCAGGCACTCACAATAATGCCTAATAGCGGCAAGCCAACACCGGTTGTAATAAAACCGAGGATAGCCGGTAAGAAATGTCCTCCACTTTCTAGCCCAAGTTTAGGCGGGAAAATTAGGTTACCTGCGCCAAAAAAGATGGCAAATAGCATAAAGCCAACAACAAAATTATTTTTAGTCATAAAACACACACAAAGATTAAAAAAAGAAAAATAATAAAAGTAAAATGCCGAATCTTGCTTTTACCTGAGCTGGCATAATAGCAAAATTCGGCAGAAATTAAACCGCTTGTAGGCGATTAGTTCATATATAACCCACCATTAACGTGTAAGGTCTCACCATTGATATAACGTGCATCATCTGAAGCTAAGAATGCAACGGCTTTTGCGATGTCTTGCGCTGAACCTAATTCCCCTGCTGGAATTTGGCTAAGAATCGCTTGTTTTTGATCTTCGGTTAACTCATCGGTCATATCTGTTGCGATAAAGCCTGGTGCGACTACGTTAACTGTAATCCCGCGTGAAGCGACTTCTTTTGCTAATGATTTTGAGAAACCAATTAAGCCCGCTTTCGCTGCGCAGTAGTTTGTTTGACCAGGGTTACCCATAGAACCTACCACAGAACCGATGGTGATAATACGTCCGCCTTTTTTCATCATCGGGCGTAATACTGCTTTTGATAAACGGTAAACTGAAGTGAGGTTAGTTTGAATAATATCGAACCAATCTTGATCTTTCATACGCATTAACAAGCCATCGCGTGTAATGCCAGCATTGTTCACTAAAATATCAATATCACCAAATTCAGCTTTCACTTGAGCTAGAAGCGCTTCAATAGATTCAGGTTCGGTCACGTTTAACACAAATCCTTTACCTTTATCGCCTAAATAAGCTGAAATAGCTTCAGCACCTTTTTCAGAGGTTGCTGTACCGATAACGGTTGCACCTTTTGCAACTAATTCTTCTGCGATGGCTTTACCGATACCACGGGTTGCGCCAGTCACTAATGCGATTTTACCTTGCATTTTTTGTTCCTTTTGTTTTTTTAGTGCGTAATAAATCCCGTTTTTGCGAAGTTTATTACACACTATTGAATTAAAAAATTACGCTAACACCGCTTCCAATGATGCAACATCATTGACTGCTTTTGCTGAAAGCTCTTTGACGATACGGCTGGTTAAACCGGTTAATACTTTGCCTGGGCCGATTTCATATAATGTGGTTGCGCCATCTTGTGCCATTTTTTCAACCGTTTCTGTCCAACGTACAGGGCTATAAAGCTGACGAACTAAGGCATCACGGATTTTATCTGAGTCTGTTTCTACACTAACATCTACATTGTTGATAACCGGTACAAGCGGTGCATTTAATTGAATATTTTGCAATGCTTCAGCTAATTTTTCCGCAGCAGGTTTCATCAATGCACAGTGAGAAGGCACGCTAACGGCTAATGGTAACGCACGTTTTGCCCCAGCTTCTTTACAAAGCTCGCCTGCGCGAGTTGCTGCGGTTTTAGTTCCTGCAATAACAACTTGACCTGGTGAGTTAAAATTCACGGCAGAAACAATTTCGCCCGTTTCTTTTGCGGTTTGTTCACAAGCATTGATAATTGCATTGTTTTCTAAACCGATAATCGCAAACATTGCGCCAGTGCCAGCAGGCACCGCTTGTTGCATTGCATTACCACGTAATTCCACTAATTTTACGGCATCTTGGAAATCTAACACGCCAGCGCATACTAAGGCAGAGTATTCGCCTAAACTGTGGCCTGCCATGACTGATGGTTTCAGTTCGGGGAATTTTTCTTGCCATACACGGAAAATCGCCACAGAAGCGGTTAATAACGCAGGTTGTGTGCGTTGAGTTTGTCCTAAGTCTTCTGCGCTACCGTTTTGCACTAAATCCCATAAATCATAACCAAGCACATCGCTTGCTTGTTTGAAGGTGGCTTCTACGATCGGATATTGAGGGGCAAGGTCAGCTAACATCCCAACTGCTTGAGAGCCTTGACCTGGGAATACCATTGCGAAATTAGACATTGTTGTTCCTCTTGTAAAAATGGAAGCGGTAGGATTTTGCAAAAAATTTGCGAAATTCAACCGCTTGAAAATAGTGATAGTGTATCAGTTTTGCTACTTTTGGCTCATCGGAGCTCAAGTTTGAACCGATTAGCGTTTGCTCGCTTTATAAAGTTTCATTGCTTCAGGAATCAGACGTTCTAGATTTTCCTGACGATCTTCGTTTGAAGGGTGAGTAGAGAAAATGCCGCCGCTGCCGCCAGATTCTTTACTCATTTTCACCCACACGTTTGGTGCTGCTGAAGGGTTATAGCCAGATTCAGCCATTAACATTAAGCCGACTTCATCTGCTTCGGTTTCTTGTGATCGGGAGAATGGTTTGTTTGCGATCAGATCTGTCCCTGTGCTTAATAAACCACCTGTGTCTGCGCCTAATGCAGCAGAAGCTGCCGCATCTGCGATTGCACCAAAGATACCCGTTGTCATTTCAAAGTTATGCGCTGATTTGCTGTGTTCTTTTAATGCGTGCGCCATTTCATGGCCCATTACGGTGGCAATTTCGTCATCTGTCATTTTTAAACGATCAACTAAGCCTGTGTAGAAGCCCATTTTTCCGCCTGCCATTGCCCAAGCATTTAGCTCGTTGGTGCGGAAAACCGTAATTTCCCACTGGAATGGTACGCCAGTAGTATTGGCTTTTTCTGCATAAGGTTTCATGCGATTGAATACCGTGTGAACACGTCTCGCTGTTGAAGATGAAGTATCAATTGCACGCGCATTTTGTTGTTTCATTTGTGCATAGCCAGCATAAGCTTTAGCGTTCATTTCTTGAGTACTAACACAAGCAGCGAGGGCTGCTGCTAAAAAAGCAGATAAACATAATTTTTTAATTAAAGTCATAATATTTTCCGTAAGGTTAAAAATGGCTATATAGAAAAAATGCCAAAGTGACCTCTGGCATTTTGCATTAAAAGATTATTTTTTTGCACGCTCAAATGAGTCTAAGATTTCTTTACGAGCTTCGTTGACATCGCCCCAACCTTCAACTTTCACCCATTTGCCAGCTTCTAAAGCTTTGTAGCTTTCGAAGAAGTGTTGGATTTGTGCTTTTAATAAAGCAGGTAAGTCGCCTACATCTTGGATGTGATCGTATTCTTTGCTTAATTTAGTGTGCGGAACTGCAACAACTTTCGCATCGCCACCTGCTTCGTCGGTCATTTTTAATACGCCAACTGGACGGCAACGAATAACTGAACCCGGTTGTAATGGGTATGGAGTTGGAACTAATACGTCCACTGGGTCGCCATCTGAAGAAAGTGTGTTGTTCACATAACCGTAGTTTGCTGGATAGAACATTGCAGTTGCCATAAAACGGTCAACAAATAATGCACCGCTTTCTTTATCAACTTCGTATTTGATTGGATCTGAATTTGCTGGAATTTCGATCACAACATAAATATCGTCTGGTAATTCTTTACCAGCTGGTACGTTTTCTAAGCCCATTTTAGTTTCCTTCTGTTGTAGAGGTAAAAAAACAATGCGATTATAGCTTATCTTCATCGAAATTTGTATAAGTATCACGAAAATGAGTAAACCAAGCGGCTTTCAATTTAAACAATTTTTCATCGCACACGATAAATGTGCCATGAAAGTAAATACAGATGGCATTTTATTAGGCGCAATAGCCGATGTAGAAGGCGTTAATGTAGCCTTAGATCTTGGCACAGGAACCGGCTTAGTGGCGTTAATGTTAGCGCAACGAACAGATTCAAATTGCCAAATTCATGCGTTAGAGATCGAACCGAATGCTTATCAACAAGCAAAAGAAAATATTCAAAGATCCCCATGGGCTGATCGTATTGCGTTACGTCAATATGATGTGCTAGAAGCAGATTACACTCAAAAATTTGATCTCATTGTTGCAAATCCGCCCTATTTTATGGATTCCTTACGTAGTCCAGATAATGCGCGAGATCTTGCCAGAAGTGCAGTTCAAACGCATTTTGCTTGGTTAATGCAAGCGCAAAAATGGCTGAATGAAGAGGGAAAAATAATATTTATTTTGCCAAATGATGCCGCTGAAAAATTACTCGAACAAAGCCAAACAAGCGGTCTTTTTTGCCAAGAGATTTGCAAAATTATTACTAAAAGAGGGCAAGCACCAAAACGCTGGATAATCACATTCACGAAGCATTCACAAACGAGATTTGAACGTGACTTAACGGTTTATGATGAAAATAATCGCTATACAGATGAATTTATTCAACTGACACAAGCGTTTTATTTGAAGATGTAAAAAGGAAATGGCACTAACAGGTTTGTTAATGCCATTTAATAGAAAGATGGGGATGAATTATTTAACTGACGTAATAAGAAATAAAATAAATGATACAGGTAGCCATATTGGTGCCGTAATAAACATACCAGTTATAACAATTGCGTATATTAGTGGTTCTAGTTTCAGATAACTTTTCTCGAAAAAAACAGTAATATCTGACTTTTGATAATAGTTTTTGATAGTCGTTTTAATCGGCACTGAAAAAGAGGGATTTTTAAGTATTTCGTCACGGTTATTCAGTTTCGTAATCTTTCCATTGACAGCTTTGGTTGTCATATAAAAGTTGATTTCATTCCCACCTTTCTCTTTTTTACAATCGGCAGGCTCTTTATCAAAAAGGTCTGCAAAGCAGCCTTCGCCATAAGTAACATGCCAACGTTCTTCTAACCCATCCACGCTTTGGCGGAGTGTGTTGAGAGATTCAACAGGAATAGTCAAACTATATTCTATCTGAACCTTATCATTTTTCCTGTCAGCAATAAAATGCATGGAGAGATGAGATTTTTCATCATTTTCTAAAATAGATTTCATATATTCAGGTTGAAGTAATGGCTGTAAATAATGCGCTTCAACATCTGAAAATTCATAATCTTCCTTATCGCTAAGGAAATAAATTTTATTGTCTGGAGTTTGAATAATTTCACGAATAGAGATTTCTTCAGAATCCAAATAATCCATCTCAAAACGCTGTGTGAAAAAGTCAGTTGGTTTACTTTCGTAAGAATCTGGTCCATTCGTGTTAAAAAATACTAGCAAAAATAAGCAAGGCCAAAGCGCTATTTTTTTCATAAAGATTCCTACAAGCGGTTAAATTTTTAAATAAGTTTACTGAATTAGGTATTCTTTGGCTATTTTCTCTGTATAGGCGAGTTAATACCAGAAAATTTTATGAAGATAAGAAAAAAAGACAGCACCAACAAATGGGTTGGTGCTATTGAAATAAAGTTATTTTAATTAACCGATTCTGCCACTGAAACCATAGATATAGAGAGGCAACCATATTGGTGCGGTAATAATCATTAGCGTATCTTTAACCCCGTCTTTAGCAGCTTCTTTTGTATTCTCCCATTTTTCTGAACGTTTTTCTTTATCTGTTTTTAAACGATAATTATATACATACGATCTTATTGCAATAGGAAGAGATGGATTTTTCATAATATCATCTCGGTTACTCAGTTTTACGATTTTCCCATTGAGTCTATCTTCTTGGGCATCTATTTCGAATACGAGTTGAGTTGGGCGTTCTTTTCCTTTGCAGTCAGCAGGTGCTGGATAGAAGAAATCATTCGTATTGCATCTTCCATCGTTGTAATAGTTAGTCCAGCGTGGTTTTAGCCCCTGAAGACTTTGGCGTAATGTTTTTATATGCTTAACCGGCATATTTAAACGATATTTTAACTGGACATTATTATGGCTGCGATCAGCATAAATAATGATACTAAGGTCGTAATTTTTGTCTTCTTTTTTTAACATTGGTGTGATGTATTCGGGTTGTAACAAAGGTCGAAGATATTCTATTTCAGCCCCTGAAAACTCGTAATCTTCGGTATCACCAAGTAAATAAATTTTGTTATCTGGGGTTTTGATAATATCTCGAATATACACGATATCATCACTGATATGTTGCAGTCCTGAAGATTCTGAAATGTATGTGATTTCTTCAGGAGAAGATGAAGTCTTGTTACTAGAACAAGCTGCTAATACTAAGCAAAGCAAAGAGATGATTTTTTTCATAGGGTTCCTTACAAGCGGTAGGATTTTTGAGTTAGTTTACTTAATCCAGAATTGTTTTGCTATTTGTTTTTAGGATAGGTTTTTTTCAATGTTAGCGTTGGAGAATAAAAAGTGTGGTGAGTTTTTGGAGTGTTTTTTAGTGAAATTAGGCACACATAGGGAAATGTGTGCCATAGTGGTAAATTATTTTATTCTTCATTAAAAATGGAAATTTTATCCTTTAAAACATTATCGCGATAAATATGCCACTTCCAAAAAGCCGAAAAAGGATAATTTGATTGGCACATTTTCTCTAGTTTTTCTAGAATTTCTTTTTCTTCTCTAGTTGAGAGAAGATTGTTCCGTAATTTGAGTTTAAGGTCTAACCAACATGCATAATGTTTAATTATTTCATCAATGAGAGCTTGTCTGCTTATACCTCTAATTCCAGTAGAGCGACTGTTGTAACATTCTTCTAATAATTTTTTTGTCGCTAATATTTCTTCGTTTTCATTAAGCAAACCTAAACTAACGATTACTGGATCCGAATCAGATGAAGGGCAACGTAATTCTATTGCTTTACCTGCATCAATATTTGTACAATCCAAAATTTTCTCTTTTATGCCTTTTATACTGTTACATCTAGAACAAGAATAAAATAGATTATTCCAATCATATTTTAAATTTTCATTGTTCTGATGTGGTATGAGATGTTCAACTTCAATATCTGAGATGTTATCTTTTTCACATAAATAACATTTACCAAAAAACATTTTATTTAACTTTTTAACAACCTCGTCAGTACGATAATCTTTTCTAGTGTTTGATAAACTATTAGGTACTTGTGGATCCCTTTTAACAAAAAACATTTATCTATTCTCCTCTATATCTAGAACCTTGTTTTCTGCTAATAATAGGATTACTTTCGCTGAATTAGTTAAGCTTTCTTTAAATGGTTCTAGCTTTTTTATATGTTCTCTTAATTTATTCGAGTCATTAATATCTGAATCTATAACTTCTTTCAGTTCATCGATTATATTCTGGAGTTCTATGCTATGAGTTGTATTTACATGAAACAATCCTTTCACAATAGCATCATTTGAATAATATGTTATATTGTTTGTAATAAGTTCTTGTGTTGTTAAATCATAAATTACTGTATTAGAACTAGAGCTAATTACAAATGGAGAATGTGTGCTTACAATAAATTGAACCTTTGGAAAGGAGTTAATGAAAAAAGGTAAAATTATCTTCTGTAAAGATATATGTAAATGGGCATCTATTTCATCAATTAGTACAACACCAGTTAATTCATCTGGAGTTATATCAAACAGTTCGGTTCTCATTAACAGATCCGCATAAATGTCAAAAATGGCTTGATAGCCAGATGAGAGATTTTGAAATGTAAATTTCTTATTTCTTTGAATAATATAGAATTTCATTGATGAAACATCAAACTCTAATTTTGTGTCATTATCTTCAAAAAGATATTTTAACTGGCACTCAAAATTATCAAACCATTGTGAGAATTTATTAGCTTTTACATGATCTTTAGCCTCTGTCATAAGTAATGATTTAGTGACTCTTATATTCAAAAGATGTTGTTCTAATGTAGAACCCACATATTCTAGATTAAGAGAAGTTTTCTTCTCCTCCTCTAAAGATGTTGATGAAGATGTCGCTTGAATTCTACTTGTTCTGTATGCGGAAAAATTAGAATTGATTGCTTTTTTTGTATTAAAATCTCTAATAAAATCGCTTATATTAGGAATTGAAAGCGTTAATGGTAAATTAAACTCTTTTAGTCTTCTTTCACAACGTTGTATTGAACTTAATACGTCTATATATTCATTTGATCCTTCAGGATAATTTTTTATATTGCATTTATAATAAGCTAAGGAGGATTTCAAATTCTCTATTTGAGAGTTGTTTTTTTCTAGCTCTATAGTAATAGCTTTATAAATTGAATTTAATATTGATGTTTTTCCGACTCCATTAGCTCCAACAAGAATTAAGTTTTTACCATTTAAATCAATGTTTATTTCATAGTCGAGATGCTCAATTTTTCCAGATATATTGTGTATATATTTCATTGTATTAACCTTAATTTTAGTAAAATTACATAATTATTTTTTCTAGAATAAATTTCACTTCATCGCCACCCCCAACCACTTCATCATTTCTCTTTCATCCCAACCTTTACGTTTGGCATAATCTTGAGCTTGGTCTTCATCAATGCGACCAAGTGTGAAATAGTTACTTGCAGGGTGGGTGAAGTACCAACCGCAGACGGAAGCTGCCGGCCACATGGCGTAGCTTTCGGTGAGTTTCATACCGATGCGTTGTTCGACTTCTAATAAATCCCAAATCAAGGCTTTTTCGGTATGTTCAGGGCAGCTTGGATAACCTGGTGCAGGTCGGATGCCAACATAGTTTTCATTGATTAAGCCTTGGTTATCGAATTCTTCTTGCGTGTAGCCCCAAATGCGGGTGCGTAGCTCAAAGTGCAGGTATTCAGCCATGGCTTCGGCTAAGCGGTCGCCCACAGCTTGTAGCAAGATAGCGTTGTAGTCATCGCCTGCTGCTTTATAGCCTTCTACTAACTCCATTTCTTCAATACCGGCACAGACGGCAAACATACCCATCCAGTCTTTTTTGCCACTTTCGCGATCGGCAATAAAGTCGCTTAAGGCAAAGTTAAACGGGCTTTTGCTATTTTTGCCACGTTCGGTTTGTTGGCGTAAGCCGTAAGCGGTGCCAATAGGTTTTGTGCGTTCCTCATTAGCGAAAAGCACCACATCATCGCCTACACGTTCCGCAGGGAAGATGCCTAAAATACCGCTTGGGTTGAGTTTGTGGTTTTGTTCTAATTCATCCAATACCACTTGTGCATCGTTCCACACTTTGCGTGCTTCTTCGCCACCTTCTGGATAATCAAAGGCGTCAGGGTAACCTCCCATTAAGCCCCAAATGCGGAAGAATGGCGACCAGTCGATAAATTTACGCAGCTCGGCAATCGGTACGTTTTTAAATTCCACAATACCGATTTGGTTTGGTTTAGGCGGCACGTAATCTGCCCATTCACCACTAAAGCCATCAAAGCGGTTTGCACGTGCTTCTTCAATGCTCAGTTGCTTACGAAGTGGTTTACGGTTAGAGAAAGATTGCTGAATTTTCTCATAATCCTTTTTAAACTGTTCCCATAATTCTGCACGGCTTTCAGGGTTCATCAATGTCGCACATACCGTCACTGCGCGGGAAGCGTTAGAGGTATAAAATACGCCGTGTTCTTTATATTTGGGATAAAGTTTAATTGCCGTATGTTCTTTAGAGGTGGTCGCACCGCCAATCATCACTGGCAAATTCAAACCTAAGCGAGTCATTTCTCCTAAGAAGTATTCCATCTCGTCTAGAGAAGGGGTAATTAAACCACTTAATGCAATAATGTCCGCTTTTTCATCAATAGCGGTTTGAATGATTTTGTCTGCCGGCACCATCACACCTAAGTCAATCACTTCAAAGTTATTACATTGCATTACTACGCTTACGATGTTTTTACCAATATCGTGTACGTCGCCTTTTACGGTCGCAATCACCACTTTACCGTTGCTTGAGCCTTTTTGTTTGGTGGCGTTGATAAACGGCTCTAAATACGCCACGGATTGTTTCATCACGCGCGCAGATTTCACTACTTGTGGGAGGAACATTTTACCGTCACCGAATAAATCGCCGACTACGTCCATGCCCGCCATCAACGGACCTTCAATTACATCTAACGGGCTTGGCAATGTTTGGCGAGCTTCTTCCGTATCTTCCACAATGTAAGTGGTAATCCCTTTCACCAGCGCGTGTTTTAAACGTTCTTCCACTGGCCAAGTACGCCATTCTGCGACAGAATCGACTGCACTTTCATCGTTGCCTTGATTACGATATTTTTCCGCAATATCGAGTAATTTTTCAGTGGCATCAGGGCTGCGGTTTAATACCGCATCTTCCACAATTTCACGTAATTCAGGATCGAGATCGTCATAAATTGCGAGCTGTCCCGCATTCACAATTCCCATATCCATGCCTTGTTTAATGGCATGGTAGAGGAAAACAGCGTGGATAGCTTCACGCATCACGTTGTTACCACGGAAGGAGAAAGACACATTAGACACCCCGCCCGAGATTTTCGCATGTGGTAACGCGCGTTTAATACGGCCTGTAGCGTTGATGAAATCTACACCGTAGTTGTTGTGTTCTTCAATCCCCGTACCAATCGCAAAAATATTCGGGTCGAAAATAATGTCTTCTGGTGGGAAGCCGACTTGGTTCACCAAAATGTCATAAGCACGGCTACAAATTTCAACTTTGCGATCTTCGGTATCGGCTTGACCCACTTCATCGAAAGCCATTACGACTACGGCGGCGCCGTATTTATGCACCAGTTTAGCGTGTTCGATAAAGATTTCTTCGCCTTCTTTCAACGAGATCGAGTTCACAATCGGTTTACCCTGCACCGACTGCAAACCTGCCTCAATCACTTCCCATTTAGACGAGTCGATCATCACTGGCACTTTTGCCGCATCAGGCTCGGTCGCCATAATATTGAGGAAACGGGTCATACATTTTTTGCCGTCTAATAAGGCTTCGTCCATATTGACGTCGATCACTTGCGCGCCGTTTTCCACTTGGTCGATGGCAATTTCAATGGCTTCGGCAAATTTGTCTTCTTTAATTAAGCGTTTGAATTTCGCCGAACCTGTCACGTTATTACGTTCACCCACGTTCACGAATAGGCTTTCATCATCAATATTGAGTGGTTCTAAGCCGGATAAACGCATTGCGGTTTTAATTTCAGGCAATTTACGCGGCGCAATACCCTGCATTGCATCCGCAAAGGCTTTGATATGTTCTGGTGTCGTACCACAACAACCGCCGACAATGTTCACAAAGCCACTTTCAGCCCATTCTTTAAGGTGTGCCGCCATCTCTTCTGCACCCAAATCGTAGCCACCAAAGGCATTGGGCAAGCCCGCATTTGGGTGAACAGACACATAGGTTTCGCTGATTTTAGACAGTTGCTCAACATATTGGCGGAGTTCTTTCGGGCCGAGCGCACAGTTCAAACCAAAAGTCAGTGGTTTAGCGTGACGAAGCGAGTTGTAGAACGCTTCTGTGGTTTGCCCAGAAAGCGTCCGACCGGAAGCATCGGTAATGGTGCCGGAAATCATAATCGGCAATTCCACACCTAATTCTTCAAACACGGTTTCAATGGCGAAAATGGCGGCTTTTGCGTTTAACGTGTCGAAAATGGTTTCGATCATGATTAAATCTGCGCCACCTTCAATTAAGCCTTTAGTTGCTTGGGCATAGGCATCCACCAATTCCATAAAAGTGACATTACGGAAACCCGGGTCATTTACGTCAGGAGAAATAGAGGCTGTACGGTTGGTTGGCCCTAACACACCTGCCACAAAGCGAGGTTTTTCTGGTGTGCTGTATTTATCAGCGGCTAAACGCGCTAATCTTGCACCTGCAAAATTTAACTCAAAAGCGACCGCTTGTAAGTCATAATCCGCTTGTGCAATGGTGGTAGAACTGAAAGTATTGGTTTCAATAATATCGGCGCCCGCTTGTAAATATTTCTCATGAATGGCAGAAATTAACAGCGGTTGGGTTAAGGTGAGCAAGTCATTATTGCCACGTAAATCAACCGCACTTTCTTTAAAACGCTCGCCTCTAAAATCAGCCTCGGTGAGTTTGTATTTTTGGATCATCGTTCCCATCGCACCATCTAAAATAAGGATGCGTTCAGCGAGGGATTTTTTCAGTAATTCGGTTTGATTATGTGACATAGTTTGCTCTTTTAGAAAATCAATCAATATTGGGGAGAATGATAGGTATAAGCACAGAGAGTGTCAATTATTCCATAAAAAAGGCTAACGCATAAAATCTATATCGTTAGCCTTATTTCAAGAGTTTTTAAATTATGGATAATAAACACATCGTCTTGCTCAGTCGATGAATGCTTGTTTTTCCATGCTAGTGGCGATTCAAATATCTTCTTAATTCAAAAACTGAATCTGGTGTAATTGCAGTTTTTAGTGGTGTGCTGTAAATAATCCAATCTGTGATTTGCTCAGATGGCATGAAATAGATTTCATCCATTTGCATTTCAGGGATTTCAAATGGTGTATTTGCGAGTTTTGCTTGAATGCCTTTATCTTCAATGCTTAGCACTTCAAACCACATATGTTCTGTTGCCCCGGTTTGTTCAGAAGTACAAGCAAATTTAATAATATAGTGCCATTTATCGACTTCAGGCGGATTAGCTTGAAAACATTGCTGATAAAGTGCAAATTTTTCTTGGGCTAATGCAGACATTCTGATAGTTTCACTATTTGGCAATGCGCGAACAATATGTGTCTCATCATCTAATGTATCGCCATAATCATTCAATGCACAAACTTGATCGTTGATATTGGCAAACAGTACGATAGAAGGTGCATCGTGCATTTCATCATCACGATCACGGATATCGCCATTAAAAGGCAACACTTTTTTACGGAATAACCCTTTTTTCTTCACTAATAAATCGGAAGTAATGGCTTGTTGCCAAGGCATGAAACTTACCCAAATTTCTTCTTGTTCAGAACGTGCTAAACAGCATTTTTCTTCTAGCCAGAGTTCAGGGTTATCAATTAACTGTAACGCTAACGTTTGAATGAGATACTGGCAAATGTAAATATTATTTTGTTTAACTTGTAGAATTTCTAACTCAGGTAAACCGTATTTCAGTAAACCATGCGTGTGTAACCAGTAGCCTTCTTCAGGGTTTTCAGGGCTAACGGCATGAATAATATAGTTCACTTCAGGATTTGGCGGCGTATAAGAGATCGCCATTTCAGCCAACCAAGTTCCCCCAAAAAAGACAGACGAAATCTCATCAACAACTGCATAACATTCGCCAGCTACGGCATCTAATACAGCAAGTTGAATCATGGTGTCTTGTTGTGGTGCATTTAAATCTAAATAAGCTAGGCATTCAACAATTTGTGGGCTTTGTTGCATTTCCATTCGCTCATCTTCTAATAAATAACGTTGACGGTATTCTGCTGCTTCATAAGACCACGCGTCAGGGTGAAGGTTATGTTTAAATTCAATACGAAATAAATAACTTATTTCATCGCCTGCTAACGCAACCTTAAATGATTGATCTTCATTTTGTGTGACTTGTAGGATTTGCTCAACATCATCTCGTAGCAAGACTTTTTGTAAACGGTTTTCGATTAATTCACAAGTGGGATATTCGACATATTGCTTTACTGCTGCTGAATAAACACTAGGGAGTTGGAATTCCTGATCTTTTAATTGTTGATACTCAGGATATTCTTGTAAAAATTGAGAAGAGAGCATAGTGATTCCTTTGTTTAATCTATTTCAAAAATCAATCAATTTTGGGAAGCATGATAGGTATCAGCATAAAACGTGTCAAACATTCAATAAAAAAGGCCAACGTATAAAATTTATATCGTTAGCCTTTTTTAAGTTTTTAAATTATTGGCAGTAAACGCGAGCAGTACGAGGTGTATAAATACCTAATGTCACGAGTCCTAATAAAACGTTTGGTGCAGTTAATTCACTTTCAACTTTTGCAATTTTTGCTTCACCACCACAAACTTCAACGGCATTAACTGTTTTTTCTTGACCGATACCAAATAAGAAGAATGTTTGGCTGTCTTCATAGGTTAATTTACCTGCTGGGCTTTTTACATAAGCGGTTTGTGTTGAACAAGCAGAAAGTAATAATGTTGTACCCGCTAATAGTGTTGCTAAAAATTTTTTCATCGTATTACTCCTTATTTGCAATAAATTCTCATATCACGTGGTGAATAGATGCCATAAGAGATAAGACCCAAGAAACCATTTAAGAAGGTTTGCTGAGTTTGTACTTTTGCGACACTACCGTTAGGACATACTTCCTTGGTATCTTTTTCAGATTGCTGACCAATTCCCCCAACAAAGAAATGTTGCATTTTGTCATAGCTTGCGGTTTGCGAAGCTGTTTGATTAGACACAATATAAGTTTGTGTGGAACAGCCAGCTAATCCGGCAAGTAATACTGCTGCACTTGCGGCTACTGCGAGTTTTTTCATAAAGACCTCATTTATTTTAGGTGGAAATTTCACTTCAATTACAGCGGTAACGCTCGGTTTTGTCAAGCAAGACTGGCGGTTTAATATCATTTTTGAGAACTACTCCACACTTTTATCAATCTTTCCGTGAATTATTGCTAAAACCTCGCTAGAATAGGGCTAATTGCAACACAAGACCAAGAAGGAACGCTTTATGATCATTCCATTCTGTTTACCTGAACACATTTCGCCGCATGACTTTTTGCAAAATTATTGGCAAAAACGACCGCTTCTTATTCGCCAAGGCTTGCCGCAAATTATCGGTTTGTTTGAGCCAGAAGATATTTTAGATTTGGCGCAAGAAGAGGATGTAACTGCTCGTTTAATTCAATGCGAAGACGGACAATGGTCGGTTAAACGCAGCCCGCTCGAGGCGGAAGATTTGCAAAACTTACCTGCGCAATGGTCAGTCATGGTGCAAAACCTTGAACAATGGTCAACAGAATTAGGTGAACTTTGGCAAGCATTTGGCTTTATCCCACAATGGCAGCGTGATGACATTATGGTGTCTTGCTCGCCAAAAGGTGGCACGGTTGGTAAGCACTACGATGAATACGATGTATTTTTAGTGCAAGGTTATGGTGAACGCCGCTGGCAAGTGGGTAAATGGTGTGATCCTTCTACTGAATTCCAACCAAATCAACCTATCCGTATTTTCGATGATATGGGCGATTTAGTGGTGGATGAAATCATGCAGCCAGGCGATGTACTCTATATTCCTTCTCGTATGGCGCATTATGGTGTATCAGAAAGCGATTCTTTAACTTTCTCATTCGGCTTACGTTTCCCGAATGCGGCAGATTTATTAGAGAAATTAACCGAGAATTTAGCCCAACAACAAGAAAGTGCTGGGGTGTCTGAATTCCATATTCCATTCCGTCTTTCACCAAATGTACAGCCGAATGCCCAGCTTGATCCGAAAATGGTCGCGACCTTAAAACGTCAATTGATTAACTTGTTGCAAGAATCTGACCAATTTGATTCACTCTTTGAACAAGCCGTTGCCAAAGCGGTAAGTAGCCGTCGTTACGAACAGCTGCAAGAGGAAGAAGAGTATTATCCAGATGAAGTGCAAGAAGTATTAGAATCTGGCGGTTGGGTGCAACAAGATGCCAATGTGAAAATGCTTTATACCGAGAACCCGAAACGTGTTTACGTGAATGGCGAGTGGATTGATGAGCTGAACGAAGCTGAAATGAACTTGCTGATTCGCATTGCGAACGGCGATTCGGTTTCGTGGAATAAATTGGCCTCTAAAGCAAAAGATCAAGAAGAGCTGGAATTACTTCTAGATACCCTTTGTGATTGGTTAGATCAAGGTTGGTTAGTGCTAGAAGAAGCGGAATAAATTATTATTTCAAATAAATACACATATATTTTGAGAACTTAAAACTAAGGAAATTCAATGTCAAAAATCAATGTAGTTTTAGCTACAGATGCAAATTATCTTCGGTATGTTGAAGTTACGCTAAAATCACTGCTAGCACATAATCAGAATTTATCTGTTTTTATTATGTATACTGGTGATGTTAGCCCTGAATGGGGGGATAGATTAAAGCCTTATTTTGAAAAAAGAAATAGCACATTAAAATTAGTTTATTTTGATGAAAATCATTTGGCGTCGTTCAATCCTAGTACTTATATTTCCACAACGACTTATTTGCGTTTTTATATTCCATCGCTGTTTCAATATAGTGAAAGCCCTTATTGGATTTATTTAGATTGTGATATTGTCATTAATGGAGATGTCACGCGTCCATTTTATCTGTATAATTTTGAAAATTATGCTCTTGGTGCAGTTTCTGATCCTTATGTTAATTCACTAGGTCATTCTTATGTCAATCAAGATTATTTTAATGCTGGTGTACTTTATTTAAATAAAAATAAATTACAATCAGGCAATTATGCTTCATTTACTTCTGATTTACTTAGTTTGGCTAATGAATTGAAAGATAAGATTTTATTTGGAGATCAGGATTTATTAAACTTTTATTTTAAAGATAATTGGGTTTCATTATCCCAAGAGTATAATTTCCAATTAGCCAATATGAAATTATACAATAAAGAACAAAAAGTAAATCCTGCTATTATTCATTTTACAGGTGCAGCTAAGCCACTAGGGCCTGTATATATAGATTATGAATGTGTAAAAAAGGTTGTTCCATTATTTAGAATATATGATTCAGCCTCTTGGGATGATATTGTTAACCTTCCAATAGGAACGATCACACTAAAAATCTCCGACTAGATGTTTAACAAGCGGTTAGATTTTAGGAAGAATTTGCAAAATTCTTTAAGAATCTGGCCGCTTTTTGTTTTAAAATAGCGCCATTTTGAATCGAAATTTACGAAATAGGAAAAACAATGCGTACAAGTCAGTATTTATTTTCAACGCTTAAAGAGACCCCGAATGATGCACAAGTGGTAAGCCACCAGCTAATGTTGCGTGCAGGGATGATCCGCCCAATGGCATCAGGCTTATATAACTGGTTGCCAACAGGGATTAAAGTGTTGAAAAAAGTGGAAAATATTATCCGTGAAGAGATGAACAAAGGTGGTGCGATTGAAGTGTTAATGCCAGTTGTACAACCTGCTGAGCTTTGGCAAGAATCTGGTCGCTGGGAGCAATATGGCCCAGAATTATTACGTTTTGTTGATCGTGGCAACCGTGATTTCGTATTAGGCCCAACTCACGAAGAAGTGATTACTGATTTAGTGCGCAGAGAAGTGTCTTCATATAAACAATTACCACTGAATTTATACCAAATCCAAACTAAATTCCGTGATGAAGTTCGCCCACGTTTTGGGGTAATGCGTTCTCGCGAATTTATTATGAAAGATGCGTATTCTTTCCACACTACCCAAGAAAGTTTGCAAGAAACTTATGATGTGATGTATCAAGTTTATAGCAATATTTTCAACCGTTTAGGATTAGATTTCCGTGCAGTACAAGCGGATACGGGTTCAATCGGGGGTTCAGCTTCACACGAGTTCCAAGTGTTAGCTTCAAGCGGTGAAGATGATGTGGTGTTCTCAACAGAATCTGATTTTGCAGCAAACATTGAGTTAGCTGAAGCTGTGGCAGTAGGTGAGCGTCAAGCGCCAACAGCTGCAATGGAGTTAGTCGATACGCCAAACGCAAAAACGATTGCAGAATTAGTCGAACAATTCAATTTACCAATTGAAAAAACGGTTAAAACCCTTATTGTGAAAGGCGCTGATGAAAATCAACCGCTTGTTGCTTTAGTGATTCGTGGCGACCATGAATTAAACGAAATTAAAGCACAAAAACACCCATTAGTTGCTGATCCATTTGAGTTTGCAGACGAAGCTGAAATCAAAGCAAAAATTGGCGCCAGTGTTGGTTCATTAGGGGTGGTTAATCTTCCCATTCCTGCGATTATTGATCGTAGCGTGGCATTGATGTCAGATTTCAGCTGTGGTGCAAACGTGGATGGCAAACATTACTTCAACGTAAACTGGGAACGTGATGTGGCAATGCCAGAAACTTTCGACTTACGTAATGTAGTTGAAGGCGACCCAAGCCCAGATGGCAAAGGTGTATTACAAATCAAACGCGGTATTGAAGTTGGTCATATTTTCCAATTAGGAAAAAAATATTCTGAAGCAATGAAAGCGACTGTACAAGGTGAAGATGGTAAACCGCTTGTTATGACGATGGGTTGTTATGGTATTGGTGTTACCCGTGTTGTGGCTTCTGCAATTGAGCAACATCACGATGAGCGCGGTATTATTTGGCCATCAGATGAAATTGCACCATTTACAGTGGCGATTGTGCCGATGAATATGCACAAATCTGAAAAAGTCCAAGCTTTTGCAGAAGATCTGTATAAAACCTTAAAAGCACAAGGTGTGGATGTAATTTTCGATGATCGTAAAGAGCGTCCGGGTGTGATGTTTGCTGATATGGAACTTATTGGCGTGCCACATATGGTAGTAATTGGTGAGAAAAACCTTGATAACGGCGAGATTGAATATAAAAACCGCCGTACAGGTGAAAAACAGATGATTGCAAAAGAAGCTTTATTAGCGTTTTTAAAAGAAAATGTGAAAGCCTAAGTTATCAAGAATAGCCCGCAGATTTCTGCGGGTTATTTTTTAAATTGACAGCAAACGTTTGCCTAGAATTCGCCCACTTGTGCGACAAGCGGTAGAATTTTCTTTCTATTTTGCAGTAAAAATGTACAATAAGCCCGTTCTGATGTAGCCCTACATCAAACTGTTTCCAACCTAGCCAACCTCTTTGGGCAATTAGGGTAAAAACAAAAAAGCTGAAACGCTTTTTTTAATAAGTAGCGAGTCAAATGCCCCATGGCGTCTGTTTTTTAGAAACAGAAAGTTTAGGCTTCCCGCAAGGCACCCGACTTATTTTTTTCACCTCTTTTAGAAGGTTTTAATCAATGACAATTACCACTCCTGTAAAAGCAATTCTTGCTTCCAATAAACACTTTTTAGATCGCCAAGATGCAATGGAATCAAACGTTCGTAGCTATCCGCGTAAATTACCTTTTGCTTATGAAAAAGCAGAAGGCTGCTGGGTTACTGACGTTGAAGGCAACAAATACCTTGATTTCTTAGCCGGTGCTGGCACCTTAGCATTAGGGCATAACCACCCTGTGTTAATGCAGGCGATTCGTGATGTGTTAGATAGCGGTTTGCCTTTACACACACTGGATTTAACGACCCCATTAAAAGATGCATTCACTGAAGAATTATTGTCGTTCTTCCCGAAAGATGAATACATTTTACAATTCACCGGCCCATCAGGCGCAGATGCAAATGAAGCGGCAATTAAATTAGCGAAAACTTATACTGGCCGCGGTAACGTAATTGCGTTCTCTGGCGGTTTCCATGGTATGACTCATGGCGCATTATCACTAACGGGTAACTTAGGTGCGAAAAATGCCGTGCAAAACTTAATGCCAGGCGTGCAATTCTTACCTTATCCGCACGAATACCGTTGTCCATTTGGCATTGGTGGTGAAGCTGGTGCAAAAGCCGTTGAACATTATTTTGAACACTTTATTGAAGATGTTGAAAGCGGTGTAGTAAAACCAGCTGCGGTAATTTTAGAAGCGATTCAAGGCGAAGGTGGTGTTGTGCCAGCGCCAATTAGCTTCTTACAAAAAGTCCGTGAAGTAACCCAAAAACATGGCATTTTAATGATTGTAGATGAAGTGCAAGCGGGCTTCTGCCGTTCAGGAAAAATGTTTGCGTTTGAACATGCGGGCATTCAACCTGATATCGTTGTGATGTCAAAAGCGGTAGGCGGTAGCTTGCCATTAGCCGTGCTTGCAATCAAAAAAGAATTTGATGCTTGGCAACCAGCAGGTCATACTGGTACTTTCCGTGGTAACCAATTAGCGATGGCAACAGGTTATGCTTCACTAAAAATCATGCGTAATGAAAACTTAGCGCAAAATGCTAAAGAACGTGGCGAGTACTTAACCAACGCATTACGCGAATTAAGCAAAGAATACCCATGTATCGGTAACGTGCGTGGTAAAGGCTTAATGATGGGGATTGATATTGTTGATGAACGTCAAGCCAAAGATGCAACAGGCGCATACCCACAAGATGGCGAACTTGCGGTCGCTATCCAAAAAGCCTGCTTTAATAATAAATTATTGTTAGAGCGCGGCGGACGTGGCGGTAACGTTGTGCGTGTACTTTGTGCGGTAAACATCAATCAAGCAGAATGTGAAGAGTTTATTAAACGCTTTAAACAATCTGTTGTAGATGCATTAAAAGCCGTACGTGGTTAATCAAGAGCGGTCCAGATTTTGCAAATGTTTTGCGAAATTTGACCGCTTGTATTCCCCCTCTTTGTCAAAGAGGGGAATTTTTTAGGAAAGAATGGCTATGTCAGACCTTAAACAACATAAACAATCCCTTTTTTGTCGCGATGAGCAGTCGATTAAAGACTATGAAAATGCGATGAATAAAGCCGTGCAAGCGGTCTCAAATTGGTTAAAAAACGACAAAATGTACACGGGTGGCTCAATCAAACAAATGCGTGCTTTGATTGATGGATTCAAACCAAGCCAAGCTGGCGTAGGCGTAGAAAATGCGCTGGATCACCTCGTTGAAATTTTCTTAAATCCAAGTTTAAAAGTACATCATCCCCATTCATTAGCGCATTTACATTGCCCAACGATGGTTACTAGCCAAATTGCGGAAGTGTTAATCAATGCCACGAACCAATCTATGGACTCTTGGGATCAAAGCCCAGCAGGTTCAATTATGGAAGAGCATTTGATTGATTGGTTACGCCAAAAAGTAGGCTATGGACAAGGTACTTCTGGGGTGTTTACCTCGGGCGGTACACAGTCTAACTTAATGGGCATATTATTAGCTCGCGATTGGGCGATTGCGAATCACTGGAAAAATGAAGATGGTTCAGAATGGTCGGTGCAACGTGATGGTATTCCCGTTGATGCCATGAAGAAAGTTAAAGTCATTTGTTCAGAGAATGCGCATTTTTCTGTGCAAAAAAATATGGCAATGATGGGAATGGGCTTCCAATCTGTGGTTACTTTGCCATCGAATGCCAATGCACAAATGGATGTCAATGCGCTTGAACAAACTTTGGCGCAATTAAAAGCAGAAGGTAAAATAGTTGCTTGTATTGTGGCGACGGCAGGCACCACCGATGCGGGTGCGATTGATGATCTAAAAGCGATTCGAAAACTGGCTGATGAATACCAAGCATGGTTACACGTTGATGCCGCTTGGGGCGGTGCGTTATTGCTTTCTAAAGAATTCCGTCATTTCTTAGATGGCATTGAGCTAACAGATTCAATTACACTTGATTTCCACAAGCACTTCTTCCAAACCATTTCTTGTGGAGCATTCTTGCTTAAAGATCAAGCGAACTATCGTTTTATTGATTACAAAGCAGATTATCTTAATTCAGAATATGATGAAGAGCACGGCGTACCAAACTTAGTGGCAAAATCTCTACAAACAACGCGTCGTTTTGATGCCTTAAAATTATGGTTTACCGTGGAAGCATTAGGCGAAGAACTCTACGCTTCAATGATTGACCATGGTGTCAAATTGACCAAAGAAGTAGAAGGTTATATCAATGAAGCCGAAGAGTTAGAAATGCTCGTGCCAACGCAGTTCGCATCAGTGCTATTCCGTGTAGTGCCAAAAGGCTATCCAGCAGAATTTTTAGATGCCTTAAACCAAAATGTGGCGGATGAACTTTTTGCCCGTGGCGAAGCGAATATTGGTGTTACTAAAGTTGGCGATAAGCAATCCCTGAAAATGACGACATTAAGCCCGATTGCTACGCTTGAAAACGTAAAAGCATTGTTGGCTCAAGTCTTAGCTGAAGCAAACCGCATTAAAGATGCGATTGCAAACGGCACCTATGTACCCCCGATTGACTAATTGGTAAATTAGCCTCTAAAAATAACCGCTTGTATGAGAGAATTTATACAAGCGGTTAATTTATTCTCGTAACAATCTGAATTGCTATGCCATTTACACTTGCACATCCTGCAATTATTTTGCCTCTTTCTCATCGATATTTTCATTTTCCAGCATTAGTTTTGGGCTCAATGTCGCCTGATTTTATTTACTATTTATCAGGAAAGCCGGCAGATGGCGGGCATACGATTTTTCATAGCGAGTGGCTGAATTTACCGCTTTGCTTATGCTTTTATGCGATCTATGTTGCGGTATTAAAAGTGCCACTTTGGGCTAATTTGCCTCAACGTTGGTCGCACCGTTTGCCTGATTCACCTCGTCGTCCCCTGTGGTTATGGCTACTGATTTTTCTCTTTTCCGCTTGGGTAGGTATGTTGTCGCACATTTTCTTAGATAACTTCACGCATGGATCAGGCACTTTCGTTCGTGCGTTGCCATTTTTACAACAAGAATTTTATATTCCAATGTATAAGTGGTGTCAGTATGGCGGAACTGTTTTAGGATTGGTTTGTATTGCGTGGTATTTGCGGACGACGGCGAAACGTTATCCTCATACTAGCACGCAAACAACTCGCCAAAAAAGCCAATTTTGGTTGCTAACTTTCGTGTTATCTAGTGTTACTTTTGTTGGTTGGAATATGATGGATTTTATTCCATTAAAACAACATGGAATTTGGATTGTACGTGCTGTGGATTGCTTTGTTATGGCGCTATTTATTGTGAGTATTCCTCATAAATTTCGAATGACAAGCGGTCAAATTTGAAGGTTTTTTTGTAAAAAATTGATGAGAATCGACCGCTTGTTGCATTAAATCTTGCATATTCGTTAGCGGTTTGCTTTAATAGAGCGTTAATTTTCTTTTGGCAATTTCAAGTAAAAATAAGAGGCATATTATGGCAGAAAGTTTTAGTGTTACCCGTCGTTATTTTGATGATAAAAACTATCCACGCGGTTTCTCTCGCCACGGCGATTTTACTATCCGTGAAGCACAAACTTTAGAGCAATTCGGTCAAGCGTGTTTAGCATTAGAATTAGGCGAGCGTAAGCCGGTAACTCAAGAAGAAGAACGCTTTGTTGCTGTGATGAAAGGTGATGAAATTGCCCAAAGCATTATTGAGAAATCTTGGTTAAAATATCGTTCTTTAACGACTAAAACCAAACGTATTTATACCCTTTCAGGCAATGCAGGCAGCGATGCCGGCGATGATTTCAGCGCGACAGAATAGTCCTAATCTCTACCCCTCTGCTATCAGAGGGGCATTTTTTTCATTTCCTGTTATGACATTACCTATTGAGCAATACCCCGAACTACTTGCAAAAAAAGTAGAAAATCTGACCGCTTTATTAGCGCCATTTAATCCACCAGCTTTAGATGTATTTGAATCTGCGCCAAATCATTTTCGTATGCGCGCAGAGTTTCGCCTTTGGCATGATAAAAATGCGGCTGGCGAGGATGAGTTGTATCACATTATGTTTGATCAAGCGACCAAGCAGCGCTATCGTGTGGATGAGTTTCCGATTGCGAGTGTCCTCATCAATCAAATGATGAAGGCGTTATTAGCTGAAATTCAAGGTAATGAAGTGCTCACCCGTAAGCTATTTCAGGTGGATTACCTCAGCACATTAAGTGGCGAAATTGCAGTTTCTTTGCTTTATCATAAAAAGCTTGATGAACAATGGGAAAGTGAGGCAAAAGCGCTTAAAACGCGACTGACGAAGCAAGGATTTAATGTTCAAATTATTGGGCGCGCAACCAAGCAAAAAATTGCTTTAGATTGTGATTATGTAGAAGAAGTGCTTAAGGTGGATGGTAAATCGTTGATTTATCGTCAGGTTGAAAATAGTTTCACCCAACCTAATGCACAGATGAACATTAAAATGCTTGAATGGGCAAGAGAGTGTACCCGAAATAGTGAAGGCGATTTGTTAGAGCTTTACTGTGGTAACGGGAATTTCTCCATTGCATTAGCTGAAAATTTTCGAAAAGTATTGGCGACTGAAATTTCTAAATCTTCTGTGAATTCTGCACAATATAACATTGTGCAAAATGGTGTAGAAAATTTACAGATTATTCGAATGTCGGCTGAAGAATTCACTCAAGCAATGAATGGTGTGCGTGAGTTTAATCGTTTAAAAGGCATTGATTTAAAAGCGTATGAATGTAACACCATTTTTGTTGACCCACCAAGAGCTGGGTTAGATCAAGCAACTTTAGATATGGTGCAAGGTTATGAGCGTATTTTATATATTTCTTGCAATCCTGAAACATTAGCGGAAAACTTAAACCAGCTTTGCCAAACACATAGAGTTGAGAGAGCAGCATTATTTGATCAGTTCCCTTATACCCATCATATTGAAAGTGGCGTTTGGTTAATCAGAAAATAGCTTTTTTGTTTAATATAAATACAATCAAAAGTATTTTTATGAATTCTATTTGACAGCGCAACTTTCTCTCGGTATGATTGCGCCTGTTTTCAACGGAGGAATGGTCGAGTGGTTGAAGGCACCGGTCTTGAAAACCGGCGAGGGTTTACGCCCTCCGTGAGTTCGAATCTCACTTCCTCCGCCATCAAATTTTAACTTGTTGATTTTTCAGTAAGTTTTCTCTTTTTAGAGAGTACAATTTAGAATATGTTTTCAACACGGAGGAATGGTCGAGTGGTTGAAGGCACCGGTCTTGAAAACCGGCGAGGGTTTACGCCCTCCGTGAGTTCGAATCTCACTTCCTCCGCCATTATTTAAGCCGCTTGTTTTTACAAGCGGTTTTTTCTTACCTAAAATTTACCAAATGTATAATAAAAAGCGGAAAAGAATAGTTTCTTTTCCGCTTGTGAGTTTTAGTTAATCAGCCAGTAAATTTAACCGCTTGTATCTTAAAACTAGAAATGAATTACTTCGCTTTTAAACGGTTCGTTATTGATACGAATTTGCTCATCACCATCATAGCTTGAAGGGGCCGGCCCCACAGCTGGTGGCGTTGGTGTCGTTTCCGGTTTTGGCGGTGTTACTGGTGTTACTGGTGTTGCTGGTGCTGTTGGCGTCGTTGATTGAGCCGGTGGCATTGGCAACATTGGCGCAGTATCCTGTGTGGTAATTTCTTCATCTAAAATGTCACTTTCGCTATACACGTTTGGTATTGGTGGCAATTTAATCTTAATTGCTTGGCGGTTTAGTTGTACATTTTTCTTTTTGGTAACTTTATTCTCAAGCGTTTTAGTTGCTTGTGGTTGCGCTTGTGCCAATTTCACTAAAGTGCCGTATTCTTTACGTAATTCATTACACCAACTTTTGCCAAATTTTGCTTTTTTGGTGTGGTTAAATTTACGTAGTTTTGCCGCTGCATATTGTTGTGAAGATGGGCTTTGGCTTAAGATTTGATAATTTTGCTCACCAATGACTTGTAATAATGGGTGATTATAAATAGCCATTTGATATAGAAACGGTTGCGCAGCAGCAATGCGATTGCTCTCTTTAGGGAACAAGCATTGTTGCGCCTTATTTTTCTCGATAACCCATTTTTTGGCTAATTCATCAGATATTTTATATTTTGTGGCTGGTTTGGGTTGATTTGCGGTATGATTAGCCCTCGTGTATGTTTCACTAGAACAGGCACTGAGTAAGCATATCATTCCGCAAGTAAGCAGAATTTTATTCATAATATTTCCTCATTTTGTAGATCGAATCAATTATAGCAAGAAATCCGACTAGAAGTGATGGGTAAATATAATTTTAATTAAAAGGGCATAATATGACGATTATTGTTTATGGTATTAAAAATTGTGACACGGTAAAAAAAGCACTTAATTGGCTTTCAGCGCATCATGTTGAGCATCGTTTGCATGACTATCGTGTAGATGGGTTAGATGTAAATTGGTTAAATCAAGCGGAAAAGGCTTTTGGCTGGGAAGCATTAGTCAATAAGCGCTCAACGACTTGGAGAAACCTTGATCAAGCAGTTAAGGATAATCTAGATCGCGCCAGCGCATTAAAAGTATTAGCTGAACAACCAACGCTAATTAAGCGCCCAATTATTTTACAAGATGAGCTTGCCCTGATTGGATTTGACGAGAAAGCGTATGGTGTAGCTTTTCCCTAATGCTTTAAATAAGGAATCAACAGAAGATGAAATCACAAATTATTGAGCTTGCTCAAGCGTTAATTCGCAGAGAATCAATTAGCCCTGAAGATGCGGGTTGTCAACAAGTGATTGCGAATAGGCTAGCAGCACAAGGATTTCAAATTGAATGGATGCCGTTTGGTGAAACATTAAATTTATGGGCTACTCACGGTTGCGATGCTGAACCTTGTGTGGTTTTTGCTGGGCATACTGATGTTGTGCCAGTTGGTGATTTACAAGCTTGGCAATATCCACCATTCTCTGCGGAAATTGTGGATGGCATGCTCTATGGGCGTGGTGCTGCAGATATGAAAGGTTCACTGGCAGCTTTGGTGATTGCGGCTGAGAATTTTGTGAAGCATCATCCTAATCATCGTGGCAAAATTGCGCTGCTGATTACCTCTGATGAAGAAGCAGCGGCAAAAGATGGAACGGTTAAAGTGGTTGAAGCCTTAATGGCACGCCAAGAAATCGTGAACTATGCTGTGGTAGGCGAGCCTTCAAGTAGCCAAGTATTGGGTGATGTGATTAAAAACGGACGCCGTGGTTCAATCACGGGTAACCTTTATATAGAAGGGATTCAAGGCCATGTTGCTTACCCGCATTTAGCGGAAAATCCAGTGCATACAGCCTTAGGTTTCTTAACCGAATTAACTACGTATCAATGGGATCAGGGAAATGAATTTTTCCCAGCAACAAGCTTGCAAATTGCGAATATTCAAGCAGGAACTGGCAGTAATAATGTGATTCCAGGTGAACTTTATGTTCAATTTAACTTACGCTATTGCACAGAAGTTACTGATGAAATCATTAAAACCACGGTTGCCAAAATGCTAGAAAAGCATGGTTTGAAATATCGAATCAGTTGGAATTTATCGGGTAAGCCATTTCTTGCAGGTCACGGAAAGTTAGTTCAAGCTGCTAAGCAAGCGGTCGAAAATGTAACGCAAATTACACCGAAATTAGATACTAGTGGTGGGACGTCTGATGGTCGTTTTATTGCTCTGATGGGCGCAGAAGTCGTCGAATTCGGACCATTAAATCGCACTATTCATAAAGTCAATGAATGTGTCAGTGTTGAAGATTTGGCAAAATGTGGTGAAGTTTATTATCAAATTTTAACCAATTTACTCGAAGCATAGGAAAGTATATGGATAATTTAACGGCTTTATTAACAGGCAAAAGTCGAGCACATTTGGTTGCTTTACCAAATCCATTATCAGATAAACATTACTTACAAGCTGAAGTGGTGGAAGTATTTCTGGCTTTACAAGCAGCGGCAAAACAAGCAGGGTTTAATTTGCAACCCGCTTCTACGTATCGAGACTTTGAGCGTCAACTGTCAATTTGGAATGCGAAGTTTGAAGGACAACGCAAGGTGCATGATGATGCTGGTAATCCAATAGACGTAAGCAAATTGGATGAATGGCAGAAAATTCAAGCGATTTTACGTTGGTCTGCGGTGCCGGGAATGAGTCGCCACCATTGGGGAACTGAAATTGATATTTTTGACCCAGATCTTCTCCCTGAAGGCAAAACTTTGCAGCTTGAGCCTTGGGAATATGAAGAAGGCGGATATTTTGCACCGTTAGCTGAATGGTTACATCAACATGCCGCTGAGTTTGGCTTCTATTTTCCATTTGATGGCATTCACAATACACAGGTTGGCTTTGAGCCTTGGCATATCAGTTATCAATCAATTTCAGCACGATATGAAAAACAATTTAATGCAGAAATGTTGCAAATCGCTTGGCAAAATGAACCGCTTGCAGGCAAAGATTGTTTACTAGCACATTTGGATGAGTGGTTTGTATGATTCAACTAATTAACGAGTCTGCGCAAAAAGAGAAATTTCACGCAATTTGTGATAAGTGGCAACTTACACATCAATCAGAAAGTCCGCTTGCTTTAGTCTTAACAGACAAGCGTTTAGAGCTCCGTAAGCTAGATGAGCCTAAATTAGGGGCAATTGCCGTGGATTTTGTCGAAGGGGTGATGGCTCATCGCCGTAAGTTTGGTGGTGGACGAGGAGAGGCGGTTGCCAAAGCAGTTGGAATTAAAGGGAATGATTGCCCAACGGTCATTGACGCAACAGCAGGTCTTGGGCGTGATGCTTTTGTATTAGCTGCAATTGGGTGTAAAGTGCGTTTGGTTGAGCGCCATCCAGTCGTCGCGGCATTATTAGAAGATGGTTTAGCTCGTGCGTATGCTGATGCAGAAATCGGCAAGTTTATGCAAGAAAGGATGCAATTAGTGGCTGTTTCTCATATTGCACAACTGGATTGTGAGAAAGAACAAGCTGACGTGGTTTATTTAGATCCGATGTATCCGCATAAACAAAAAAGTGCATTAGTGAAAAAAGAGATGCGTGTTTTTCAACATTTGGTTGGAGCGGATTTAGACGCAGATAGTTTATTTTTACCCGCAAAAGCTTTAGCACGAAAACGAGTGGTTGTGAAACGTCCGGATTATGCGCAGTTTATGGCAGATATGAAGCCAGATTTTTCGCATACTACCAAAAATCATCGTTTCGATATTTATCTTTCTCATCAATCGGGAAATTAAATTAAACTTTTATTCACAAAAGTTTACAATAATTTTGATACAACTGTTTTTTAAACGATAGGCAAGCGGTTGTTTTTTCAGTAAAATTTACGAATTTCATTCTATATAAAATTGATAAGGTAACCATTGTGCCTCAACGTGACTATATGGCTCGCTCTAAAAAGAAAAAGGGCGGCATGAACAAATCAACATTATTTTCGCTCATCATTGTTTTATTGTTAGCAGCAGGACTAGGTTTATGGCTCTTAAAAGAAAATGCGCCAGCTCCTGTGATTCCGAACAATGTGCAAGTTCAGGTGCCAACACAAAAATCAAGCAATTTGCCTAGCCGACCAGAAGAAGTGTACAGCTATATTCGTGATTTAGAATCTCGAGAAGTGATAACCGATAGTAGCAAAAAATCACAAGAAAAATTAGCTCAACTGACTAAAGAACAGATTCAACAGTTTGAAGAAAAGCGTAAGCAAGAAGAAGCAGCCCGCTTAAATGCAGAAAAAACGCAGCAAGTAGAAACTACCGCAACAAATACTGAAACGCAAACTGCTCAAAGTACAGCAAATAATACGGCTACCGCGCAGCCAACTACCTCTGCAACGCCAGCGCCAAGCGCTGAACAAATTGCTGCTCAGAAAGCTCAAGAGCAAAAAGCTGCAGAAGAAAAGCGTAAGCAGGCAGAGCTCAAAAAACAGCAAGAATTAGCGAAAAAAGCAGAACAAGTTAAACAGGCTGAAGCAGCTAAAGCGGCGGAACAAGCAAAAGTGGAAACAGCCAAAAAAGCTGAAACGCCAAAAGAAACCACAGCTAAACCAGCAGAAAAACCAGCTGCTACTGCAGGGCGTTTTGGATTACAATGCGGGGCATTTAAAAATAAAGCACAAGCAGAGAATATGCAGGCTCGTTTAGCAATGTCAGGTTTTAATGCACGTATTGTGAGCAGCGGAGAATGGAATCGAGTCTTTGTCGGCCCAGTTGGCGACCGTGCAGCTGCAGCCAATGCGCAATCTAACGCTCGTAGCGTAGCTGAATGTTTGATTGTAACGATGTAATAAAACATAAAAAAACCGCCTATTGGCGGTTTTTTGTTTTAGCAAGATAATCAAATTAGGATTATGCTGGATCTACTAATTTAGGATTGTCACCATATTGGTTGCTTTGTAGCTGACCTTCAAGGCACATAAAGATAATTAAAACGATGCTAACAAATGGAACAAGACCAAGTAATAACCACCACGCGCTACGACCTGTGTCATGTAAGCGACGCACGGTTACCGCTAAGCTTGGTAAAAGAGTTGCTAAAGCGTAAATGATAGTCACAATACCTGTACCACCTAATACGCCATCAATTACCATGGCAATGCAAGCGGCGATGATATTGAAAAGTGTGAACATCCAATATTCTTTTCTTCTTGCGCGACCAGAGAAAGTTGTATATTTCTTAAGAACGGCTAAATACCAATTCATAATAAAACCTCGTGATAATAGTAGAGTTAAAGAAGGCAGTATTCTAAGGATTGTATGAAAAGGATACAATCCACAAATTTGCTCCTTTAGGGAACAAATGTTATCCTTTGCTCTACAGTTTGTGGGTGTTTGATATGAAAATCAATGAAAAAATTAAACAGCTTCGTGAAGTGCGCCAATGGACCCAAGAAGAAATGGCGCAGAAGCTGAATATGACAACAAAAGGCTATGCCAAAATAGAGCGAGGCGAAACGCTGTCTAATTTGCCTCGACTTGAGCAAATTGCCGAAATTTTTGGCATGCATATTTGCCAATTATTATCTTATGGTGAAGAAGGAAACCTTTATGCACGCAACGCGGATCAAGAAACTGAAACACTTAGGCTGATTCTTTTGCATAAAGAGGAATTGCTCGCACATAAAAACGAAATTATTGAAAATCAAAAACGCGAATTATTGTTACTGCGTGAAATGATCGAGACATTAAAAAAATAATGAAACTTTGGCAAACAAAATCTGTACTGACTTGGCTGCTTTCGCCCCTTTCCATGCTTTTTTGGCTGATTAGCCAAACACGCCGATGGTTATATCAGAAAAATATTTTGAAATCTTACCGTGCTCCTGTACCTGTATTGGTTGTGGGGAATATTTCCGTCGGGGGAAATGGTAAAACGCCAGTCGTTGTTTGGCTAGTAGAACAGCTGCAGGCAAAAGGCATAAGGGTAGGCGTTATTTCTCGTGGCTATGGCGGTAAAACAAAACAGTTTCCGCAGTTAGTCACAAATTCAAGCTCTGCCGAAATGGTGGGTGATGAGCCTGTGCTCATTGTACAGCGAACAGGCGTGGCATTAGCAATATCACCAAATCGCCGCCAAAGTATTGAGCTATTGCTCAGTCAGTTTCCGCTGGATTTGATTATTGCAGATGATGGTTTGCAACATTATGCGCTCGCACGCGATATTGAATGGGTTGTTGTTGATGGCGTGCGCCGTTTTGGTAACGGTTTTTTACTGCCAGCAGGTGGGCTGCGTGAGCTACCGAGTAGACTCAAACAGGTGCAAGCAGTCATTTGCAACGGTGGGCAGCCGCAAACTGGCGAACATTTCATGACATTAGAACCTGAATGGGCAGTCAATCTTGTGACCCACGAACGCCGTTTATTAACCGAATTTACTAAAACGCCTTGCGTTGCGATTGCAGGGATTGGTCACCCCCCACGCTTTTTTGAAATGTTAAAAGGCTTAGGCATTCGATTGCGTGATGAAGTAGGTTTTGCTGATCATCAACCTTTTGAACTTAAACAATTACAGGCATTAGCTGAAGTTGACACACCGTTATTGATGACAGAAAAAGATGCCGTGAAGTGCCAAGCCTTTGCGCAATCTAATTGGTGGTATGTGCCGGTTTCTGCAAAATTTTCTGAAAAATCGACCGCTTGTTTGCTTCAACCTATCTTGGAAAAAGTAGCAAAATTGGGTGAAAAGCACTAGAATGTGCCGTTTTGTTTTGTCGGTAAAATTTTATGCAAACCAGTCCTTTACTTGAAAATTTGATGGAAGCCTTGCGGGCATTGCCGGGAGTGGGGCCAAAATCGGCTCAGCGAATGGCATTTCATCTGCTGCAACGCAATCGTGCAGGGGGCGTGAACCTTGCTAAAGCGTTGCATGAAGCTATGACCCATATTGGGCATTGCCAAAGTTGCCGTACCTTCACCGAAGAAGAGGAATGTAACATCTGCAAGAATCCGCGTCGTCAAATGAGCGGACAGCTTTGTGTTGTGGAAATGCCGGAAGATATTCAAGTGATTGAGCAAACCGGTCAATTTTCAGGACGTTATTTTGTATTGATGGGACATTTGTCGCCGATTGATGGTATTGGGCCACGCGAAATCGGGTTAGATTTATTACAACAGCGCTTAGAGCATGAATCTTTCCATGAAGTGATTTTAGCGACGAATCCAACCATTGAAGGTGATGCAACTGCCAATTATATTGCAGAAATGTGTCATCAATATAATGTGAAAACCAGTCGTATTGCGCACGGTGTGCCGGTTGGTGGTTCATTAGAAATGGTAGATGGGACGACCCTTTCTCATGCATTTACGGGTAGACGAGAGATTGCACTTTAGTTCTTAATAAAATCTGATACAATCACTCGGCTATTTTTTAGATAATCCTTAGAGGTAACAATGGAAACGATTGAAAAAATCAAAAAACAAATTAGCGAGAACCCAATTTTACTTTACATGAAAGGTTCTCCAAAATTCCCTTCATGTGGTTTCTCTGCACGTGCAGTAGAAGCAGTGATTAGCTGCCAAGTACCATTTGGTTATGTAGATATTTTAACTAACCCAGATATTCGTGCAGAATTACCAAAATTTGCAAACTGGCCAACTTTCCCACAATTATGGGTAGAAGGCGAATTAGTGGGTGGTTGTGACATTGTTTTAGAAATGGCACAAAAAGGCGAATTACAAAGCTTATTAAAAGAAGTCGCTGAGCGTCATCCGGCTTAATTTATCTCCCTCAAAACAAGCGGTTATTTTTATGCAGAGTTTTGCAAAAATTCAGTATAATTTGACCGCTTGTTTTATTTTATGACCAGAAATATGAATTTAACCCCTTTATTTATTGCCTTTCGTTATTGGCGCACGAAAAGCGCCGACCGTTTCGGGCGTTTGGTAACTAACCTCGCCAGCCTTGGTATTACGCTAGGTGTGATGGCGCTTGTGATTGTACTTTCCGTGATGAACGGTTTAGAAAATATGCAAAAGCGCAATCTCCTTTCCCATTTACCGCATGCCATTATTGCCCCGCAAGAAGGACATTTTACGCAGAATGAAAAATTAACCCTGCCAGATTTTGTGCAAAAAAGCACGGCGATTAACCGTGCGAATGTCATTATTCAAAGCCAAAGTGGTATTCAAGCAGGGCAGCTAATTGGTGTGACGAAAGCAGAAGACGATCCTCTGCTAGATGAACAAGCAGTTGCTGAGCGTTTGCCCGCAGGTGAATTTAAGGTACTTATCGGTAGCCAATTAGCGCATAAACTAAATTTAAGTATAGGCGAGAAAATTCGTTTGATGATTACCGAGAATAGCCAATATACGCCAATGGGAAGAATTCCAGTTCAGCGTTTATTTGAAATTTCGGGTATCTATCCAAGTCAAAGCAGTGCCAGCGAATATACGCTATTTGCGAATTTGACGGATGTAGGGCGTCTTCTTCGTATTGCGCCTGAAGAAGTACAAGGCGTGCGCTTATTCTTGCAAGACCCATTCCAAGTAACAGAACTTGCACAAACTTTTGATGAAGCACATTACCAAATTAGCGACTGGCGTGAACAAAAAGGTGAGTTTTTCCAAGCTGTCCGGATGGAAAAAAATATGATGGGGTTATTGATTAGCCTAATTATTATTGTTGCAATTTCTAATATTGTGACTTCATTAAGTCTGATGGTGGTGGATAAACAAGGTGAGATCGCCATTTTACAAACTCAAGGGCTTAAGAAAAGATCGGTTATGGCCATTTTTGTTTTCCAAGGAGCCATTGTGGGTGTCATTGGCGCATTTATTGGTGGTGGGCTAGGCGTGTTAATTAGCCACTACTTAGACCAAATTGTTGCACTCTTTAACCCAATGCTGCTTTTACCGACAGAAATTTCGAGTACACAAGTTGCAGTGATTATTACAAGCTCGATTGGATTATCACTGCTCTGCACCCTTTACCCAGCCTACCGCGCAGCAAAAATTGAACCTGCGCAGGCGTTAAGATATGAATAATAAAAAGGCTAAACCATGACAACATTATTGCGCTGTGAAAATATCAGCAAGTTTTATGAAGAAGGCGAACAGCAAGTTCAAGTATTAAAAAATGTTTCTTTTTCGATGGAAAAAGGTGAGCTAGTGGCAATCGTTGGGAGTTCTGGTTCAGGTAAAAGTACCTTACTACATAGTTTAGGTGGCTTAGACCAACCGAGTGCTGGCGAGGTTTGGATTGCGGATCAATCGTTACAAAAATTGAGTGCCAATCAGTTAGCCGATTTGCGTAATCGCTATTTAGGCTTCGTTTATCAATTCCATCATTTGATGGCAGATTTTACGGCGCTGGAAAATGTCATGATGCCGATGTTAATCGGGCGTCAGAACAAAAGCGAAGCGGCAGATCGTGCTGAGAAAATGCTACAAGCGGTCGGATTATCACATCGAATTACGCATCGTCCATCGGCTCTTTCAGGTGGTGAGCGCCAACGGGTTGCAATTGCGCGTGCTTTAGTCAATAACCCATCGCTTGTATTGGCAGATGAACCTACAGGGAACTTAGATCAGAAAACTACAGAAAGTATTTTCGATTTAATCAAACAGCTAAATCATGAGCAAAATATTGCCTTCTTATTAGTGACACACGATTTGAATCTCGCGCAAAAACTCTCTCGTCGTTTTGTCATGCGTGATGGTATTTTAACTGAGGAAGCCTAATGAATACCCCATTTTTTATTAGCTGGCGGTATCAGCGAGGCAAGCAGAAAAACCGCCTTGTTTCACTAATCTCTCTTTTTTCAAGCGTAGGGATTGCGCTTGGGGTTGCCGTGTTGATTATTGGTTTAAGTGCGATGAATGGTTTTGAGCGTGAGCTTAATCAGCGCGTACTTTCTGTTGTGCCACACGTGGAACTCTATTCTTACAATGGAAATGAAAATGTGCCAATTCAGGCGGGGGAGCGTTTAGAGAAATTAGTTAGCGAGAATCCGAATGTGAGCGCTGTTTCGCCATTCGTGAGTTTTACTGGACTGATTGAAAACGGTAGCCAACTTAAAATTGCACAAGTGCGTGGAGTTGACCCGAAAAAGCAAGACCAAGTGAGCCAATTAAGTCATTATATTCCGGCAGAACAATGGCAAGCGTTTCACCAAGAGGGTGGGCTTATTTTAGGTGCAGGTATTGCTAAAGATTTATCGGTTGAAGCAGGCGATGAAGTTACTTTATTACTTCCGCAACCGACTGAAGATGGTAAATTAGCCCAGCCGTTACGTTTTAGTTTGCCAGTAACGGGTATTTTGAAATTAGAAGGGCAGCTAGACCACAGTTATGCGTTATTGCCATTAACCAAAGCACAAGAGCTGTTGGAATATAGCCCTCAAGAAATTTCAGGGGTTGAGCTTTCTTTAAAATCGCCGTTTGCGGTTAATCAACTGGCGCTCCCTGAGTTAAATGCTTTTGAGCAACCACTTTATCTCAATACTTGGATAGACAAATTTGGCTATATGTATAACGACATTCAGCTGATTCGTGCGGTGATGTATATTGCAATGGTATTAGTGATTGGCGTGGCTTGTTTTAATATTATTTCCACTTTAATTATGGCAGTAAAAGACAAGCAAGGAGATATTGCGATTATGCGTACGCTGGGTGCTAATAATCGTTTTATTAAGCAGATTTTCCTTTGGTATGGACTGATTTCAGGTATGAAAGGTGCAGTAATTGGCTTAATTTTAGGCGTATTGCTGGCACTAAATTTAACCGCAATTATCAAATCTTTAGAACAATTCTTCGGGGTTAAATTGCTTTCAGATGGTATCTACTTTATTGATTTCCTTCCAAGCGAATTACATTGGCAAGATATTGTTTATGTATTACTTGCCACTCTCGTGCTAAGTTTGTGTGCGAGCCTCTATCCGGCATCGCGTGCTGCAAAACTTTCTCCTGCGCAGGTCTTAAGCGGACATTGATTTTAAGCCATTCGAAAGAATGGCTTTTTCTTTGTGGGATTTGCAAAAAATTTCAAAAAAACGACCGCTTGCGATATAATGGATAAAAATACAATAGATAGGTTTCATCATGGATTTTTCTTTACTCTTAGACGGGCTGAACGATAAGCAACGTGAAGCAGTTGCTGCCCCGATTGGTAATTATTTAGTACTTGCAGGGGCAGGCTCTGGCAAAACACGCGTGCTTACTCACCGTATTGCGTGGTTAATTGGCGTGGAGAATGTGCCAGAATCGAACATTTTAGCCGTGACTTTTACCAATAAAGCGGCAGCGGAAATGCGTCATCGAATTGAATATACGTTAGCACAAACTGCAGAAGATCACATGAGTGGCGGACGTCTATTTGGAATGTGGGTAGGGACTTTCCATAGCATTGCAAACCGTTTGTTGCGCGCGCATTATTTGGACGCCAACTTGCCACAAGATTTCCAAATTATGGATACGGAAGATCAGCAACGCCTGATTAAACGCTTACTCAAGCTACATAATATTGATGAGAAAAATTTTCCACCGAAGCATGTCGCGTGGTATATCAATGCGCAAAAGGATAAAGGCAAGCGTGCCAAAGATATTGATCACCACAACGATCCGAATGAGAAAAAATTAGTTGAAATTTATCGTTTGTACCAAGAGGCTTGTGATCGAGCAGGCTTGTTGGATTTCGCGGAATTATTGATTCGCGCTTATGAATTGCTAAAACACAATAAATTGATTTTGCAACGCTATCAGCAACGTTTCCAACATATTTTGATTGATGAGTTTCAAGATACCAACAACATTCAGTATGACCTGATTCATTTATTGGCGGGGCAAACCGGCAAAGTGATGATTGTGGGCGATGATGACCAATCTATCTATGGTTGGCGTGGTGCGCAAGTTGAAAATATTCAGCGTTTTTTAAACGATTACCAACAGGCAGAGACTATTCGTCTTGAGCAAAATTATCGTTCCACAGGGCATATTCTTTCCGCTGCCAATAAGTTAATCGCCAATAATGATAACCGCTTGGGGAAAAATCTTTGGACGGAAAGTGGTGATGGTGACCCAGTTGAAATTTATTGCGCGTTTAACGAATTGGATGAAGCGCGTTTTGTGGCTGCACAAATTAAACAGTGGAAAGAAGATGAGGGCGAATTATCTGAATGTGCTGTGCTTTATCGGAGCAATAGTCAATCACGTGTGATTGAAGAAGCGCTGATTCAAGCAAATATTCCTTACCGCATTTATGGGGGAATGCGCTTTTTTGAACGCCAAGAGATTAAAGATGCATTAGCCTATTTGCGCTTGATTAGTAACCGTTTTGATGATGCTGCTTTCGAGCGTGTCATTAACACCCCGCCGCGTGGTATTGGGGAGCGCACGTTAGAAACCATTCGCCAGCTGGTGCGTGATCGTCAAATTACACTATGGCAAGCAATTCAAGTGGCGGTAAATGAAGAGTTATTATCAGGCAGAGCAGCGAATGCCTTGTTGCGTTTTGTAGATTTAATTAATGCGCTCGATCAAGAAACCGAACAGATGAATTTATCTGAACAGACTGATTTTGTAATCAAAAAATCGGGCTTGTATGAGATGTATCAGCAAGAAAAAGGTGAAAAGGGCGAAGTCCGCATTGAAAACTTGGAAGAGTTAGTGACGGCCACAAAGCAATTTACTAAACCGGATGAAGCAGAAGATCTTTCTGATTTAACCGCTTTTTTAACCCATGCTTCGTTGGAAGCCGGCGAAGCGCAAGCCTCTCCGAACCAAGACTATGTGGAACTGATGACGCTACATTCAGCAAAAGGTTTGGAATTTCCGCGCGTGTTCATGGTGGGCGTTGAAGAAGGTATTTTCCCAAGTGGCATGAGTTTTGATGAAGGGCGATTGCAAGAAGAACGCCGTCTTGCTTATGTAGGTATTACGCGTGCTAAACGCAAATTAACCATTAGCTATGCGGAATTACGCCGTTTATATGGCAAAGAAGAGCGCCATGTGGCATCACGTTTTATTGAAGAGCTCCCAGAAGCGCATATTCGTGAAATTCGCTTACGTGGTAACATTAACCGTGCTGCGAGTTTTGTACAAAATAACATATTTGCAAAACAGGTCGCAAAAACGACCGCTTCCATTCTCCATGATAGCAGCTGGAAGATGGGGCAAAAAGTGATGCACCCGAAATTTGGGCAAGGCACCATTGTCAACGTTGAAGGGAGTGGTGAGGCAACACGCCTGCAGATTGCTTTCCAAGGCAATGGCATTAAATGGCTGATTGCAAAAATGGCGCCATTAGAAAAGTTATCGTGATAAGCCAATAAAACGGGAAAGCCCCAGATCAATTTGATTTGGGGCTTTTTGATGCTTAATGTTTAACTTAGCGAAGAAATGCGGGAATGTTTTTCTCGTAAGCAGCAATCGCATCTTCATGTTGAAGGGTTAAGCCGATGTTATCTAAGCCGTTTAATAGGCAGTGGCGGCGGAATTCATCTAATTCAAAATGATATACTTTTTCGCCAACGGTCACTGTCATGGCTTCTAAATCGACATGAATTTGCTTGCCTTCATTTGCCCACACCCATTGGAAAATCTCTTCCACTTCCTCTTCGCTTAAACGAATTGGCAACATATGGTTGTTTAGGCTGTTATTGTAGAAAATATCTGCAAAGCTTGGGGCAATCATCACTTTAAAACCGTAGTCAGCTAATGCCCATGGTGCGTGTTCGCGTGAAGAACCACAACCTAAATTTTTACGCGCTAATAAAATAGTCGCGCCTTGATATTGTGGAAAATTGAGCACAAAATCTGGATTTGGCTGGGTTTCTGCCGCATCTAAATAGCGCCATTCGTGAAATAAATGTTTCCCAAAACCTACGCGAGTAATTGCTTGTAAGAATTGCTTTGGAATGATTGCATCCGTATCTACGTTTGCTGCATCAAGTGGAACCACTAAGCCTGAATGTTGTTTAATACCTGCCATTTTTCTTATCCTTTCTTATCTGAGGGTTAGTTGAGTTTTACATCACGAATATCAACAAATTTACCAAATACTGCCGCAGCGGCTGCCATTGCTGGGCTAACTAAGTGAGTGCGACCATTACGGCCTTGGCGGCCTTCAAAGTTACGGTTAGAGGTTGAAGCGCAGCGTTCCCATTCACCTAAACGATCATCATTCATCCCTAAGCACATTGAGCAGCCTGGGTTACGCCATTCTGCACCAGCCTCAATAAAGATTTTATCTAACCCTTCTTTCTCGGCTTGCTCTTTAACTAAACCTGAGCCTGGAACGACTAACACACGTTTAACATTATCCGCTTTTTTACGGCCTTTCATGACCGCTGCGGCTGCGCGTAAATCTTCAATTCGGGAGTTGGTGCAAGAGCCGATAAAGACTTGATCAACGGGAACATTTTTGAAATCGGTATCTGCTTCTAAACCGATATAAGCTAATGCTTTTTCTGCCGAAGCTTTTGTCACTGGATCAGCCATTTCTGCTGGGTTTGGAACGCGTTCATCAATTCCAATAACTTGCCCTGGGTTTGTCCCCCAAGTCACTTGTGGTGCAATATCTTTCGCTTCTAGCACAACGATGCTGTCAAAGTGAGCATCGTCATCTGATTTTAAGGTTTTCCAATAAGCGACAGCATCTTCCCAATCCTGACCAGTTGGCGCGTGCGGACGACCTTTTAAGTATGCAAAAGTCGTTTCATCTGGCGCAATTAAGCCTGCTTTTGCACCGAATTCAATCGCCATATTACATACCGTCATGCGGCCTTCCATCGAAAGATCACGAATAGCTTCACCACAGAATTCCACAACATGGCCTGTACCACCCGCCATTGTGGTTTTACCGATAATGGCTAATACAATATCTTTTGCAGTGATGCCGGGCGCAACTTTACCGCGCACTTCCACTTTCATATTTTTTGCGCGAGCTTGTTTTAAAGTTTGGGTGGCAAGAACGTGTTCTACTTCAGAAGTTCCGATACCAAAGGCTAACGCGCCGAATGCTCCGTGTGTCGCGGTGTGAGAGTCCCCACAGACAATGGTCATCCCAGGTAGGGTTAAGCCTTGTTCTGGCCCCATAACATGGACGATCCCTTGCTGTTTGGTTTGCATATCAAATAACGAAATCCCCGTTGCTTCGCAGTTTTTGGCTAATTCCAGTACTTGAATTTTTGCTTGGCCTTCTAGTTGATTGACATCGCGCACTTGGGTAGAAATGCTGTGGTCCATCGTACCGAAAGTTTTGCTAACTTGACGAACTTGGCGGCCAGCTACGCGTAAGCCGTCGAATGCTTGTGGGCTGGTCACTTCATGAATTAAGTGGCGGTTAATATAAAGAATAGGTGTTTCGCCTTCGGCTTCATACACGACATGTGCATCGAAAAGTTTATCGTAGAGTGTTTTTGCCATAATAATCCCACTTTTAAATCAATTGAATTTTAAACAGAACAAGCGGTGGAATATGCAAAAAATTTTGCAAAAATCACCGCTTGTGTGAATGCCATTCACTATAACGGCTTAAAAAACGAAAGTAAAATGCAAATTTGTCACTTTTTTTCGACTTTTATGCTATGCGATCAGCAAATAATGACTCCGTTTTAAGATTGCTTAGAATAATATTCTAAATATCATCTTTTTCTTGGCGGGTTGTTTGAGGTTTTTTAGACTTTTTAGCGGAATGAACCTTTAGCATTTTTTAGTATAATTGATTAAAACTCAGACTAAGAATGAGGAGAGGCAGTATGCAAACAAAACAGTTTTTTGTTTTTGGAGAAGTACAAGGCGTGGGATTTCGCTTTTTTACTTTGCAAGAAGCGGGCAAAATTGGGCTAAAAGGTACCGTACGAAATCGGATTGATGGCAGTGTGGAAGTGATTGCACAAGGCAGTGAAGTACAATTAGAGGCGATGGCTGCTTGGCTTAAACATGGGCCGAAAACGGCAGAGGTAGAGCGAGTGGTTGAGTTAGATTACCCAACCACCACGATTTTTGAAAATTTTTCGATTATTCGTTAATCCGCTTGCACGAATGCTAAGGCTTGCTCAACCACTTCCACGCCTGCGCCTGGTTTGGTTGCATTTTCACTTAAATGACGACGCCATTGGCGAGCGCCTTTGCATTGTTGGAAAGCCCCTAGCATATGGCGCACGATATGATTAAGATAAACGCCTTGTGAGAGTTGTTGTTCAATGTAAGGGAACATCTTCTCCACGGCTGCTTTGGCAGTGACAAGCGGTCGATTTTCACCAAAAATTTGCGAATCAATCGCACCCAGTAGCGAAGGGTTTTGGTAGGCTTCGCGCCCAACCATCACGCCATCAACAAATTGCAGGTGGGTTTTGATTTCGTCGATAGTTTTAATGCCACCGTTAATCGAAATATTTAAATGCGGAAAATCACGCTTAAGCTGATAAACCCGCTCATAATCCAGCGGTGGAATTTCGCGATTTTCTTTCGGGCTGAGGCCTGAAAGCCACGCTTTACGCGCATGTACGATAAAATCTTGTGAATAAGGCTGCACTTTTTCGATGAAATCGCATAAAAATTCATAGCTATCTAAATCATCAATACCGATGCGATGCTTCACTGTCACAGGAATATCTACCGCATCGCGCATCGCTTTCATACAATCTGCAACCAAATCAGCTTTGCCCATCAAGCAAGCACCAAACATGCCGTTTTGTACGCGATCTGAAGGGCAGCCAACATTAAGGTTAATTTCCGCATAACCCCGTTCTTCAACTAACTTGGCACAATGCGCTAATTGCGTTGGATCACTTCCTCCTAATTGCAATGCAACTGGATTTTCAGCGGGATCAAATGCAAGTAAATCATATTTTGCGTGAATGATTGCCGGTGCTGTAATCATCTCTGTATAAAGCAGCGTGTGTTGCGTAAATTGACGATGAAAATAGCGACAGTGGCGGGTTGTCCAATCAAGCATTGGCGCAACGGAAAAACGTCCGCGGTAGTAGGTTTGGTGCATAGTTTTCTTTAATCTTTGGTGGAATATGAAATTTCCTCTCCTTTGATGGGAGAGGAAATAGCAAGATGAACAGCGTTAAAATTCAGGACGCAGAGTGTAGTTAAACATCATCAGCATGATGAATGAGCACAAATCGTTCCCAAAGTTCTTCGGTCGTTTCTTGATGCGCCGGATCCGGAATAATACAGTTGCTGATTGGGCAAACTTTCTGGCAAGTCGGGTTATCGTAATGGCCTACACATTCCGTACACAAAACAGGATCGATAACATAGATTTCTTCCCCGACAGAAATTGCCTCATTTGGGCATTCGGGTAAGCACATGTCACAATTGGTACATTTGGAAGTAATGAGTAACGCCATGACCTGATGAATTCTCTTGGTTGCAAAAGTCGGCGATATTAGCCTTTTTGCTGTTCTAAGTAAAGCACTGTCGCCGCTACACGTGAATGTACGTTGAGCTTACGGAGTAAGTTGCGGATATGCACTTTTACCGTTTCTTCCGAAATAAAGAGTTGGGCGGCAATTTGTTTATTCGACATACCGGTGGCAATCCACTGTAATACATCGCGCTCACGATCGGTAAGTGTATGTAATGGATCGCTTTCTGGTTGGCGATTTAGGATATGTTGACGTACATTTTCGCTTAACACGGTTTCGCCTTTAATAGCGCGCTGAATGTTTTCTACTAGCTCAGCGGTGTCGCTGTCTTTTAATAAATAGCCATCAACGCCGGCATCCATCAATGCAAAAATATCAGATTGCGCATCAGAAACCGTCAACACAACAATACGAGAATCTACGCCTTTTGCGCGTAAAGCACGCAAAGTATCTAAGCCAGAAATGCCTTTCATATTTAAGTCTAGAATAATTAAATCTGGCTCGGTTGCTAAAGCTAATGCAACGCCTTCGGTGCCGTTGCTTGCTTCGCCGACCACTTCAATATTATCTTCTAAAGATAATATTTGGCGCATGCCTTGGCGCATCAATGGATGATCGTCAATTAAAATAATTTTGTATGTCATTGCTACACTCCTCAAAAACGGCTATTTTCCGTGCTATTGTGCCTAAATCAAGTTACCTAATTGAGGTAATTTGTCTATTTTTGATCTTCCTATCTTGCTTGTCTAGCGCATTTGCAAAACTTTCCAAGAAAATCACCGCTTGATCCGCTATAATAAAGCTAACTTTTTTTCTGAAAAATTGACCATGACAACAACCACTTATTTCGCCACAGCGGCGCGCGGTTTTGAGGAAATGCTTAAAACCGAATTAGAACAAATTTGCCAAGCGCAATGCCAAGTTGCACAAGGCGGTGTGCATTTCACCACCACACAAGAAGGCATGTATAAAGCGTTATTACATAGCCGTCTCGCTTCTCGAATTCTATTACCACTGATTACGACAAAAATTTTCAGCGAGTTAGATTTATATGCCTCGATAGTTGGTTATGCTTGGGAAACGGTATTCGACCCGCACGATACTTTTTATGTCGATTTCAACGGGACGAATCGTGAAATTCGTAACACACAATTTGGTGCCATGCGTGTGAAAGATGGGGTTGTGGATCACTTTGAGCGTAAAGGTTTTGCCCGTCCTACGGTGGATAAAATCCAGCCGGATATTCGCTTGCATGTTTACCTCAATCGCGATGATTTAATTGTTTCATTGGATTTAAGTGGCGAAGCGCTACATATGCGCGGCTATCGTGAAGAAACAGGTAAAGCGCCATTGCGTGAAACATTAGCAGCCGCTATTATTTTACGTTCTGGTTGGCAGCCAGATACGCCATTAGTCGATCCAATGTGTGGTTCAGGCACATTATTGATTGAAGCTGCGCAAATGCAGGCAAAAATTGCCCCACAACTTCATCGTAAATATTGGGGCTTTAATGCCTGGAAAGGCCATCAACAAGCCATTTGGAAAACGGTGTTAGATGAAGCCTATTTGCAAAAAAATGAAGAAATTCGACCGCTATTTTATGGCTTCGACCTTGATCATCGCGTGTTAGCAAAAGCAAAACAAAATGCGAATAACGCAGGGGTGGGGCATTTAATTCACTGGCAACAAGGCGATATTGCCGCTTTGAAAAATCCGTGTGAAACAGAAGTCGGCACTGTGGTGTGTAACCCACCTTATGGGGAACGTTTAGGCACAACGCCTGCGCTTATTGCACTTTACTCTGTTTTTGGTCAACGCTTAAAACGTGAGTTTGCTGGCTGGAATGTGTCAATTTTCAGTGGTGAGCCAGAATTGCTTAACTGTTTACGCTTGCGTGCGCATCGCCAATTTAAAGCGAAAAATGGCCCGCTGGAATGTTTGCAGAAAAATTATCAATTAAGTGAACGAAAAGCAGAGGAGCAAGCAGAAAACCTGACATTTGAACAAAATGCACAAGTTGCGCCTGATTTTGCCAATCGCTTAGCGAAAAACATTAAGAAAATTGAAAAATGGGCAAAACAGCAAGGCATTGATGCTTATCGTTTATATGATGCAGATTTGCCAGAATATAACTTGGCAGTCGATAGATATGCAGATCATATCGTTGTACAAGAATATGCTGCGCCGAAAAATATTGATGAACAAAAAGCCCGTCAGCGCTTGTTAGATGCTGTTTCTGCAACGCTATATGTGACGGGGGTTGAAACTAATAAATTAGTGTTGAAAGTTCGTCAAAAGCAAAAAGGCACCAATCAATATGAAAAATTGGCGAACAAAGGCGATTATTTCTATGTAAATGAGTACGGCGCGAAATTATGGGTGAATTTGACTGATTATCTTGACACTGGATTGTTCCTTGATCACCGTCTAACCCGCAAAATGGTTGGCGAGATGGCAAAAGGTAAAACCTTCTTAAATCTGTTTGCTTATACCGGATCGGCTACCGTCCATGCGGCTTTACATGGTGCAAAAGCGACCACGACGGTGGATATGTCGAACACTTATTTGAATTGGGCAGAGCAGAATTTAGAGCTTAACAATTTATTAGGTAAAAACCACCGCTTGTTCCAAGCAGATTGCTTGCAATGGCTTGCGGAATGTCGTGAGCGCTTCGAATTGATTTTCGTTGACCCACCAACGTTTTCTAACTCAAAACGTATGGATGAAAGCTGGGATGTACAGCGTGATCACATTAAGCTGCTTACCCAACTTAAACGCATTTTAACAAACGATGGCACCATTGTTTTTTCTAACAATAAGCGTGGCTTTAAAATGGATTTCGATGCGTTAGCGGAGCTTGGCTTAACAGCGGAAAATATTTCGAAGAAAACACTACCGTTAGATTTCGAGCGCAATCCGCATATTCATAACTGTTGGATTATTCGCCACCAAATTTCAGCCTAATTGCAAGGCGATAAGGAGTTTTATGCAAAATATGTTAGACATTGCCAAACAGGCTAAAGCCGCAAGTGTGGTGTTGGCACAATTAGGTAACGTGCAGAAAAATCAGGCATTGTTGACGATTGCTGAACAGCTTGAAGCGCGCCAAGCAGAAATCTTGGCGGCGAATGCAAAAGATATTGAATTTGCCCAGTCACAAGGGATTTCCCCTGCGATTATTGACCGTTTGTTGCTAACAGAAAGCCGTTTACAAGGCATTGCGAATGATGTGCGTAATGTAGCGAAATTGGCTGATCCAGTCGGGCAAGTGATGGATGGCGGATTATTAAATTCAGGCTTAAAAATTCAGCGCGAGCGTGTGCCATTAGGCGTAGTGCTAACGATTTATGAAGCTCGCCCGAATGTGACGATTGATGTTGCTTCGCTCTGTTTAAAAACGGGGAATGCTGCTATTTTGCGCGGTGGTAAAGAAACGAAATTTACAAATGCAGTGCTAGTTGAAGTTGTGCAACAAGCATTAGAACAAAGCGGATTGCCAAAATTTGCAGTACAGGCGGTCACCGATCCTGATCGCGCTTTATTGCTCGAATTGCTCAAACTTGACCGCTATATTGATATGCTGATTCCACGCGGTGGCGCGGGATTACATCAGTTCTGCAAAGAAAATTCAACCATTCCGGTTATTGTAGGCGGTATTGGTGTTTGTCACACTTTTGTGGAGAAGAGCGCAGATCAAGCGCGGGCGCTGGAAGTGATTGCGAATGCTAAAACGCAACGCCCAAGCACTTGTAATACGCTAGAAACGTTGCTAGTTGATCGCGCCATTGCTGCAGAATTTTTGCCAAAATTAGCTGAAAAAATGGCAGGATTAGGCGTAACGCTGCATACAGATGAATTGCAAAAAACAGATAAAATTGCACCGCTTGATCAAGAAAAATTACGCCAAGAGTGGCTCTCTTTAGATTTAAGTGTCGTTGTGGTAGAGGGTTTAGAAGGGGCTGTGGCACATATTCGTGAATATGGTTCACAACACTCTGAAGCGATTTTAACGGCAGACTATAAGCTCGCGCGTCAGTTTGTTGCACAAGTTGATGCCGCTGCAGTTTATATTAACGCCAGTACGCGATTTACAGATGGCGGAGAATTTGGATTAGGTGCGGAAGTTGCGGTAAGTACGCAAAAACTTCATGCGCGAGGCCCGATGGGACTTGAAGCGTTGACCACTTATAAATGGGTGTGCGAAGGGGATTATTTAAGTCGCGCTTAACGATTTCTCCGGATTAGTTATAGCGAAAAAATGAACAATCGGGTAGAATATCCCTCGATTTTTTAGCGTAGAGCCAGCCTCTACGCTTTTATTTTCTAACTTATTGATAAATCTATTATTTTTTGATTATGGCGAAATTACATATTACGACTTGGGGCTGCCAAATGAATGAGTATGACTCATCTAAAATGGCAGATCTTTTATTAGCAACACACGGTTTAGAATTAACTGAAAATCCAGAAGAAGCAGACGTTTTATTATTAAATACCTGCTCAATTCGTGAAAAAGCGCAAGAGAAAGTGTTTTCTCAATTAGGTCGCTGGAAAAACTGGAAAAAAGACAAGCCTGAATTGATTATCGGCGTAGGTGGTTGTGTTGCATCGCAAGAGGGTGAGCATATCCGTGATCGTGCGCCTTTCGTTGATATTGTTTTCGGTCCACAAACGTTGCACCGCTTACCTGAAATGATTAACAAAATCCGTGGTGGCGATCGTGCTATCGTAGATATTTCTTTCCCAGAAATTGAAAAATTTGACCGCTTACCGGAGCCAAAAGCAGAAGGCCCAACCGCATTCGTGTCTATCATGGAAGGTTGTAACAAATACTGTTCATTCTGCGTGGTGCCTTATACGCGTGGTGAGGAAGTTTCTCGTCCCGTAGATGATGTATTATTTGAAATTGCGCAATTGGCTGAACAAGGCGTGCGTGAAGTTAACTTATTAGGTCAAAACGTAAATGCTTATCGTGGCGATACTTTCGATGGCCAAATTTGCAGCTTTGCAGAATTATTACGCTTAGTGGCAGCTATTGATGGCATCGACCGTGTGCGTTATACCACAAGCCACCCAATTGAGTTTACCGATGATATTGTGGAAGTATACCGTGATACACCAGAGTTAGTGAGTTTTTTACACTTACCAATTCAAAGTGGTTCAGATCGTGTATTAACGATGATGAAACGTAACCACACCGCATTAGAATATAAAGCGATTATTCGTAAATTGCGTGAAGTACGACCGAATATTCAAATCAGTTCAGACTTTATTGTTGGCTTCCCGGGTGAAACTGCCGAAGACTTTGAGCAAACAATGAAAGTGATTGAACAAGTAAACTTTGATATGAGCTTTAGCTTTATCTATTCTGCGCGTCCAGGTACACCAGCCTCTGATTTACCAGATGATGTGTCGGAAGAAGAGAAAAAAGAACGTTTAGCACGCTTACAGCAACGTATTAACTTCCAAGCCATGCAATTTAGTCGTGCGATGCTTGGTACAGAACAACGTATCTTGGTTGAAGGCCCGTCGAAGAAAGACATCATGGAATTAACTGGTCGTACGGAAAACAACCGCGTAGTGAACTTCGTGGGGACGCCAGATATGATCGGTAAATTTGTGGATGTGAAAATCACAGATGTTTACACCAACTCATTACGTGGCGAGGTCATTCGCACTGAAGATGAAATGGGGTTACGTGTGGTTGAGTCCGCAGCAAGTGTGATTGCGCGTACGCGTAAAGAAGATGAACTTGGTGTTGGCCAATATGTGGTTAACCGTTAATTTACAAAAAATCTAAAAAACGCCCGCTTGAGTGAAACAACAAGCGGGCATTTTTTATGGTTATTTTGCTAATTATTCTTTTGGTAAGCGTTTAATCGAAAGGATTAAACCGCCCCAAATAATCACTAGCGCAATGCTCATCATAATAATTGCAGAACTACTCATGATTATTCCTCCACTTTAAATTCAGCTTCATTTTTCCAAGGCAGTAGCGAAAGGATAAATGCAACAACTAATAATAATCCTGCCATACCCCAGCCGAAGATGTTCACGAACCAGCTTGGATAGCCTTCATAGCCTTCATTGAAGATTTTAATGGCTTCACTAAATACCATGAACGCTAATACGCCTGTCGTAATAATTACACATAAACGCCATAGAGTTCCCACTTTAAGTGAGGATGTTTTGTTAATATGGTGACCTAAAGTGCTGAGTTTGCCTTTTGCCACGATAGCCACTAATGAAGCAAAGGCTACAGCAACAATACCGAAGTAGTTGACGAATTTATCCATGACATCCAACATTGGTAAACCAGTCGTGGTACCGAATAGCACAGTTGAAATTAACATCATTGGTAAGCCAACGGTAAAGGTTGCTGCTACACGGCTTAATTTTAGTTTGTCTTGGATTGCAGCAATGATTACTTCAATTACTGAGATGAAAGAAGTTAATGCAGCAAAGGTTAATGAACCGAAGAATAATACCCCTAAGGCAGAGCCTAATGGTGCTTCGTTAATAATAGTTGGGAATGCGATGAAAGCTAATCCGATACCACCTTTTGCCACTTCACTCACTTCTTGGCCTGACGCTGTTGCCATAAAGCCAAGTGCAGCAAATACGCCGATACCTGCAAGAACTTCAAAGCTTGAGTTCGCAAAACCAACCACTAAGCCTGTGCCAGTGAGATCTGAATCTTTTTTCAAGTAAGATGAGTAAGTAATCATAATCCCGAAACAGATAGAGAGGGAGAAGAAGATCTGCCCGTAAGCAGCAATCCACACGCTAGGCTCGGCTAATTTTTCCCAGTTTGGTGTAAATAATGCATCTAAGCCTTTTGCTGCACCTGGTAAAGTAAGGGAATAAACAACAAGAACTAAGAACATTACCACTAATACTGGCATTAAGATGCTTGAGCTTTTCGCAATCCCTTTTTCTACGCCTAGTGCTAATACCACAAGTGAGATTAGCCAAACTGCAATTAATGGCCCAATGACCATGCCAACAAATTCAAAGCTAATACCGTTAGCGATATCGCCAGCTTTAAGGAATTCGCCAATGAAGAAATCTGCTGGTTTATCGCCCCAAGTTTTTGCGAAAGAGAAGTAAGTGTAAATAGCGGCCCAGCCAAGCACGACAGCATAGTAAACCCCGATAATGACGTTCACCATAACTTGCCACCAACCGAAGGTTTCAAAGTGTTTGTTTAAGCGGCGGAAAGAGAGTGGTGCGCCCCCACGATGGCGGTGCCCGATAGCAAAGTCTAAGAAGAGTAATGGAATCCCAGCGGTTAATAATGCCACGATATAAGGAATGATGAATGCACCACCGCCGTTTTCATAAGTAGCATACGGGAAACGCCAAATGTTTCCCAAGCCGACGGCAGAACCGATTGCGGCCATAATAAACGCTTGACGACCAGAGAAAGTCGCGCGTTTTTGTTGAGTAGGTTGACTAGACACGGAAAGTTTCCTCTAAAAAATAGAATGTTTGTTTTAAATCAAAATTTCTGCGAATAATTCGCAAGTGGAGGCAAGAATATGATGAATATTTAGGGATGTAAAGGGTGTAAAGTGTTGCAAGGGTGGTAAATTTAGTTTTTTTATAGTGATTTAAACTAATAATAGAGGTTAATTTAGTGATATTTGCTATATTTTGTAAGGAAAATTAGTTTTTTGCACTTGTCGGATTAGAGAAAAACAGCAGAAAGAATTATTTTTTTATACGATGAAAAAACGGTCAGTTTGCAAAATATTTGCAAAATCTGACCGCTTGTAATATTAGGCTGAAGCTGGCTCGTTCTCAGTTTGAAGTGGTTCAACTCGAGCCTGTTTTACCATATTATCTGCCACTTCCATAATGGTCACTTTCAGATTATATAGCTCGAATTGCGTATCTTCTTCAGGGATTTTTTCTAAATGTTCTAGGATTAAGCCGTTAAAGGTGCGGGCTTCATCCACAGGTAGTTGCCAATCAAACAATTTGTTTAAATCACGCAAGTTGGCGGAACCTTCAATAATCACCGTGCCATCTGATTGTGGTTTCACCTCTTCAGCGAGGGTTGGTGCGGTCGAAGTAGTAAATTCACCGACAATCTCTTCTAAAATGTCTTCCAGTGTAACTAACCCTTTAATGTCGCCATATTCATCGACCACTAAACCAATACGCTCTTTATTCGTTTTAAAGTTCATGAGCTGGGTTGTTAATGGTGTGCCTTCTGGAATGAAATAGGCTTCATCAACAGCACGAATTAACATCTCTTTGGTGAATTCGTTACGCTCAAGCATTAGGCGGAATGCTTCACGCACACGGAGCATACCGAGTACGTTTTTGTCCATATTGCCTTTATAAATTACGACGCGTGCGTGTGCAGCGCCCGTCAGTTGGCGCATAATCGCTTTCCAGTCGTCTTCGATATCAATGCCACCGATATCGTTGCGTGGCACCATAATGTCATCCACCGTCACTTTTTCCATATCTAAAATAGAAAGCAACATGTCTTGGTGTTCGGTTGGAATAAATTTACCGGCTTCAAGCACCACACCTTTTAGCTCTTCTGCGCTTAATCCTTGCGATTCATTTTTGCGAATATGCAACAATTTCATTAAGCCGTTAATGATTAGGTTCATTAAGAACACTAGTGGCAGTGCGATTTTTTTCAGTGGCGTGAGGACATAACTCACGACAAATGCCACGCGTTCAGGGAAAATTGCTGCGATGGTTTTTGGTAAGATCTCGGAGAAAACCAACATCACAAAAGTTAATGCCCCAGTGGCAATCGCCACCCCCATATCGCCAGCTAATCGCATACCAATCATGGTTGCAATCGCAGAGGCTGCGATATTGACTAAGTTATTACAAATTAAGATGAGGCTTAATAAAACATCGGTTTTTTCGAGGAGTTTTTCTGCTAGTCTCGCCCCTTTATGCCCTTGCTCAGCAAGGTGTTTCATTTTGTAGCGGTTTAGAGACATTAGCCCAGTTTCAGAGCCAGAAAAGAATGCAGAGAGCAAAAGAAGAATAGTAAGAGTAATAAAGAGACTACTCAGGGGGATACTGTCCAAAATAAAAATCCTATGATAAGTAAATCTTCAAGCGGTCGATATTTTAGTTCTGTTTTTGCAATAAACAGAGAAAATTCGACCGCTTACCTAATCAATTACTTGATTAAATGGCTACCAAAATAGCCAACTGTGAGTAATATCATACCTGAAATCGAGTAAATAAGCACCCGATTTCCACGCCAGCGCCATTTCCACTGCCCTAATATTAAAACACTATACATTATCCAAGCAACAAAAGAGAAGACGGCTTTATGCACTTGTTCTGGCGCAAAGAAATTATGTAAGTAAATAATACCGCTAATGAGCGTCACGGTTAATAATGCTTGTGCCGCAACCGTTAGCGTAAAAAAGTGGCGCTCAACCGTCATCAATGGTGGAAGCATTTGGCAGAAAATAAATTTTTTGCTTTTCAGTTTTTTATCTAACCATTTGATCTGTAATGCATATAAAAGTGCGAGAAAAAAGAGCGCATAAGAGAATAGCGCAATCCCTAAGTGGAAAACCAAACCTGAATTCTGTGCTAAATTCCGAATAAAATTACCCGTTGTAAACAAGGTTAACACAATGCTACAAATAGCAAAGGTATAAACCACCATCAGTGGAAACCAGATGGTTTTTAAGCGGGGAAGGGCTAAGGTTGCAAATGCACTCAGGAAAAAACTCATCAACGCATTGGCATTCGCTAAAGAATAATTTTGACTGCCACCTTCTAAAATAAAGTTTGTGGTAAGGCTAGCAAAATGGCAAACAACCGCCACCAAACCAATGCTAAACACTGCTTTGATATTTGGCTGAGTTTGCTTACCGGTTTGATTTTCTAGGTTAACCAAGGTTGGGACTACCCATAATAGTGCGCCGGCATAAGCGATTATCGCGAAAATAGCAAAAATCATGATTTTTCCGTCAATTAAGAATTATTTTCAATAGGATGCTAAAGTTAGCAGTTTTCTGCGCGTTTGGCTATGCTGAGTGAGCATTTTCCCCAAAAAGTGTTAAAAAATTTACCTTAGGTCAAAGTTTGAAAATGAAAGGAAAAATGCAAGCGGTTGTATTTCTTAGTAATTTTGCAAATTCATAAAGAGATACAACCACTTACTGTTTTATGGCGTGGCTTGGATGCTATTTTGATAAGCCATTTGCATTTCATTGACTTGTTTGACAACAAGAAAGAACATAAGGGCAGATAAGAAATCAAAAATGTTGCTAAAAATAGAAAAATTGGTCAAAAAAGCCAGCGCATTTAAATCTTCAGAATCTACTTTAAATGATAGTCGCGCATAAGCACTATCGACCATATTAGAAAAAATCCATAATCCCCACCAGATCTTTAACAACATTGGCGATGAAGATAAAGACCAGTCAGACGGCTTTTGGCTTGCAAACCACGTTTCTCGCATGGTTTGATATGGCTTAAATAAAGCCATAAAAGGCACAAAATACCACCATACACAACTGCCATCGCTAAATTTTAAATTTTCAACGCCCCAAAATCGTAAGCGTTTATGCGAGCGGTAGAGCCAAATTCCTGAAATAATAAAGATACTAATAAGTGTAACGAGAAATAGAATGTTGAATACAGTGGTATAGTCATCAAATTGGTCGACATAATCAGGAATAATGCCATTTCCAAAATTGTTCAAAATATGAAGTGTGATAAAGTCATTTACAGTGCTCACAATAATTAGGAACATGTATAGCCCTAATATTGTTTTAAGTAATGAGGAGTTGTTTTTGATTGGCTGCATAATTACCTTGTTTATAGAAGATATAAAATGCTTGAGATTATAGATGGATTTTAACGTTTAACAAATTTGAATTATCCATAGAAAGCCAGATGATTTTCATAAAAACGCTGATTTTCCTTTTGACTATTTGACATTCTCTCTGTAATATATCGACCCTATGCAAAAGGTAAAACTACCCCTCACTATTGACCCATACAAAGACGCACAGCGTCGAATGGATTATGAAGGCATCATTCCAATGGCGCTTTTAAACCGCTTGGGTGAATCTGTGAGCAAAGTGCTAAGCGATGCACAAGTTACTCTCTCGTTATATGTTGATCCACAAAAACTGGTCGTGATTAAAGGCTCGGCAACAGTTGATGTGGCGCTTGACTGTCAACGCTGCGGTAACCCATTTACGCAAACGCTCGACTGCACATTTTGTTTCAGTCCAGTGTCGAATATGGATCAGGCGGACGACTTGCCCGGAATTTATGAGCCTATCGAAACTAACGAATTTGGCGAAGTAAATTTACTAGATATGGTAGAAGATGAATTTATCATTGAATTGCCATTAGTCCCGATGCATGATGCTGCACACTGTGAAGTGTCCACGCAGGAACAGGTTTTTGGCGAATTGCCTGAAGAACTGGCGAAAAAACCGAACCCGTTCGCTGTATTAGCTAATTTAAAAAAGAACTAACTTAGGAGTATAGCCAATGGCTGTTCAACAAAATAAAAAATCTCGTTCACGTCGTGATATGCGCCGTTCACACGATGCATTAACCACTGCTGCAGTATCAGTAGATAAAACTTCTGGCGAAACTCATTTCCGCCACCACGTTACTGCTGACGGTTACTACCGTGGTCGTAAAGTAATCAACAAGTAATCCTTTAGGGGGTTCACTTGAAACAACTAACGCTTGCGTTAGATGTCATGGGCGGGGACTTCGGTCCCCGTGTTACTATCCCAGCCGTATCAAAAGCATTGGCTGAAAATCCAAGGCTTAATTTTCTTTTATTTGGCGATCAGCATATTGCCAATCCCTTTCTTTTAAAGCTCCCTGAAGCACAACAAAGTCGAATCTTATTTCATCATACTAAAAAACAAATTGAAAATGATGTGCCGTTTCCGCTTGCCATTCGTCAAAGCAAAGATAGCTCTATGCGTCTTGCTATTGAAGCGGTCGTAAATGGTCAAGCACAAGGTTGTGTGAGTGGTGGGAATACCGGTGCGTTAATGGGGCTTGCAAAATTATTGATAGCGCCGCTTTCTAATATTGAACGTTTGGCATTGACCTCACTTATTCCAACGATGGATGGGAAATCTACGGTAATGTTAGATCTCGGGGCAAATGTTGAAGTAACACCGAAACATCTACAGCAATTTGCCGAAATGGGAAATATTTTTGCTCAAACCATGTTAGGGTTGGTTTATCCAAGACTCAATTTGCTTAACATCGGTACGGAAGAGAGTAAGGGTAATCAGGTCTTAAAAAAAGCACACCAATATTTAAAAGGGCGTTATGACCTGAATTATCAAGGGTTTATCGAAAGCGATAAGCTTATGAATCATCAAACTGATGTTATCGTTTGTGATGGATTTAGTGGCAATATTGCGTTAAAAGCGCTTGAAGGGGCGGCTAAAAATATTTTAGCTTTGCTGAAGAAACCTAGTGAAAGTATGTGGATGTGGCAGATAGTGAAACGTTGTTTTTTACGCGTACTGTTTTATCGCTATTATCGCAAATTACAAGAAATTAACCCTGATCGCCATAATGGTGCAACCTTACTTGGACTCTCCAAAGTAGTGGTAAAAAGCCATGGTGGCGCGAGCGAAAATGCCTTTTTTCACGCTATCAATTACGCAGTACAACAAATTGAAGCAGATATTCCAGAAAAAATTTCTTCTGGATTAACTGATTTACATCGTTATTAAAAATTATGTTAGATATTGTTTTATACGAACCTGAAATTCCACAAAATAGCGGGAATATTATCCGTTTATGTGCTAATTGTGGCTTTCGCCTTCATTTTATTGAACCTCTTGGATTCACTTGGGATGATAAAAAACTCAAGCGTTCTGGTTTGGATTATCATGAATTTGTCGATATTCAGAAATACAAGAATTTTGAAGATTTCCTTGCGCGCGCTAAACCGAAACGTCTGTTTGCACTCACCACAAAAGGCGAGCCAAACCATAGTGAAGTACAGTATGAGTTAGGCGATTTCTTGATGTTCGGGCCAGAAAGTCGTGGTATTCCGATGTCAATTTTAGATACTTTGCCGATGTCACAAAAAATTCGCGTACCAATGTGTAAAGACAGCCGTAGTATGAATTTATCTAACACGGTAGCCGTTGTGGTTTATGAAGCATGGCGCCAATTTGGCTATCAAGGTTCAGTGCCAAGACAGCCTATTTAACTTTAAATAACAGCTAGCAAGCGGTCAGATTTTTCTCTTTTTTTACCAAAATAGCTTATGAATCAAGAACAACATCATATCGAAGATATTATTGCGATTTTCAATCAATGCTTTGCTGAAGAATTTAACACACGCTTAGAAAAAGGCGGAGATTACCCAATTTACTTGCCTGAATTTTTAGATGAAGATGGCGTAAAATCGGAGCGCCCTTATCATGTGATTTTATTTGCGCACGGTTATTACAGCAGCGCATTACATGAAATTTCGCATTGGTTAGTTGCAGGGCGTGAACGTCGAAAATTAGAAGATTTTGGTTATTGGTATGAGCCTGATGGTAGATCGGCTGAACGCCAACGTGAGTTTGAGCAAGTAGAAGTTAAACCACAAGCGATTGAATGGATTCTCGCCACCGTGGCAAATTTCCGTTATTTCGCCAGCAGTGATAATTTAACCGGCAACCCTGGCGATAATACTGCGTTTAAACAAGCAGTGTATGAACAAGTGAAAACCTATGCAGAAAAAGGGTTACCGAAACGCGCAGAAACTTTACGCCATGCGCTTAGCCAGTTTTATGGCACGCCAGATAAAATTGAGTTAGAGAAATTTGATTTGAGCCGTATTTAAGGTTCGACATAAAAGGCATCGTGGAAGCTGATTGATTCCATGAAAGCCAAGAAAAAAATCGCAAGCGGTTTGATTCCCCTTGCGATTTGCAAAATATTTAGAAAATCCTACCGCTTGTTATTTCAGTAGTTCTTCGTTTTTCTTATAGTTCCACTTGCTACGAGGCTTATCAATATATTGGAAATACTCGTTGGTAAACGTGCCTTGTGTGCAAGTAATTTTATCTCGGCGAGTATTCACAACTTGATCGCCAATCGCATTGTTCAGCGTATCTGGCCCAGTCATCACAAACACGCCACCCTCAATACGTCGGTTTTCAATATTATTCACAATCAAATCAAGCGTTGCTTTCATAATTGGGTGCCCAGCTTCGCAAGCGAGAAAGAAGTTCGTGTATTTGTCTCGACGCTTAATGAGCACTTCTGAATCTTGCTCTTGAATAATTTGTGAGAGTGGGAAAACTAAATGTCCATCAATGTCGATATAAATGCCGCCTTCACGCCAAAGGGTAAAAACGCGCCAAAAATCTGCCTGCGCTGCGCCATCGGTTAATTGGCTATAAGCTGCAAAAACATGAGGTTCTGCGTGTGCTTTGATATATTCTTCGCGTGCTTCAGTACTGACATAACGATAATCGTAACTGAGCGACATCAAACGGTTGAATAAGTAGTTACAATACATTGGCAAGGTCACTTTATTGGAATAGTTGGTTTGCCAAATGGTGCGGTTAATTTTGTCTTTACGATGTGTGCCTAATTTTGCAGGGCTAAACTCAGGAATGGTAAAGCGTTTTTTGGGAAAAAGTGCATGAAATGGATAGCTTAGCATTTTCACAATGTTGCCAAGCAAACGAGATAAGCCATTGCATAGCACAATAAATTTTTCATATTTTACTGACATAGCGGTTTCTTATTTTTAATCAATTATTTTTCGAGTTGAGTTATCGCAAAATCTAATGCGTAATCATATCCTTTAGCGCCCAAGCCGCAAATTACGCCTTTAGCAATATCACTTAGATAAGAGTGATGGCGGAAAGGTTCACGTGCATGGACGTTAGACAAATGTACTTCAACAAATGGAATTGATACGGCAAGCAGGGCATCGCGCAAGGCCACGCTGGTATGCGTAAAAGCACCGGGATTGATGATAATAAAATCTACATTTTCAAAGGCTTGATGAATGCGGTTAATGAGCGGCTCTTCGCCATTTGCTTGGAAATAGTCTAACGCGTAACCTTGTTTAGCGGCTTCGGTTTGTAAGTGTGCTTCAATATCTGCAAGGGTTTGAGCGCCATAAATTTGTGGCTCACGTTTGCCCAACATGTTGAGGTTCGGGCCATTTAAAAGAAGAATTTTTTTCATGGATTTACTACCCTTAATAAGAAAACTTCCCCTGTTATAAAATAATTCGTAGAGGCAAACTTGCCCCTACGATGAAAATCATATAACAAGCGGTCAATTTTCCGCAACGTTTTGCGAATTGCTATCGTCAACTTCATAAGCTAACGGATACATATTCAGTTTTTCCATTAGCATACGGTCGCCATCTTCTTCTGGGTTTTCGGTGGTAAGCAATTTGTCACCATAGAAAATCGAATTCGCTCCAGCCATAAAACAAAGCGCTTGCATAGATTCTGGCATATTGCTGCGACCTGCAGATAAGCGAACATAGCTGTGTGGCATGGTAATACGCGCAACGGCAATAGTACGCACAAATTCTGTCCAATCGAGATCTTCGGCATTTTCAAGCGGCGTGCCTGGCACTTTCACTAACTGGTTAATCGGTACGCTTTCTGGCTGTGGATCAAGATTAGCCAAACTTGCAATCAAGCCTGCGCGTTCTGCACGCGTTTCATTCATGCCAACAATCCCACCACAACAAATTTTTAAGCCTGCGTGACGCACTTTGCCTAAGGTATCCATACGATCGTCATGTGAACGGGTATGCACAATTTTATTATAGCGTTCTGGATCTGTATCAAGGTTGTGATTGTAATAATCTAAGCCGGCCTCTTTAAGATCTTCTGCCATGCCATCTTCTAACATACCGAAAGTGCCACATGTTTCTAGTCCAAGTGATTTAACGGCTTTAATGATGCTTGAAACCGTTTCAATATCTTTCGGTTTTGGCCCACGCCATGCAGCCCCCATACAGAAACGGCTTGCACCACGTGCTTTGGCAATTTGTGCTTTTTCAACAATGTAATCCACATTCAACATGGTTTGCTTTTCAACACCTGTATCGTAACGGGCAGATTGCGGGCAATATTCACAATCTTCAGCGCAACCGCCGGTTTTAATGGAAAGCAAGGTTGAAAGTTGAATCGCATTCGGATCAAAATTTTCTCGATGAATACTTGCTGCACGGAAAACTAAATCCATAAAAGGAAGATCGAAAAGTTCTTCAACTTGGCATTTTCGCCAATATTGTGCGGTTGGATGAGGGGTAAGTTCGTTTTTGGCTTTAAGATGTAGAGAATAGGTCGTCATGAAACCTCCAAGGTGCTGTATCCTTTTCTGTATTTATTTTTAGAAGAGTGAGGGCGTGTTCAACACGCCCTTACATACAAGGATGTGACACCGATTAAAAATTATTCTTCAATTGTACGAAGTAATTCGTTGATACCCACTTTACCTAAAGTTTTTGCATCAACTTTTTTCACGATAACCGCACAGTAAAGACTATATTTGCCACATTTTGATGGAAGACTACCAGAAACTACCACAGAACCTGCTGGTACGCGACCGTAGTGGATTTCACCTGTTTCACGATCGTAAATACGAGTAGATTGACCGATAAATACGCCCATTGAGATTACGCAGCCATCTTCAACAATCACGCCTTCAACCACTTCTGAACGAGCACCGATAAAGCAGTTATCACCAATGATGGTTGGGTTTGCTTGTAATGGCTCTAATACACCACCAATGCCCACGCCACCTGATAAGTGTACGTTTTTACCAATTTGTGCACATGAACCTACGGTTGCCCAAGTATCCACCATAGTGCCTTCGCCAACATAAGCACCGATGTTCACATAAGATGGCATTAACACGCAGTTTTTAGAGATATATGCCCCTTTACGCACAGTTGCAGAAGGCACCACACGGAAACCTTCTTGTGCGAAACGTTCTTCAGTATAGTCAGCAAATTTTAATGCCACTTTGTCATAATATTTAGTTTCGGCACCATCAATGATTTGGTTATCGTTAATACGGAATGAAAGTAATACCGCTTTTTTCAACCATTGGTGAGTTACCCATTCGCCATCAATTTTTTCTGCAACACGGTAAGTTCCGTTATCTAATCCTTCAATAACTTGCTCAATTGCTGAACGTGTTTCAGCATCTACAGTTTTAGGGGTGATATCCGCACGGCGCTCAAATGCCGCTTCAATAATTGCTTGTAAAGACATTGTTGTGTTCCTTAAACATATCAAATGAAAAGTAAAAATTCGGCTCACTTTTTAACATAGAAAGGCGCGCTTTTCCACAAGAAAAACGACAAGCGGTCGAATTTGCAAAATCTTTTACCAATTCGACCGCTTGTAAAAAATAATTAGCGTACTTCTGCGGTGTAGTTAATTTTCTTTACCGCTTCAATTAGTTGTGCATCTGTAACATTCGGTGCTGCCACAACTTTTACTTGGCGTGCTTTCATATCTGCTTTGGTTGATTCAACTCCTTCTATTGCTCGTAGCTCTTTATTCACTAAATACACGCAAAGTTGGCAGTGCATCTCTTTAATATAGAGTAGCACCTCTCGACTTTCTGTTTGCTGCGTAGCAGGTGTTTGAGCTTGATTTGCATAAAGTGATGGAGAAAATAGCAGTGCTGCTAATAACACGCTGAGCATTTTTTTCATGAGAGTATCCAAGGTAGAATGTAGGGGTAAGTTAAGAAAAATAGAATCACAATTAATGCCACGCCATAGAAAATCATCAATGTGCGACGAGAAAAATAGCGCGTGCAAATGATTTTCTTAGAAAAGAACAGTTGCCAAAAGCCATAGCCAAAAACGCCGATTGAAAGAATCAGCAATGGCAGCTGCAAATAGTCATATTCACTTAAACTCATCAGCCATGGCGAAGAAACGCCAAAAAGCAAATAAATAAGCGGGGCAATGCAACAAAGCGTAGAGCCGACTGCGGCACTTACCGCAGCCAGCAACATTGCAATGAGTCGATTACTTGATTTGGGTTGAGATGAATTCATAACCGAATGCTTTTGCATCATAAGAGTTAAGAGGATCGCCACCAATTTCCGCATACGGATAACCAAAGTTATTGATCGGGGTTAACGCTGGTTGCGGATAAAGATCGAAATCGCGCGCATGGTTATAACCCATCCAGTTTGCTTCCCAGTTACCGAAAAGATAATCCGCAACAGCTTGTGTTTCTTTATCATTCACTGCTTTTTTCTCAGTTAAGCGCATTTTGGCGACATCGGCTGAATCAACAGGCACCCAACCAAAACCGGCTAAGTAAAACTCTGCACGGCAGTGTTGTCCACCATTAACATTCGCCACACCATCTTTTGCGCTACCAAATGCGGTTTTTGAGTATGGCTCAAGTTTTTTCGCAGCACCTAAACGAATGCCAAAGACTTCTCGTGCAGGAATCTCCGCTGCACGGGCAAGCGCAACAAAGACAGAGTTGATATCGGTACATTTACCTTTTAACACGCCGCTAGTGAGCATTTTTTCAACATCGCCCTCGCCGCAACCTAACACAGAATTATCACGCTCCATGTTTTCTACAATCCATTGATGAATCAACTGTGCTTTTTTAAGCGGATTGGTTTCACTGCCTACGATTTTATCGGCGAATTGTTTCACCACACCGTCCGTTTTAATGTGAGTAGTTGGTTTTAGATATTCTTGAACATCCACCGAATAAATGATTTTTTCTGGCACCTGGTAATCTTTTAATGCCCCTTTCGCCATTGGTTCGCGATCTTTAGTTTCAATGGTTAATTTCACTTTGAGCAAACGCTTATCTGCATTCGCATCCCAGTTAGCATAAAGGGTTTTAGCACCATATTGATTATTTTCAGTTACATAGGCTTTTGCATAATTTCCTTCAAATTCGACCGCTTGTACCGTTTGGTAATCATTGCTAAATGGCAATGGTACCCAAAGGTTGGTTTCACCTTTTGAACCTTGTGGTGGGACTAAATCATAAGATTGTACGAATTCGTAAGTATGAGCGTCAGTATTAGTATTCGGAAGGGTTTGTGCTGAAACAGCAGCGGATGCAAGTAAGCTTGCGAGAAGTAATTTTTTCATAATGTGATTCCAATAAACAAAACTTGTTATATTTCTCTATGTAACACATAGATTGTTGCTAGCATAACAGAAAATTATTCTCGCGCAAGCGGTTGCTTTTTGAAAATATTTTGCAAAATTTGGAGTTTTATTGACTTTTATGCAAAAAGAGATGGTGAAAATATTTACTTCTAATTATGATTGGTGTGGGTATTTTTTATCCACATTCAATTTTAGGAGAACCTTTATGAAAAAAACATTATCTCTCGTCTGTCTTGCATTACTTGTGCCTTCACTCTCATACGCAAATGATGACAGTGCAGCCAAAATTAACTTGATTAAACAAGTGTATCAAGAAGCACGTAATCCAGAGCGTTTATCTTCAGATATCCTGAAAAAATATGCCGATCCTTCATTTAAAAAGGCACTAAATGTAGCAGACCGTGCAGAAGAAGGCTGTTTTGATGCCGATCCTATTTGGAATAGCCAAGACCCTGACTATCAAGAAAAAGTGCGTGTTTCAGTATTATCTAACGGCAAAGTAAGAGCATTACTGTCTGGGCGTCACGTTGATTATTCAGTAAGTTGTTCTAGTGGCGCTTGCAAAATTTCTGATGTCGGTGGCTGGAAGAAAGTATTATTACAATGTAGATAATTGATTTATCTATCAAACTTCATCTATATAAAGGATAAAATAACCATGAAAAAAATTATCTTTTCTGCTTTATTGACATTAAGTTGCATTGGCACAGCAAATGCTGCTGTGGATTGCGAGGCTGTTCAAGATCGAGCAGATAACGAAGGAAAGTTTTTTGAACAAGGTGTCACTAAAAAAGTAGTTCAACAAGGGCGCTTATATTTCCACACTGCCCCACATTCTGAATGTAAAACACCGAAAGTCTTTATTATTAAAAATGATCTTGCGAAAACCTATGCGCATTATAACGGATATGATTTCATTATTTATCGAACCAAAGCTGATCATGATGTTTCAGGGTGGGTTAAAGCTAATGCGTTAAGTACAGATCTTAAAGCAAATCCGATTACTAGCGAAGAAGCCGCGATTAAAGCAGTTGAGAAATCTGTTATGAAACATAAGCTTTTAAGCTCTCTTGATTGTATTGGATTTTATGTTCAAGAAGATAAAGAAACATATGAGATCGACATAAGAGAAGTTCATAATAAACGATGTGGCGGTGATGAAGCAACTGCGCCCCGTCTATTAAGCTACACAGTGAACAAAAAAACGGGTGAGATGTGTACTGGCAGTATGGTATGGGCAGAACGAGTGGGGGCGGAAGACCCAACAGATTTCACTTGTCGCCCAATTGATTAAAACATAATTTATTAGCATTGATAGAAATATCGCAAGCGGTTAAATTTGTAAAACATTTTGCAAATTTAACCGCTTGTTTATTTCTGATATTTTTCAGACTGATACGATGAGTTCACTAACTGCCACCAACTTGACTAAAATCAACATGAATTAACGCAAAGTCGGTAGAATCAGTGAGGCAAATACCATAAAAAAAGAGGAAAACTTATGAGAAATCGTTTCTTAATCTCTGGTCTATTTGTCGCATTAAGCGCAACTACCTTTGCCCAAATCCATCAGGCACATTGGTCTTATAACGGAAAGGAGAGCCCTGAACATTGGGGGGACTTACTGACCGATTATCAAACCTGTAAATTGGGTAAAATTCAATCGCCAGTTGATCTGGAATCTGATAATGGCATGAAAGTGGTGAGTAAACCGCTTAATATGAGTTATTTCCATACAGCTTTCCAAGCAGAAAATAACGGGCATACATTACAAGTGAATGTTGCGCAAGAAAATGCGCCTTTCATTACACTAAATGATAAACCGTTTTATTTAAAACAATTTCACTTCCATACCCCAAGTGAACACACCTTTAAACGTAAACATTATCCTTTAGAGATTCATTTTGTACATCAAAGCGAAGATAAAGCTTTAGCGGTGATGGCAGTAATGGTTCAAGAAGGTCAAGCAAACCCTGCGTTAGCGCAAGTGGTTGAAAAAAAATTGGCTGTTGGGCAGAAAGAAAAATTAGCTCAACCGCTTGATGCGAAAGCGCTATTGCCAAAAGAGATGATTCGTTTCAGATTAAACGGCTCGCTCACAACCCCACCTTGTAGTGAGAACGTCTCTTGGATGATCTTCCAATCTCCAATTCAAGCAAGTGCTGAACAGATTGCAGCTATAGAAGCAATTGAAGGCAAAAATAACCGCCCAACGCAACCGCTAAATGAGCGTGTGGTAGAAATTGAGCAGTAATTTTTGATGTTGCGTGGAGAAAATTCTCCACGCTTTTTTTTGCAAAACGATCGTTAAATTCGACCGCTTGTTCACTCAAAAACGTAAATAGGGCGTACTTAGTACGCCCTATTTTTATATTATGTATGATTTATCAAGAGGATGCTTGATTATTGTGTTCGTAATGAATTCGCCAAAGCATTCGTGAATCGAGCTGGCTTGAGGCAATCATCGTTAAAAAGACTGCAGCGCCAAAGAAGAATGCGGCATCACCTACCGAGAAGCTGAGGATTTGCCCACGTTCTAACAATGACATCATTAGCGCTAATACAAACAAATCGAGCATCGACCAACGCCCAACAAAATGCACGTAATGAAGCAGTTTCATTTGTAAATGAATTGGGTGCTTCCATTTGTAATGAATCGCCAATAATAGATAAAAAAGAACGGCAACTTTGCTAAATGGCACTGCGATACTTGCAATAAAAACGATCGCCGCAACTGAATAACTACCTAGGCTAATAAAAGTTAGCACACCAGAAAACAGCGTATCAGCAGATACCGCACCAGCCAGTCCAGTAGCGGAAATCGGCAAAGTATTTGCCGGAATCATCATGATTACCCCTGCAATAAGTGCCGCCCACACGCGTTGTAGCTTTATGCTATCGGGAACAGAAAGATTGCTTTCACAACGCGGGCAACGTCGTCTGCCTTTTAAGTCAACAATATTTTCATCAAAGGTATATTCACAAGTTGGGCAAAGCGTTGGATGCCCAACGTGATCTGATGGCAATGGGCGATATTCTGGGTAAAAATACGCCCAACCAGTTTTCGGGTTAATCTTAATGAATAATAGCGTGGTGAGAATAGTCACAATCACGAAAGCACTTAATTGCATGCTAAAGCTCAGGCTAGCATAGTCTTTGATTTTGAACGCTGCGACCCCAAGTGCAACCAAATAGACATCTAACATTACCCATTCTTGAATTTTCGTCAGAAAAATCAGCGTATAACGCGGGCGCTGATGAATAATTCGCTGAACGCTGATAGTCAGTACTAAAATAACAAAGGCTATAGGCATGATAATGGAGCAAAACAGCACCATAAACGCCGTGTAAGGATAACCTTCTGTGGCCATTTTCCAAGCGCCCCCCCAAACAGTTGCGTGGATTGGCATGCCAAGCAAGTCAATGCTCATGAGCGGATAAGTAAAAGCAAACGGCATTAAAATAAGAATTGCCAAAGCAATAATCGCACAACGGCGTAAATTCCAAGTGTTATCTTTATCTAACACATCGTGGCAATTTGGGCAGAGTGCAATATGGCCGTGTAGTTGATGCGGAACCTTTACCAGTTCATCACACTCTTTGCACTTTTCAAGAGTTAATCGGTTTATCTTCATGTTAATTTCTGCTTCTTTGTGAAGCGGTCATTTTATCGGAAAGGTTTGCAAGGGGCAAAAAACAATTACATGAATTTGATAAGGAAATTAGGAATAAGCGCTATTTTAATTGCAAAAATTGCAATATAAAATCCTGATAACTTCAATTTACGCAATTAAACGATTACGTTATACTGCACCACATCAATTCAATCCGATTTTAAAAAGGAACACAATTATGGCAAACAACTACTTCAATACTTTAAATTTACGCGAAAAATTAGACCAATTAGGTCGTTGTCGTTTTATGGATCGCAGCGAATTTGCTGACGGTTGCAACTACTTAAAAGGCAAAAAAATCGTTATCGTAGGCTGTGGCGCACAAGGTTTAAACCAAGGTTTAAATATGCGTGACTCTGGCTTAGATATTTCTTATGCATTACGCCCTGAAGCGATTGCGGAAAAACGTGCTTCATTCCAACGTGCAACTGAGAACGGTTTTAAAGTGGGTACTTACCAAGAGTTAATCCCAACTGCAGACTTAGTGATTAACTTAACACCAGACAAACAACACTCTAAAGTGGTGGCTGATGTGATGCCATTAATGAAAAAAGATTCTGCATTCGGTTACTCACACGGTTTCAACATTGTTGAAGTGGGTGAGCAAATCCGTGAAGACATCACTGTAGTGATGACTGCACCAAAATGTCCGGGTACTGAAGTGCGTGAAGAATACAAACGTGGTTTCGGTGTACCAACATTAATCGCGGTTCACCCAGCAAATGACCCACGTGGTGAAGGTATGGCAATTGCGAAAGCATGGGCGGCAGCAACTGGTGGTGACCGTGCGGGCGTATTAGAATCTTCATTCGTTGCAGAAGTAAAATCTGACTTAATGGGTGAACAAACCATTCTTTGCGGTATGTTACAAGCAGGTTCTATCGTATGTTACGACAAATTAGTTGCCGACGGTAAAGATCCAGCATACGCAGGCAAACTTATCCAATACGGTTGGGAAACCATTACTGAAGCCTTAAAACAAGGCGGTATCACATTAATGATGGATCGCTTATCAAATAGCGCAAAATTACGTGCATTTGAACTTGCTGAACAAATCAAAGAAAGCCTTGGTTTCTTATATTACAAACACATGGATGACATCATCAGCGGTCACTTCTCAGCAACCATGATGGCTGACTGGGCAAACGGTGATAAAGACTTATTAGCATGGCGTGAAGCAACTGGCAAAACTGCCTTTGAAAATGCACCAAAAGCAGACGGCATCAAAATTTCTGAACAAGAATACTTTGATAACGGTGTGTTAATGGTAGCAATGGTGAAAGCAGGTGTAGAATTAGCCTTTGATGCGATGGTAGCAAGCGGTATCTATGAAGAATCAGCTTACTATGAATCACTTCACGAATTACCGTTAATCGCTAACACTATCGCGCGTAAACGTTTATATGAAATGAACGTAGTAATTTCTGATACTGCAGAATACGGTAACTACTTATTCTCTAACGTAGCAACCCCAATTCTTGCTAAAGAAATCATCCCAACCTTACAAAAAGGTGACTTAGGTGAAGCAACGCCAGCTGTTGCTATCGACAACATTACTTTACGTGATGTAAACGATGCAATCCGTAACCACCCGGTTGAATTAATTGGTCAAGAGTTACGTGGCTATATGACAGATATGAAACGTATCGCAGTTGCAGGCTAATTACATAAAGATAAAAGATTGCCCATCACAATTGTGATGGGCTTTTTCATTGGGAGAAAAAATGAATCCATGGGTTTTATTGGGCTTTGCCATCGTGATTGAAGTCATTGGCAGCAACTGTATCAAAGCCAGCGAAGGTTTTTCAAAAGCACTTCCAACCGTTGTGTCGTTGATTGCTTTTGCCGTCTCATTATATTTACTTTCTATTATTACAAAATCATTACAGCTAGGCATTGTTTATGCGGTATGGTCAGGCGTAGGCATTGTGTTAACCGCTGTAGTGGCTTATTTTGTCTTCGGACAAAAACCAGATGTTGCAGGGTTTATTGGCATGGGATTGATTATTCTCGGCGTTTTAGTCATCAATCTATTTTCTAGTGGAGCATCACATTAAAGACCAAGAAAAGGAAAATAAATTGCAATTATTTTCTATTTTTGTGAAATTCAGACTTGCTCTTTGATGTGTTTTTGCGTAGAATTCAAGCCCTATTTTTATGAATTTAAATCGTGCTTACGCAAGATAGCAAATAGCACACATAGCGGAGTAAATATGTACGCAGTTTTCCAAAGTGGCGGCAAACAACACCGAGTAAGTGAAGGTCAAGTTGTTCGTTTAGAAAAGCTTGAAGTAGCAACTGGTGAAAAAGTTGAATTTGACTCAGTGTTAATGGTCGTTAACGGTGAAGATGTTAAAATCGGTACCCCAGTTGTAGCGGGTTCTAAAGTAGTGGCTGAAGTTGTTGCACACGGTCGTGGCGAAAAAATTAAAATCGTTAAATTCCGTCGTCGTAAACACAGCCGTAAACAACAAGGTCATCGTCAGTGGTTCACAGAAGTGAAAATCACTGGGATTCAAGCATAATTTCAGAGGAGATCAAGTAGATGGCAACTAAAAAAGCTGGTGGTTCAACTCGTAACGGTCGTGATTCTGAAGCTAAACGCCTTGGTGTTAAACGTTTCGGTGGCGAGTCTGTTTTAGCAGGTAGCATCATTGTTCGTCAACGTGGTACTAAATTCCACGCAGGTTCAAATGTAGGTATGGGTAAAGACCACACTTTATTTGCAACTGCAGACGGTAAAGTTAAATTTGAAGTGAAAGGCGAGAAAAATCGCAAATATGTAAGCATCGTTGCTGAATAATAACGAGTTTACTTCATTTCAAAATGAAAAATTAAAAGCCTCGCAATTTCGCGAGGCTTTTCTGTATTTAAACATAACACAATTATGAAAAAACAACCGTTGGTAGGTTTTCTCTTTACGCTCAGTGCTATTTTAATGTGGGGAACCTTACCCATTGCTTTACAGCCCGTGCTTAAAGAACTGAACGCACAAACTATTGTTTGGTATCGTTTTGTTGCGGCAGCTGTTGGTGTATTTATCCTGTTAGCCTTTGCAAAAAAATTACCAAAATTGACCGCTTTTAGTCTGAATTATCGTTATTTCGTGCTTATCGGGATCATTGGATTATCTGGTAATTTCTTTCTTTTTAATGTTGCGCTACGCTATATTCCGCCCATGGCCAGCCAAGTTTTAAGCCCAATATCTTCTTTTATGATGATGCTCTGTGGGGTATTTATTTTTAAAGAAAGCATCAAATCTCACCAAAAAATAGGCTTTGTTATGGTGCTGACTGGGCTTGGGCTTTTCTTCCATAACCGATTTGCTGATTTTGCGGCAATGAATAATTATGCTTTCGGTATCTTTTGTGGCTTTGTGGCAAGCCTTGTGTGGATTGGTTACGGGTTAGCACAAAAAATCATGTTGCAGAAATTTAATTCCCTGCAAATTTTATTGGTGATTTATATTGGTTGCAGCATTGTTTTTACCCCCTTTGCAGATATTTCACAAAGTGAGAAATTAAGCCCATTTGCATTGATTTGTTTAATTTATTGTTGTTTAAATACGATTATTGCATACGGCAGCTATGCTGAGGCGTTAAACCGTTGGGATGTTTCTAAAGTTAGTTTGCTCATGCCACTTATTCCGATTTTTACCTTAGGCTTTTCCGAATTGGCTTACCTATGGAAACCCGCATATTTCCATGAACCAGATTTACCTTTTTTAAGTATTATTGGGGCATTTATTGTTGTTTTCGGGGCATTATTTGCCTCAGCTGGGCATAAAATTAAACGTTGGTGCTAGCGTGATAAGATAAAAAATCGACACCCAAAGGTGTCGATTTTTCAGTTTTATGATTATCAGTTTTGCAAAAGATTCACAAAATCTGACCGCTTGTCATTATGCTTTTGCTTGTTCTGCGGCTTTAACGATCACTGCAAATGCTGGTGCTTTTAATGATGCACCACCCACTAATGCGCCATCAATATCTGGTTGGGTAAATAATTCAGCCGCGTTAGCATCGTTTACAGAACCACCGTATTGAATAATCACTTGGTCTGCTACAGCTTGTGATTTTGCTGCGATATGACCACGGATAAATGCGTGAACGGCTTGCGCTTGCGCTGGAGTTGCAGATTTACCAGTACCGATTGCCCAAATTGGCTCATACGCAATGACTGCGTCATTGAACGCTTCAACGCCTAATGCGTTAATGACCGCATCGATTTGACGTGCGCAAACCGCTTCAGTTTGACCTGCTTCGTTTTCTGCTTCAGATTCGCCGATACATAATACTGGCACTAAACCTGCTTTTTTAATCACTTCGAATTTTTTCGCAATAAACTCATCGCTTTCTTTGTGGTAAGTGCGACGCTCAGAATGGCCGATAATGATATATTTCGCGCCAAACTCTTTTAACATTTCAATTGAAATATCACCTGTAAATGCACCTTGTACATTCACATCTACGTTTTGTGCGCCAAGTTGTACCACGCCTTTACCGCTGCAGCTGCAACCACAGCCTTGTAAAGCAACTTCAGCTTGCGCTAAGTACATAACAGGTGGGGCAATTGCAACATCACAGCCGGTAACGCCGTGTAATTCAGCTTTTAATGCACTGATAAGCTCTGCATTGAATGCTTTGCTGCCGTTTAATTTCCAGTTACCCATTACTAGTGGACGACGTGCCATTTTGATTTCTCCTATAAAGTTAAAATAAACGTGCAAACTATACCAAATTTTAGGGAGAATTTGCTTATTTTATCCATTTTTTGTGATCTCAATCACAAGGACTAGCGTATAATCTAGCCCTTTTCTACTCTTTTAAAAATATCTTAAATGAAATTAAATTATTTATTGGGCAAACCACAACAAGTTGGCCGCCTTAAGGCTTATTATGAAGATTTTATTGTGCGTGAAGAATTAGGTTATCCATTAGCTGGAGAAGGTGAATTTGTTGTTGTACACATTCGTAAAACTGATGCAAACACGTTATTTGTTGGCGAAAAATTAGCAAAATTTGCGGGCATTAGCGATCGTGATATGAGTTATGCAGGATTAAAAGATCGCCATGCAGTTACTGAGCAATGGTTCTGTTTACACCTTGCAGGTAAAGAAACGCCTGATTTCAGTCAATTTGTTTGTGAAGGCGTAGAAGTGCTTGCGGTGACTCGTCACAATCGAAAAATTCGTGTTGGTGCATTAGCGGGTAACCATTTTGAGATTTTCTTGCGTGATGTGAAAGAAAGTGAAGATCTCCAAACACGTTTAACCCAATTACAAGCGGGCGGATTTCCAAACTATTTTACCGAACAGCGTTTTGGACGAGATGGACATAATTTAACCCAAGCACACCGCTGGGCAGCAGGTGAAATTCAAGTTAAAGATCGCAAAAAGCGCAGCTTCTATCTTTCTGCGGCACGTAGCGAAGTGTTTAATTTAGTGGTTTCCGATCGAATTGCCAGTGGAAAAATAGGGCAAGTTGAAGCCTATGACTATTTACAACTTAATGGCACGAATAGCTTTTTTAATGTTTCGCCTGAAGAAGTTGAAAACTGTCAAACACGTTTATTACAAGGTGATGTTCACCTGACAGCCCCGTTAATTGGCGAACGTTCGCTTGAGTGCCAAGCAAATCCGGCAGAAAAAGCAATAATCGAAAAACAACAAGCCTTAATCGGCTTAATGAAAAATGCACGAATGAACGAAGCACGTCGAGCGATGCTTTGCCAGCCTAAAGAACTGAGTTGGGTATTTGAAGCAGAAGGCTTACGACTACGATTCTTTTTAGAAAGTGGTAGCTATGCGACAGCCTTAGTGCGTGAATTGATTCAATTGGATGAAGAGGCATAAATAATGAACATTTTAATTAGTAACGACGATGGTTTCCATGCTGAAGGCATCCAAACTTTGGCACGCGCTTTACGCCAAGCAGGACATAGAGTCACACTTATTGCCCCTGATCGCAACCGAACCGCAGCATCAAGCTGCTTAACCTTAACTGAACCATTACGAGTACATGCTTTTGATGAGTTCAATTATGCGGTCATTGCTGGTACGCCTGCAGATTGTGTCCATTTAGCATTAAATGGTTTGTTTCTGAATGATTTTGATATTGTGATTTCGGGTATCAATCATGGGGCTAACTTAGGGGATGATGTGGTTTATTCAGGCACAGTAGCTGCAGCTTTAGAGGGGCGCTATTTACCTTTACCAAGTATTGCAGTCTCTTTAGTTGGTAGAAAGGGAGAGGATAAATACCACGGCATTCTTTTTGGAAAAAATCATTTTGAAACAGCAGCACGCGTGGTAGTGGATTTACTTCCTAAGCTGAAAGAAGGCATGGTGACTCAGCGGGAAATTCTTAATATCAATGTCCCAGATTTACCTTATGAACAGCTTAAAGGGGTAAAAATCACCCACTTAGGCAAGCGCTCACCAGCAGCTGAAATTGTGAAAACCAATGACCCTCGCGGTGGTTGTGTTTATTGGTTAGGCGCGAACGGTGTCGCGATTGATGAAAGAGAAGGAACAGACTTTGCTGCAATCAACCAAGATTGTGTGTCAATTACCCCACTTCAAGCAGATATGACTGCTTATAAAACGCTTGAATCACTCCAATCGCTTTGCGCTAAATAATAAAATAGAGATCTGCATCTAAAAGTTAGATAAATTGGCTAACTGATTAAGCTGCAGATTTTTTATGCCCAAGTAATGGTCATCGGGATGATACCCGTTTGAGCAGATGTTAAGCCGGTTTTTAAGTAGTGGAGTTGTTGGCAGATACGCGCAGTAACAGCTTCAGCTTCAGCAATATGTTCTGGGGTAATGCCTTCAGGTAGCTTGTTAAATAAGAGAGCATCAAGCAGGCGTTCTGCGTGCATGCCATCTCTGCAGTAATGTTGCACGCCCGGTGAGTCAAAAGCAGTTGCGACTAATGCGGACCGCGTTGTGGCAATGCCAAGTGCGCCATCTTCCCCACCAAAGGTGCGAAATAATTCATCTTGTGGAAAGCCACCGCAAGCAAGAAAAAATGCACGACGAAAAACAACATTACCCCCACAGGTCATTCGCATACTTTGCCATATTTGGGGGAAGTTGGGATGTTCATGATAACGAGCAGGGAGATCAATGGGGTTAAGTGCTAAGCGTACCAAACTGACATCATTTCTTGCTTGAAAAATGGCTTGAGCAACTTGCAAAGCGTTTGGTTCGTAAGCATCGTCAGCATCTAAAAAGGCGACAAATTCTGCTTGGCTTTGTAATGCCCCCCAATTGCGCGCTTTAGCAACGCCCCCGTTTTTAGGTAAAGATTCAACTTTAATTTGCGCTGAAAAAGTTTGTGCCAGTTGTTCTGCAACAACAAGCGTATGGTCGGTTGAGGCATCATCAATGAGCCAAAGTGTGCCAAGTTCAGGCTGCGCAAGCACGCTTTCTACTGCGCGCATTAACGTTTTTTCTGCGTTAAAGCAAGGGATTATGACATCAATCATACAAATCTCGCGCCTTGTTCATCGACTGCTAAGATTGAGGCATAATCTGCTTTCCAATCTCCCAGCACAATTCTAGTAAATTTCGGTTCAAAATGTACCGCTTGTCGGTGTGTGTGCCCGTGAATCAACTGCGTCGCATCAAATTTTTCGATAATTTGCGCCGTAAATTGTGGGTTCACATCCATAATTTGTGCACTTTTTCCTTGCTTATCTTGTTGGCTTTTCTGGCGGATTTTCCGTGCAATAAGCAATCTAAGCGCAAGGGGTAAACATAAAAAGAGGCGTTGGCGCCATTTTTGATGCACTTTCCGACGAAATTGTTGGTATTTCACATCATCAATGCACAGCGTATCGCCATGGCAAATTAAGGTTTTTTTACCATATAAATCTAACGTTGCATAATCAGGGAGTAATTGCATGCCACAGGCAGTTGCAAAACGCTTGCCGATGAGAAAATCCCGATTTCCGCAAATGAAATAGCAAGGCACGCCTGTTTGAGTCAGGCTAGAAATAGCTTGCTTAACTTGGCCGATAAGGGCTGAATCTTCATCATCGCCAATCCAAAAATCAAAAAGGTCACCTAAAATATAAACAGCCTCTGCAAGCGGTGCTTTTTGTTGCATAAATTGCAAAAAATGCGTAGTAATTTCAGGTTGGGCTTCGTTTAAGTGTAGATCGGCGATAAAGTAAATCATAAGAATGGCGCAGATGAAAAATTGTTGCAGATATTTTAGCAAACAATGGTGCTAAATGCTTGAAGAAAAGGGAGCCTGGTGCTCCCTTGAATTATTTGACCAGCTCGTATTTTTCGAGCGTACTATTTTTTGTTTTGGTAATTTGGGCGTATTTCGGTTTTTTGATAATTTCAATAAAACGGTAAAACGCTTCAATTTCTTTGCTAATGTTGATGCTGGTTAGGCTTTCTTGCTGAATCCGTTTTTGTTGCTGACGGGTTGCTTCAATATAGCAGGCAATAGACACTTTTTCGTAATTAACGTTAGCTGTAATTTTTACGTATTGATGTTCAATGCCTAATTGATAGAAATGTGATTGTGCGTATAGCACCAAATGCGATTCTAGCTGTTTATTTACAGTATCGAAAAATGCACCGTTAAAGACATAATCAGGATAATCAATATCCAAAAGATTATCGCAGCTGACGTAAAAATAAATAATCTGTCGTTCAAGAAAGTAGCAGTAAAGAATCAATAGACTAAAAAATACCACTGCAGGTAAGATATAAAGCCAATCCATTGGGTTCATAAAAATCTCGTTAAAATGTAGATGGTATAATTTAGGCTGGTTGAGTGGAAAGTTGCCAGCCAGCTGCGCGATATTGTTTGTAACGTTCGCGCGCAAGTGCTTTTTGTTCTTCTTCTGTCGGGACAAAATCAATAACTTGGGTAAAGCTTTGTGCAAAATTCGGGATGTGATGTTGTAAAGAAATCAGCACATCGCGGCGTTGCGCATTACGTTTATCAGCCCAAGTGATTTCAATTGGCGTGGGATATTGCGTGACTTCACCAGAAAGATTATGGGGGACAAAGGCGTTTGGATCGCGTGCCCAAAGTAATTCATCTACTTCAAAGGCTTGTTGTTCCGTTTCACAGACAATTAACACGCGTTTGCCTAATCGCCACGCATTAGCGGCTAATTCGCAAGCAAGATTGAGCTCACTATTAGGCTGATTTAGCAAGTAAAATTGCACTTGTTTCACAACGAGTCCTTTAACAATAAATGTAAAAATTGTCAGATATTCTATCTGAAATCCTAGCGATGAAAAATAGAACTGGTCGGATTTTGCAAAACTTTTACAAAATCCGACCGCTTGTTCGTAAAACCCCAATCCCACCCTTTTCAATTTCAATCAATACATGGTAGTACAGTGTACACAATACAATTTACACAATAAGCATTACAGAGCGACACGATAAATAAAGTGAGATTGCTCTTCATCTCGATGAATAAATTTGCTATCCCTTAAGCGAGGTCGTATTCGCCTTGAAATTGAAACACCAAATTGATTAAATTTCAGTCAGCCAGTTTGCTTGCTGAATTTGCGTATCAAGTTGGCGCAGTGATTTAGCTAATTCATCAATTTGCTTGCGAAGTGCTTGAATATCCACAGCCGCGAGCATTTTGATTTCGCTATGGCTATAGCGATCCATGGTTGGCATGGCTGCATTAGCAAGGTCAAGCAAAGCAGCATGTTCGGTTTTAAGACGATCGCGTTGAGCCAGTGCTTCAACCATATTCATGCCATTTTCAAGCGTCACCTGATGATTAGCCACGTTAATTTTGACGACCCAATTGGCAAGAGCCAAGCTTGTTTGATGATATTCAATCAGTAATTGTGCGGGCGATTCAGCAGGCGATTCGCCTTCTTGATATTGCGCATTTTGGATTAAACGCTGTTTTAATTGCGCTAAACGGCGTTGTAAATCCGCACGTTCAATGAGTGCTTCTGCGAGTTTCATTTGTATTCTCCTCATCACAGACTTTTACAATACTCTAACATAAGGATGACATATTTTCGATAAAATGGTGGTAAAATTAACTCCCTTTCAGCAAAAAATGAGGATGCAAAAATGGGCTTATTTGATTTTGTTTCAAACATTGGTAACAAATTATTCAACAAAGAAGAAGAAGCTTCTTCTGCAGTTACTGCGCATTTAAATGCCGATAATCCAGGCGTTGAAAATGTAGAAGTGAAAGTTGAAAATGGTATTGCGAGTATTACTGGTGTGGCAGCAACAGCGGCAGCAGTTGAAAAAGCGGTATTGATGACAGGTAACATTGCTGGTATTGCAAGCGTAAATATCGACAATTTACAAATTGCAAACGGTGAGTCACTTGGTAGCGATGATGAGTTTTATGTGATTGAGAAAGGGGATACCCTTTGGAAGATCTCTGAAAAAGCTTACGGCAATGGCGCAAAATATACGGCGATTGTTGATGCGAATAAAGAAGTGATCAAAGATGCGGATAAGATCTTCCCAGGTCAAAAAATCCGTATTCCAAAAGGATTATAATCAATGATATAGAAGCGGGGCGTGTTGAAGACACGCTCCGTTTTTTTATGGTTTTTGTGGCAAAGGCTTGCCAGATCTTCTTTTGATGAGTACAATGATTGTCTATTTTTGTATCTAATAATATATCTCATTGAGGTTTAAGAATGTCAATTTCTATCGAAACTTTAGAAGGCTTACAACGCCGCGTTACTATCACTGTGCCAGCAGACAAAATCGAAGCAGCATATAAAGAGCAATTAAAAGGCTATGCAAAAAATGCACGCGTAGATGGTTTCCGTAAAGGTAAAGTGCCACACTCAATCATCGAACAACGTTTCGGTTTAGCAGCACGTCAAGACGTGTTATCTGATGAAATGCAACGCGCATTCTTCGAAGGCGTAATGGCAGAAAAAATTGCCCTAGCAGGCCGTCCGACATTCACACCAAACAACTATCAACCAGGTCAAGATTTCTCTTTCTCTGCAACTTTTGAAGTATTCCCAGAAGTAGAATTAAAAGGCTTAGAAAACATTGAAGTTGAAAAACCAGTTGTTGAAATCACAGAAGCAGATTTAGACAAAATGGTTGATGTATTACGCAAACAACAAGCAACTTGGGCTGAATCTCAAGAAGCAGCGAAAGCAGAAGATCGCGTTGTTATCGACTTCGTAGGTTCTGTAGATGGTGAAGAGTTTGAAGGCGGTAAAGCAACTGATTTCGCACTTGCAATGGGTCAAGGTCGTATGATCCCTGGTTTCGAAGAGGGTATCGTTGGCCACAAAGCGGGTGAACAATTTGATATTGATGTGACTTTCCCAGCAGATTACCATTCAGAAAACTTAAAAGGTAAAGCAGCGAAATTCGCAATTATCTTGAAAAAAGTAGAAAACATTGTATTACCTGAATTAACTGAAGAATTCGTGAAAAAATTCGGTAACGCAAAATCAGTTGAAGATTTACGCGCAGAAATTAAGAAAAACATGCAACGTGAATTGAAAAATGCAGTGACTGCACGTGTGAAAAACCAAGTTATCAATGGTTTAATCGCACAAAATGATATTGAAGTACCAGCGGCAGCAATCGCGGAAGAAGTGGATGTATTACGTCAACAAGCGGTTCAACGTTTTGGTGGTAAACCAGAAATGGCAGCACAATTACCAGCTGAATTATTTGAAGCAGATGCAAAACGCCGTGTTCAAGTAGGTTTATTACTTTCAAATGTAATCAGCCAAAACGAATTAAAAGTCGATGAAGCACGCGTTGAAGCAATGATCGCAGATATCGCATCAGCATACGAACAACCAGCTGAAGTGGTAGAATACTATGCGAAAAACCGTCAATTAACTGAAAACATCCGTAATGTGGTGTTAGAAGAGCAAGCGGTTGATGCTGTACTTGAAAAAGCGAAAGTAACAGATAAAGCACTTTCTTTTGATGAGTTAATGCAATCTCAAGTTCAAGCTTAATCTTTCATAAATTGCCTTCATATTGAGGGAAAATGACACACAAGCGGTGGATTTGCGCAAAAGTTTTGCAAAATCCGACCGCTTGAATTTCACAGAGAGAGGAACAATGGACTTAACATTTACTCAGCAACTACAACAATTTGTTAGCCATCATCCTGTGATGGTGATGGCGTGGGTAGGTATCTTCTGCGCAGTTTTGATGAATTTCTATAAAGGCGCAACCAGTAAATATCGCGTAATTAACAACGCGATTGCGACCCAATTGGTTAATAATTCTGATGGTGTTGTAGTGGATTTGCGTTCAGATGATGAATTTAAAGCAGGACATTTAGTCGGTAGCGTACATTTGTTACCAAGCGAAATTAAAGCGAATAATGTTCATCAAATCGACAAATACAAAGATCGCCCAGTTATTTTATTAGATGCTAATGGCTTTAGCGCGACCAAAAGTGCTGAGCTATTAACCAAACAAGGTTTCAACCAAGTTTATGTATTAAAAGAAGGGATGGTTGGCTGGAAAGCAGAAAACTTACCGACTGTGAAAAAGAAATAAGGACACATTATGGCTGAAGAGAATCAAGTAGCAGAAAATACCGAACAAACCCCGGTAGAATTCCAAATTCAACGTATTTATATCAAAGATGTTTCATTCGAGGCGCCAAACCTTCCAACGATTTTCCATCAAGAATGGAAACCGCAGTTAGGCTTTGAGTTAGATACTGAAACTGTTCAAGTAGATGAAGATCTTTATGAAGTTGCATTACACATGACGGTGAGCACAACTTTAGAAGATAGCGGTGATACTGCATTTATCTGCGAAGTGAAACAAGCAGGTGTGTTCACTATTAAAGGATTAGAAGGCATTCAATTACAACACGCATTAGCGTCACAATGCCCGACAATCTTATTCCCTTATGCACGTGAATTGATTTCAAGCTTAGTGAATCGTGGCACTTTCCCAGCATTAAACTTATCGCCGGTAAACTTTGATGCACTTTTCGTAGATTATTTAGAGCGCCAAGCGGCGGCTGAACAAAGCGACGAAACAGCGGTAAACTAATTTCTTATTGATAAAAGGGTATGCGTAATTTGCGCATACCCTTTTTTCTTTATGCTGGCAGTCATAAGGTTTTTTGATACAATGCCAACCATTCCCGCCTTTGAGCGGCACTTTTATTCTCGGCAAGCGGTCATTTTTTTATGATTTTTTGCCAAGCTTTTAAGGAGAATCTATGACTTCAACCTATTCTGCACCGGTCACGGTATTAGGTGCTGGTTCTTATGGTACAGCCTTAGCGATTGCCCTTTCTCGTAATGGTCACCAAACCTATTTATGGGGGCATCTGCCTGAAACAATGGCAGTATTAGCCCGTGAGCGTACCAACCAAGCATTCTTGCCTGGCATTCCTTTTCCTGATGCTTTAACGATTGAATCTGATTTAGCGCAAGCTTTAGCTAAATCTCGCGATATTTTGGTCGTCGTGCCAAGCCATGTATTTGCTGAAGTGTTGAATAATATTAAGCCATTGATTCGCCCTGATCACCGTATTATGTGGGCAACCAAAGGGCTAGAGCGCGACACGGGGCGTTTACTACAAACCGTAGCAGAAGAAATTCTTGGAAAAGAACACGCCCTAGCGGTGCTTTCTGGCCCAACATTTGCAAAAGAATTAGCGGCAGGTATGCCAACAGCCATTGCATTGGCTTCTAATGATCCGGTTTTTGCTGATGAAATGCAGCAACGTATTCACTGTTCAAAAGCATTCCGCGTTTATATTAACCATGATATGACGGGGGTGCAGCTTGGTGGGGCGATTAAAAACGTTATCGCGATTGGCGCAGGGATTTCTGATGGAATGGGCTTTGGTGCGAATGCTAGAACAGCATTGATTACCCGAGGATTAGCAGAAATTAGCCGTTTAGGGGCTTCATTAGGGGCTGATCCAAAAACCTTTATGGGAATGGCGGGGCTAGGTGATTTAGTGTTAACTTGTACCGATAACCAATCACGTAACCGTCGTTTCGGTTTAGCTTTAGGGCAAGGGCAATCTGCAGAACAAGCTATGGCGGAAATCGGACAGGTTGTGGAAGGTTTCTATAACACCAAAGAAGCTTACTTGTTAGCACAAGCGCAAGGCGTAGAAATGCCGATTGTTGAGCAAATCTACCAAATGCTGTTTGAAGGCAAAAATGCGCATGATGTCGTGAAATCTCTGCTAGGCCGTGAGCGAAAAGGCGAATAAGCGGTCGGATTTTGTGAATTTTTTGCAAAAGGAAATGAAATGACACAAACAGAATTAGATCAAATTTGGCAAGCTATTCGTCAAGAAGCGCATCAGTTGGTAGAAAGTGAACCGATGTTAGCTAGTTTCTTCCATGCCACCATTTTAAAGCATAGCCATCTAGGGGGCTCGTTAAGCTATATTCTGGCGAATAAACTGGCAAATCCAATTATGCCTGCCATTGCGCTGAAAGAGATTATTGAAGAGGCTTACCAAGCTAATCCGAGCATTATTATGAGTGCAGCGTGTGATATTGATGCGGTTAGAACGCGAGATCCAGCGGTAGATAAATGGACAACACCATTACTTTATCTTAAAGGATTCCACGCTTTGCAAAGCTATCGGGTGACCCATTATCTCTGGAAACAAGGTCGCCAAGCATTAGCTGTTTATCTGCAAAATGAAATCTCGGTTGCTTTTGATGTGGATATTCATCCTGCTGCTCGTGTGGGGTGTGGGATTATGTTTGACCATGCAACAGGTATTGTGGTGGGTGAAACTGCAGTGATTGAAAATGATGTGTCGATTCTACAAGGCGTTACGTTAGGCGGAACGGGCAAAGAACACGGTGATCGTCATCCAAAAATCCGAGAGGGGGTGATGATTGGCGCAGGTGCCAAAATTTTAGGAAATATTGAAATTGGTCAATATGCCAAAATTGGTGCGAATTCTGTGGTGTTGCAGCCTGTGCCTGATCATGCTACTGCGGCAGGTGTGCCAGCGCGTATTATTAGTCAGTCTGCTGAGCAAAAACCAGCCTTTGAGATGAATCAATACTTTGAATATATTCAAGGCATGGATGGTGAGGGGATTTAATTCTCCCAAAATGAATGACTTTACAAGCGGTCAAATTTTGGTAAAGTTTTGCTAAAATCAGACCGCTTGTCTATTTAAGGAGGCTTTATGCAAGAAGAATTTTCACCTCAACCTTCATTAGAAAAACAACGTAACCTCATGTACCTTTTATACGGTTTGTTTGGGTTAGGCATGATTTTCGGGGGATTGCCTACGTTAATTGGCGTCATTCTTGCTTATATTAGACGTGATGAATTGATTCATACCTATTACCACGATCATATTAACTATTTAATTCGTACTTTTTGGGGCGTAGTTATTGGGATGTTGATTGGCGGACTACTTACCTTTATTTTCATCGGCGTGCTTATTATTTGGGCGGCAGGAATTTGGTACATTTTCCGTGTTGTTTATGGCTTCATTAAGTTGATGGATAACCAAAGTGTCACACCGACAGGATGGTTAAAATAAGACAAAAAAATGCGCACTTAACTAAGTGCGCATTTTTGTTATTAAGATTGGCTTTCTTGTGAAGGCTCTTCGGTAGATTCTTCTCGTGGTTTATAGAATCTGGCACAGATAACGCCCACTTCAAACAGCAAGCACATTGGAATGGCTAGCAAGGTTTGAGAAAAAACATCTGGTGGAGTGAGTATCATACCGATGACAAATGCCGCGACCACAATATAAGGGCGTTTTGCTTTAAGATCATCAGGTGTCGTTATGCCTGCCCAACAGAGTAAGATAATTGCCACAGGGACTTCAAAACAGATACCAAAAGCGATAAAGATAGTCAGAACGAAATCTAAATAGCTACTAATATCTGTTGCCATTTGTACGCCTTCCGGTGTGGTGCTCGTTAAGAAACTGAACACTAATGGGAAAACGACATAATAGGCAAAAGCCACACCAGCATAAAAGAGCAAAGTACTGGAAACCAATAGTGGGTAAATCAATCGTTTTTCATGCTTGTATAAGGCTGGTGCAACGAAAGCCCAAACTTGATACAAAATAAAAGGCACGGAAAGAAAGATTGCCACAACACCCGTTAATTTAATGGGTGTAAAAAATGGCGTTGCCACGCTGGTGGCAATCATTGTTGCCCCTTTTGGCAGATTGTCAGTTAATGGCGCAGCAAGTAGGCTATAAATATCGTTTGCCCAAAATACCAAGCCACAAAAAACGACTAATATGAAAATGAAAATTCTTAATAGTCGGTTTCGAAGTTCCACCAAATGCGCAATTAACGGTTGGGATTGATCAGCTTGCATGCGGTTTATCCTCCGATTTTGGTGCTTCAAAATCATCTGGTGAGTAGTAAGCTGAAAGCTGCGCGGCTAACTTTTCTTCATCTAATTCTGCCATTTCGGCAATATCAGCTGCAGAAGTCGTGTTTTCTTCTTGCACTTGTGCCGTTTCCACTTCATTGTTTTCTGCATTCTCTGCAACAAGCGGTGGAGTTTCTTCGCTATTTTGCGAATGTGCAGTTTCTTCTTGTGCAATTTTTGCTTGAATTTCCGCAACTTGTTCATCAGTCAACTTACGAATTTCACCTTCAGTTTGATTCAGTGAAGACTGCATTTGCTGAGCAGATTGTTTAAGATCTTCAACCGTTTTACTTAATTCTGGCGAAAGTGCACTCAGATTTAAGGCTTCTGCTTTTTTTATGCTTTCTTGTAACTCTTTTAATTTGAGCTCTTGGGCAAGTTCATTTTGCACGTTCGCCGCTAGTCCTCGAATGGTTCTAATCCATCCCATGACTGTTTTTATCGCTACCGGTAAGCGTTGCGGCCCTAATACGACTAAGCCTACAACGAATACCAAAAGTAATTCTTGAAAGCTGATATCAAACACGGATTATGCCTGCTCTTTTTCTTTTGCTTTTTGTTCTGCACTTTCAGCGGCTTTTGATTCTACTTTTTCAAAGCTAGCATCTTGTGGTTTTTCTTCAGACATTGCTTTTTTAAAGCCTTTTACGGATTCGCCTAAATCTGAACCTAATGAGCGCAGTTTTTTCGTTCCGAATAGTAATACAACGATAGCAATAATAATCAGAAGTTGTGGCATGCTAATACCCATAGTGAATTCCTCTTAATTTAAATTAGAAAATAATTGCGTTTCGATTATACGCTGAATTGTTTGAAATAAAAAGCAACGAAAAACATACATTGTGGAGTTTAGCGCTCAGTTAGCTAGATTTAGCAAAAATTCTTTGAAAATAGACCGCTTGATTGCCTTTTTCTTGACTCATTTGCTGAACCTCTGTAGTATTTGCGCCGTTATTTTTACTTGAGGATTATACATTTTGGACAGCCATAGTCGATACTTTGCATTTTAACCCGCCTTGTCCGCCTCAAGATGCCGACTTGGTCGGTACCGCTCGCCTAGTATTTTTCCTTTTGTTCATTTTGTTCATCACCTCCTAACTCTATGGAGAAATGAAATGATTCGCGCTTTTGCATTAGAACACGCCCATCTCATTAGTATTGATGATACCTCTCGCGATCAGCTTAATGATGCGATTTGGATTGATTTAATCGACCCTAGTGATGATGAACGTAGCGTATTAAAACTCGGACTAGACCAAACCCTTGCTGAAGAACATGAATTAGAAGACTTAGAAGCTTCTGCACGTTTTTTTGAAGATGAAGACGGGTTACATCTACACTCATTTTTTTATTGCCTTGATGATGATGGTTATGCGGATATTGCAACCGTCGCATTTACCATTCGTGATGGGCGTTTATTTACCTTGCGTGAACGTGATTTACCTGCATTTCGTCTTTATCGAATGCGTTCACGTCGTATGAAATTGATTGATAGCAATGCTTATGAATTGTTGTTAGATCTATTTGAAACCAAAATCGAGCAGCTTGCTGATGTCATTGAAACCGTTTACTCAGACTTAGAAAATTTAAGCCATGTGATTTTGAATGGTAAACAGCAAGGCGATAGCCTTAATGAAGCGCTTTCTGATTTAACTGAATTAGAAGATGTCAGTTCGAAAGTACGCCTCTGTTTGATGGATACCCAACGTGCACTAAGTTTCTTATTACGCAAAACTCGTTTGCCAAATAATCAGCTAGAGCAAGCACGAGATATCATGCGAGATATTGAATCTTTGCAACCACATAATGAATCACTATTCCAAAAAGTGAATTTCTTGATGCAAGCAGCGATGGGTTTCATCAATATTGAACAGAACCGTATTATGAAATTCTTCTCGGTGGTCTCAGTGATGTTCCTACCAGCAACGTTGGTGGCATCGACCTACGGAATGAACTTTGAGTTTATGCCAGAGCTACATTTCCAATATGGTTACCCGATGGCAATTGGGTTAATGATTCTCGCGGCAGCGACACCTTATGTTTACTTTAAACGAAAAGGGTGGCTTTAGACTAAATAAAACCTGCCCCTTAATCGGTTGGAAGTTTAGTCCAACTGATTAAGGGGCTGATTACTTTTCACCGACTAACCTCATTAACTAATCGAAAAGCTTTGGAAACAGGCCACGCTTTTACTTACTTCAAAAATGCCGCATGATAGGCAATATGCTCACCAATAAAACTGGCGATGAAGTAATAGCTATGATCGTAGCCTTTGTGGAAGCGCACATCGGCCGGTTGATTTGCCGCACGACAGGTTTCGATAAAATCTTCGGTACGCAATTGTGTTGGCAAAAACTCATCTTCCAAGCCCTGATCAATGCGCATACCTTGCACTTTACAGCCTTGTTGGATGAGCGAGCCGGCATCATATTGCTGCCATTTTTCGCGATCTTTTCCTAAATAGGCAGAAAAGGCTTTTTCTCCCCAAGGCACAAGGCTTGGCGACAAAATGGGCGAAAAGGCAGAAACACTTTGATAACGTTCCCGGTTTCGTAGTGCCAATACCAATGCGCCGTGTCCGCCCATTGAATGCCCCATAATGGAACGTTTGCCGTTGGTAGGAAATTTTTCCTCAATCAGACTAGGCAACTCATTCAAAATATAATCATACATTTGATAATTCGTCGCCCAAGGCTGCTCGGTCGCATTAAGATAAAAGCCTGCACCTTGCCCTAAATCGTAAGCCGCATCGTTCGGCACTTGCTCTCCGCGAGGGCTGGTATCGGGGGCAACCACAATCACTTGATGTTCTGCCGCATAACGCTGAAAGCCTGACTTGGTAATGAAATTTTGTTCCGTACACGTTAAACCGGAAAGCCAATAAATCACACCAAGCGGTCGATTTTCCTGATTATTTGGCAAATAGACGGCAAATTTCATTTCGCATTGAAGCGTTTGGGCATCATGTGCCCAAACTTGCTGCAAACCGCCAAAAATTTGATGTTGTTCAATCAGTTTCATCGCGTACCTTAGTAATGAATAACCGTGCGGATCGATTTACCCTCGTGCATTAACTCAAAGGCTTCATTGATTTGTTCGAGTGTCATTGTGTGAGTCACAAACGGTTCTAACTGGATGTCGCCTTTCATTGAATCTTCCACCATTTTCGGAAGTTCAGAGCGACCTTTCACGCCACCAAATGCGGAGCCTTTCCAAACACGACCTGTGACCAACTGGAACGGACGAGTTGAAATTTCTTGTCCTGCACCCGCTACACCGATGATAATGGATTGTCCCCAACCACGGTGTGCACTTTCTAATGCTTGACGCATTACATTTACGTTACCGATACATTCAAAGGTGTGGTCAATGCCCCATTTGTTAATGTCTAACAACACATCTTTGATCGGTTTATCGTAATCGTTCGGATTTAAACAATCCGTTGCACCAAACTGTTTTGCCAACTCGAATTTTGAAGGATTGGTATCAATGGCGATAATACGACCGGCTTTGGCTTGACGCGCACCTTGCACCACTGCCAAACCAATTGCCCCTAAGCCAAACACGGCAACAGAGTCGCCTTCTTGTACTTTTGCTGTGTTATGCACCGCTCCAATACCCGTGGTAACGCCACAGCCGAGCAAACATACTTGTTCATGGTTGGCTTCTGGATTGATTTTCGCTAGTGAAACTTCTGCAACAACTGAGTATTCACTGAAGGTTGAACAGCCCATATAGTGATAGATCGGCTGATCTTGATAAGAAAAACGCGTTGTGCCATCTGGCATTAAGCCTTTACCTTGTGTATCACGCACTGAGACGCATAAGTTGGTTTTACCTGAACGACAAAACTCACATTCGCCACATTCTGCGGTATAAAGCGGAATAACGTGATCGCCTGGTTTTACGCTTAACACGCCTTCACCCACAGCAACGACTACACCCGCACCTTCGTGTCCAAGCACCACTGGGAATACGCCTTCAGGATCACTTCCTGATAACGTAAATGCATCAGTATGACACACACCTGTGTGAGTGTTGCGGATTAGCACTTCGCCTTTGCGGGGCATTTCTACGTCGATTTCTACAATTTGTAAGGGTTGATTTGGGGCGAATGCTACCGCCGCACGAGATTTAATTGTTGAGTTGATTTGTTTAATTTCCATTGTTTTTCCTCTTAATTCATTGACAAAGTTGCCTTGCATAAGCAAGATAATGACAGTTTACACTTTAGAGCTCACTCTAAGGCAAGCATTTTTTGCAACTTTTTATTTGGAAGGAAGGGAAATGACTTACACCACCGCTAAAGCTGCCGAAAAAATCGGTATTTCTGCCCACACTTTACGCTTTTACGACAAAGAGGGCTTATTGCCTAACGTTGGACGCGATGAACACGGCAATCGCCGTTTTACTGATAACGACTTGCAATGGTTGAGTTTATTACAATGCTTAAAAAATACAGGCATGAGCCTAAAAGACATCAAACGCTTCGCTGAATGTACCACCATTGGTGACGATACCATTGACGAACGCCTTGCATTATTTGAAAGCCAAACGGAAAATGTAAAGTGTCAAATTGCCGAATTAAAACGCTATTTAAACTTGCTGGAATACAAGTTAGCATTTTATCAAAAAGCCAAAGCACTAGGCTCGGTGGAAGCTGTGAATTTGCCACAGATTCCTGAAACGACCTAAAAAGGCAAAAGAGTGGGCAAATCACGGTATTACAAAGAATTTTGCAAGAGGCTTTTGCAAAAGCTAACTAAAAATAGACCGCTTTTTTAAGCCTCTTATAGTTATTACACCAAACACTTCGCTGTGGAATAAAAGCTCATTTTTTAGGTGTGAATTGTATTTTCCACAGGTTAGTGGAGTGAGTTTTGTTTAGATTTGCGCTCTAAGCCTTGAATTTCATTTTTTAATATCATGGCAGAAGGGTCTTCTGGACACTGATCAATAAAATAGCTTAAATCTTCATAAGCGGCTTGATAGCAATCCATGCTAGCAAGCACCATGCCACGGTCTCGAATTTCATATGGATCTTCAGGCGAGAAGATCAATCGGTATTCAATTAAGCGTAATGCCGCTTCAAATTTCTGTTCTTTGGTAAGCGCCATTTTAAATAGCATTTCCACTCTCTCGAGCAACTCTGCAGGCTCAGCTCGGCGCAAGTTATCAGGTGTGACCGTTACCCCAAAATGCGCTTCTGCCATCAGCCATTTTTCTAATTCTTCAACACTGACGTAATCGCCTTGCCATGGATTGATAAAACGGGTTTCTCGTCTGCCATCAGCGTGTGTTAATTCAGCACGAAGAATCAGTTGCGTTGGAAAATTTACTGCAAAAATCGGTAAATCCAGTGAAGCAGCAAGGTAAAGCACAATCGCAGCCATGGAAATAGGCATTCCTTTTCGCTCACTTAATACTTTATGCAGCAAAATGCAATTGCTGTTGAAATAACCTTCCGGTTCACAATGAAAGCCTAAAGTGTGATAGACAAACTCAATGAGCTGCTCAACACGCGTTTGGCAATCTTCTGCGGTCACAGCCAATTTCGCTTTGCGTACCAATGGCGACATTTTGGCAATAATTTGTTTATCAGAAATTTCATCATCCACTAAAGCGGAAAGACGGCGCATTTCTTGAAACAGATATTTTTGAGTTTCAGTTTGGCTGATTTGTCCTTCATTTGAGGAGATTTCTTTTAAAAGTTGTTCAATAATATCCATTATTTTGTCTGTTCTGCTTTGGTAATTCGGTCTTGCCCACCGTAATCTTGCATAGATTGAACTTCAACCCAGCCATTTTCACGAAATAAAGATTGTACCGCATTTGCTTGTTGCCAGCCATGTTCTAAAAAGAGTGCGCCTTTCGCATTTAAATATGCAGGGGCATGGCAAATAATATGGGCTAAATCACTTAATCCTTGGTTATTTGCCACCAATGCAGTTAAGGGCTCAAAACGAACATCGCCTTCGTTGAGATGGCTGTCTTCTGCATCAATGTAGGGTGGATTACTCACAATAAGGTCAAAGCTACGATTTTCAAGGGCGCTAAACCAATTGCTTTGTAAAAATGCGACATTATGCAAACCTAAATTGGCTTGGTTTTCTTGTGCAAGTGCCACAGCTTCAGCTTTAAAATCAACGCCGATGATATGTGCTTTTTCGCCTAATTCGTGAGCCAGTGCAAGCGCAATTGCGCCTGTGCCAGTGCCTAAATCTAAAATTTGCAAATGTGCTTGCGTTTTTAACCGCTTGTTAGCCCAATTTAGTGTCTGTTCAACCAAACATTCGGTATCAGGGCGAGGAATCAGCGTATGCGGTGAGGTTTTTAAAGTAAGAGACCAAAATTCTTTCTCACCTAAGATATAGGCCATCGGCTCCCCTTGCACACGTCGCGCTAATAATGTGGCAAGTTGTACAGTTTCAGATTCCGTTAATTCTGTTTCGCCAAAGGCAAAAATAGCTGATTTCGATCGTTTTGTGACCGCTTGTAATAGCAAATTTGCATCGGTTTTAGGATTAAGATAAGGATCGGTGGCTTTATTAGGCGCTAAAGCGTTTATCGCAAAGGCTAACCAGTCGGTGTAGTTCATAAATAATTATTGATCTAAAGTTTTTTCATCAAGTTTCTTTTCAGTTATACATTTTCCATGACGAGAGTAGTGAGAAGAAATTTTTTGCTTAAATGTAAACTCGTTTGGGGTAAATGCTGAAATGGTGACTTCTGTTGGTTCGAGCTCTTCCGGTTTATAAGGTTGCCCTTTATAATTTGAATGCATTTCTCGCGCGATGTCTATGATTTCCGCTTTTTTACTCATTATTCCGATTAAGTCTGCAATATTGTTATTATTTTCTAAGAAATGCACAAAATAAAAGAGTTTATTGCCAACAATTTTCCAGCTTCCTAATTCATGAAAATGAAGTTTTAACGCTTTATCGTCTTTTGGGTAGAAGAGAGCAGTATTCATATATTCGTTATTATTTGTCGCTGGGTTTACAGTTTTATCATAAAACTCTAATGTTTCAAGAATACGAATATTTGTGCCTGAAATCTCTGATTGGCAAACCCACATCTGGTTCATTAAATCCTTTTCTTTTATGTTTATTTTATTGGGGTTTGTACAACCTAATAAAAGAAATAATGTTGCAAGGGAAAAGAGATATTTTTTCATATTTTGCGTTATGTAAGATTTAAAGAAAAAGCACAGCTAAGGCTGTGCTTCTCACTAGCATAGAGATTAGTTTGCGATTGGACGTGAGCAGTGGCCAGTGCGCTCAGTATTTCCAACAGTTTGGCTAATAGTAAAGCGATGTTGAGAGAAGTTGCTCACTTTTAGCATAATTGGTTTTTGGTTAGCTTTAGACATTTGTGCTTTTACGCTTGAAAAGTATTCTTTTTCCATTGCTTGTACGTCTTTGTCGCTATTGATGTTATTTAACATAGCATCAGTATGCGCACGTTTTACTGAACTTTTCTTAAACACATACGCGAGCGTATTGTTAGCAAACGACCAAGTACCATCACGGGTTACTTCAAATTGGAATGCAGGGTTTTCTTTTGGCATTGCAATCAAACCAACGTATTTTGCAACACCATCTTCGCCTAGATTAACTTGGTTTGAGCTTCCAACTTTGCCACCATCCATTTCACAGTTCCATCTGCCAACAAAATGTTTTGCGGTTAATGTATCTACTGAAGTTTGTGGTTGTGAAGTTGTTGTGCTAGTCCCTGATTGCGTAAAAAGGTGACAGCCACTGAGTAAAGAAATACTTGCAACTAATAATAGTTTTTTCATAACAGTTCCTAATAAAGTAAATAAAAAGGGTAGCCCTTTAATTATGGATTTTCAGATAAAGCAGCTAATTGATCTGCTTGGTATTCGGTAATAATTGGCTGAATAAGTTCATCAATTTTACCGTTCATTACTTCATCTAAACGATAAACCGTTAAGTTGATTCTGTGATCGGTAACACGGCCTTGTGGATAGTTGTATGTTCGGATCTTATCTGAACGGTCTCCCGAGCCTAATAAATTACGGCGTGTATCTGCTTGTTCTGCCGCTTGACGCTCTTGTTCAACTTGTACAATACGAGATGCTAATACGGCTAACGCTTTTGCCTTATTTTTATGTTGTGAACGCTCGTCTTGGCATTCAACGACAATCCCTGTTGGAATATGCGTAATACGTACCGCTGAGTCAGTGGTATTAACGTGCTGACCACCTGCACCAGATGAACGGTAAGTATCAATACGTAAATCTGCAGGGTTGATTTCAGGCATTTCAGACTCTGGCAATTCTGGCATTACAGCGACAGTACACGCAGAAGTGTGAATACGGCCTTGCGATTCAGTTTTTGGTACGCGTTGAACACGATGACCGCCTGATTCAAATTTCAGTTGACCATAAACACCTTCACCTGAAATTTTTACGATAATTTCTTTATATCCACCTTGCTCGCTTTCGTTGGCAGACATTTCTTCAATTCGCCAGCGTTTGCTTTCACAATAACGGCTATACATACGATATAAATCGCCAGCGAAAATCCCAGCTTCATCACCACCTGTACCGGCACGAATTTCTAAGAATGCGTTATATTCGTCGTTTGGATCTTTCGGTAGCAATAAAATTTGTAAGTGTTGTTCTAAATTTTCGATCTCAGCTTTATTTTCGGCAATTTCTTCTGCTGCCATATCTTTCATATCCGGATCGTCTAAAAGCAGTTGAGCCTCTTCAATATCGTTGTTGAGTTTTTTCCAACGATTGAAAGTGCCAACCACTTCTTCAAGTTGAGAATATTCTTTCGAATAAGCACGGAATTTGTCTTGATCGCTAATTACTGAAGCATCACCTAATAAGGCTTGAAGCTCTTCATGGCGCTCACTTAAACTGTCTAATTTACTGATAATAGAGTCTTTCATTCTTGATATATGTTAATAAAGGAGAACTAAAAATTGCGCATATTGTAACGGAAATTTGATGAAATTGCTTGTAGAAAGTCACGTGCGCATTTAAACGATAAGATCCGCCCGCAAAATTTAAATGCAAGCGGTCGTTTTTTGTGAAAATTTTGCAAGATCTCCACAAGATTTTCGGGTATTATACCCAATCTTTTCACAACAAATTTTTGGAGCAAAACGTGTCTTCTCTTTGGGCTGATTGTTTACATCATTTACAAACCAAAGTCTCACCAACAGACTATAATACTTGGCTTCGCCCATTACAGGCGAGTTTTGCCAATGGAGAGCTCACACTTTATGCGCACAACCAATTTGTTGAGAACTGGGTAAAAGACAAATTTCTTGCCGAAATTATCGATCTCGCTCGTTTTTTATCAAAAAATGAAGGGTTAAAGGTGTCGATCGAAGTTGGGATTAAACCAGTCGAATCAAGCCGATCTGTTCAAATTGAATCCATCGTGCAAAAGCCAGAAAGTGGATTGCGCACAGGAATTGATACCAACCAAAACTTTGATAATTTCGTTCAAGGACGATCTAATCAACTGGCAAAAGCAATTGCGCAACAAGTAGTGAGTGATTTAGGGCAGACACATTGCAATCCTTTCTCGCTATATGCCGGTACCGGTTTAGGAAAAACCCATTTATTACATGCTATCGGTAATGCGTTGTTACAGCGCTCACCGAATCTGCGCGTGCTTTATATTCACTCTGAACGTTTTTATCGCGATATTTTAAAAGCGATCAACACTAGCAGTGTGGAAGCGGATAAACTCAAAAAATTCTATCGTTCGCTTGATGTGTTGATGATTGATGATATTCAATTTTTAGCAGATAAACCGAAAGTACAAGAAGAATTTTTACACCTGTTCAATGCGTTATTAGAGCAGAGAAAGCAGATCGTGCTGACTTCGAATATTTTCCCGAAAAATATAGAAGGCATTGATCCAGCCATTAAATCTCGTTTGAGTTGGGGGATCAGTTCTACGATTGAACCACCAGAATTAGAAACGCGTGTCGCTATTTTACGTAAAAAAGCAGAAGACCGTGGCGCGGAAATTTCTGATGATGCTACTTATATGATGGCGCAAAAACTCCGTACCAATGTGCGTGAGTTAGAAGGCGCACTGAATAAATTGATTGCATGGCAGAAATGGAAACAACAGCCGATTACCGTAGATACGGTGCGTGAAACCTTACGCGATCTGTTTGCGTCATACGATCATTTAATTACGATTGAAAATATTCAGCGTGTTGTGGCAGAGTATTACAATATTAAGTTAGCGGATATTAAATCCAAACTTCGTACCCGCTCAGTGGCTCGCCCACGTCAGATGGCAATGGCTTTGGCTAAAGAGCTAACGAACCATAGCTTACCTGAAATTGGCCGCGAATTTGGTGGACGCGATCACACCACCGTGATGCATGCATGTAAAGCAATTAACAAGCTGCGTGAAAGTGAAAGCAGCATACAAGAAGATTATACTAATTTAACCAGAAAACTTTCTTCCTAGACAACATAGGCAACATTATGCAATTTACGATTACCAGAGAACAGTTACTCAAACCATTACAACAGGTCTGTGGCGTATTAAGCAATCGCCCAACGCTGCCTGTGATTGGCAATATCTTGCTTGAAATCCAAGGTAACCAGTTATCAATGACAGGAACGGATTTAGAAGTCGAGCTCACGACGCTTGCAACGCTAGAACAAGCGGTCGAATTTGACGGAAAATTTACCATTCCTGCGAAAAAATTCTTAGATATTTGCCGAAGCCTACCGGAAGATAGCATGATTTCGGTGCAGTTTGAGGAAGATAGAGCTTTAGTGCGTGCGGCAAGAAGTAAATTTAATTTAGCGACTTTGCCAGCAAGTGATTATCCGAATTTAATGGATTGGAAGCCAGAAGTGGATTTCACCATTGATCAATCCACCCTTGCACGTTTAATTGATGCGACCCAATTTTCCATGGCAAACCAAGATGCGCGTTATTTCTTAAACGGGATGAAATTTGAAACCGAAGGGAATTTATTACGCACAGTTGCAACAGATGGACACCGTTTAGCGGTTTGTACGATGGCACTAAGTCAAGAATTGACAACCCATTCCGTTATTGTGCCACGCAAAGCGGTTCTTGAGCTTTCTCGTTTAGTTTCAGGCAATCAAGAGCCTGTGCGTTTAGAAATTGGTTCAAGCAACATTCGTGTTTCAATGAATGGCATTGTCTTTACTTCAAAACTGATTGATGGTCGATTCCCTGATTATCGCCGAGTATTGCCTCGTAACGCAGATCGAATTTTAGAAGCAGAAACCGAAGTGTTAAAACGTGCTTTAATGCGTGCGGCGATTCTTTCTAACGAAAAATTCCGTGGTGTGCGTTTAGCGCTTAAAGATAACGTGCTTAAAATTACCGCAAATAACCCAGAACAGGAAGAAGCAGAAGAAATTATTGATGTGCACTACCAAAGCCCAGAAATGGAAGTTGGCTTTAATGTGAGCTACTTATTGGATGTGCTTAACACGTTAAAATGCGAACGTGTACGTTTTAATTTAGTCGATGCTAGCTCTAGCTGCTTAATTGAAGATTGCGATAATAGCACGGCAGAATATGTCATTATGCCGATGCGTTTGTAATTGTTAAATTTTTCTCCCTCCACAATTGGAGGGAGATTTAATAAAAACTTCTTTTTATACACTTCTATGCCATTATCTCGCCTGATTATTCAAAATTTCCGCAATCTGCAATCTGTCGATTTAGAACCTAGTCCAAGTTTTAACTTTATTGTCGGTGCAAACGGCAGTGGAAAAACCAGCCTGCTAGAAGCCATTTTTTATTTAGGGCATGGCCGTTCATTTAAAAGCCATGTGAGTCAGCGAGTGATTCATCACGAGGCAGATGATTTTGTTTTACATGGGCGCTTAGAAGAAGCACAGCACAGCTGGTCTGTCGGGATTCAAAAAAAACGTTCTGGCGATACAACACTAAAAATTAACGGAGAAGACGGGAATAAAATTGCCGATTTAGCACATTTATTACCCATGCAAGTGATCACGCCTGAAGGGTTAACTTTGCTCAATGGCGGGCCAAGTTTTCGCCGTGCTTTCCTTGATTGGGGACTGTTTCATCAACATACTGAATTCTATGCCCACTGGGCAAACCTTAAACGTTTACTCAAACAGCGTAATGCAGCATTACACCAAGTTCACCATTATCATGCGCTGAAAGCTTGGGATATTGAATTAGTAAAATGTGCTGAAATTGTAAGCGCCATGCGAGCTGAATATACGGAAGCCTTGCGTCCTGAAATTGAAAAAACAGTGCAATTCTTTTTACCAGAATTGAGTGTGAATGTGAGTTTTCATCAAGGTTGGGAGAAGGGTGCAGATTATGCAGAGATTCTAGCGCAAGGTTTTGAACGAGATAAATCGGTAGGTTATACCATGGTTGGGCCGCAAAAGGCGGATTTTCGTTTTAGAACCAGTGGTTTGCCGGTTGAAGATGTGCTTTCTCGCGGACAATTAAAATTGTTGATGTGTGCTTTAAGACTGGCTCAAGGAGAACATTTAGTGGCGAACAAATCTCGCCAGTGTTTGTTTCTCATTGATGACTTTGCTTCTGAGCTCGATCCAACTAAGCGTGCGCTATTAGCACAGCGTTTGCGTGAAAGCCAAGCGCAAGTTTTTGTGACTGCAATTACGCATGAGCAACTTAACCAAATGCAATGGCTGATTCAACCAGACGATAAGCATTTCGAAGTTCAAAATGGTCAGATTAGCCCGTTATAAATTACAATTCATTTAGGAGTTTCAGCATGAAAAGCCTGCCACCGCCAATTGTTTTTGTTCTTGCTTTAGGCTTGATGAGTCTCTTTCCTCATTTGCAAAGTGTTGCCTTTTTTCGACCGCTTGCAGTGGCGTTAGGAATCCTTGCCACCCTTATTGGGAGCTTAAGTTTATGGGCTTTTTATCAAGCTAAAACCACGATTGACCCTCGCCGATTAGAGGCGACTTCTGCACTTGTTCAACATGGTATTTTTCGCTTTAGCCGCAACCCAATGTATTTAAGCCTTGCTATTTTGTTGATTGCTTTTGTTTTATGGCGAGGGAATCTTTGGGCATTATCGGTATTGCCATTGTTTATTAGCTATATTCAAATTTTCCAGATTTTGCCTGAAGAGCGAATGCTTACTGAAAAATTTGGGCGGGATTATCAAGATTATTGCGCGCGTGTACGTCGTTGGATTTAGTTATTCTTTAAATCAGCAACGCAAACGTTCAACTAGCTTAAATCTTTATCTATATCAAATTCTGCGAAGAAAGGCGGTGTTTTAGCATACGGGGTATGCTACACTCAATTTAGTCATTTTAATAATCCGAAAGAGGTAATTTATGGACTTTCTTATGAACCTAGGGGAAGGCGCACAATTTGCGATTCAGCTCGTCATTGTGTTGATCTGTTTATTCTATGGCGCGAAAAAAGGCGGTATTGCACTGGGTATGCTAGGTGGTATCGGCTTAATCGTATTGGTATTCGGCTTTGGTATTGAACCGGGTAAGCCAGCAATTGATGTTATGCTAACGATTTTGGCGGTAGTGGTAACATCAGCAACATTGCAAGCCAGTGGCGGTTTAGATGTCATGTTGCAAGTGGCTGAGAAATTACTGCGTAAAAATCCAAAATATGTAAGTATTTTTGCGCCATTAGTCACTTGTTCTCTTACCATTTTATGTGGAACGGGGCATGTGGTTTACACCATGTTACCGATTATCTATGACATCGCGATTAAAAATGATATTCGCCCTGAGCGCCCAATGGCAGCAAGTTCAATTGCCTCTCAAATGGGGATTATCGCTTCACCAGTATCTGTGGCGGTGGTAACTTTAACGACATTCTTAGTGAATGCGAAAAACCCACTTGCTGGTTTCGACGGTTATTTAGACTTATTAAAAGTGACTGTACCATCAACCCTTTTCGGGGTATTAGCTATCGGGATTTTCAGCTGGTTTAGAGGGAAAGATTTAGACAAAGACGCCGACTTCCAAGCGAAAATTAAAGATCCAGAATTCCGTAAATATGTTTATGGTGACAGCACTTCATTATTAGACAAAAAATTACCACAATCTAGCTGGACTGCGATGTGGATTTTCTTCGGTACGATTTTACTGGTTGCTTTATTAGGTTATTTCAAAGAGCTTCGTCCATCATTTGAGAAAAATACGCCAGCACAAGTAGTTGAAGTTGTGGTAGATAACAAAGCTGTGAAAAGCTTCAATGTTAAAGATGGCCAAATTTTAGCGCAAGCACAAAATGGCGTAGTGGCTTTAGATGTAAAAGAGAGCAAAGCTAAAGCAAAAACAGCTTATGACAACGTTCAAATTGTAGATGCCAAAGGTAATGTGACTCAAAGTTTACAAGCAGAAAATGGCCAAGTGGTACTGACAGCAAATGGTCAATCTGAAACGATTGCGAATGCGACCATCGCATTAAAAGATAGCATCAAGAAAAGCGCGCCTTTAGGCATGGTACACGTGATTCAAATTTTCATGTTACTTGCTGGTGCTTTAATTGTGATTTTCACTAAAACAGATGCAGGTAAAATCAGTAAAAACGAAATTTTCCGTTCTGGTATGATTGCTTTAGTGGCGGTATTCGGGATTTCTTGGATGGCGGAAACCATGTTTGCTGTACATACCCCAATGATGAAAAGCGCATTAGGTGATATTGTAAAAGCACATCCATGGACTTATGCGGTAATGTTGTTACTTATCTCTAAATTCGTAAACTCACAAGCAGCGGCATTAGTGGCATTCGTTCCACTTGCATTAAATATCGGTGTAGAACCGGGTGTGATTTTAGCCTTCGCAAGTGCTTGTTATGGTTACTACATCTTACCAACTTACCCAAGTGACTTAGCGGCAATTCAATTCGACCGTTCAGGTACAACTCGCATTGGTAAATTCGTGATTAACCATAGCTTTATTTTACCGGGCTTAATCGGCGTATTTACTGCCTGCTTGTTCGGTTACCTCTTCGCAGGGCTTTACGGCTATATCTAATAACATTTTGAAACCCTTTTTAAACAGGGTAAAATGTTAGTCAAATAAAACGCCATCAGTTTTTGATGGCGTTTTTCAAATCTTCACTAAAATCCGACCGCTTGCAGAGCGGCAGCCCTCAACAAAGGACTCTTTATGACCAATAAAATCGTTAAAGTCGGCAATATTGATGTTGCTAACGACAAACCTTTCACCCTATTTGGTGGAATGAACGTATTAGAAAGCCGTGATATGGCAATGCGTGTGTGTGAACATTATGTTGAAGTAACAAACAAACTCAACGTGCCGTATGTGTTCAAAGCCTCTTTTGATAAAGCAAACCGTTCATCTATTCATTCATATCGTGGTCCAGGAATGGAAGAAGGTTTAAAAATCTTCCAAGAATTAAAATCAACTTTTGGTGTGAGCATTATTACAGACGTGCATGAAATCTATCAATGCCAACCTGTTGCGGAAGTGGTTGATGTGATTCAGCTTCCTGCTTTCCTTGCCCGCCAAACTGATTTAGTCGAAGCCATGGCGCGTACAGGAGCCGTGATTAACGTGAAAAAACCCCAATTTTTAAGCCCAGGACAAATGGGAAATATCGTAGAAAAAATTGCGGAATGTGGTAACGATAAAGTGATTCTTTGTGACCGTGGCACCAACTTTGGCTACGATAACTTAGTGGTGGATATGTTAGGGTTTAGCGTGATGAAAAACGTTTCAAACGGCTGCCCAGTGATTTTTGACGTGACGCACTCTCTACAATGTCGCGACCCATTTGGTGCTGCATCAAGCGGACGCCGTGCGCAAGTAACTGAGCTTGCCCGTGCGGGGATGGCAGTAGGTTTAGCAGGCTTATTCTTAGAAGCGCATCCAGATCCGAACAATGCGAAATGTGACGGCCCTTCAGCGTTACCATTAGCGAAACTTGAAGCTTTTGTTTCACAAATGAAAGCCATTGATGATTTAGTAAAATCATTCCCTGAATTAGACACAGCGAACTAATCTACAAGCGGTCATTTTTGTAAAATTTTTTGCGAAAATGACCGCTTGCTTTCGATCTCAGCGATAAGGAATTTTCCATGAATATCGTATTTCTAGACAGCACCGGCATTCCTGCCAGCCACCGTATTCCCAGTTTTTCATTTCCGCATCAATTAACCGAGTATGCACATACTGCAGCTGAGCAGGTCTTAGCACGTGCGAAAGATGCTGACATTATTATTACCAGCAAAGTGATTTTAAATCATGAAATTTTAAGCCAATTACCCAAGCTTAAGTTAATTGCTGTTACCGCAACAGGCACGAATAATATTGATTTGGTGGCAGCGAAAGCATTAGGCATTACCGTTAAAAATGTCACTGGGTATTCTTCGGTGACTGTACCGGAACATGTGATTGGAATGATTTATGCGCTGAAACATCGTTTAATTGACTATCATCGCGACCAACTTCTGACGGAGCGATGGGCAACTTGCGGACAGTTCTGCTATGTTGATTATCCGATTAGTGATGTGCAGGGTTCAACACTCGGCATTATCGGGCGAGGTTGTATCGGGAATGAAGTCGCAAGACTGGCACAAGCGGTCGGAATGCGCGTACTTTTTGCAGAACATCAACATGCGACAACCGTTCGTGAAGGCTATACTGCGTTTGATGAGGTATTAAAGCAAGCAGATGTCATTTCACTGCATTGCCCCCTTACGCCACAAACCGAGCAGCTTATCAACGCCAAAACACTAGCTTTGATGAAGCCGAAAGCTTGTTTAATTAACACGGGGCGTGGTGGTTTGATTAACGAGGCAGATTTACTACAAGCACTACAAAGCGGCAAATTAGCGGGCGCGGCGTTAGATGTGCTTGTTAAAGAACCACCAGCAAGTGATGATGCGCTTTGGCTTACCGCAAAAACGCAACCGAACTTGTTGATTACACCCCATGTGGCGTGGGCAAGTGATTCAGCCTTAACCACTTTGGTCAATAAAGTAGCACAAAATATTGAAGAATTTGTTTTAACGGGAAAATAAATCACATTTTCTCTACATTTATACATTTTTTTCGCTTAAAATCGAGATACTATTTTTAAATAACCGCATATAACAAAGGACACAACAATGGCTTTAAAAGATTTAGATTGGGCAAATTTAGGTTTCTCTTATATTAAAACGGACTACCGTTTTATTGCGCACTGGAAAGATGGCAAATGGGATGAGGGTAAATTAACCACAGACAGCACCTTACACATTCACGAAGGTTCAACGGCATTACACTACGGACAACAATGTTTTGAAGGGTTAAAAGCTTACCGTTGTAAAGATGGCTCAATTAACTTATTCCGTCCACAAGAAAACGCAGCGCGTATGCAACGCACAGCAGACCGCTTGTTAATGCCACAAGTGCCAACCGAATTATTTGTTCGTGCCTGTAAAGAAGTGGTAAAAGCGAACCAAGATTGGTTAGGCCCATATGGTTCGGGCGCAACCTTATATTTACGCCCATTCTTAATCGGCGTGGGCGAAAATATTGGTGTAAAAGCTGCACCAGAATTTATTTTCTCAGTATTCTGCTGCCCAGTTGGTGCTTATTTCAAAGGTGGCTTAGCACCATCTAACTTTATTACCACAGATTACGACCGTGCAGCGCCAATGGGTACAGGCGGCGTGAAAGTGGGCGGTAACTACGCAGCAAGTTTACTTCCGCATGAATTAGCCGCAGCGCAAGGCACAGAAACCCGTAAATTCGCGGATGCGATTTATCTTGATCCGAAAACGCACACGAAAATTGAAGAAGTGGGCGCGGCAAACTTCTTTGGGATTACCAAAGATAACAAATTTGTTACCCCGGCTTCTGAATCGATTTTACCGAGTATCACCAAATATTCTTTACTCTACATTGCGAAAAATCGCTTAGGAATGGAAACAGTAGAGGGTGATGTGTACATTGATCAGCTTGACCAATTTGCAGAAGCAGGCGCATGTGGTACAGCGGCTGTTATTACACCAGTAGGTGGCATTCAGCACAAAGGCAACTTCCATGTGTTCTATTCTGAAACTGAAGTAGGGCCGGTAACACGCAAACTGTATAACGAATTAACGGGTATTCAGTTTGGTGATGTTGAAGCGCCAGAAGGTTGGATTGTTAAAGTAGAATAATCTGTCAATCATACAAGCGGTGGGATTTCGCAAGAAATTTGCAAAATGTCACCGCTTGTTTGCATTTTCAAACAGGAAAATGAGATGAAAAAAATGGCATTATGCCTGATGAGTGCGACGCTGGTAGGGTGTGGCAGCACGGCTAAAAACGAAGATATTGTAGGGCAGTGGGTGTGTAAAACGGACTATCCGCCTAGTGCACAAATTTTAGATCACGTTCGCTATGCAGCAGATGGAAAACTCACGATTGAAGGGCTAATTTTAGCACCATTAGCGCAGCCTATTTTTGCTTATCAAACAGAATATCAAGGTCATTGGGCGTTAGATAAAACGCAGTTACGTTATCAAATTGAAAAACAAAATCTTCGTCGCGCACATCATCCAGATATTGAAGCTGAGTTGAAAACTAATGCCCAAGTGCAAAAAATCGAAGCGCAGATTTATCAGACTTATCAGCATAGCCAGCGTAATTTTTCAGGGCTGGAAATCAAAGCGTTTGATGGCAAGACGATGGTCATTGAACAACAAGTTGGGAAAAGTCGTTTTGTTAGCGGCTGTATGAGAAAAGAGGAAGAAAAATGATTCAACGTATTGATGTCAGCTCACGTTTTTCAGAAGTGGCGGTATTTAATGGTGTCGCTTATTTAGCTGGTCAAGTGCCAACTGACGCAAGCCAAGATGCTTATAGACAAACTCAGCAAGTATTAGGCGAGATTGATCGCTTTTTGGCAAAAGCGAATTCAGATAAAAGCCGCATTTTAATGGCAACGGTTTATTTAGCGAATATGGGCGATTATGCCGAAATGAATCGCGCGTGGGACGAATGGGTTGCCCCTAATCAAGCCCCGCCAAGAGCGGCAGTAGAAGCCCGTTTGGCGGATCCGAATTGGAAAGTAGAAATTGTTGTGACTGCAGCTGTCAATGGTTAACGTAGTGCCATTTGAAAGAGAATTAACTCTGCTTGGCAGCTAAAAAGTAATGCCATTTTTAACAAACACCCTTCTGCAAGCGGTAAGATTTCATGCGTGATTTGACAAGGTTCGCTTTCCACTGATTTTGCTTTTTGCGTGAAAAATTCGACCGCTTGCAATGCTTCTTCTTCACTTGAATAGACAATCTCAAAAGCCAATTGGCGGTCTTGATTATCTAACATCGACTCACCTTTTAACTTACACATATTGTGGGCTTCTGCCGCTTTTTGTTGCATGGTTTTATGCATGGGGTTTCTCCGATTAAGGCTGAATTGCATGGCTTATTATAAGCCTAAGCTGAATTCTTTGGCAAAAAAGCCTGTGGAGGCTACAATAGCGCTAATATTTTTATTTAGCATACAATCTTATGTCTTTTCATCTTCAATACACCCTACCGCTGATTAGTCAGCAAGAAGGGGGAAAATTTCAGGATCATCAAACGCTCGGGAATGTTATTGGGCATACCGATAGTTTGATTATTGCGCAAGCAGCGCAAGACTTTAACGGCGTGAGTGTTGTGGTGACGCCAGATTCTCAGACAGCGAATCGATTAGAAAAAGCACTCAAGCAGTTTAGTGCCTTGCCTGTTTCTGTTTTTGCGGACTGGGAAACCTTACCTTACGATAACTTTTCTCCGCATCAAGATATTATCTCTGTGCGTCTTTCCGCACTATTTCAGTTACAACAAGGCAATAAGCAAATTTTCTTGCTGCCAATTAACACCTTGTTACAGAAATTGTGTCCGCCAGATTATCTTGCTAATAATGTATTGTTAATTAAAAAAGGTGATCGTTTTTCGATTGATTCACTCAGAAACCAATTAGCCAAAGCGGGTTATCGTGCAGTTGAGCAAGTGTTGGAATATGGCGAATATGCCGTGCGTGGTGCGCTGTTAGATCTCTTTCCAATGGGGGCAGAATCGCCATTTCGTCTTGATTTTTTTGATGATGAAATTGATTCTATTCGCACTTTCAATACGGACAGCCAGCGCACCATTGCAGAAATTGACGAGATTAACTTACTGCCAGCGCATGAGTTTCCAACCGATGCAGCAGGGATTGAACATTTTCGAACTAAATTTCGTGAACAATTTGGCGAAATCCGCCGTGAGCCAGAACATATTTATCAGCAGGTTAGTAAAGGTATTTTGAATGCGGGCATTGAATATTGGCAGCCCCTCTTTTTTGAAGAGATGGTGAGTCTATTTGATTATCTGCCACAAAATACATTGTTTATTACTTTTGATGGTCTTCAAGAAAAAGCAGAACAGTTTTATCAAGATGCGAGCCGTCGTTATGAAAGCCGCCGTGTCGATCCGATGCGTCCATTACTTGCACCAGAAAAGTTATGGTTTAAGATTGAAGAGATTAACCGTCAGCTTAAAGGGTTCGCACGTTTAAGTTTAACGGCTGAGAAAGTGCGTAAATCCGCTGCTAAAAGTAACCTCAATGTAGCGAAATTGCCGCCAGTTGCGCTCAACCACAGCAGCAAAACACCCTTTGCGGATTTTGAAGCCTTTCGTGCTAAATTTAATGGTCGCATTGTTTTTTCAGTGGAAAGTGAAGGGCGACGTGAAACCTTATTGGATTTACTTTCGCCTTTGGCTTTAAAACCGAAGCAAATTCCAAACTTACAAGCGGCCGAGTTAGCCTTAAGCTTGTTGGTTTCGCCGTTAGATAAAGGCTTTATTATTGAAGATGCAAGCGGTCAGAATTTAGCAGTTATTTGCGAAACAGACTTTTTAGGCGAGCGCGTACAGCAAAGACGTGAATCCGATAAACGCAAAACGGTGAATCCAGACACCTTGATTCGCAATCTTGCTGAGCTAAAAATTGGGCAAGCGGTGGTGCATTTAGAACATGGCGTTGGGCGTTATGCTGGGCTAACGGTGTTAGATGCTGGTGGTGTCAAAGCGGAATATTTGGTGCTCAATTATGCTAACGAAGCAAAATTATATGTGCCTGTTGCCAGTTTGCATCTTATTTCGCGTTACATTGGCGGAGCGGACGAAAGCGCGCCATTACATAAATTAGGCAGTGAAGCTTGGGCGAAAACGCGCCAGAAAGCAGCAGAGAAAATCCGTGATGTGGCAGCAGAATTGTTAGATGTGTATGCGAAACGTGAATCGCAAAAAGGCTTCCAATTCCAGTATGATCGAGAGAGTTTCATGCAATTTGCAGGTACTTTCCCATTTGAAGAGACTTTCGATCAAAAAACGGCAATCAATGCAGTCATTAGTGATATGTGTTTGCCAAAAGCGATGGATCGATTGGTCTGTGGCGATGTTGGGTTTGGTAAAACTGAAGTAGCAATGCGGGCGACTTTCTTGGCGGTAGAAAACCACAAACAAGTTGCAGTACTGGTGCCGACGACATTGTTGGCACAACAACATTATGAAAACTTCAAAGATCGCTTTGCAAATTATCCGATCAACGTGGAAGTACTTTCTCGTTTCAAAACCGCGAAAGAGCAGAAAGCGATTTTAGAAAAAGTAGCAGATGGCAAAATTGATATTCTAGTCGGCACGCACAAATTGCTACAGGACGATGTGCAGTTTAAGGATCTTGGCTTATTGGTCATCGATGAGGAGCATCGATTTGGTGTTCGTCAAAAAGAGAAGATCAAACAGTTACGTGCGAATATTGACATTCTTACCCTAACCGCAACTCCGATTCCGCGTACACTAAATATGGCGCTCAATGGTATGCGTGATCTCTCGATTATTGCTAGCCCGCCAGCGCGCCGATTAACCATTAAAACCTTTGTGCGAGAACAAGATGATACGGTTATTCGCGAAGCGATTCTGCGTGAAATCTTGCGTGGCGGGCAGGTTTATTATCTGCATAATGATGTCGCCACGATTGAAAACTGTGCGGAAAAATTAGCAACACTCGTTCCAGAAGCCCGTATTGTAATTGGTCATGGGCAAATGCGCGAACGAGATTTAGAACGAGTGATGAGTGATTTCTACCATCAACGTTTTAATTTGCTCGTTTGTTCCACCATCATTGAAACAGGTATTGATGTACCAACGGCAAATACCATTATTATTGAACGTGCTGATAAGTTTGGTTTAGCGCAGCTACATCAATTAAGAGGCCGAGTAGGACGTTCGCACCATCAAGCTTATGCTTATTTGCTCACGCCGCATCCAAAAACGTTAACGAAAGATGCACAACAACGCTTAGAAGCGATTAGCTCAATTGATAATTTAGGCGCGGGTTTCGTATTAGCGACGCATGATTTAGAAATTCGTGGTGCAGGCGAATTATTAGGTGCAGAACAAAGCGGGCAGATTGAATCTATCGGTTTTTCACTCTACATGGATTTACTGGAAAATGCGGTGCAGGCATTACAAGCGGGTAGAGAGCCGAGTTTAGATGAAATTACACAATCTCAGGTGGAAATTGAATTACGAATTCCAGCCCTCTTGCCAGATAACTATGTACCTGATGTGAATATGCGACTTTCGTTCTATAAGCGTATTGCTTCAGCAGAAAATGATGAAGCTTTAAAAGCCTTGAAAGTTGAGCTGATTGACCGATTTGGTTTATTGCCTGAACCGACGAAGAATTTATTCCAAGTGACGCAACTTCGCCATATTGCGAAAGGGCTGGGTTTGAAGAAAGTGGAAGCGGGAATTCATGGCGGTTATTTAGAATTCTTACCAACGGCAGAACCCGAACCGATGAAATTCTTGAAACTGATTCAGTCTGATAAATCGGTATATAAATTTGATGGGCCACTGAAATTCAAATTTAGCATCCCGTTAGAAGAAGGGGAAAAACGCTTGGCGTTTGTGAGTGATTTATTGGTAAATCTTCAATAAGAAAAGACCGCTTGTACAAGCGGTCTTTTTTCGTGATTAGTTTGCTAATTTTTGGCGGACAATTTCAAACAAGCAAACACCCGTGGCTACTGACACGTTGAGAGAAGAAACCGACCCCGCCATTGGAATGCTAATGAGTTGATCGCAATGTTCACGTGTTAAGCGGCGCATACCATCTCCTTCTGCGCCCATCACTAATGCAATTGCTCCCGTTAATTTAGCTTCATAAATGCTAGCATCAGCTTCGCCTGCGGTGCCTACAATCCAAACATTGTGGTTTTCTTGTAGCTCACGCATGGTGCGAGCAAGGTTTGTCACGCGAATGAGCGGTACAGTTTCTGCTGCGCCACAAGCCACTTTTCGTGCGGCTGAGGTCAGTTGGGCTGATTTGTCTTTTGGCACAATGACGGCATCAACGCCAGCTGCATCTGCTGTTCGCAAACAAGCTCCGAGGTTATGCGGGTCGGTTACACTATCTAAAATGAGTAAAAATGGCGCAGATTTGTTGGCTAAAATCGCATCTAAATCATGTTCGTTGAGCTCTTTTTGTGGCACTATACGCGCAATAATGCCTTGATGCACTTCCCCTTGCGCTTTGTTATCTAAAGTTTGGCGGTTGACTTGTTGAACTGCCACGCCTAAGCGTTTTAATTCGCCTAATAATGGATTAAGACGTTTGTCTTCGCGGCCTTTTAGCACCAATACTTCAATTAAGCGTTCTGGTGCATTATCTAAAAAAGCTTTTATGGCGTGAATGCCGTAGATTTGTTCACTCATAGTGATTCCTTGATATGGATTTCAGGTATGTTAAGAAGGCGTAGGGCGTGTTATACACGCCCTGCTTTCTAGTATGTTTATTTGTTCTTATAACAACATTTTCACGACTTTATCGAGCTTCACGCGGCCAAATTTTTTCAGTAATTTGCGCACCGCTTCTGGGTAGTCTTTGAGCTGTTCTAAGTCGCTATAGTGGGTTAACACTTTGGTATGTTGACGAATATGGCTTAGCTCAGTTTGTGCTTTTTCACTTAATTCTGCTTTAGGATCATGAATCAATACCGCATTTTCCGCATCTAGCGCCCAAGCTCGTGGGTTGAGATTGTTACCGGTGAGTAAGATATAACAGTTATCGATCCAAACTCCTTTTAAATGGTAGCTGTTTTCATCATCTTTCCAAAGGCGAATCGTCAGTTGTTTGTTTTGAATAAAATGGTCAAAACGTCTAGCAAACGCGCGTAAGTTTTTCTCATAGAGATAAGGCAGCGCTGATGCCATCGTGAATTTTTCTTCTGGTTTAGTGTAGAAGTCGTTTGCAGTTTTATCGCCTACGATAATTTCTACTGATTTACCGCCTTCTAACAACCATTTAATACGCTGTTGGAGCGAGCGCGGGAAGTTAAAATAAGGTGTGCAAATCGTAAGTTTGTCTTGCACTTGGTAAAAGAGTGCTTCAATCACTTTGTTTAGTTGATTACGTTTGCGCAAACCGATAATCGGTGAAAGGCTTAAGTTTTCATCTTGTGCTTTGCCGGCAAATTGATATTGCTGCTGGCTTAAATATTTGCGAAACGCTTTAATTTGCGGGCGAAGTTCAAAGGTTTTCGGGCGATTGACATCATCCAATCGACAAACTGCAGGTTGGCTAATAATATGTTTTTCTAGCAATTCAACCATGCTGTCGGTTAAGGTTGCGTTTTCAATCACATGGTAACGGTCGTATCGATAACGCTCAAACTGTTGTAAATAGACGTTATTGATACTTGCACCGCTATAAACTAGCGTGTTGTCAAATATAAAACCTTTGAGATGTAACACACCGAAAACTTCACGTTTGTTAATTGGCACACCCCAAAACTCAATTGCTTGTTCAAGGTGATATTGCGCTTTTTGTTCTGCATACCAATCTGCATTAGAGCTTACTGCTCCTTCACCAATTCGCCCGCGTTGCGCACGGTGCCAATCGACTAGAATTTTAATTTCAAGAGAGGGGTTGGCTTGTTTAGCTTGATAGAGGGCTGCTAAGATTTCTTGCCCTGCTTCATCTTTTTCAAAATATAAAGCGGTCAAATAAATACGGGATTTTGCAGAATGGATAAGCTGTAAAATGCGCGTTTTGAACGCACGGCTATCTGCAAGAAATTCGACTTTTTCCGCTTGTTGCGGAATAAACATCAAATTATTCAGTTGCTTTTTAGCATATTGAGGTTTATTTAAAATCAGCATTTTACGGTTTCCTTGTATCATATAACTCGAACGTTATACAACATCATTTCTTCGTTAATCAATACTGCCAAATCTCCCCTACCCCTCGAGGCTCAAAGAGGGGATTTATCTTTACGAAATAATGAAGATCTTTATTCCTCATCAAAAATTCCCCCTCTTTGAGCTTCGAGGGGTAGGGGAGATTTGGCAGAAGAAAAAACGGAGAAATTAGTTTAATAAAATATGGGAAATGCATCCCCACATTTTATTTGTTTTACGCAAAATGACGAACTTCGCCACTGCCTGCTACGTTTTCAACGCAGCGTCCACACACTGAAGGGTGTTCTGCATTTGCACCGATATCGGTTGCATAGTGCCAGCAACGAGGGCATTTTTCGCCTTCTGCACGTTCAACTTTGACGGCTAAGCCTGCAAGTTCACCTTCTGCAACATCTGCTTCGCTAAGTGGTTTGATGACCGCTTGTGAAGTGATGAGTACGAAGCGTAATTCGTTGCCAAGCTGTGCTAATAGTGGTTGAATTTCTTCATTCGCATACACAGTCACTTTTGCTTCTAAGCCTGAACCAATGACCTTGTCTTTACGTGCTTGCTCTAATACACGGTTAACTTCTGCACGGACAGCAATGAGTTTTTGCCAGTAGTTGTCGTCTAATTTTTCATTTTCACCAAGTGAGAATAAACCTTCATAGAATTCTTCAGTGAAGACAAACTCTGCTCGACCTTCTACTTGTGGTAAGTAACCCCAAACTTCATCTGCCGTGAATGAAAGAATTGGCGCAATCCAACGCACAAGTGCTTCAGCAATGTGCCACAATGCAGTTTGGCAGCTACGGCGAGCAAGGCTATCTGCTTTGGTGGTGTATTGACGGTCTTTAATAATATCTAAGTAGAACGATCCCATTTCGATTGAGCAGAAACGCATTAAACGTTGTACTACGGTATGGAATTGATAGTTATCGTAGGCTTCTTTGATATCATTTTGTGCTTCTAATGCACAGCTTACTGCCCAGCGATCAAGTGCTACCATTTCTTCTGGTTTTACTAAGTCACGTTTAGGATCAAAGCCGTTTAAGTTTGCTAATAAGAAGCGAGCCGTGTTACGAATACGACGGTAAGATTCACCTGCGCTGTTTAAAATATTGTGTGAAACGGTAATTTCACCCGTGTAGTCAGTTGAGGCTACCCATAAACGTAAAATATCTGCACCGTTTTTATTCCAAACTTCGCTTGGTACAATCACATTACCTAATGATTTAGACATTTTTCTGCCTTTTTCATCAACGGTAAAGCCGTGAGTTAATACTTGTTTGTAAGGTGCTTTACCATTCGTTGCGGTTGAAAGCATCAGTGATGACATAAACCAGCCACGATGTTGGTCTGAACCTTCTAAATACATATCTGCGCTATTGCCATTAAACTCTGGACGAGCTTCTACCACAGAAGCGTAAGTTGATCCTGAATCAAACCATACGTCCAAAGTATCAGGCACTTTGCGATAAAGTTTTGCATCTGCTTCGCCGAGTACTTCAACCGGATCTAAATCCCACCAAGCTTGAATACCTTTTTCTTCTACACGTTTGGCAACATTTTCTAAGATTTCTAATGTGCGTGGATGTAATTCTTCGGTATCGTTATGCACAAACATCGTCATTGGCACACCCCAAGTACGTTGGCGTGAGATACACCAGTCTGGGCGATTTGCTACCATGTTTTCAATACGCGCTTCACCCCAGCTTGGAATCCAACGAACAGATTTAATTTCACCTAAGGCTTGTTGGCGTAAACCTTGCGTTTCCATCCCGATAAACCATTGTGGGGTTGCACGGAAAATAATTGGGGTTTTATGACGCCAACAGTGTGGGTAGCTGTGTTTAATGCGTTCTAATTTGAACAATGCGCCTACTTCTTTGAGTTTGTCTAACACTAATTCATTCGATTCAAACACGCCTTTGCCCGCAAAGAATGGTACATCAGATTTGAATTTGCCGTCGTTGCCAACTAAGCCTGCCATTTCGATACCGTTTTTGCGTGAAACGATATAGTCGTCTTGACCGTGGTCTGGTGCGGTGTGAACTAAACCTGTACCGCCGTCAGTGGTAACGTGGTCACCTAAAATAAATGGCACGCTAAAATCATAGAACGGGTGTTGGAAGCGAAGTAAATTCAACTCGCTGCCTTTAGTCTCGCCCAATACTTCAACCTGTTCAATCTCTCCCGCTTTAGCAACAGCCTCAACTAATTCTTTGGCTAAAATCAAGCGTTCTTCGCCCATTTGAACTAATTGATAATCAAAATTTTCGTTTAATGAAATCGCACGGTTAGATGGCAATGTCCAAGGTGTGGTTGTCCAAATTAACGCAGAAATTTGACCACTTCCTTTGCCTTCCGCACCGAATTTTTGCTCTATTTCTTGTGCATTGACCGCTGGGAAACGCACATAAATAGATGGAGAAACTTTATCTTCATATTCCACTTCAGCTTCTGCTAATGAAGAGCCACAATCTAAACACCAATGAACAGGTTTTGAACCTTTATATAAATGACCGTTAGCAATAACTTTACCCAGCGTGCGGATAATATTGGCTTCAGTTTCAAAGTTCATGGTTAAGTATGGATTATCCCAGTCACCTAAAATGCCCATACGGATAAAGTCTGCTTTTTGTCCTTCTACTTGTTCTTTTGCGTATTCGCGGCAAGCTTGGCGGAATTCAGCTGCTGAGATTTTCTCATTTGGTTTGCCCACTAAACCTTCTACTTTTAGCTCAATTGGTAAACCGTGGCAGTCCCAACCCGGAACATAAGGGGTATCGAAACCTAAAGCGGTTTTCGATTTCATAATAATATCTTTTAAAATTTTATTAACGGCGTGACCTAAGTGAATATTACCGTTTGCATACGGAGGACCATCGTGAAGAATAAAAGATTTTTTACCTTTTGAGGCTTCACGCACTTTTTGGTATAGGTTTTTTTCATACCAGTTTTTAAGCATATCAGGCTCACGTTTTGCGAGATCCCCACGCATTGGAAAACCTGTTTCAGGCAGGTTTAAAGTATTTTTGTAATCAGTCATTTTGTTGTTTCCAGTTAATAAAATTTATGCTTGCCACTTTTCTTTATATTGCCATAGAAAAGCAACCAAAAGGGGCTGATCGATACCCAATTTAAGATGATGCTAAATTGTTTATCAGAATTTTTATGTCATTTCTTTTTGCTTATTTTTCAAAAAATTTGACCGCTTGTTCGCAGTCTTTTTTAATCTGCGCTTTCAATTCTTCAAAAGAAGGAAATTTAATTTCATTTCGAATTTTATGTAAAAAGCTCACTTCAATTGCCTCTCCATAAATAGCTTGATTAAAATCGAAAATATGAACTTCAAGCAACGGTTTACTGCCGTTAATTGTTGGGCGGTTACCAACGTTAGCAACCCCATTAAATTTGCCAGATTTAGTTTCCACTTGCACTGCATAAACCCCTTGAATAGGGGTTACCAATCGGTTAAGCATAATATTTGCAGTTGGAAAACCAATTGTTCTACCGAGTTTGTTGCCATGTGCAACGCGCCCTGCAATCGAATAAGGTTTACCAAGCAGTTTTTCTGCCAATGTTAAGTTATCGGTTTGCAGCGCCTCACGAATAAGTGAGCTACTAATGCGTTCTGCTTCTAGGCTATGTGTATGGCTTTCTTCTACGGCAAAACGATATTTTAAACCGGCATTGCGTAAGGTTTCATAATTGCCGGCGCGTTTAGTACCAAAGCGGAAATCATCGCCTACGCTTAAATAGCGCACTTTCAGTTGTTTAACCAATAGGTCGGTAATAAATTCTTCTGCGCTAAGCTTGGCAAATTTTTCACAGAAACGGACGCAAAGCACAAAATCTACTCCCGCTTCGCCTAAATATTTGAGTTTATCGCGTAGTCGCATCAATCTTGCTGGTGGTTGATTTTGCGAAAAATCGCCAGATTTTTGTGCAAAAAACTCACGCGGTTGCGGTTCAAAAATCATCACCACGGAAGGTAAATTTAACGCTAGACTTTTATCAATAAGGCGCGCTAAAACGTTTTGATGTCCAAGATGGACACCATCAAAATTACCAATTGATAATACGCAACCTTTTTCAAGTTCTGCTTTGTGCGCTAAATTGTGGAATCCTCGAATGAGTTGCATGGCGAGATATTTATCCGTCAAATAATATAGAAAATGTTGCTGATTATAGCTTAAGCGGTCGAATTTGGCGAGATTTTTGCAAATCTTGCATAAAATCTGACCGCTTGTTTGATTATGTTATATAGATAAAGCATTGAGGAAATTAAACGGAGATAAAAAGTTATTCAAATGCTACATTTTAGGCTATGATAAGCAAAATATTCTAACGGGAGTATCCCTATGGCAGATTTTGCATACCTCCAATCTAAACGTAAACAGTTAAACCTCAAAGTAAACGATGTTTGTGAACAAGCAGGCGTGACACGCGCTTATTTTAATCAATTAGTCAGCGGCAAAATTAAAAATCCAAGTGCCAATAAATTGAAGGCTTTGCACCGTGTGTTGAACATTGTTGAAAACGATCACCAACGTGTAGGTGTTATTTTTGGGAAGTTCTACCCAGTGCATACTGGCCATATCAATATGATTTACGAAGCGTTCAGTAAAGTCGATTTATTGCATGTGGTGGTTTGTACCGACACCGAGCGTGATTTGAAGCTATTCCAAGAAAGTAAAATGAAGCGCATGCCGACAAATCAAGATAGATTACGTTGGATGCAACAGATTTTTAAATATCAGCAAAAGCAAATTTTTATTCACCACTTAAATGAAGAGGGTATTCCAAGCTATCCAAACGGTTGGGAAGCTTGGGCTGAGCGCGTTAAAGCGTTGTTTGAACAGAAAAATATTCACCCAACAATGGTGTTTAGCAGTGAGGTGCAAGATAAAGCACCTTATGAAAAATATTTAGATTTGGAAGTGGTTTTAGTGGATCCGGCGCGTGAGCGTTTTAACGTTTCTGCAACAAAAATTCGAAATAATCCATTCCAATATTGGCGTTTTATTCCAAAAGAGGTGCGCCCGTTTTTTGTCAAAACCATTGCCATTTTAGGCGGCGAGAGTAGCGGTAAATCGGTGCTGGTAAGCAAATTGGCAAATGTGTTTAATACCACTTCTGCTTGGGAGTATGGGCGTGAGTTTGTGTTTGAACAGCTTGGTGGCGATGAGCAGGCAATGCAATATTCTGATTATCCGCAAATGGCATTAGGACATCAACGTTATGTTGATTACGCGATGAAACACGCGCATAAAGTTGCATTTATTGATACCGATTACATTACTACACAAGCTTTTTGTATTCAGTATGAAGGCAAAGCACACCCATTCTTAGATTCAATGATTAGAGAGTATCCGTTTGATGTGACCATTTTGCTATCAAATAACACCAAATGGGTGGATGATGGGCTGCGTAGTTTAGGCTCGCAAAAACAGCGTCAACGTTTTCAAGCTTTATTGAAAAAATTATTAGAAAAACATCATGTGCCTTATATTGAAATTGAGTCGCCAAGTTATTTAGATCGTTATAACCAAACAAAAGAAGTGGTGGAAGCGATTTTAAATGATGAACCGATTCCACTTCAGTTTAAGCAATACAATACGGATGGTCAGTCATGATTCTTTTTGCTGGCGACCCACATGGAAGCTATGCGCATCTTTATCCTATTTTAGCATCACAAACGAATGTAGCTTTGGTGATCTTGGGTGATTTACAGCTCACTAGCCCTGCGGAGTTAGACCGATTAGCCAATTATGCTGATGTTTGGTTTATTCACGGTAATCATGATAGCAAAACGGTTGCAGCGTTTGACTCGCTTTGGGGAAGTGATTGGAAGCAACGTAATTTGCATGGCAAGGTGCAAGAGATTCAAGGGGTAAGAATAGCAGGCCTTGGCGGTGTATTTCGTGGACATATTTGGATGCCACCGAATCGCCCGATGTTTTTCGATCCGATTCATTATTGCCAATATATGCCTCAAGAGAAAATCTGGCGTGGTGGATTACCGCTTCGACACCGAACCTCAATTTTTCCTTCGGATGTTGAGGCCTTAGAAAATGAGAAAGCAGACATTCTGATTAGCCATGAAGCTCCAAAACCCCATCCACAAGGGTTTGCTGTATTAAATCAACTGGCTAAAAAAATGGGTGCAAGTAAGATTTTCCACGGGCATCACCATGATAATTTTGATTACCAAACGCTTAATCGTAATAAGCATTGCGAAATTTTCAATATTGGTTTTAGAAGTTTAGCAGATATTGAGGGGCAGTATTTAATTAAAGGGGTGGATGATCGCCACCTAAAATAATTGAACCTTTTAGGTTGGTTGCAAGCGGTAGAAAAAAAGCTATTTTTAACAAAAATTTGATAAAGTTCACCAAATTTTAAAATAGCCCTTTTTAGTTAGTAAATCATTAAGGTAGAATAACGCGTTTTTTGTTGCTGAATGTAGGGAATAGAGTATGCACAATCCACAAATTTTAATTGTTGAAGACGAAGCAGTTACACGTAGCACGCTCAAGAACATCTTTGAGGCGGAAGGTTATGATGTATTTGAAGCGAGCGATGGAGCTGCGATGAATGCTATTTTAGCCAAGCAGCAAATTGATTTAGTGATTATGGACATTAACTTACCAGGTAAAAACGGTTTAATGCTAGCACGCGAATTACGTGAAAATACTAAAGTGGCTTTAATGTTTTTAACTGGGCGTGATAACGAAGTTGATAAAATTTTAGGGTTAGAAATTGGGGCAGATGATTACATTACAAAACCATTTAACCCGCGTGAATTAACCATTCGTGCCCGCAATTTATTGCAACGTACCATGCTAGAAGAGCAAGCGCTCAATAAAGAAGGGAATCAAGTTGAGCAATATCGCTTTAATGGTTGGACGTTAGATGTGAATAGCCGTAGTTTAATCAGCCCTGAAGGCGAAGAGAATAAATTACCGCGCAGTGAATTCCGTGCTTTACAACATTTCTGCGAAAATCCGGGTAAAATTCAAACCCGTGAAACGCTTTTATTAAAAATGACAGGCCGTGAACTTCGTTCGCACGATCGTACTGTCGATGTTACCATTCGCCGTATTCGTAAGCATTTTGAGGATCATCCGAGCACACCAGAAATTATTGTGACTATTCATGGCGAAGGTTATCGTTTTTGTGGTGAACTTGAATAAGACTCTTGAGTCTATCTTTATAAGCAGTTTCTGCTTATCATTTTATCTTGTTTTATTTAGTGAGGATAACATATGAAACATATCGCAGCTTTAATCGTCGCGGGTGCATTTTCAGCATCTGCAATGGCAGCGCCTGTAGGTGAGACTTTTACTGGCGTAGGTGTAGGTGTAGATTTAACTAGCGCAAAATACAAAGTTGATGGCATCAAAGGTAAACAATCAACGGGTCCTGCATTAGTTGTAGATTACGGTATGGATTACGGTAATAACCTTGTAGGTGTTGTTCAAGGTAAAGCAAAATTAGGTAGCACCAAAGTATTTAGTGATGTAAAACAAAAAAATAAATACACAGTGGCTTACCAACAAGGCTATCGTGTAGGGGCGGATTTATTGCCTTATGTGAAAGTAGATGCAACCTCAAGCAAAGTTGGCGATGAAACTTTCCGTGGTTACGGCTATGGCGCTGGTGCGAAATATGCGGTTTCAAGCAATGTAGAAGTCGGTGCAGAGTACACTCGTAATAACTTAAAACGTAGTGGCACCAAACTAAGAGGCAATGACTTCACTGCAAACGTAGGTTATCGTTTCTAATCGTGTGAAAGACAACAAGCGGTGGGATTTTGCAGAGGTTTTGCAAAATCCCATTTTTTATAAAAAATCAGCTTTTTGCCTATTAGATCGGCAAATGTTGTAAAAATGCAGAAATTTGTGAGAAAAGCGTTTGACTTCTCGCTGAAATCCAGTATTATGCACACCCACAGACACAGTGTGTGGTGAGATGGCCGAGCAGGCTGAAGGCGCTCCCCTGCTAAGGGAGTATAGGGTTAAAAAGCTCTATCGAGGGTTCGAATCCCTCTCTCACCGCCATTTATTCTATCACGCACCCGTAGCTCAGCTGGATAGAGTACTCGGCTACGAACCGAGCGGTCAGAGGTTCGAATCCTCTCGGGTGCGCCATTTTAAACTTTACTCTATTCAGTTTAAAATGGTTGCAGATAAAATAAATAACACAATTCAATATACGCACCCGTAGCTCAGCTGGATAGAGTACTCGGCTACGAACCGAGCGGTCAGAGGTTCGAATCCTCTCGGGTGCGCCATTCAAGCTTTAAATCTTCTTCTTTAATCTAATTAAATCCTTTATAATCATCTTCATTTTTCATTATTCTTTTTATTTTATGCTGAATTTTGCATACCAAGAACACTATAAATCTTACTATTTTGATACTCGAAATCTTAATCTTCAATTTCCGCGTCTTTCCTCCCCGCAATCTTGTGATGTTTGCATTATTGGTGCTGGCTTTCAAGGGCTTTCCACTGCATTAGAGCTCGCTGAACGAGGCAAAAAAGTGATTGTGTTAGAAGGCGCTCGTGTTGGCTTTGGCGCTTCTGGACGTTCTGGCGGGCAGGCAATCAATGGTTTTGAAGAAGGCATTGATGAATATATTGAACAGGTTGGCTTTGAGAAAGCAAAAAAACTTTGGGAAATGTCACTTGAAGCGATTGATATCATTGACGAGCGTGTAAAAAAATATGGTATTCAATGTGATTGGAAGAAGGGTTATGCAACTTTAGCGCTTAATTCACGTCGAATGGATGACTTAATTGCAATGGAGAAAGCCAGTCGAGAAACTTTTGGCTATCAAAATATGCAGTTATGGGATAAATCTCAGTTGCAGCAACATGTCGGTAGCGATATTTATGTTGGCGGTTTATTTGATAGCAACTCAGGGCATCTTCATCCGTTAAATTATTGCCTTGGGCTTGCCAAAGCATGCGAGCAATTAGGTGTAACCATTTTTGAACATTCACCGGTTACCGATATTCAAATAAATAGCGATACGCAAGCGGTCGTTTTTGCAGAAGGTTTTGCAGTTTCTTGTGAAAACGTGGTATTAGCTACAAATGCTTATATCGATGCCCTTTCAAAACGAATTACTTTTGGTATTGAGAAGAAAATTTTACCAGTAGAAAGTTTTATTATTGCGACTGAACCCCTTTCTCAAGCAATGGCGGATAGCTTAATCAATAATGGCATGTCGGTATGTGATAACAATATTTTCTTAGATTATTACCGCTTGTCCGCAGATAATCGCTTATTATTCGGTTCAGATTCGAGTACGAATGTGGATATGATTGCAAAAATGCGTTCAGAGATGTTAGCCGTATTCCCACAGCTAGAAACCGCAAAAATTGATTATGGTTGGGCTGGGCCGATTGATATGACGCTTAATGCTACTCCACATTTTGGTCGAGTAAAACCAAACGTCTATTTTGCGCAAGGTTTTTCTGGGCATGGTGTTGCTTTAACAGGGCTTGCTGGGCGAATTATTGCTGAGGCGATTGAAGGCAATGATGAGCGTTTGGCTATTTTTGAAGGTTTAAAAGTACCGAGTATTCCTGGCGGTAAGTTAGGTAAAAAATTGGCGCTGAAAATAGGCATGCTTTACTACCGATTCTTAGACAAATATAGATAAGAGGCTGATTTGAAAGGCTTATTGATTCGATTTTTCATTGGATTTGCTTTGCTACTTTGGGCATGGGATATGGTTTATCCATGGCAAAAAGTCATGCTAGCCGAAGAGAATCGTCATACTCAAGTGCAACAACGTAAAATATTGAGGGTGGGGCTAATTAACCACCCACTTTCTTATTTCGTTGGTGCAGAAGGTAAGGCGGGAATTGATTATGAGCTAGCCAAGGCGTTTGCTGAATATCTTAATGTGAATTTAGAAATTAAAGCGTTTGATAATAGCGAACAAATCTTCAAGGCTTTAAAAGAAAATGAAATTGATATTGCCGCAGCAGGATTGTTGTATCAAGATCGATTAAGTGAGCAATTTCAGATTGGTGCAAGCTATTATTCAACCTCATGGCAGGTGGTTTACCGTAAAGATACCCCTCGCCCTTATCGCTTAGCTGACCTTAAGCAAGAGCTTGTTATTCCTAAAGGTTCGGCAGTTTTACCTATTCTACAACGACTTAAATTAGAAAACCCAAATCTTAACTGGCGAATTGCGGAAGAAGCAGAACAAGAAGAGCTTTTGATCCAAGTTGCAGAAGGGAAAATTCCTTATACAGTGGCAACTTCCGTAGATATTTCTGCTGCGCAACATATTAGCCCGAAAATTGCCGTCGGTTTTGATTTAACGGATGAAGCGCCTGTATTATGGTATTTGCCGAAAAGTACTTACAGTGAATTACAAGCGGCTGTGCTTGAATTTATGGGCGAAGCAAATGATACAGGGTTAATTGCTCGAATTGAGGAAAAATATTTTAGCTACCTCAATAAGTTTGACTATGTTGATGCCCAGAGTTATCTTCAAGCTATTCGAGAGGTATTGCCGAAATATCAACCGATTTTTGAAAAATATAAAGGCGACCTGGAATGGCAAATGCTGGCTGCCATTGCTTATCAAGAATCACATTGGGATCCGAATGCGACCTCTCCAACAGGTGTTCGTGGGATTATGATGCTAACGAAAGATACCGCAGAAAGAATGCGAGTAACAGATAGAACGCATCCAGAGCAGAGTATCCGAGGTGGGTCGGAATATTTGCACCTTTTGATTAGTCAAATTCCCGAAACTATCGCTCAAGAAGATCGAATTTGGTACGCCTTGGCGGCGTATAATATGGGCTTAGGTCATTTATTAGATGTACGCCGTTTAACCCGTCAGCTTGGTGGCGATCCGGATAATTGGTTAGATGTAAAGAAAAACTTACCATTATTGGCTGAAAAACGACATTATACTGGACTAAAATATGGCTATGCGCGTGGTTTTGAAGCGTTGCAGTATGTTGAAAATATTCGTCGATATTACAACAGTATTGTGAATCATCAGCGTATAGAAGAACAAAAAAATCAAGAAAAACAAATAGGAGTTGAAGATGAAACGCAAATTGCGCCTGAAACCCAAAAAAACGTTAACTTGCAATAAATTCCGCCGAATTCAACGCATTTGGAAACATAAACGCCAAATTGCTGAACGAAGAGGAATTGCCTTTATGGTATTCAATGAAGAATAAGAAATAAGCACCTATTTTGGAAATTTTTACGAAAATATGACCGCTTGTATGGCATAAATTTGGAATTTTATCTGTCCTATTTAGGGCAAATTGGTTGAAAAATAACTGCTACGATGAGTGGTAAATTCAGCAAACTTTCGCCAATTTTAGAAGATTTTATTCGCAAAATTGCCGAAAATCAGGTAACCTACGCACATCTTTTCCGCCGTCTATATTTGATGGACGGCATCCATTTCTTAATACACTTGACGGAATTTCATTATGGATATTCGCAAAATCAAAAAATTAATCGAATTAGTTGAAGAATCAGGCATCACTGAGTTAGAAGTGTCTGAAGAAGAAGGTACAGTACGTATTAGTCGTGCAGCACCAGTGGTGGCAGCACCTGCAGTACAATATACTGCTGCGCCAACACCTGTTGCAGCTCCAGCGGCTGCACCAGCCGCAGCGCCAAGTGCACCAGCAGCTGCACCAGCAAATAATGAAGTAAGCGGTCATGCAGTACTTTCTCCAATGGTTGGTACTTTCTATCGTAGTCCAAGCCCAGATGCTAAACCATTTATCGAAGTAGGTCAGTCAGTAAAAGTAGGTGATGCACTTTGTATTGTTGAAGCAATGAAAATGATGAACCGTATCGAATCAGATAAAGCCGGTGTAGTAAAAGCTATCTTAGTGAATGATGGCGAAGCTGTTGAATTCGATCAAAAATTAGTAATTATTGAATAAGGTAGCATGGGCAGTTGGTGAACTTATTGAGCCAAAGCCCGTGTGGTAAGCGGTGAAATTTGAAGAAAATTTTACCGCTTGATTGTTTTAAATGGCAGGCTATGCCTGCCCGATGAGGAACACGCAATGTTAGAAAAAGTTGTCATTGCTAACCGTGGCGAAATTGCCCTACGCATTTTGCGCGCTTGTAAAGAATTAGGTATTAAAACGGTTGCTGTTCATTCAACCGCTGACCGTGAATTAAAACACGTCTTATTAGCTGATGAAACCGTTTGTATCGGGCCAGCACCTTCTGTAAAAAGTTATTTAAACATTCCTGCTATCATTGCTGCAGCTGAAGTAACCGGCGCAGATGCGATTCACCCAGGTTATGGTTTTTTATCTGAAAATGCCGATTTTGCAGAGCAAGTAGAAAAATCAGGCTTTACTTTTATTGGACCAACTGCGGATGTGATTCGTTTAATGGGCGATAAAGTGTCAGCTATCAATGCGATGAAAAAAGCAGGCGTGCCATGTGTACCAGGTTCTGATGGCCCAGTAGGCAACGATATGGCAAAAAATAAAGAGATCGCTAAGCGCATCGGCTATCCTGTTATCATCAAAGCTTCAGGTGGTGGCGGTGGTCGTGGTATGCGTGTAGTTTACCAAGAAAAAGACTTGGAAGAATCTATTGCGATGACCAAAGCAGAAGCGAAAGCGGCATTTAATAATGATATGGTTTATATGGAGAAATATTTAGAAAATCCTCGCCATATCGAAGTGCAAGTTTTAGCAGATACTCACGGTAATGCGATTTATTTAGCAGAACGTGACTGCTCAATGCAACGACGCCATCAAAAAGTGGTGGAAGAAGCACCGGCACCAGGTATCACCCCTGAATTGCGTAAATTCATCGGTGAACGTTGTGCGAATGCATGTCGTGAGATTGGCTATCGTGGCGCAGGTACTTTTGAATTCTTATTTGAAAATGGCGAATTCTATTTCATTGAAATGAATACCCGTTTACAAGTAGAGCATCCGGTTACTGAAATGATTACCGGCATCGATTTAGTTAAAGAGCAATTACGCGTTGCAGCTGGCTTACCGCTTTCTATTACTCAAGAGGATGTTAAAGTGAAAGGCCACGCAATAGAATGCCGTATCAATGCAGAAGATCCAAATACCTTCTTACCATCACCAGGCAAAATTACGCTTTTACATGTACCAGGCGGTTTAGGTGTACGTTGGGATTCCCACATTTATGCGGGTTATTCTGTACCACCACACTATGATTCAATGATTGGTAAATTGATTACGTTTGCTGAAGATCGTGATATTGCTATTCGTCGTATGGAACACGCATTATCAGAGACTATCATTGAAGGCATTAAAACAAATATTCCATTACATGAACAAATCATGGCTGATGAAAACTTCCGCAAAGGTGGCACGAATATCCACTATCTCGAGAAGAAACTTGGTTTAAAATAATTTGGTAAAGCGGTATTAAAAAATTACCGCTTGTCATGAAAAAGTGGGTTAGCGTCTAAAACGTTAACCCACTTTATTTTTTGTTTATTGTGACTTATTTAATCACGCCACATGCCATGCGTGGACCGCCACCACCAAGTGCAGCTGGGTGATCTGAGTGGTTGTCACCACCAACGTGAATCATAATAGAGTGATTTTGCACTTCAGTTAATTTTTTAATACGTGGTGCTAAAACTGGTTGAGTTGCGCTACCATCATGTAATACGGTTAATGCCGGTAAGTCACCTAAGTGCGCATCATCAGACCATGGGAAGCCATGACCTTTAGCGTTATTTGGGTTCCAGTGTCCGCCTGCTGCTAAGCCTGCAGTCAGTTTACCGTCTTTTTCTTTTGGCTCACAGCTTGGGTTTTCATGAATATGGAAACCATGTAAGCCTGGTGCTAAGCCATTTAAATTCGGAGTGAAAACTAAGCCGTAAGGTGATTCGGTAATTTCAACAGTACCTACGTCTTTGTTGCCATGCTCAACATCTAATTGTTGTACTTTCACAACTAATTTCTCAGGTGCTTGTTCTGCATTAGCAGAAACTGCTGCGAACAAACCTAAGCTAGCTAAAATCGCGACTGCACTTTTCATTTTCATTGTAATACTCCATTTATGGTTGATGAAATGATGTCGTTAATTCTACCTATTATTAGGGTATTTTGTACAAAATTTACAAATCGGCAAAAACTATGGTTTCAAGCATTGCATTTTATGTCGAAATAGAGTATTTATGCACCTTACCCCTTAAAACATTATTAATTATTCAGGAGCAACACAATGCAAAATGTCGGTTTCGTCGGTTGGCGTGGAATGGTCGGTTCAGTATTGATGGATCGTATGGTTCAAGAAAATGATTTCGCCAATATTAACCCAGTTTTTTTCACTACTTCGCAAGCGGGTCAAAAAGCCCCAGTTTTTGCAGGTAAAGAAGCAGGTGATCTTAAAAATGCTTTCGATATTGACGAATTAAAAAAATTAGACATTATCGTCACTTGTCAAGGTGGCGATTATACAAATGAAGTTTATCCAAAACTTCGTGAAACCGGCTGGAATGGCTATTGGATTGATGCAGCCTCAGCACTTCGTATGCAAAAAGATGCGATTATCGTCTTAGATCCAGTAAACCAACATGTTATTTCAGAAGGCTTAAAAAACGGCATTAAAACCTTCGTCGGTGGTAACTGTACCGTTAGCTTAATGTTAATGGCAATTGGTGGTTTATTCGAAAAAGATTTAGTTGAGTGGATTTCTGTGGCAACTTACCAAGCTGCTTCAGGTGCGGGCGCTAAAAATATGCGTGAATTACTTTCACAAATGGGTCAATTAGAAGCCAGCGTGAAAGCTGAATTAGCAGATCCAGCCTCTTCTATTTTAGATATTGAACGCAAAGTGACCGCAACCATGCGTGATGACAGCTTCCCAACTGCAAACTTTGGTGCAGCATTAGGTGGAAGCCTCATTCCTTGGATTGACAAATTATTACCAGAAACCGGACAAACCAAAGAAGAGTGGAAAGGTTATGCAGAAACCAACAAAATTTTAGGTTTAAGTGATAATCCAATTCCAGTAGATGGTTTATGCGTACGCATTGGTGCATTACGTTGCCATAGCCAAGCGTTTACCATTAAACTGAAAAAAGATATTCCATTAGAGGAAATTGAGCAAATCATCGCTGCACACAATGAGTGGGTAAAAGTGATTCCTAACGATAAAGAAACTACTTTACGTGAATTAACACCTGCTAAAGTAACAGGGACATTAAGCGTGCCAGTTGGCCGTTTACGTAAATTAGCGATGGGCCCAGAATACTTAGCCGCATTTACTGTAGGCGACCAATTATTATGGGGTGCTGCTGAGCCTGTTCGCCGTATTTTAGTGCAATTGACTAAATAATTTTTAAGACTTCTTAATAAAATCAAGCGGTTAAATTTTCTTGATGTTTTGCAAAAAACTATAGAAATTTAACCGCTTTTATTTTTCACCAATCTTCGGTGTTATTTAACCTATTCTTTAAATTATCTATTATTTTGTCAGAGCCGGCTAAGCTCGTGCTAATGTCCAAACTTGAATTTCTTTTACCCCTTGCTTTTGTAGTACACGTGCGATGGCGTTGATAGTTGAACCAGTTGTCACGACATCATCAACTAAAGCAACGCGTTCATAATGTTTTTTAGGCGCATAATGAAAGGCATGTTGTAAGTTATGTCTGCGCGCTTTAGCGGTAAGTTCTCGTTGTGGCTGGGTTGCGCGAATGCGACTAATCGCAGTTTCTTCTAATGGCAGATTTAACCAAGTAGCTAACGGCCGAGCAAGTAGCGTCGCTTGATTGTATCCACGCCACCAATGGCGTTGCCAATATAGTGGCACAGGCATAATGACTTCAGGTAATTGCAAACCATGTGTGCGTTTTGCCTCTTTCAATGAAAGCAGCAATAATCGGGCGAGCGGTTTATCTAGCCAGTATTGTTGCTGAAATTTAAATCGATGAATCCAATCTGAAAGCGGCTTTTGATACATCGCAATGCGAACTAACCTTTGCCATTTAGGTTCGTGTTTTAAACACTCTCCACATTGCATAGAAAACTCTAATAATGGCATTCCACAATGACCACAATAAGGTTTTTTCTCCAGTAACCGTACACAACGACTACAAAATCCATGGTGGGATAATGCTAAACGTTTTTTACATTCGAAACATCTAAAATCTGCCTGATTCATCTTTTCTCCTTTTCGGCAGAATTTAGCATACCCGCCAAATAAATTTTGCGACGGCCTTCGAAATGCGAGTACAATCTTGGTAAATTTTTACCAAAATCTCACCGCTTGTAAGAAGGTACTCTCATGAAAATCACACCAGATTCTATTAAAGTCGTATTCTTTGATATTGATTACACACTATATATTAAAAACGAAGCTCGTATTCCCACTTCAATTATTGAAGAAGTGTTACCTCGCTTGAAAGCAAAAGGGATCATTCCAGCTATTGCAACTGGTCGAAATGTGGGTGGTTTTCCTAAAGCTTTATTGCCATATCTGAATGAAGGGGGTTTCAAATTATTAGTAACCATTAACGGGCAGGATAATCTTTATTGCGATCAGCAGATTAGCGCGTATGGCTTAAGCACAGAGCGCATTACGCAAGTGGTTGAAAAATTACAACGATTAGGCATTAAATATGCGTTCGTTAGCCGTGAAGCAATAGCCGTTTCTGCAGATGATGAGATTGTTAAAGAAGCGACCACCCCGATTACTGCAGATTATCTTATCGATCCAGATTTCTATTTGAAGAATAACGTTGTACAAATGTTAGCTTATTATAGTGAAGAGCAACGTGAAGTCGTAGAAGCAGCAGGGGTGTTAGGTGATGATCTTAAAGCAGTACGTTGGCATGAAAATGCAGTAGATATTTTCCTTAAACAAAACTCCAAAGCACGTGGGATTGAAGATACATTAGCTTACTTAGGGCTTGAGCCTGAACAAGCAATGGCATTTGGGGATGGGTTTAATGATTTAGAAATGTTTGAAACGGTTGGCTTTTCCGTTGCAATGGGAAATGGAGAAGAAGAACTGAAAGCCATTGCTGATTTTGTTACCAAAGATATCCGTGAAGATGGCATTTTGTATGCATTGGAAACGTTAGGGGTAATTTGATTTTTAATGCGCTTATTTATACTGATAAATACTAAGAAAAATTTCGTATATATAAGAAGTTAGCGTAAAAATAGAATGATAGAAAAGGATAGGATTTGAGTTGGTCCCCCCTGCCGGACTTGAACCAGCGACCAAGCGATTATGAGTCGCCTGCTCTAACCACTGAGCTAAGGGGGGAAAGGTGGCGGAATTATAGAGAAATTCCGCTCTGAAGTCTATAACTGCGCCTTTGGTCGTTGCAAAATTAACCGTTTTCACGTTGGGGCAACAGAGAAAGCAGATCGACGGCAATTTTCAGATTATCTGTTTTTTGTACGCATTCTACTTCCGCTAATAACGCAATGCCTTCCGATAGGCTCCATTGTGTTGGCATTGGCGCATAATGCGCAAAAAAGGTATCAAAATCGACCGCTTGTTGGCTAAATAAACCCAATAAAAGCTGTTGGAAATTCTGTTGGCGTAAGCAGCTTGGTACGGCTGAGATCGCTAAACAGGTCTCTGAATGCAGTTGCTTTTCTTGAATCTGAAAGCCAATTGCTGACAGTGCTTGTTGGTGTTGTTGCCATTGCAATGCTTGTGTTTCATTTAACCGAATAGAAAGAGGAATAAGCAAGGGTTGGCTTTCCTTTTTTGCTAGTTGAGCTTTCCATTTTGTCAGAACGAGATCCGCAAGCGGTATTAAATAAAAAGCCTCATTTTCTTTCAGTAATAAAGCTTGATTTCCTACAACGGCAAGCACTTGTGTTTGTGCGTGGTGTGCAGAATAAACATTTATTGCAGGCGCTTCCTCTTCCACAGAAGACGCAGGTTCAGCTTGGGCGATAATCGTTGGCGCTTGATGCACGGTTTCTAATGGCGGTGCAACAATAGGGGCTGAGCGTTCGCTTTTTTCGGTTTCGCTGGTATTCACTAATGCTTCATACCAACGTTGGGCAGATTGGCTTGAACCGCCAGATTTTGCAAAACGTGGCGCAAATTTCACCGCTTGTGAAGGTGCTGATGTTGGTTCATTTTGTGAAAAGCCTGCAAAAACATTCGCCCCTGCGCTTAATCGGTTGGTGTCCGCTGCATAGCTTGGTAATGGTTCGTTAACGGCATTGGTTAGCGGTAAATCTTGTTGAGTTTCTAGCCCTTGTAGTACGCCTTGTAAAATAAAGTCGTGTACAAGCCGTGCCTGATGAAAACGGACTTCATGCTTAGCTGGGTGCACATTCACATCAACTTGCTGTGGGTTAATATCTAAAAACAGCACAAAAGCTGGATATTCCCCCGCAGACAAACATTCCCCATAAGCTTGGCGGATGGCGTGATTGATGGTTTTATCGCGCATCATGCGTCCATTGACGTAGCTATAACAAAGATCGTTTTGTGCGCTCGTAAATTGCGGTGAACCAATCCAACCATGCAAATGCAAATCCCCATGCTGCCAGTCAATATGGTTGGCATGCGCAATAAATTCATCTCCACAAATCGCTGCAACACGGCGTTGCTGTTGTTCGACAGAATTGTCTTGTACTTTGCGATATTGACGTACTACTTTGCCATTATGAGTCAGAGTAAAACTCACATTCGGTTTTGCTAGTGCAATACGGCGCACGACTTCATCAATATGCCCAAATTCAGTTTTATCGGTTCGTAAAAATTTACGGCGAGCGGGAGTATTGAAAAAGAGATTTGCCACTTCCGTTGTAGTACCAACAGGGTGTGAGGCCGGGCGGATTTCAACTGCCATTTCACGCCCTTCGGCATAAGCTAGCCAAGCTTCTGCTTGCCCTTCAGGACGAGAAGTCAGTGTTAAGCGAGAAACGGAACTAATACTCGCCAGTGCTTCACCACGAAAGCCAAGACTTAAAATCATCTCTAAATCTTCTAAGCTCGCAATTTTACTGGTGGCATGGCGTGCAAGTGCAAGCGCTAAATCTTGTTTGGCAATTCCGCAGCCATTGTCTCGAATACGAATCAGCTGAGCGCCACCTTTTTCAATATCAATTTGAATTTGGTTAGCACCGGCATCCAGACTGTTTTCCACCAACTCTTTTACGACTGAAGCGGGGCGTTCAACCACCTCGCCAGCAGCGATTTGGTTAGCCAGTTGTGGCGGGAGAATTTGAATTAAATGTGATTCGCTCATAATCAAGAAAATAGGTCAAAATTGGCGATATTTTAGCAAATTTGCACCAATTATAAAATGGCGCAGCAAGCGGTCAGTTTTGTGGCATAATTTGCAAATTCATATAGACAGAATGGAAGTAAATAATGAGCGTACAAATTGGTATTGATTTAGGCACAACGAATAGTTTAATTGCCCAATTTATTGATGGCGAAACTTGTCTTATTCCTAATAAACTCGGACATGAATTAACCCCTTCTGTGGTCAGCGTAACAGAAGATGGCTCGATTTTAGTTGGGCTTGCCGCTCGTGAAAGATTAGCGACCGCCCCGCAGATGACGGCTTCTGCATTTAAGCGCTTTATGGGCAGCGATAAAATCTTCCGACTTGGCAAACAACAATTCCGCGCCGAAGAGCTTTCTGCATTAGTGCTCAAAAGTTTAAAAGAAGATGCCGAACATTTCTTAGGTGAGCCAGTTGAAGAAGTGGTCATTACGGTGCCTGCTTATTTTAATGCGATTCAGCGCCAAGCGACCAAAAATGCGGCAGAAATGGCAGGGTTAAAAGTCAGTCGCTTGTTAAATGAACCGACAGCTGCTGGGCTTGCTTACAACCTGCAAGATAAGCCAGACGATACCAATTTCTTAATTTTTGATTTAGGTGGCGGAACCTTTGATATTTCAATCTTGGATTATTTTGATGGTGTGGTGCAAGTCTCCGCGAGCGCCGGCGATAATCAACTTGGCGGTGAAGATTTTGTGCAAGCCTTACAACGCTGTTTCTTAACCAAGTGCACGAGTTTAAATGAGGCGCAAAGAAAACGGATTCAAACATCAAGCGAATCTTGGCAGGTGTTTGAACATGCGAAACGTCAGTTAAGCAAAGAAAAAAGTGTCAAAATTGCTTTAACCTTAGATGAACAAGTTCATGAAGCGATTATTTCTGAAGAGGATTTCCGTCAAGCAGCACAGCCGTTAATTACGCGTTTACGCCAGCCCATTGAGCGAGCACTGCGTGATGCCAAACTTAACCCGTCTAGTATTGATGGCATTATTTTGGTGGGTGGGGCAACCCGTATGCCGATTATCCGAAAAGCAATCGCCCAATGGTTCCAACGCTTACCGCTTTCTGCAATCAATCCTGATGAAGCGATAGCGCGAGGGGCAGCGGTACAAGCTGCACTGATTGCACGCAATCAAAATTTAGAAGAAGTTGTACTAACGGATGTCATGCCATTTTCATTAGGTACGACTATTGGTGTAGATATGCCAAATGGTCAACGCATCAATGACCGTTTCAGCCCGATTATTGAACGAAATATGCCGGTGCCGATTTCACGCGAGCAGCATTATGTCACGGCAAAAGATAATCAAACTGAACTTCAGTTTGATATTCGTCAGGGAGAATCTGCGATTAGCAGTGAGAATATTTTGCTTGGCGAAATGTTCGTCACCGTGCCACCTCACCCAAGAGGCGAAGTCGGCGTCACGGTTCGTTTTAGTTACGATATCAACGGATTGCTTGAGGTGGATTTAACCAATGATGAGTTAGATATTCAGATTAACCAAGTTTTCCAACATAACAGCCACAACTTGAGTGCGGCAGAAGTGCAGGCTTCACGCGAGAAATTAGCTAAACTGAAAATTCACCCGCGCGAACAACAAGAAAACCGTTATTTGCTCGAAAAAGCCAAACGCTTATATGAAAACTATTTAGGCGAAGAGCGAGCGGTAATTAGTGAATTTTTAGCTTATTTTGAAGCGGAATTAGAATCGCAAGATGAGGGCAGAATCCACCGCGCGAGAAAGAAAATGCAAGAGTGTTTAGCGCGCTATGATGAAGGTTGGTTAATCTAAGAGGTTTACATGGCAATTTGTTGGAAAATTTTAGAGATCAACTCAACCAGTGATGAAAAAGCGATTCGTCGTGCTTATGCAAAAAAACTCAAAGTCACCCGACCGGATGAAGATCCAGCAGGCTATCAAGCACTACGAGCCGCTTTTGATGAGGCGTTAGTTCAGGCAGCTTATCAGCGAGAATATGAAGAACGGGCAGCCGCAAATCGTGCTGATTCTCTATGGGAAGAGGAAGCTGAATTAAGCAGTGAATCTGCTGATGAAAGCCTATTACAAGCGGGTGAATTTGAGCCACGTTTTGCAAATGAGCCAGAAAATTCGACCGCTTATGAGCCTTGCCCGATTGAATTTAACTTAGCGGATAGCGCGCATGCAGAACCGACATCCAACTCTGCGCCTGAAGAAATTTCATACGTTTACCAAGATAGCACATTGCATGATGAAGTAGAGGCTGAAGAACCATTAGAAGCGCCAGCGCTTGATTTAGTCGATATGTTATTGATGGAAATTGATGAGGTTTTTGAAACGGAAGGTGAAATTGGCATTTTAAAAAATTGGGCAAATTGGCAGCCTCGTATTGAATCTCTGCCTTTTGATGAAAGTCCTATTTTTTCGCGTGCGTTATTACAACGTTTTTTTGCTTATCCGGTCGAAAATAATTATTTAATTCAGCTTTGGACAAATTATTTCCAATGGCATAAAGATTATGTCATAGCAGAACAATTAACTCCAGAAGGCATTCATTTATTACAAGCAAAAGTAGAACGTGCTGAACAAGAAGTTGGTTGGGCACCGATACCGGATTATTTAAAATCAATTCCTACTAATTTAATTAAAACAGCACCAGAAAAAGCTGCGGAGTCATTTTATTACGGCATTTTGGCAAGAGCAGCCAATAAATGTAGTGTGATTTTAAGCGTGATTTATGCTTTTTTCGCATGGATTTATATTGCCTATGAGAGATCGTTAATTCCGCATTGGAAAATTGAAGCAACGACACCCAAAGTGAATCGCATTTTTTCTGCTGCGAAAATATTAAGATATTTTTGGCGAGGGCTTTTATTTTTTGGCATAGCTTCCATTATTTTTAGCCATAGATTTAATGAAAACATTGGCGTACCATTTGTCATTGTTCTATTTTGCTTTGCAATATTTTATTTTGTTTCTGGATTTATTTTAGGTTTATCTAAATTTGAGGTTTTGAGAAAGTTTTTATATACCGGTAATGAACATAATGAATTCTTTAGAATGATTGCTTTCCCAGTAGTCGGTTGGTTATTTGCTTCACAGGTTAGTGAACAAACAAATAATTATTTTATACTAGGTTCATTATTACTTGGCGTATTGCTGATTTGTTTAAGTTTGATTCCTGCTTATATTGAGTATAAATACTCCCGTTATTTTTGGGGATTGGTTTTATCTACTTTAGCAATGGCGTTTTTTCCAATACCAGAAGGCTATCTTGTCCTTATTATCATTTATTGGATAAATTTAAATGTATATATGACAATCTTTAAACCACGGATTTATATTTATATTAAATCTATTTTAATTTATCCGTTTGTAAAACTGCCGAGCGATACTGAATTATTGCTTTATCCTTTTATGGTGATTTTTGCATTAGTGTTATGGTTCGTTTTCTTGCCAAGTTTAGCCGGGGAACATATTTTTAAAGTTAAAACAGTTAGTGGATTACTTGAATTAGGATTTTTAAGTTTTATTATTGCATGGTATGGCTTGGAAAACGTTGAGAATGGTCTTTACTATTTTTATCCGATAAGTTTGGTTGTTTATTTAATTCATGTCGGTATAATGAGGTTTGTTTCTCACCAATTAGCAAAAAATGCGGTTTAAATGAAAAAAGATTAACTGAAAGTTGAGAACTAAAAGCGGCCAGATTTTAAAAGCAATTTGCAAATTTGCTTAAGAATCTGACCGCTTTTTATATAAATAATAAATTTCGGTTTTTATTTTGTGTTGAATTAAGCTTCTTCTAACGCATAAGGTAATTCACAAATTTTCAATAACGTATCGTTAAAGCGGAATAATGTATCAGCTTCAATCTCTTTATTCAGTACAATTTGCACCCAAAGTTGTTGCTGATAATGTACTGCGGCTAATACAGTACCGCTCGCACGCCAGTTTTCCCCTAATTGCATTTCTAGTGCTTGACCGGCTTCTGGGCATTCCGTTTGTTCGCTGTTGCCAACTAAAATAAACATGGCACGCTTGTTCGCCCCACGATATTTCGCTCGTGCAACGGTTTCTTGCCCAATGTAGCAACCTTTGGTAAAAGAGATCGCATTTTCGACCGCTTGTAAGTTGGCAGCTTGTGGAATGAGCTCAAATTGGTTGGCTTTAGCGAGAATTGGTAAACCATCTTGAATATCTGCTAAATCCCAAAGCGCGCTTTCGCCATGCGTAGTAAGCGTTTCTCCCCAGACAATCGCGCGTTTCTGTGCGCAAGAGAGCACTAAAGCGGTCGCATTTTCACTCAAATTAGCTAAAGTCGTTGCATTCGCTACGCCAAATAATGGCGTATCTAATTCGGTAAATGTGACTTTAGAGAACACGGCATATTTTTTTAACTGCACTAATGCTTCGGGCAGTAATTCGCAACGAATAATGGCAAAAAACTGCTCGGCTTGTGCGCGATATAAACGAAATAGCGCACTCATTTTGCCTTTCGGATCGCAATGGCTAGTTAACGTGTGTTCGCCAATGGCAAGCTTTGTCACATCTGCGGTGAGCTGTCCTTGTAGATATTTTTCAGCATCTGCGCCTGCGATTTCAATAAGACGATATTGGTTCAGTAAAACGCAAAAATCGGGTTGGAGTTTAGTAATTTGTTGGCATTCACATTTCATAAAACACTCTTTATTGTGAAAAAATTTTTAAAATCATACACGCTAAAAATGGAAGAAAAAAGTGGAAAAATGACCGCTTGCAAGAATTCTTTTTGAGGCAAGCGCTATTTAAGGTAGAATCACGCTAATTTTTATCGCGTATTTTTGGAAAAACGATGAGTGCAACATTATCTTTAGAACAAATTCAAACGCTTGCAGCAGAAGAAATGCAGGCGGTTAATGCAGAAATTTTGGCGCAGCTAAATTCTGATGTGCCGCTGATTAACCAACTGGGTTTTTATATTATCAGTGGGGGGGGCAAACGTATTCGCCCGTTAATTGCAGTATTAGCTGCAAAAGCGCTAGGTTATACTGGGAAAAAACACGTTACCACAGCAGCCTTTATTGAGTTTGTTCATACTGCAACGTTATTGCATGACGATGTTGTCGATGAGTCTGATATGCGTCGTGGGCGCGAAACCGCCAATGCAGCTTTCGGTAATGCAGCGAGCGTGTTAGTGGGCGATTATATTTATACGCGTTCATTCCAGATGATGACTTCTGTCGATTCATTGAAAGTGCTTAAAGTGATGTCGGCAGCAACTAATGCATTAGCAGAAGGCGAAGTGCAGCAGTTGATGAATGTGAACGATCCGAACACAACCGAAGAAAATTACATGAAGGTTATCTACAATAAAACAGCGCGTCTGTTTGAAGCAGCAACCCAATGTGTGGCGATTGTAGCAGAGCAGAGTGAAGAAGTTGAATCGGCATTAAAAGCTTACGGTTGTTATTTAGGCACAGCGTTCCAATTAGTTGATGATATTTTAGATTATTCCGCGAATGCGCAAACCATGGGTAAAAATGTTGGCGATGATTTTGTGGAAGGTAAACCAACCTTACCATTGTTACATGCCATGCAACATGGCACAGCAGAACAAGCAGAGATGATTCGCCATGCTATTGAAAACGGTGGCGATATTGCCAAGATTGATGATGTGCTTGCGATTATGGCGGAGCATAAGTCGCTTGATTTTGTTATGGCAAAAGCAAAAGCTGAAGCGCAAAAAGCGGTAGATGCGCTTTCGGTATTACCTGAAAGTGAATATAAACAAGCATTGATTTCTTTAGCGTATTTGTCGGTAGATCGCGCTTATTAAATTTATCAAGAACAGAATAATGACTAATCAACACCAACCTCTTGAACATCAAGAGAAACTCAAACAGAAAAAGTTAACGCGTAAAGGCAAAGATCCCAATGCGCCTTTTGTGCGTGAAAAATTAAGTCTGCCGGGTGGGCACAATAAATTATTGCTGCATTCTTGCTGTGCGCCTTGCTCTGGCGAAGTCATGGAAGCGATTTTGGCTTCCGGCATTGAATTTACGATTTACTTCTATAATCCAAATATTCATCCGCTAAAAGAGTATATGATTCGAAAAGAAGAGAATATTCGTTTTGCAGAAAAACATGGTATTCCGTTTATTGATGTGGATGATGACTACGAAAACGATCGTAAAACCTGGTTTAAAAAAGCAGAAGGCATGGAATGGGAACCAGAGCGTGGCATTCGTTGCACAATGTGCTTTGATATGCGCTTTGAAAAAGCCGCACAATATGCACATGAACATGGTTTCCCCGTATTTACCAGCTGTTTAGGAATTTCTCGTTGGAAGGATATGAACCAAATCAATGATTGTGGCCACCGCGCAGCAGCACCATACGATGATGTGGTTTATTGGGATTACAACTGGCGAAAAGGTGGCGGTTCACAACGTATGATTGAAATCAGTAAGCGTGAGCGTTTCTATCAACAAGAATATTGTGGCTGTGTGTATTCGTTGCGTGATTCCAATAAATGGCGCTTAGAAACAGGCCGTCAGCGTATTGAAATTGGTAAACTTTATTATTCACCAGATTAGAAAAACGGGAGTTGAACTCCCGTTTTTTTATTGTTTCACATAATTTTTCACAAATTCCGCAATTTGCTCAATGTTGTTAATATCGAGCAGGTTTTCCCGTTCAAGCGGATAATCAGTTGCAGTGGCGATTGTCCATTCATCCAGTTCTGGCAAAGGTTTTTCAATCGCTTTGCGGTGGAGTTGCAATTTTGCCATCGCTTCATGCTTAAAGCCTTCCACCAACACTAAATCAACATGCTCAAATTTTGCAATAAATTGTTGAAAATCGACCGCTTGCTCGGCAGGCGTTTCACACATCAGTGCCCAACGTTGATCGCAAACAACCATAGTTGGATTAGCGCCCGCTTGGCGTAAGCGGTAGCTGTCTTTTCCTGGTTTATCGGTTTCAATATTGTGATGAGAGTGTTTAATGAGCCCCACTTTTAGCCCGCAAGCGGTCAATTTTGGTAGTAATTTTTCTAATAGCGTGGTTTTTCCTGTGCCACTATACCCCGTAATGCCTAAAATTTTGGGCGCTGATTTTGGTTGGGCTGCAAGGGCAAGAGCATCTAGCGTATTAAAATTTTGAAAGGCTTCAGGCTGCTCAGAAAAATCTACTGCAACACTACGCTGTGTTTGGAAAAAATAAAATAATCGTCGTTCACCCAAATTTAAATAGGCTTGTAGTGCAGGCACAACATCACGATGCAATAACGCAAAAGTTGGATGCGGGCGTTCGCCGTCATGCGCATAGGCGATCTGAGCATTGTTAATACGTAATGCGGTGGAAAGCTTATGTAGTAGATTCTCTGGTAAATAGGGGCTATCACACGGCACAAATAATAGGTAGTCTGCTGGAATTTTTGCAAAAGCACTTAACATTCCGCTTAATGCACCTTGGAAATCTGGCAGTTCATCTTGAAAGCGAGGATAGGTTGGGAAAAGGCGCTGATATTCGCTTTCTGAGCGGTTGATATTAAGCCAAATATCATTAATTTGTGGCGATAGGCGAGAAAGAATATGCGAAATAAGCGGTTTGCCATGCAAAAGTTGTAGCCCTTTTTCGACTCCGTGCATGCGACGAGCTTTGCCGCCAGCTAAAATCACCGCGCTGATGTGATGCATCATTGTCTCCTCTGCTTAAAAACATAAGCGATTGTTTTGCAAAAATAGAGCTAAAAGTATATGATCCGCCCTGATTTTCAACAAGAATTTTTAAGGATTTTTCATGAAATGCAAACGTTTAGAAGAGTTGCTAGAATTATTAGGTGAACATTGGCGTAAACAGCCAGATTTACATTTAATTGATATTTTGCAACAGCTTTCAGAAGAAGTCGGCGAGCCGAATAATTATCCAGCGTTGCGCGATGAAGTGTTAATTTATCAATTAAAAATGCGCAATTCAGATAAACACGAGCCGATTCCGGGCATTAAAAAAGATTACGAAGACGATTTTAAAAGCGCAATTTTACGTGCGCGGGGAATTTTAAAAGATTAACAGACTCTAATGGAAGTCTATTTTATTTCGATGCTAGTCTGAAGAACGCCTATAAAAATAAAACTGATCTGACCCCAAAAAGTTAGACTGTTATTTAAAGGACTGCTTTCGATATTGTATCGGACTCAGTCCTTTTAATTTTAATTGGATTCGTTCTTCATTATAGTACCGTACATAATCATTGATAGCCTTTTCAAGTTCATCAATGCTAGTAAACGATTTTCCGTGAAAACACTCCATTTTACTTTGCCTTTATTGCTCGTGGCAAGCACAATTTTTTGCTTCATGATTCTGTCCCTCATATCAAAGATTGTCTTATTTTAGCCTTCACCAAAAATTTTCGAAATAATATTGACCTTAACCTTAGGTTAAGATTTATGATTTACGCTCATTCAGTTATAACATAGGAGCAAAACATGAAAAAACTTATGACTTTTATCACACTTAGTGCTGCTGCAGTTTCAATTTGTGCCCAAGCTAATGAACAACCGCATCAAGCACACATGAATATGCCAATGTCGACAGATTCTGCAATGCAACAAGAATTAATGCAAGGTATGAGTCAAATGCATCAAGACATGATGGCAGCTGCGCAATATAAAGATCCTGATGTTGCTTTTGCAGCAGGTATGTTGCCACACCATATTGGCGCAGTAAAAATGGCGGAAGTTGAATTAAAATACGGAAAAGATCCTGAGATGCGTAAGCTTGCTGAGAATATTATTAACGCACAACAAGCGGAAATTGAACAAATGCAAAAATGGCTTAAAGTGCACAATAAAAAATAAGGGGCTGTACTAGATAACGACTAAAAATCCCATTTAGGTTAGAATAAACCAATGAGAAAAAGTCGCTTAAGTCAGCATAAATAAAATAAACTCATTGAACTGTTTGTCGCAGGTGTCACAGCAAGAACAGTCAGTGAATTGGTTAATGTAAACAAAATACAGCCGCTTATTACTTTCATCAATTACGCTTACTCATCTATCAAACAAGCCCACATTTGGAAATGTTTGAGGGCGAGATTGAAGCCGATGAAAGCTATTTCGGCGGTACTTGAAAAGGCAAACGTGGTCGCGGTGTCGTGGGAAAAGTCGCGGTATTCGGGCTTCTCAAACGAAATGGCAAGGTTTATACTGTCGTTGTCCCTAATGCGCAATCAGCGACATTATTGTCAATTATCTGAGAGAAAGTTAAGCCTGATAGCACAGTGTACACGGATACCTTTCGTAGTTATGATGTGCTTGATGTCAGTGAATTTAGCCATTTTCGCATCAATCACAGCACGCATTTTGCTGAAAATCATAACCACATAAACGGAATTGGGAATTTTTGGAATCAAGGCAAAACGCCATTTACGCAAGTTTAATGGCATTCCCAAAGAGCATTTTGAGCTATATTTAAAGGAATGTGAATGGTGTTTTAACAACAGTGAAATAAAATCTCAAATTTCCATTTTAAAACAATTAGTTAAGGGGAGTTTGGTCTAGTTATCTAGTACAGCCCCCTTTATTTTTAAGGATCAACAATGAAAAAAATGATGTTAAAAACCACTTTTGTTGCACTTTCTGCTTTATTTGCATTCAGTGCTAATAGTCTTGCAGCTGAACCTGTTGAAGGCAAAGAGTATAAAGTGGTTAGCCAAGCGCCAAGTAGCCAAAAAGAAGTGGTTGAGCTTTTCTCTTTCTATTGTCCACACTGCTATGCTTTTGAGTTGCAATATAAAATTCCAAGCCAAATCAAAGAGAAATTACCGGCAGATGTGAAATTTACTCAATATCATGTGGATTTTTTAGGTCGCCAATCTGAAAACTTAACCCGTGCATGGGCATTTGCAATGGCAAAAGGCGTGGAAGACAACGTAAAAACAGCCTTATTTGAAGGCGCACAAAAAGATGCATTTAAATCTATGGATGACATCAAAGCGGTCTTCTTAGCAAATGGTGTAAGCGAAGCGGATTTTGACAGTGGTATCAATAGCTTTGCTGTTAATGGCTTAGTTAGCAAACAAACACAATATGCAGAGCGTTTTAAAGTGCGTGGTGTACCTGCATTCTTTATCAATGATAAATATGAAATTAATCTAGAAGGATTTAGCGATTCAACTTCTACCGGTGCATTTATTCAGCGTTATGTTGATGCCGTGACCTTCTTAACTAATAAATAATTGAAATCGTAATTTATGTTTAGCCCCTTAATGATGCCATTAAGGGGCTAATTTTTTTCAAGCGGTCGGATTTTTCTTAAGATTTGCAAATTCTTTTCTATATCCGCCGGCTTATCCTGCTATTTTTTGAAGTAGATCACAAAATCATAGATTCCTAATTGCATGATTAAACCTGGGGCTTATGATCTCTTTAAATAAAATAAGAGGAGTTTATTATGGTGAATTACGGTATTGTTGGCGTGGGCTATTTTGGCGCTGAACTTGCCCGCTTTATGAATGAAGAGCCAGATGCACATGTGTCTATGGTCTTTGATCCGGAAAATGGTCAAGCCATTGCTGAAGAATTACAATGTGATTGTGCGCAATCTTTGGAAGAATTAGTCAGCTCGCCGAAAGTGGATTGTGTCATTGTTGCAACACCTAATTATTTGCATAAAGAGCCTGTGCTTTTGGCAGCAAAAAATAAAAAACATGTTTTCTGTGAAAAACCTATTGCGCTGAGCTACCAAGACTGCGATGAAATGGTTCGCGCTTGTGATGAAAATGGCGTGATTTTTATGGCAGGACATGTGATGAATTTCTTTAATGGTGTGCGCCATGCTAAAGCGCTGATTAACGATGGCGTGATTGGACGAGTGCTTTATTGTCATGCAGCTCGAACAGGATGGGAAGAGGTTCAACCGAGCATTTCATGGAAAAAAATTAGAGAAAAATCTGGCGGGCATTTATACCATCATATTCATGAGTTAGATTGCGTGCAGTTCTTAATGGGGGGGATGCCAAAAACGGTTACGATGACGGCGGCGAATGTTGCTCACCAAAGTAAAGAATTCGGTGATGAAGACGATATGCTCTTTGTTACGATGGAATATGAGGATAACCGATTCGCGTTATTAGAATGGGGATCTGCATTCCGTTGGGGCGAGCATTATGTGTTAATTCAGGGGGAGAAAGGTGCTATTAAATTGGATATGTACAACACCAAAGGAACATTGCGCGTAGATGGCAAAGAAAGTTATTTTTTTGTGCATGAAAATCAAGAAGAAGATGACGATCGCACGCGTATTTATCACAGTAAAATGATGGATGGCGCAATCCAATATGGTAAACCAGGAAATCGCACGCCAATGTGGCTGAATTCGATTATGAAGAAAGAAATGAAATATCTAAATGATATTTTACATGGTATGAAACCAGATGCTGAATTTGCCCCACTCTTAACAGGTGAAGCGGCACGCGCTGCTATTGCTACAGCAGATGCTTGTACCCGTTCTCGTTATGAAAACCGAAAAGTGGAACTCGCAGAGATTTTACAAGCGAAATAAACGAATAAAAAACCCGATACTACGTATCGGGCTTTTTTATCAAGATTCAATTATTTGAATTCGTAACGACGAATTGTTTTTAAATCTTCATCTTGTTGGTGATTTTCATCAGCTACAACAACACGCGCACCTACTGTTGCGTGAGCATCGTATTCGCGAGTTAGTTTCATTTTTTCGCCATTATCTTTTTGCACAGTCAATTCAACTTTGTTGTCGCCTAAGTCTTTGCTGTCTAAGATAGTTGCGTTGCCTTTATCTGCATAGAAATCCGCAGTACAAGCACTTAAAACGATTGCTGAGAATACAGCTGCTAAAGAGAGTTTTTTCATCATGCATCCTTACACATAACATAATTTAAAATGAATTTTAATCTGCAAAGCGATTAAAGTAGAGAAACGTTAAGATCCGCGTTTGAACCGACAATTCTTACTCGTTTACCAGCAACAAAACCGTCTTCTTTCTTCTGAACGACTACGATTTCTTTACCGTCATCTTTGCGAATCACCATCTCTAAAGATGATACTTGATTCGCTTTTTCTTCGATTGTGCTACCAGCCATTGCACCTGCAATTGCGCCTACTGCGCTTGCAATCGCACGACCGGTACCACCACCAACTGTAGAACCAGCGATACCACCTAACACACCACCGCCAACGCTTCCAATGACGCCTGGGCTTTCTGCTTGGATTTTTACATCACGTACAGAAACGATGGTGCCGTAGCTAATAGAACGAGCTTCTTTTGCTTGTTGGCCTGAATAAACACTACCGCTATAAATGTCAGTTTGTGCACAACCTGCCATGACTAAGCTTAATAAAAGCGCTGTTGCTAATCCTAATTTTTTCATAATGTACTCCAAATAAAAGATTATGCTAGAAATGTGTCTCTGAAGAAATCACACTTTTTATATCATAAGGGTGGAGCTTCAGACAGACATTATAGCATAAAGTTTCTGCTTTCATACTAATCGCAACCGTAGGATTTGGCAAGATTTCGCCTGTAACTTCGGGTTGACTAATCTTTACATTCAATGACGGATGATTGTCTAGTTGATAGGTGGTCATCATCCTTGCTATCCAAGCCTCAACAGGTTCTTTTTCTAAAAATGGCACCACAACTTCAGAATGTTCCCAACCTTCAACAGGATAAATTTTACTTTTAGGAAAAGGCAGCTCGACAATTTTTACAAATTGTCCGCAAAATTTAACCGCTTGTTGTAGCTCAAATAGTCCTATTGGGCGGCCATTTACCTCGCTTTCTTTTAAAAGTGTGGCATTTTCTAATAACAAATCTCGCCACTCTAGCGCTGTTTCAACGGTGTTCATTCTCACGGCAAGATGATCAATTTGAAATTGTGATAAATCTAATCCAATGGTTTGGGTTATTTGCAAGATTTTCTGTTCGAATTGAGATAAATCGCCAAAACAAGCGGTCATTTTCTCGAAAAAATTTGCATTTTGAGGTATAATTTTGTCCATTTTTTGAATGTAAAATTGAATAGGTTAAAAAGTGAATATACAACAAATTTTATCAGATAAAATCAAGCAAGCAATGATTGCAGCAGGTGCCGATGAAAATGCAGAAGCTTTAGTTCGTCAATCTGGTAAGCCTGAATTTGGCGATTATCAAGCAAATGGTGCAATGGGCGCAGCTAAAAAATTAGGCATCAACCCACGTGAGTTTGCGCAGAAAATCTTAGATAACTTAAATTTAGATGGGATTGCCGAAAAATTAGAAATTGCAGGTCCAGGCTTTATCAACATTTTCTTATCGAAAGATTGGTTAGCTAATGGCGCAAACAGCGCATTACAAGCGGTCAATTTTGGGATTAAAACTGCAAATCCGCAAACTATCGTGGTGGATTATTCTTCTCCAAATGTGGCAAAAGAGATGCACGTTGGCCACTTGCGTTCAACCATTATTGGTGATGCGGTGGTGCGTACTTTAGAGTTCTTAGGCAATAACGTGATTCGTGCTAACCACGTTGGTGACTGGGGTACGCAGTTTGGTATGCTAATTGCTTACCTTGAAAAGATGGAAAATGAAAATGCCTCACAGCTTGAATTAAGTGATTTGGAAGCATTCTACCGTGCAGCCAAAGCGCATTACGATGAAGATGCAGCTTTTGCTGAAAAAGCGCGTGGTTATGTGGTGAAACTCCAAAGTGGTGATGAATATTGTCGTACCATGTGGAAAAAGTTAGTGGATATCACGATGCACCATAACCAAGAAAACTACGACCGCTTAAATGTAACCTTAACTGAAAAAGATGTGATGGGTGAAAGCCTTTACAATCCAATGTTGCCGGAAATTGTGGCTGATTTAAAAGCAAAAGGATTGGCCGTAGAAGATGATGGCGCTTTAGTAGTTTTCCTTTCTGAGTTCAAAAATAAAGATGGCGATCCAATGGGCGTTATCGTGCAGAAAAAAGATGGCGGTTTCTTATATACGACTACTGATGTGGCTGCAGCAAAATATCGTTATGAAACTTTAAAAGCAGATCGTGCTTTAGTATTTTCAGATAGCCGTCAAGCACAACACATGCAACAAGCTTGGTTAATTACCCGCAAAGCTGGTTATGTGCCTGATTCATTCAGCCTTGAACATCCGTTCTTTGGCATGATGTTAGGCAAAGATGGTAAACCATTTAAAACACGTTCAGGTGATACCGTAAAACTAAAAGATTTGCTAGACGAAGCGATTGAACGTGCAGATGCGTTAATTTCACAACGCAGCACTAACTTAACGGAAGAAGAGAAAGCGGCAGTAGTTGAAGCGGTTGCAATCGGGTCAGTGAAATATGCAGATTTGTCGAAAAACCGTACCACAGACTATGTGTTTGACTGGGATAATATGTTGAGCTTTGAGGGCAATACCGCGCCATATATGCAATATGCTTACACACGTATTCGTTCTGTATTTGCAAAAGCGGGGATTGATCCAAGTGCTTTAAGTGGTGAGATTATCTTAACAGAAGAGAAAGAGCGTGCATTAGCCATCAAATTATTACAATTTGAAGAAGCATTAAATAGCGTCGCAAAAGAAGGTATGCCACATATACTTTGCCAATATTTATATGAGTTAGCGGGTGCATTCTCAAGTTTCTATGAAGCTTGCCCAATGCTTAATGCAGAAGAAAAAGTGAAAAACAGCCGTTTACGTTTAAGTGATTTAACAGCAAGAACGCTCAAACAAGGTTTAGATCTACTGGGAATTAAAACCGTAGAAAAAATGTAACAAAAAGTTCCCCTCTTTTCTAAAGAGGGGGTAGGGGAGATTTCAGCGATCTCAATTTGCAAAAAATAGGTCAAAAAAGACCGCTTATCAAATCTCCCCCAGCCCCTCTTTTCTAAAGAGGGGAGCTAAAATAAGGAACAAAAATGAAATTTATTGATGAAGCCCTGATTCGTGTTGAAGCAGGTGATGGCGGTAATGGCTGTGTAAGCTTCCGCCGTGAAAAATATATCCCGAAAGGGGGCCCAGATGGTGGTGATGGTGGTGATGGTGGCGATGTTTATTTGATCGCAGATGAGAACCTAAATACCCTTATCGACTACCGTTTCGAAAAGCGCTATGCAGCAGGGCGTGGTGAGAATGGGCGTAGTGCAGGTTGTACGGGGCATCGTGGTAATGATATTACTTTACGCGTGCCAGTAGGAACTCGTGCGATTGATAACGACACCCAAGAGGTCATTGGCGATTTAACCAAGCATGGTATGAAAATGTTGGTGGCGAAAGGGGGATACCATGGTTTGGGGAATACCCGTTTTAAATCTTCTGTAAACCGTGCTCCTCGCCAAAAAACAAATGGCACACCAGGCGAAAAACGTGATTTATTACTTGAGTTAATGCTTTTGGCGGATGTTGGGATGCTAGGTTTACCGAATGCAGGGAAATCTACTTTTATTCGTAGCGTTTCTGCAGCTAAACCAAAAGTGGCAGATTATCCATTTACTACATTGGTGCCAAGTTTAGGTGTGGCACGTGTAGGCGCTGATCGCAGCTTTGTGGTGGCGGATATTCCGGGGTTAATTGAAGGGGCAGCAGAAGGTGCAGGTTTGGGGATTCGTTTCCTTAAACACTTAGAGCGTTGCCGTGTGTTAATTCACTTGGTTGATATTATGCCAATTGATGAAAGTGACCCAGCGCATAACATTAGCGTGATTGAGTCTGAGCTTTATCAATATAGCGAAAAACTTTCTGAAAAGCCGACTTGGTTAGTTTTCAATAAAATTGATACCATCGGCGAAGAAGAGGCTCAAGCTCGTGCAAAAGAGATTGCAGAGCAAATTGGTTGGGAAGACGATTACTATCTGATTTCTGCGGCCACTGGGCAAAATGTACAACAGCTCACCCGAGATATTATGGACTTTATCGAAGCTAACCCACGTGAAGTGGAAGAAGAAAATAAAGAATCTGATGAAGTTAAATTCAAATGGGATGATTATCATCAAGAAGCAATGCAAAATCCAATTGAAGAAGATGATTGGGACGATTTCGATGATGATTGGTCGGAAGAAGACGAAGAAGGCGTTGAGTTTGTTTATACTCGATAATTGCAAATCGTAAAAAGAATGAGACCGCTTGTTGTAAGAGACAAGCGGTCTTTTATATATAATATAATCACTCTGGATCATTATATGAAATTGACAAAAACACTATTTACTACCTTTTTAGGGGCTTCTATTTTTGCTTTTCCTTCGGCTACATGGGCAAATACGGTAGAGGAGCAATTTCAACAAGGTTTGGCTGCTGCTGAAAAAGGAAATCATCAAACCGCTTTCCAATTTTGGAAACCTTTAGCAGAGCAAGGATATGCCAGCGCCCAGTTTAATTTGGGCGTAATCTATGATCATGAGCAAGGTGTAGAACAGGATTATATTGAGGCGGCAAAATGGTACCGAAAAGCAGCAGAGCAAGGACATAGAGATGCTCAGTTTTATTTAGGTGTGATGTATTCAAGAGGAGAGGGCGTAAAACAGGACTATCTTGAGGAGATAAAATGGTATCGAAAAGCAGCAGAGCAAGGGCATATAGACGCCCAGTTTAATTTGGGTGTGATGTATTCAAAGGGAGAGGGGGTAAAACAGGATGATATTGAGGCGGTAAAATGGTACCGAAAAGCAGCAGAGCAGGGGCATAAGAATGCCCAGTATAATTTGGGTGTGATGTATTATGATGGACGAGGTGTAAAACAGGATTATCTTGAGGCGGCAAAATGGTATCGAAAAGCAGCTGATCAAGGGCATATAAATGCTCTGTTTAATTTGGGCGTGATATATTATGATGGACGAGGTGTAAAACAGGATTATCTTGAGACGGCAAAATGGTACCGAAAAGCAGCAGAGCAAGGACATAGAGATGCCCAATTTAATTTGGGTGTGATGTATTCAAAGGGAGAGGGTGTAAAACAGGATTATTTTGAGGCAGCAAAATGGTACCGAAAAGCAGCAGAGCAAGGATATGCAAGCGCCCAGTATAATTTGGGTGTGATGTATGCAAATGGATATGGTGTTCCTCAGGATAAAAATTTAGCTAAAGAATGGATTCTTAAGGCTTGCGTGAATCATTATCAAAAAGCCTGTGAAGTGATTACAATTAAATAAGAAAATTGTAAAAAATTGCATGAAAAAGACCGCTTGTATTTTTTGACAAGCGATCTTTTTTCATCTTTAAAATACTAATAACAAATATTTTTAGGCTTAAATAAAAACGGTTCAAACTAAGTAGTTTGAACCGTTTGTTTAGAGATTATTTTGCATCTTTGTTTTCAGCAGGTTTTTCATTTGCTTTTAACATATCCGCTGGAATAAAGCTTTGTTGTACTTTTTCCATGTGTGGAAGGTTATGCGCAATACCTTTGTGACAATCGATACAGGTTTTGTTTTGTTCCTGTGCAAGTGCGTGCATTTGTTGTGCCACAGTTTTTTGTTGGGTAAAGTCCATATCATTGAAGTTATGGCAGTTACGGCACTCTTGTGAGTTATTCGCTTTCATACGCGCCCATTCGCGTTCTGCCATTTCTAAACGATGTTTTTCAAATTTCTCTTTAGTATCTACTTTACCTGTAAAGTGAGCATAAACTTCAGTCGATGCCTGCATTTTACGAATCATTTTTGGTACGAATTCGTGTGGAACGTGGCAGTCTGAACAAATTGCTTTTACACCTGAACGGTTGCTAAAGTGGATTGAGGCTTGGTACTCAGGTACAACATCGTTAGTATGACAGTCTGAACAGAATTGCTCAGTATTAGTTGTGGCCATTCCTACATTAAATAGGTTGGTTCCAACGATAGTCCCAATGATAGTTAATAAAATAACCCCACCAATTGCCATTTTGCTCGGAGAGCGTAACCAACGGCAAACTTTTTGAATGCTTGATTTAATCATGGTTTTGCTCCTTATTTACCTTGCGTTTGACGAATTGTATCGAATTTATTTTGAATAATTGGGTTCACATCTGCTTGTTGAACGTGGCATTGTAAGCAGAAATAACGACGAGGTGAGGTACCATCAGTTTTTTGTCCATCACGAGTTAAGAAATGGCTCTCTGGAACACGTGGTGCACCCGTTGTTGGTGCAACATCCGGAGAGTGGCAACCTAAACATTGGTTCACATTTTTAGTCACTTGTAAACCACGAATACTGTGTGGAACTAGTGGGGGTTGGTTAGGGAAAGTCACAGGAATATTACCGACATCTTTATAAGGATTCGTAAATGCTGGTGCAACACTTTCCGCTGTTTTATCAATACTGTTCGCAACTTGCGGTGCATCGGCAAATGCCAATCCACTGCATAAAGCTAGCATGAAAATAAATGATTTTTTCATGAAATCCACTCCATTAAATAATTAAATATTTTTAATTTTAATCTGTTTCTCAAAACGAGAACCAAAGGTAAATACATTTTCAGCGCAGACGTCAATACAACGCCCACAGGTAATGCAATCTTTCGCTAGTACAATTTGGCTATCTTCCGGACCACCATGCAATGGAATACGCAACACTTGCGGTTCAGGGCAAACGTTATAGCAGTCCATACAGCGGTCACATCGGTTACGATCGACAACATTAATTTTAACTAGGCTTTTAGCACCAATAACGCCATACATTGCACCAATTGGGCAAAGATGACCACACCAGCCGTGTTCGGCAACAAGCAAGTCAAATAAGAAGATAACAGCAACCAACCAGAGTGTTGCGCCTAGGCCATAGACAAAAACACGTCCAAGTGCTGCAACAGGGTTTATCCACTCCCATAAGAGAGTGCCAGTCATTGCACTACCGACTAAAATCACCGCTAAAATCACATAGCGAAGTTGGCGTGAAATTTTTAATGATTGTCTAATACCTAATTTTCTACGTAACCAAGCTGCAGCATCCGTTACCATATTCATTGGACAAACCCAACTACAGAAGGCTTTACTTGCAACGACTGCGTAGAATATCGCAATAATTAAGGCACCAATAATCGTTGAGATTTCTGGTAAGTAACCTGTCGCTAAACTTTCTGCGGTAATCAATGGATCCGTTAATGGCACGACATCCAAAAGCATACTGGCGCTGTAATTGCCTTTTAGAATCCAAACTTGCCAAATCGGGCCACTTAAGAACATTAAAATAATACTTAATTGACTGATTCGACGTAGAATTAAAAAGCGATAAGCATGCCACCAACCGAGTTTTTGGCGAGCTTCTAAGCCTGCATCTTTTGGCTTATTCGGGGTATATTTTTCAGCCATTATTTAACCCCCTTAATATTTAAGTCCAGATTTGGGAATTGCTCTGCTTCCGGAACTGTTGTTGGATTTGGTACATAATCCATTGTTGCACGATTCGGTGTTGCCACTTTTTGGTTCGGTTGAACCTGCATTGGTTGATAAACCGGCTCATGTAAGCCTTCCGGCATACGGGCATCCATTGCTGGACGTAAGCCATCCGGATGTTGTTCCTCAATTAAGGATTTTCCGGCATTTTGTTTTTCTTTCCAACCTAAGCGGTAGTGACGACCGAGTAAGCCTTTGGCGATATCCATCGGTAAGACTTTAATTGCCGCTTCTTCTAATACGCAAGCTTGTTCGCATTTACCGCATCCGGTGCAAGCATCGGAGTGAACAGTTGGAATAAGCTTCGCATGAATACCTGTACGATCATTATGAATACGTTCAAGTGTAATCGCTTTATCTACTAATGGACAAACGCGGTAACACACATCACAACGCAACCCCTGCCAGTTAAGGCAAGTTTCATGGTCTAGCAATACGGCTAATCCCATTCTTGCATCATTGATATCTTTAAGTTCTTCACTTAATGCGCCACTTGGACAAGCATTCATACAAGGAATATCAGGACACATTTCGCAAGGTTTATCCCGTGCGATAAAATAAGGTGTACCTGCTTCCATTGGAGAAATTAGCGAGGCTAGATACAACATATCATATGGACACGCTTGGACACACTGTCCGCAGCGGGTACAAGCTGCCAAGAAATCCTTTTCTGGTAAAGCACCAGGTGGACGTAAAGCAATCCCCTCTTTGGCTTTAGCTTGTTGTTGCTGTAGGCCAAGAATTACACCAGCTCCACATACTCCGACGGCTGTTCTTGTCACATTTTTTAAAAACTGACGACGGTTAGGATCAAGTTTCATCTGCGTTTCCTTCTATAAGCGGTCTAGTTTTGTCAAAACTTTGCAAAATTTGACCGCTTTTGTTTTAAATTCCTCTCTTTGTTTAAAGAGAGGAGTGACTAGAAACGAAAGGGAAAATTTACGCTTTCACCACTTTAACCGCACATTTTTTGAAGTCGGTTTCGCCAGAGATTGGGTCGGTTGCATCCAATGTTAATTTGTTAGCAAGCTGACCTGCATCAAAGAAGGTGGTGTAAATTAAGCCTTGAGGGCATTTGTTACGACCACGGGTATCTAAGTAAGTGATCATTTCACCACGACGAGTGATTAATTTCACTTTATCCCCATGACGTAAGCCATATTTTTTCGCATCAGCTGGGTGCATCCAAACTAAGTTGTTCGGGAACGCACGGTGTAACTCAGGTACACGACGCGTCATGGTACCGGTATGCCAGTGTTCAAGAACACGACCAGTACATAACCATAATGGATATTCCTCATCTGGTGATTCTGCTGGTGCTTCATAAGGTACACCTAGAATAATCGCTTTTTTATCTGGATAGCCGTAGAACGCAACATCTTCGCCTGCTTTAACATACGGGTCAAAGCCTTCACGGTAACGCCATAAGGTTTCTTTACCGTCAACAACCGGCCAGCGTAAGCCACGTACTTGGTGGTAAGTATCGAATGGTGCTAAGTCATGGCCATGACCACGTCCGAAGTCAGCGTATTCTTCGAATAAACCTTTTTGTAAGTAGTAACCAAAGTGATCAGCTTCATCATTGATGTATCCCGGAACATCGGTTGGTACTTTATATTTGTTTACTTCACCATTTTCGTAAAGCACTTCATATAAAGTTTTGCCACGATATTCAGGCATTTGAGCTAATAATTCTTCACCCCATACTTCATCAGTTTTGAAGTATTTAGAGAATTCAACAATTTGCCATAAGTCCGAACGAGACTCACCTGGGCCTTTCACTTGTTGACGCCATAATTGGGTACGACGTTCTGCGTTACCATAGCCTCCTTCTTTTTCTACCCACATACAAGTTGGAAGAATTAAGTCAGCAGCTACTGCAGAAACAGATGGGTAAGGGTCTGAAACAACGATGAAGTTTTCAGGGTTACGCCAGCCAGGGAAAATTTCTTCGTTAATATTCGGACCACCTTGCATATTGTTCGTACAAAGTTGCCATAAGAAGTTTAATTTACCGTCTTTTAAGGCACGGCTTTGTTGTACCGCTGGATAGCCAGGTACAGTTGGAATCGTACCTTTTGGTAATTTCCATTTTTTCTCTGTAATTTCAACGTGTTTAGGATTGGTTACCACCATGTCCGCTGGTAAACGGTGAACGAAAGTACCTACTTCACGCGCTGTACCACAAGCTGAAGGTTGACCAGTTAATGAGAACGGACCACAACCTGGTTTAGAAATTTTACCGGTTAATAAGTGTACGTTATAGATCATGTGGTTAACCCATACACCACGAGTGTGTTGGTTAAAGCCCATTGTCCAGTAAGACACTAAGTTCTGTTCTGGATCTGCATACATTTTAGCGAGGGTTTCAAGCTGATCTTTTGGTACACCAGAAATACGGTGTGCTTCATCTAATGTATAAGGTGCAACGATTTTCTTGAATTCTTCGAAGTCAGAATCGTGCATTTTACCTGCGGTTTTACGGTTTTTCGCTGCAACTTCAAGTGGGTGTTCTGGGCGTAAACCATAACCAATATCGGTTTCACCACGTTTGAATTTAGTGTGTTTATTAACGAAGTCCCAGTTTACTTTATCGTTTTGGATAATATAGTTTGCAATGTAGTTAAGAATTGCAAGGTCTGAATGTGGATTAAACACAATAGGCACATCAGCTAATTCAAACGAACGGTGTTCGAATGTTGACATAACTACCACTTTCACATTATCAGAAGAAAGACGACGGTCAGAAATACGAGACCATAAAATTGGGTGCATCTCCGCCATGTTTGAACCCCAAAGCACAAACGCATCGGTTTTCTCGATATCGTTATAGCAACCCATTGGTTCATCCATACCGAATGTACGCATAAACGCCACCGCTGCAGATGCCATACAGTGACGAGCATTTGGGTCGATAGTATTGGAACGGAAACCAGCTTTCCAAAGTTTTACTTTTGCATAGCCTTCATAGATAGTGGTTTGACCGGAAGAGAACATCCCTACAGCATTTGGTTCTTTTTTCTTTAGGATATCTTTGATTTTTTCCGCCATGATAGTGAAAGCTTGATCCCAAGAAACCGGTGTAAAGTCACCCTCTTTATGGAATTTACCATCTTTCATACGTAATAACGGAGTTTGTACACGGTCTGCACCGTACATAATTTTAGAAAGGAAGTAACCTTTGATACAGTTTAAACCGCGGTTTACCTCTGCATCCGGGTCACCTTGGGTGGCAACAACACGACCGTCTTTGGTACCTACCAATACGCTACATCCTGTACCACAGAAACGGCATGGGGCTTTATCCCATTTAATGCCCATATCTTCTGCTGCATGAACCTCTTTAACAGGGATAGTCATGCCAGCCGCCGCAGCTGCTGCAAGCGCAGCATTGGCTTTCATAAAATCTCTACGATTAAGTTCCATAGTTTTTCCCACACAGTTGTTAAATTTTAATAGTGCTTGTTAATTTCATCCAAAAGACACAAGCGGTCAATTTTGCAATCAATCTTATTATAGTGCCTAAGTGTTTAAAATTCACTCACACTACGATTTATTTTTCATCTAAATAATTTGAAATTAAAGACACGACAATTACGCCTGGGATATCTTTAATCTCATCCATCAAATCAGCTAAAGCTAACTGACGATTACTTTCAAGGGTAACCACCAATTTGCCTTCATCAGACTTTTCGCCATGAATTTCAGCCGATGGAATGGCTAAAATAGCTGCTTTGACTTGGCTGAGTTTTTCTGGTCTGGCTTGCACGATAATGCTACAAACATACCAGTTTTCTTTTTCGTTAAATTGACTCATTGTTATTGACTTCAAAATTAATAATTCTAATCGCTTTAGTTGGGCAGATGTTTAAACATGCCCCGCAACCATTACAAGCGGTTAAATCCAGTTGTAGGGTTGCAATCCCGCCTAATGTCGGTCGAAAACGAATAGCCCGTTCAGGGCAGTAATCTCCACAAGAACGACATTCAATCCGCTGTTTCAGTAAGCATTGATCTAAGATTTCAATTTTATGTAACCAAGCTGGTTCATCGAGTGAGAGAAAAACGTCTTCAGGACAAGCCTTAACGCATTCGGTACAAAAGGTACACTCTCCGCGAGTAAAATCGATTTCAGGGTAGCCCCCAATACCTTGCTTGATAATCTTGGTCTCACAAACTTCAACACAACGTCCACAAGCGGTACATTTTTCAAGAAAATTTGCTAAATTTGCCCAAGGTGGACGAATAGCTTGGTGACCTTGTAAAGTTACTTGTTCGCTTTTTAGCGTGTTAAGAAATTGTCCACGTAAAAAACCGCGACGAGAAAGCGACGGACCAGTGTTTTCAGACAAGTTTCGCCTCTTTCAACAGCAAGTAAAAATGGTATGGAATTATCTCTGTTTTTGTTGTTTACTTAATCACTCAAACGGGGTATTTGTGACAATATTTGCACTTTAATTGATAGGTATCAAGGTATTGTGGCAAAATGGTGATAGACTCTTACTCTTTTTTAATATGATCGTAACAAACATTTAACATTATTATAATAAGGCAATAACATGAACCATTTAATTATTTATGCACATCCTAATGCGCAGAGTTTTAACCACGCGATTTTAGAAAGCATTATCGCAGCAAGTAAAGGGCATGAAGTTCATGTGCGTAACTTATTTGAACTCAATTTTAACCCAATTTTAGATTGGCAAGAAGCATTGGAGACTTTCAGTGGAAAGTTAGCAGCAGATGTGGCTATTGAACAAAGTTTTTGGAAACAAGCTGATCTCATTACGTTGATTTATCCCCTTTGGTGGATGGGTTTTCCAGCGATTTTAAAAGGCTATTTAGACCGTGTTTTAACGTATGGATTTGCCTATGAAAATGGAGAAAATGAAACAATAGGTCTGCTTAAAGGAAAGAGAATTCAACAATTTGTGACTATGGGCAATAGCAATCAAAAATATGCCGAAAAAGGTTTTTTACAATCGCTTGATCACACGTTAGGTAATGGATTATTTAATTTTTGTGGTATGGAAGCCGATATGCATTTTTTAGGCGCAGTTGGCTTAAAAACGACAGACTATGAAGCGTTGTTGAATCAAGTGAAACAGGCTTGTCTGACAAACTTAAAGTAGTTGCAAAAGATTGATTAAATTTGACCGCTTGTCGGTATGAAAATAGCCCCAATGTTGGGGCTATTTTTATTTTAGATTATTTTAAAAGATAAGCACGTAATTGCGCGAAGTCGTTATCCATTTCATCAGATAACAATGGCAATTTATTGTGTTTATCTAATGCTTCAGGCAGTGGTAAATCTAACGCTAAAATGCGTTCAACCGACTCTTTGAATTTTGCCGGATGTGCTGTGCAAAGGAAAATACCTGTTTCACCTGCTTGAAGTTGGTCTTTTAACACTTGATAAGCGATCGCACCATGCGGTTCGCATAAATAGTTTTCAGCATACATTGCTTTTAAGGTTGCTTCAGTTTCTGCATCGCTGAGCGCATCTGAACCTAACTCACTTAATGCCCAACCGTTATGTTTAAATAATTCTTCTACACGTGGCCAGTTGTTTGGACGGCTTACATCCATCGCATTTGAAAGCGTCGCAACAGTCGCATTTGGTGACCATTCGCCTGATTTTAAATAACGTGGTACGGTGTCATTTGCGTTGGTTGAAGCGATAAAACGTTTAATTGGTAAACCTAATGTTTTCGCAATTAACCCCGCAGTTAAGTTACCGAAGTTACCACTTGGAACTGACACAACAACCTCTGAACGTTTTTCTTTTGGTAACTGTGCAAATGCCTCGAAGTAGTAGCAGATTTGCGCTAATAAACGGCTGATATTGATAGAGTTGGCTGAGTTTAAACCAATCGCTTGACGTAATTGGGCATCATCGAAAGCTTGTTTCACTAATGCTTGGCACGCATCAAAGTCACCATTGATTGCCACAGTGCGAATGTTGCCACCTAATGTACAGAACAATTTTTCTTGAAGCGGGCTGATTTTACCTTTCGGATACAAAATCACGACATTGATATTTTCTAGACCATAGAAGGCATGCGCAACAGCTGCGCCGGTATCGCCAGAGGTAGCAGTTAAAATGGTAATTTTGCCATCGCCACGCACAGCACTTAATGCTTGTGCCATAAAACGGCCACCGAAATCTTTAAATGCTAATGTTGGGCCGTGGAATAATTCTAATGCATAAATACTATCAGAGACTTGCGCAAGTGGTGCTGGGAACGTAAACGCATTTTTTACCATGCTATTTAAAGTTGCTTCTGGAATTTCTTCACCGATAATTGCAGAAAGAATTTTCTGGCTGCGTTCAACTAATGGTAGCGCAAGTAGTTCATCAATGTTATTTAATTTAGGTAAAACTTCAGGAAAGAATAAGCCTTGATCTTTCCCTAAACCTTGACGCACGGCTTGGGCGAAGTTTACTTGCTCTTCAGGATGTTTGATGTTGTATAAGTTCATGAAAATGGAATCCTTTATCTTAGAGTAAAATCTGCTTGATTGTAGCTATTCCCTTTAATTAGTCAATGCAACATCTGCAAATAAGCGGTATGATTTGCTTAAAATTTTGCAAAAGGAGGCTATATGCAAACGACAATTCGGGTCATTCCAAATCAAAAACAAATCGCGCTTGTGGCTCACGACCACTGTAAACAAACTTTATTGGATTGGGTGAAAAAACACCAAGATGCGCTTTCTCAACATCAGCTTTATGCAACGGGTACAACAGGGCATTTGCTTGCACGCGAAACGGGTTTAGCAATTACGCCATTATTAAGCGGCCCAATGGGCGGAGACCAACAGCTTGGTGGGTTAATTGCGGAAAAGAAAATTGATGTGCTCATTTTCTTTTGGGATCCGATGAATGCGGCACCGCACGATCCAGATGTAAAAGCGTTAATGAGAATTGCAACAGTCTGGAATATTCCCGTTGCAATTACGCCAAGTACAGCAGATTGCCTATTGGCTTCATCGCTTTTTGATCAGCCAATTGAGGTAGAAATTCCAGATTATGAAGGTTATTTAGCTTCACGCTTATAATTTGTTAAATAAATGTGAAATTTAATTGCTTTTGTGATCTGCTTCACGGCATTTCTGAAAGAAAATCGCTAAACTAGTGGCATTTTTAAACGACATTGAGGCGTGAATATGCAAACATTTAATACAAAAAAAGTAGGTTGGGTCGGTTTAGGACAAATGGGCTCACCAATGGTAGGTCATTTGCTCCACGCTGGTTTTGAGGTGGAAGTTTATAACCGCAGCCCTGAAAAGGCACAAGCGGTAGTAGAAAAAGGTGCGCTATTAGCACCGAACGTAGAAACAGTTGCGCAAAATAACGATGTTCTTTTTCTGATGGTCTCTGATTATCCAGCGATTGAAAGCTTATTAACACTGGCAGTACTTGCGGCATTAAAAGGCAAAGTGGTTGTGAATATGTCTACCGTTTCGCCAACGCAGAATCAATTGATTGAAACACAGCTAAAATCACACCAAGTACATTTTATTGAAGCGCCAGTTTCTGGCTCAAGTAAAGTTGCAGAAGCTGGTAAATTATTAGTACTCGGTGCAGGTGATAAAGCCATTTTTGACCAACTTGTGCCCCTTTTTAACGCATTTAGTAGCAAAGTTTATCATTACGGAGAAGTGGGCAAAGCGGGCGGTGTGAAATTAGCCGTAAATGCATTATTGGGTATCTTTAATGAAGCCTATGCAGAAGCGCTGGTTTTTGCTGAGCAATTTGGTATCAATCAAGCTGATATTATTGACACCATTGCCAATGGCGCCATGAATTCACCAATGTTCCAAAGCAAAATTGCGATGTATGAAAGTGGAGAATTCCCGCCAGTCTTTATGCTAAAACACATTACTAAGGACTTAAACTTGGCTGTGGATGAATTAGAAAAAGCTAACAAACGTTCGCCACTGATTGAAAAAGCTGCGAAAACGTTTAGTGAAGCGAACCAAACAGCGTTAAGTCAGCAAGATTTAGCGAGCATCTATACTTACTTAAAAAAATAAAATCAATAATTTGTTGGGAGACAAATATAAAAAAAGCGTTGCCGTTTAACACGACAACGCTTT
>NZ_AFNK01000007.1 GCF_000238795.1 Haemophilus sputorum CCUG 13788 | reverse complement strand
CGAGCTAGTTAACTGCCTCGATTTTTTGTTAAATGAAGTTAGCGTCTTGTTTCAAATTCTGCTAGGGCTTCATCAAATTGTTGCTGCACTTTTGGATGAACAGGTGCAAAGACAGATGATGTTACAGTAATAAATGAGCAAACTAAGAAACCAGGAATAATTTCATATAGTTTAGATAAATCGTCCCAGCCAAGATAGCGCATGAGTGGGCTCCATGCAACAACGGTGATAGCACCAGATAGCATTCCCCATAATGCAGCTTTTGAGCTAATGTTACGGTTAAAGAGGGAAAGAATCACAACTGGTCCAAATGCCGCACCGAAACCTGCCCAAGCATAGGAAACTAATCCCATCACTTTTGAGTTTGGATCTTGGGCAATAATAATCGCAATAACAGAGATAAGTAATACCATTAAGCGACCAACCCAAACTAACTCTGTGCTAGAGGCATTTTTACGGAAGAAACCTTTGTAGAAATCTTCGGTAATAGCCGCAGAACACATCAATAATTGCGCAGATAAGGTACTCATAATTGCAGCAAGAATTGCAGATAATACGATGCCGACAATCCAAGGGTTAAACATGGCTTTGGATAATTCAATGAATACCGCTTCTGCATTCGTAAGGTCTAAATTTCTTTCAGTGAAATAAGCTAGTCCAAAATAACCTACTGCAACTGCACCACCTAAGCAAAGGATCATCCAAGTAATACCTATTTGGCGTGCTTTATTTAAAGAAGCAACAGAGTCTGCAGCCATAAAGCGAGCCAAAATATGTGGTTGACCGAAGTAGCCTAAACCCCATGCCAAGGCAGACACTACACCAATACCAGAAACGTTGTGCAACCAGTTACTATAAGGAATACCTGTTACAGCAGATTTTGCTTCAAGTGCCATTTTGAGATCATCCCAACTGATCGTGAGAATAACCATCACAGGCGCAAGAATTAGAGCAAAAATCATCAATGAAGCTTGAATGGTATCACTCCAAGAAACTGCTAAGTACCCACCAATAAAGGTGTAGCTAATGGTCGCAATCGCACCAAACCAAAGCGCGGTAGTGTAATCCATGCCTAATAGGCTTTGGAATAATTTTGCACCAGCCACTACTCCAGAGGCACAATAGATGGTAAAGAAGAACAAGATAATACCTGAAGAGATAATTTTCAGTGCTTTTTTCTGACGAGGAAAACGTTGTGCAAAGAACTCCGGTAACGTTAAGGCGTTGCTATATTTTTCAGTAAAAATACGCAAGCGGCCAGCAACAACACGATAGTTCAAATAAGCCCCAATAGTTAACCCAACAACAATCCAAGCTTCGGATAAACCAGAGAGAAAAATTGCTCCAGGTAATCCCATTAATAACCAGCCGGACATATCTGATGCACCAGCAGACATGGCAGTAACAAAACTCCCCATTTTGCGACCACCTAGAATATAGTCGTCAAAATTCTGCGTGGAACGGTAGGCATATAATCCAATGCCTAAAATAACGAGCAAATAGAGCCCAAAGGTAATGTAGATTTGCATAAATCACTCCTTTTTAATGTTCTTCAGAAGACATTAACGAGGTGTTTCCGCCAGCAGCTGTGGTGTTGTAACTGCGAGAGAACTCATCGTATAACGGTAAAATATCTTGGGTAGTTTGCCAATCATAGCATTTAAAAATAGCTGAGCTGTTTTCAGCTAACCATTGGCGTCGTTCTTTACTTAATTCTGCTAAGTAGATACCTTTTTGGCAGTGACCTAATTTAGTATCAACACGTATGCCCGCTTTACCAGATTTAGCTAATGGATGACTTGGCTCAACTAAAATCGTAAAGCCTTTTGCCAATAGTTTATTTGCAGCTTTTTCTGATGTAGCTAAATCGCCATTTAGAATTGCTACTTCAGAAGGCAAGTAAGCTAAAGAGTTGCGTTCACCAGTAATACTGTCTAAAACAGGTTGTGCATTACCCAGAGTGTTTTCGTCACCGAATTGGCTGTAGTAGCGGTCTGTTTTTGTTAAACGTTGCAAATAGAATTCACCACCGGCTTTCGGGCCTGTACCAGATAAACCATGACCACCAAATGGTTGTACGCCCACAACAGCACCAACAATATTACGGTTAATGTAGAAGTTGCCGCAGTGGAGGTGTTTTTCAACTAAATCCATTTGTTTACGGATACGGCTATGACAACCGCCAGTGAGGGCATAACCTTTCGCATTAACTTCATTGAGTACGTTAACCAAGTTCTCTTTTTTATAACGCACGATGTGTAAGATAGGGCCAAACACTTCACGTTGTAATTGGTTAAGATTATCTAAAAGATAGACTGCTGGTGCGACAAAATGACCATTGGTTGGTGCCTCTAATTCGACATAAGCACGAGCGACTTTCCGCATATTCGCTTTATGATTTTCTAGATTTTGTTTCGCTTCTTGATCAATTACAGGGCCAATATCCGTTGAGAGTAAACGCGGGTCGCCAAGGCTAAATTCGTTAATCGCTTCTGTAATCATTTTATAGTAATGATCTGCAACATCTTCTTGTAATAACAAGATACGTAGCGCAGAACAGCGCTGACCAGCAGAGTCAAATGCAGAGCTTAAAACGTCTGCAACAACTTGTTCTGGTAATGCAGAGGAGTCAGATACTAATACGTTTTGTCCACCAGTTTCAGCAATTAAAACAGGATCGTTATCCGCTTGTGCAATTCGTTTTTCAATCAATTTTGCAACTTCAGTTGAGCCAGTGAACACAACGCCATCAAAAGCTTGTTGTACTAATGCCGCCCCTAAATCGCCTGCCCCAAGCACCAATTGTAATGCCTCTTTTGGTACGCCTGCTTGGTGTAAAAGTTTTACTGCTGCATATGCAATAAGAGAAGTTTGTTCTGCAGGTTTGGCAATTACCGCATTTCCTGCTGCAAGGCTTGCAGCAACTTGTCCAGTAAAGATAGCTAAAGGGAAGTTCCAAGGCGAAATACAGAGAACTTTTCCGCGTGGTGCACCCAAGTGTTGATCTTTTGCGAGATATTCAAGCTGATTTGCATAATATCTGAGAAAATCGACCGCTTCTCGTAGTTCTGCAATGGCATTTGGTAATGTTTTACCAGCTTCAACAATGGCAAGTTTCATCAATAAGCCGAAGTTTTCTTCATATAAATCGGCGGCTTTTCGCAATACATTTGCTCGTTCAGTTGCGCTTTGTGCTGCCCATGTCTCATTATTTGCCGCGTTAAACACAGCTTGTGCTTCAGTTGGGTTTAAGAAAGCAACTTCTGCTAAGTTCTCTTTCAGATTAGCTGGATTGACCACGGTATGCGCAGCTAAGTTTTCTGCATTAGCCAGCACCGTGAGTGATTGCACATTTTCGATAGGTGCTTCGTTTAATGCTTGTTCTAATTTAGCTAACTCAAATTCGTTGCTTAAATCAAAACCTGCAGAGTTTCTACGATCACTAAATAGCTCAAGTGGATTGCGTACTAATTTATTCGGTTCACCATTAGATTTCTCATAGAGTTTCCAAGGCGGAATCACTAATTGTTCTACCGGAATATTTTCATCGACCAATTGATGAACAAATGATGAGTTTGCCCCGTTTTCTAATAAACGGCGAACTAAGTAAGCTAATAAGGTCTCGTGCGTGCCTACGGGGGCGTAAACACGGACTTGGCGATTAAAATTCTCTTTGCCAACAATGTTGTCGTATAAGCTTTCACCCATGCCATGTAAGCATTGGAATTCAAATTGTTTGCCTTGACCTAATTCGTGGATCGTACACATAGTTTGTACGTTATGAGTCGCAAATTGTGGGTAGATCACATCTTGAGCAGCAAGTAATTTTTTCGCAGAGGCAATATAGGAGATATCGGTGTGATTTTTACGAGTATAAAGTGGGAAGCCATCTAAGCCATCCGCTTGCGCCCATTTTACTTCGCTATCCCAATAAGCTCCTTTTACAAGACGAATCATTAAATAACCGTCTTTTTCGCGAGCAAGATTGATTAAGTAATCCAACACAAATGGGCAACGTTTAGAGTAGGCTTGAACAACATAGCCAATACCTTTGTAACCTTTGAGTTCTGGCTCATCTAGTAATTTTTCTACTAAATCCAGAGATAGCTCTAAGCGACTAGCTTCTTCTGCATCAATGTTTACGCTGATGTTATATTTTTTGGCGAGTAAGAAAAGTTCTTTTACGCGCGGATAAAGCTCGTCGATAACACGATCATATTTCGCACGCCAATATTTTGGATGGATAGCAGAAAGTTTAACGGAAACACTGTTACCATTATAGATAGTGCGACCTGCAGCATCTTTCCCCACACTTTCAATGGCATGGAGATAATCATTAAAATAACGATCTGCATCTGCTTGGGTCATGGCTGCTTCACCAAGCATATCAAAAGAGAAGGTAAAGCCTTTTTCATAACGAGGCTTAATGTTCGTTAGCGCTTCTTGCATGGTAACGCCAGTTACGAATTGTTTCCCTAAGATTTGCATAGATTTTACAATGAGCGTACGCATAATCGGGGCAGAGAAGCGAGCAAAGCTACGGCTTAACGCATTTGCGAGGCTTTTTTCGTCTAAATTTTCACTAATTTTTTTACCGAAAACTAAGCCATAACTAGCTGCGTTGATAAAAAATGAGTTAGCGTTACCAATGTGAGATTTCCAGTTACCATCACGTAATTTTTCATAAATCAAATCATCGCGGGTTTCTGCATCAGGAATACGTAACAGCGCTTCAGCTAAGCACATTAGTGCGACACCTTCTTCACTGCTTAATGAGAATTCTTGCATTAAGGCATCTGCGCCATATTGTTTTTGTTTAAGATGGCGAAGTTTGTTAATAAGTTTGATCGCATTGTCAGTAATGCGTTTTTCTTGTTCTTGGGTAAAATCTAAGGTTTTAAGCAAGTTATCTACTGCCGTTTTCTCATCTAAGCGATAGTTTTCGGTAATGAGTTGGCGTTCAGGACGGTAGGTTTTAGAAAGTTGGAAGGACATAGTAATCACCCCTTGTTGCTTTGTTACAAGATTGTTAATGAACATAAAATCAACAGAGGGAAAAGTAAATGCTTTTTTCTCGAATTTGTGAATCACTTCACAGAATTGTGTGAAAATAATGTAAAATTCACGAAAATACTGAATAAATAGCGATATTTTTTAGTTTTTGAAGAAAATAGAAAGGAAAATTTGAGAAGAATCGACCGATTCTTCTCAGAAAAATGTTAATAAAATATTACTCAATGCCAATAATCTTATGAGTTTGAAGGCTTAATTGCCATTTAGGTTTATTAGCACGAAGATTTAATTGACCTAATTGAGTGATTGTTTCTAATAGATTCATTTTGCCATCTTGCTCACAAGGAGAAAGATAGTAATGCTCAGCTTGAATTTGTGACTCAATTTGCTCGCAGAAATCGAAAATATCACCATCCACCACAATGCGAACTTCATTTGCGAAAGGAATACATTCACGCAAATACTTTTCTTGGTACATTCGTTTTGGACTAGTGGCAATGTAATCAATTTGTGAGGGAACGGATTTCAACCCGTTTGTTTCAATGGCCAGCCAGTAACCTTGTGCTTTGAGTGCATCTAATAAAATGTTTAAATTAGCATACATCGTTGGTTCGCCACCAGTAATAATGACCTGCTTAGCCTGATAACTTTGTACTTGATGAAGAATGGTATCGACAGTCCATTTTTCGTATTCTTCATAGTTGGTATCACACCAAGGGCAGGCTAAATTACATTTGCCTAGCCGGACGAAAATGGCGGGCATGCCTGTATTAAATCCTTCGCCTTGTAAGCTTTCAAAAATTTCTACAATGGGAAAGCGCGTTGTCGTAAAAATAGGTAAACTCATTACAACGACTCATCAGCAGTATATTCGCAATAAGAGGTTGGTGTTTCCCACAAACGAATAAGGCTTACAGGCAAGCCAACTTGCGTTAATTTTTCAAACATATACTTGGTCATTTCTTCAGCGGTTGAACGGCTTGGAATACCATAGACTTTTGAGTCTAATTCGATTAACAAGCGGGCGATTTTGCTCTCTTTTTCGCTATTTAGATCGTAAATGTAGGCATGATCCATTGGGTCTAAAATTTCACGTTTAACAATGGTTTTTAAATCAGAGTAATCCATAACCATGCCACGTTTAGCGCCCTCAGCCACTAATTTTCCGCTGACTTCAACTTGTAGTTTATAAGTATGTCCGTGTAGGTTTTTACATTTGCCATCATGCCCATCAAGCATGTGCGCCATATCGAAACTGAATTCTTTTGCAATTTTAAACATTTGCCATTCCTTTTTCCGCTAAGTATTCATTGAGGCCTTTTTCGCGCAATAAGCAGCTTGGGCAAGTGTGACAACCGCCTTCAACGCCTAAATAACAAGTATGAGTATGGGTACGAATGTAGTCAAATGCGCCTAATTTATCTGCTAATGCCCAGGTTTCTTTTTTGGTTAAATACATCAAGGGCGTGCGGATATTGAAGTTATAATCCATTGCTAAATTAAGGGTAACATTCATTGATTTTACAAATATATCACGACAGTCCGGGTAGCCGCTGAAATCGGTTTCACATACGCCAGTAAAAATCGTTTGAATGCCTTGACCTTTCGCATAAATAGCTGCGTAAAGTAAAAACAGAGCATTGCGACCATCAACAAACGTATTTGGTGTATCGCCTTGTTGTTTAATTTCTGCACCATCTTGCATCAGTGCGTTAGTCGTAATTGCTTTGATAACAGAAGTGTCGATAAGTGTTTGTTTAACGCCGAGATCTTGCGCAATCCAAGCTGCTTTTTCTAGCTCAATGGCGTGGCGTTGTCCGTATTGAAAGGTCACTACTTCGACATTTTCTTTGCCGAATTCTTCGATAGCCTGAAATAGACAAGTTGTAGAGTCTTGGCCGCCTGAAAAAATCACGACGGCTTTTTTATTTTGTTGCATAAACATCCTTAGTTTTGTTTTCTAGTCAAATATTGACTAGCCGTGGGAAGGTCTCGAACCACGGAAAATGAAGAGAAAATAAGCGGTCAAATTTTTCGAAAAATTTGCAAATTTCTCTAAAAATCTGACCGCTTGCGAGGTGATATTATAGCCTAATTTGGGCCGGTTGTCTTGGCGTTTGTTTGAATAATCGTTGCCTGAATTAGTGGGCTTGTTGCTTGATGAATGACATCATCACTGAGTTTGCCTGCGTGTTCGCCCCAAATAGAAAATGCTGCGCCAATTAAGTTTTCTGCTTGTTGAATTGGCTGGGTTTCATAGTTTCCGTCCCAACGTAGCAGCTGCCAATTTTGCTTGAGATCGTTGAGAGCAAATTTAGCATCGGTTGCAATGTTGCCATTATCTTTCGGAATAAAATAAAGGTAATAAGAGTTGTAATTTAGTGCTTTAAAACCTTTATCCAATAGTGTGGGGAGGCTAATGCGAGTTGCTCGGCGTTCCACAATATCGTTTTTTTCTTGCGCATCGCCATCAAAACTCCAGTAAGTAATTTCAATGTTTTTGTCTAATTCATCAATGTTTTGTTGCAATAATCCATCATTCCACATACGGGTAATTAAGCCCTTTTGGTTAATGTGCTGATTGAGTGCATTCACATAACGAATAAAGTTAGAAGCATAGTTAAACTCATCTCCACCAATATGAAAATGTTGTGCGCTGTATCCAAAAATATAACAAACCTCATCGACTAAGGTTTTCATCATCGTAAGGCTTTCTGGTGAATCTAAGTTTAGTTCATCTTGATTAAGCGCAATTTGGTTAACGTAATCCTCGCCTTTTTCTAAACGTAATAAGGTTAAAATGCCTTTGATATGTGCAGGACTATCTACTTCAGGAATGAGTTCTATCTGTTTTTCTTGGGCATAACGAATGATTTGATCAATTTGTTCATAAGTCAAAAACGGTTTATTCGTTTTCGGATTGATATAGATACCATTTTGTACAATCGCATTTTCTGCGCGTTGGTTTAAGAAGGTGCTTTCTAACGCATAATTTTCATGATCGGCAAAATGCAGATGTAAAAAGGTACCGTTAGCTTGGGCGATATCATCAATAAATTGTTTAATGGTTTCTACGGAATAAAAACGGCGGGAAATATCTAACATTAGTCCGCTTTGCTTGGTTGAGTTTTGTGCTAGTGAAATAGGGGTAAGTAACATTGAAATGCTCATAATGAGAAAGAGAAAAATTTTTTTCATGTTAAATATCAAATTTTAAATTTCAGTCAGTGAGAAGACAGACACGCAGATTAACAAGAAAGTTTTCTAAAAGTAAAAGATTTTCGTAAATGAAAGTGATTTTCCATTTTGCTATTCACGCAAACGTTTGCTTAATGCTATAATTAGGAAAGTTATTTTTAGCAATCATAAATTTGAGGTTAATCGTGAGCAACACACAACTTAGCTATAAAGACGCAGGCGTTGATATTCACGCTGGTAATGAATTAGTTGAACGTATTAAAGCGGATGTAAAACGTACGCGTCGTCCAGAAGTTATGGGCGGTTTAGGTGGTTTTGGTGCGTTATGTGCTTTACCTACAAAATATAAAGAGCCGATTTTAGTGTCTGGCACAGATGGTGTGGGTACTAAATTACGCTTAGCGATTGATTTAAATAAACACGATACCATCGGTCAAGATTTGGTGGCGATGTGTGTGAATGATTTGGTCGTACAGGGTGCAGAGCCATTATTTTTCTTAGATTATTATGCAACCGGAAAATTAGATGTGGATGTAGCCGCAGATGTGGTAAAAGGTATTGCAGATGGTTGTGCCATTTCAGGTTGCGCATTAGTCGGTGGTGAAACTGCTGAAATGCCGGGAATGTATCATGTAGGCGATTATGACCTCGCTGGATTCTGCGTGGGTGTGGTAGAAAAATCCGAAATTATTGATGGTTCCGCCGTAAAAGTAGGGGATGTATTAGTTGCGTTGGCTTCAAGTGGCCCGCATTCAAATGGCTATTCTTTGATTCGTAAAGTCTTAGAAGTGAGTGGCGCAAACCCAGCAGTAGATCAACTTGAAGGTAAGCCTTTAAGTGAACATTTATTGGCGCCAACTAAAATTTATGTGAAATCTGTGTTGGAGTTAGTAGAAAATACTGACGTTCATGCCATTGCGCATTTAACAGGTGGTGGTTTCTGGGAAAATATTCCTCGTGTACTTCCAGAAAATACTAAAGCAGTCATTGATGAGAAATCTTGGGCGTGGCCAGCCATTTTTAGCTGGTTGCAAGAAAAAGGCAACATTAGCCGTTATGAAATGTATCGTACCTTTAACTGTGGTGTAGGAATGGTGATTGCTGTTCCTGCAGCCGAAGCTAAAAAAGCTGTATCATTATTAACCCAAGCTGGCGAAAGCGCATGGGTAATTGGTAAAATCGAAGCATTAGGCAATGGTACAGAGCAAGTTGAAATTCTCTAAACCTTGGTAAAAATTTGTCTAAATATGACCGCTTGTGGTAGCCTACAAGCGGTCTTTTTTTATTTAGCATTTACCAAATGAAATTATTTATTTTAGGTTATTTATTGTTACTCAATTTGCTCAGTTGGTATGCGATGTATGATGATAAGCGCAAATCCATTAACGGCGAATGGCGCACATCGGAATCGTCTTTATTATTTTTCTGTTTTGTTGGTGGATTTATCGGCATCTATTTAGGAATGAAGTATTGCCGACATAAAACAAAACATTGGCAATTTCATGTGGCGGTGGTTGTGAGCGCTTTATTGTGGCTTATTGTATTGCCTTTAGGTGGGTATTGGTTATTCAAATAAAAACCCCTTCAAAGAAGGGGCAGAAAAGATTATTTGGTTTTCGTTAACTTGTAATTGTGGTTGCTATTTTTAACCACTTGACCATCGATACCACAAATTTCGGCATCATTTTCATTGATTTGGAATGTGAGATTGCCAGATTTTTCATCTAAACGGATAATGTTTGGTTTATTGGCATCACGAACGAATTTGCCTTTATCTTGGAAAGGATATTGTTTCCCTTTTTTGAAATAAACCGTGTTGTACTGATAAGTGCTATCTGCATTTAAGATTAACTCAGCTTGAATTTTTTCACAATCAGCACAAGGTAAGTCACCTTGATAAGTACCAGCTACATTTTTTTGTGGTAATAATGAACATGCGCCTAAAAGGGCGGAAAAACCAATTACAGTTAATTTTTTCATCATCTTTTCCTCTATATCGTATGACTAAAATTCGGGTTCAAGTTAATCTGAATCGTTTGAACTTGCGGGAAATCACGCTGGATTGCACAAAGTAAAGTGGTATATTCTAACAACATTCCTTGGCGCACCGTTGCACTTCTTACCTCCATAACGAGTTGATTATCAACTAAATTTGCCACTCGGTAAAGCCCACGGTATTTTTCTGGCAATAAAGTTTTAATTTTTTGATTCAGATCATTTAATGTGTTTGCCCGTTGGACAATTCGGCTTAAACTTGAGTTCTGTAAAATCTCAGTGATATTTTTTATTGATGTATTTTTAAGCATTTTATCCTTCATTACTTGATTTTACGCTGTTTGACCTTAATATTTTGGCTATTAGCCTGAATTTAACGTATAATTGGCGCAATTTTTTCATAAAAACAGACAAGATGAGTTTATTTCAACAATTTCAAAAGGCACCTTTTTTATCGCAATTCCTATTAGGAATTTTAGCGATTTTCAGCCTACCTAGCATTCAGGTGAGTCATGTTGAAAATGAACGTACGGCAATTAGCCAACATCTCAATTATGATGAAGTTAAAGAGATTATTCAAGAAACCAAGTCGGCATTCTTAGCAGAGCGTACAACCTTAGAAATAGCCGAGCCGCAACAAGCGGTTGTTTTTGCAGAAATTTTTGCATTTTCCTACCAATTTGATGGTAATGATGCCCATCCTATCCGCGCAGGTCCTCAATTTTCTTAATTAAATTGACTTTATTCGCTTCATTTTTGAGGCGTGATTGAATTATTCATCAACAATTTTATTTAAGGAAATTTTATGCTTTCAAAATTATTTACCTCGATTTTTGGTTCAAGTAACGATCGTACTTTAAAACGTTTACGTAAAGTGGTCGCCAAAATCAATAAATTAGAACCGAGTTTCGAACAACTTTCAGATGCTGAATTACAAGGCAAAACAGAAGAATTTAGACAACGCTTAGCGAATGGCGAAGCATTAAGTGCAGTATTACCAGAAGCTTTTGCTACGGTGCGTGAGGCAAGTCGCCGTATATTAGGTATGCGTCCTTTTGATGTTCAGCTAATTGGCGGTATGGTATTAACCGACCGTAATATCGCTGAAATGCGTACTGGTGAAGGTAAAACCTTAACTGCAACATTGCCGTGTTACTTAAATGCGTTAACAGGCAAAGGCGTTCACGTTGTTACCGTCAATGATTACCTTGCGCGCCGTGATGCGGAAACCAACCGTCCTTTATTTGAATTCTTAGGTTTAAGTGTTGGAGTGAACGTACCTGGAATGTCTCCTGCTGAAAAACGTTTAGCATATGCAGCAGATATTACCTATTCAACCAATAGCGAGTTAGGTTTTGACTACTTACGCGATAACTTAGCACATGATAAAAACGAGCGTTTCCAACGTGAGTTACATTACGCATTAGTCGATGAGGTGGACTCAATCTTAATCGACGAGGCGCGTACGCCATTAATTATTTCAGGCCCTGCGGAAGATTCTTCAGAAATTTATCAAGCGGTAGATAAAATTATTCCGCAATTAACCTTCCAAGAAAAAGAAGATTCAGAAGAATATACTGGTGAAGGCGATTACACTTTAGATCTTAAAAACAAACAAGCGCACTTAACTGAGCGTGGCATGATTAAGGTTGAAGAGTTACTTATTCAAATGGGCTTAATGCAAGAAGGCGAAAGCTTATATCAAGCTAGCCGTATTGCATTATTACACCATGTTTATGCGGCATTACGTGCGCATAAACTGTTTGAAGTCAACGTAGATTACATCGTACAAAATGGCGAAATTGTAATCATTGATGAGCATACTGGTCGTACGATGGCTGGCCGCCGTTGGTCGGAAGGTTTACACCAAGCGATTGAAGCAAAAGAAGGTGTGAATATTCAAGGGGAAAACCAAACTGTTGCCTCTATTACTTACCAAAACTATTTCCGTTTATATGAAAAATTAGCGGGTATGACAGGTACTGCGGATACTGAAGCGTTTGAATTCCAACAAATTTATGGTTTAAACACTGTTGTAATCCCAACCAATAAACCTGTTTTACGTAAAGACCATACCGACTTAATGTTTAAGAGCGAAGGCGAAAAATTTGCTGCTGTGATTAAAGATATTCAGGATTGTATCGCGCGTAATCAACCCGTTTTAGTCGGCACTGCGTCGGTTGAAAAATCTGAATTATTATCGGAAGCTTTAACAAAAGCTGGCATTGCTCACAATGTATTAAATGCAAAATTCCATGCCCAAGAGGCGGAAATTATTGCTGATGCTGGTTTACCGGGTGCAGTGACTATTGCAACTAATATGGCTGGTCGTGGTACCGATATTGTTTTAGGCGGTAACTGGAAAGCTGAAGTAGCAAAATTAGAAAATCCGACCGAAGAGCAAATTGAAGCGATTAAAGCCGCTTGGAAAGCGCGTTACGATATCGTGATGGCGGCTGGCGGTTTACATATTATTGGTACGGAACGCCATGAATCTCGCCGAATTGACAACCAGTTACGTGGTCGTTCAGGCCGTCAAGGTGACCCAGGTTCTTCTCGTTTCTATCTTTCATTAGATGATGCGCTAATGCGTATTTACCTCAATGAAGGCAAACTGAATATGATGCGCAAAGCCTTTACTGAAGAAGGCGAGGCGATGGAGTCAAAATTACTGACTAAAGTGATTGCTTCAGCACAAGCGAAAGTAGAAGCACATAACTTTGATGGTCGTAAAAATCTCTTACAATATGATGATGTTGCGAATGAACAACGTAAAGTCATTTACGAACAACGTAATCATTTATTAGAAGCTGATGATATTTCTTCAATGATCGAAACTATTCGAGAAGATGTGTTTAATTCGGTTATCGATCAATATATCCCACCACAATCGATTGAAGAAATGTGGGATGTTGAAGGGCTAGAGGTACGCTTAGATCGTGAATTTGGCATGAAGCTTCCTATTAAAGAATGGTTAGAAACCGAAAAAGATTTACACGAAGAAACTTTACGCGAACGTATCTTAAACATTGCAAAAGAGGCTTATAAAGCAAAAGAAGAAATTGTAGGGGCAGAAACCTTACGCAATTTTGAAAAAGGCATCGTGTTACAAACATTAGATGAGCTTTGGAAAGAGCATTTATCTGCAATGGATTATTTACGCAAAGGGATTCACTTACGCAGTTATGGACAAAAAGATCCGAAAAACGAGTATAAGAAAGAATCTTTCGCCATGTTTACCCATATGCTTGATGTATTAAAAACTAACGTGATTAGTGTATTAAGCCGTATTCAAGTGCGTAGCCAAGAAGAAGTAGAAGCAGAACGTCGTCAATATGCTGAGGCTTTAGCGCAAGCAGAAGCAGCGGCTGAAGCAAATGCAAATGTTCAATCTGATGTTGCAGCGGAACAAACTGATGGCGAACCATTAAGTGATGAAGAATTAGCTGATTTAAATATTAGTCGAAATGACCCTTGTCCTTGTGGTTCAGGCAAAAAATACAAACATTGTCATGGCAGCAAGGCTCGCTATGCATAATTAACTTCAAGCGGTCAAATTTTTGCAAAATTTTGCGAAATTTGACCGCTTGTTACTATTTAAGGAAGATTTATGAATAAGCCCGTAGTACAAGTCTCTGCTGGGATTATCCGCAATGAATTTGGACAAGTTTATCTTACTCATCGTTTAGAGGGGCAAGATTTTGCGCAGGCATTAGAATTCCCCGGTGGCAAGGTTGATCCAGGTGAAACACCTGAAGAGGCACTAGCAAGAGAGTTAGAAGAAGAAATTGGGATTCAAGTACTCAGCGCTTTTCCTTATGAACATTTTCATTTTGAATATCCCACCAAAATTATTGAGTTTTTCTTCTATCTCGTTGAAGAGTGGGTAAATGAGCCTTATGGGCGAGAAGGGCAAGAGGGGGATTGGTATGCACAATCAGAGCTAGATGAAGGCCAGTTTCCGCCTGCTAATGCTCAATTGATTAGGCGATTAAAGTCTGAAATTTAAGCAACAAGCGGTGAGATTTGTAAAAAGTTTTACAAATCTCACCGCTTTTTCTTGAAATCAAAAAATAAGGCTCTATATTATGGAGCGTTATGCATGTTGCATGAATCATTATTCATTTTTACAAGAAGGAAAATACACAATGAGTCTTCGTCCATTACACGATAAAGTGATTTTAAAACGTGAAGAAGTAGAAACTAAATCTGCTGGTGGTATCGTATTAACGGGTTCAGCGGCAACCAAATCAACCCGTGGCCAAGTCGTTGCTGTGGGTACAGGGCGTATTTTAGAAAATGGCAATGTGCAACCATTAGCAGTAAAAGTCGGTGATGTTGTCATTTTTAATGAAGGCTATAGCGTAAAATCAGAAAAAATTGATGGCGAAGAGTTATTGATTCTTTCTGAAAACGATATCTTAGCTATCGTAGAATAATTTTATTAGTCGTAGAGTGAGCTTTATTGCTTGCTCTGATATTTAAAATAATAAATATATCATTTACTGGTGGGCTAAAGCCCCGCTTATGAAAAGGAACAGAACATGGCAAAAGATGTAAAATTTGGCAATGATGCACGCGTAAAAATGTTAAAAGGCGTGAATGTATTAGCAGATGCAGTAAAAGTAACTTTAGGTCCAAAAGGTCGTAATGTTGTATTAGATAAAGCATACGGCGCACCAACAATTACTAAAGACGGTGTTTCTGTAGCGCGTGAAATCGAATTAGAAGATAAATTTGAAAATATGGGCGCACAAATGGTGAAAGAGGTTGCCTCTAAAGCCAACGATGTTGCCGGTGACGGTACAACGACAGCAACGGTATTAGCACAAGCTATCGTTAATGAAGGTTTACGTGCAGTTGCTGCAGGTATGAACCCAATGGATTTAAAACGCGGTATTGATAAAGCGGTAGCAGCAGTGGTTGAAGAGTTAAAAGCGATTTCTAAACCATGTGAAACTTCAAAAGAGATCGAGCAAGTTGGGACTATTTCTGCAAACTCAGATTCAACGGTTGGTCAGTTAATTGCGCAAGCGATGGAAAAAGTAGGCAAAGAAGGCGTGATTACCGTTGAAGATGGTACTGGCTTAGAAGATGCTTTAGATGTAGTTGAGGGAATGCAGTTTGACCGTGGTTATTTATCACCATATTTCATCAACAAACCAGAAGCAGGCACTGTTGAATTAGAAAACCCATATATTTTATTAGTAGATAAAAAAATCTCTAACATTCGTGAATTATTACCTGTGTTAGAAGGCGTTGCAAAAGCAGGTAAACCATTATTGATTATTGCTGAAGATATTGAAGGCGAAGCATTAGCAACCTTAGTGGTTAACACTATGCGTGGTATCGTAAAAGTGGCTGCTGTAAAAGCCCCTGGATTTGGTGACCGCCGTAAAGCGATGTTACAAGATATTGCAATTTTAACTGCAGGTACCGTGATTTCAGAAGAAATCGGTATGGAGCTTGAAAAAGCAACGTTAGAAGAGCTTGGCCAAGCAAAACGCGTTGTTATCAGCAAAGATAACACAACCATTATTGATGGTATTGGTGATGAAGCACAAATCAAAGCGCGTGTAGCACAAATTCGTCAACAAATTGAAGATTCAACCTCAGATTACGACAAAGAGAAACTTCAAGAGCGCGTAGCAAAATTAGCGGGCGGTGTTGCTGTTATTAAAGTTGGTGCTGCAACTGAAGTTGAAATGAAAGAGAAAAAAGACCGTGTTGATGATGCACTTCACGCAACTCGTGCCGCAGTAGAAGAAGGCGTTGTACCAGGTGGTGGTGTGGCTTTAGTCCGTGCGGCTTCAAAAGTTGCAGAAAGCTTAACAGGCGATAATGAAGAACAAAATGTTGGTATCAAATTGGCTCTTCGCGCAATGGAAGCACCATTACGTCAAATCGTTAGCAATGCAGGTGAAGAAGCCTCTGTAGTTGCGCGTAACGTGAAAGAAGGTAACGGTAACTACGGTTATAATGCTGGCACTGAACAGTATGGCGATATGTTAGAAATGGGTATTTTAGATCCAACTAAAGTGACTCGCTCTGCATTACAATTTGCTGCATCTATCGCTGGTTTAATGATTACCACAGAATGTATGGTAACTGAATTGCCAAAAGAAGAAAAAGCAGACTTAGCTGCCGGTATGGGCGGAATGGGTGGTATGGGCGGAATGATGTAATTTCCCCATTCCTTTAAAAGAAACCCCGATATTTGAAAATATCGGGGTTTTCTATTTTCCATAAAATTTGTAAAAAATTATAGATTGATGACCGCTTGTTGAGCTAATTCTCTTGCTAATGTATCAATATGCAATACATCTTCGATTTGGCGAATTTGAATCGGCGCAATGTTTTCTACCACTTGGCGGTTAACTTGTGCAATATCAGTAAAGCGGATTTGCTCATTTAAGAAAGCTTCAACTGCGATTTCATTTGCTGCATTCATTGCGGTGGTTGCATATTGTCCGGCAGCAAAAGCATCGATCGCTAATTTTAAATTAGGGTAGCGGGCGAAATCAGGTTCGATAAAAGTGAGTTCTTTGAGTTTAAAGAAATCTAATGGCGCCACACCTGCGTTGATACGATTTGGATAAGCCATGCTGTGCGCGATTGGTGTACACATATCTGGATTACCCATTTGTGCGATTACGGAACCATCAATATATCGCACCATTGAATGAATGATCGATTGTGGGTGAATAATAATTTCCATCTCATCAGCTGATGCATTAAATAACCAACGTGCTTCAATATATTCCAAACCTTTATTCATCATGGTCGCACTATCTACGGAGATTTTTTTACCCATTGACCAGTTAGGGTGCGCAATAGCTTGAGCAGGTGTAATTGCCGAAAATTCATCTAAAGGTTTGGTTCGGAATGGCCCACCAGAACCAGTTAGGATAATTTTGCTGACACCGAGTTCTGCAAGCGGGCAAAAACCAACTTTATTTTGCGCTTCCACAGGGAGTGATTGGAATATGGCGTTATGTTCACTATCGACAGGCAAAATTTGTGCGCCAGATTTTTTCGCTTCATCAATAAAAAGCTGACCGCATGTTACTAACGATTCTTTATTGGCCAGTAATACTTTTTTTCCTGCTTTTACCGCTGAGAGGGTCGGCAGTAAACCTGCAGCGCCAACAATAGCGGCCATTACCATATCCACTTCAGGATGTGCACTTAAATCGCAAATAGCTTGTTTGCCGGCAACAATTTCTGTTTTGATGTTAAAAGAGGCTAATTGTACTTTTAGCGCAGCGGCAGCGGACTCATCATCTAATGCGGCAAATTTAGGTTGAAAAAGCAAACATTGCGCAGCCATTTCTTCCACATTTTTTCCGCCAACTAACGCAAAAATTTCATAATCGGCTTTGTTTTGTTCAATCACAGCAAGTGTGCTTTTTCCAATGGAACCGGTTGAGCCTAAGATGACAATTTTTTTCATTTTTATTCCTTATTAGTTTGCGCGTTTAGCCTCAATTACATCATCTAATTGAGCCAAGCGGGTTAAGATTTTTTGTAGCATATCCACGTTATTGAGTTCGATTTCCATATCAATAGTCGCAATGCCACGTTTGGTATCTGAACGGCTAGAAACCGCAAGCACATTGACTTTTTCATTTGCCATAACAGCACTAACATCGCGTAATAAACCATTTCTATCATTCGCAATGACGCGAACACTGAGGCTTAACCCTTGCGTATAATTACTTCCCCATTGTGCGCCAACCACTCGTTCCGGATTGCTGCTTTGCAGTTCAAACAATTGTTCACAATCGGATTTATGAATTGAAATTCCCCGTCCTTGAGTAATGTAGCCGACAATAGGATCACCTGGAATCGGTTGGCAACAACGGGCGATAGAGTGCATTAAATTTCCAACTCCATCGATAATGATTTGCCCGTTTTTCGCTTTTTGATTTTGATGTTTGTTCAGCTGTTTTAAAACCGCTTCATCTGCTTGTTCAGCGGTTGGTTTAATCAATTTACTTTGCAGATAATGGCTTAGCTGGTGCAATTTAATATCACCACCACCAATGCCTGCATAGAGGTCATCAATTTGTTTTAAGTTATAGCGAGGCAGCGCATATTGCTCGATTTGTTTTTGACTGAAGCCCCATTTTGCCATCTCGGCTTCTAATGCTTCGCGGCCAATTGGAATATTTTTATCCCGATCTAATTTTTTAAACCAAGCGATAATTTTTGAGCGAGCTTTAGCCGTGTTAACAAAGCTTGTATTTGGATTTAACCAGTCTCGACTTGGGTTAGGTTGTTTTTGGGTAATAATTTCAACCTGATCGCCCATTTGTAATTGATAAGAGAATGGGACGATTTTTCCAGCGACTTTTGCACCAATACAACGATGGCCAATTTCGCTGTGAATGGCATAAGCGAAATCTAGCGGAGTCGCATTTTTCGGAAGATCAACAACCTCACCTTTTGGCGTAAAGACATAAACACGATCATCAAAGACTTGTGAACGCATTTCATCGACCATATCGCTCGAATCTGCAATATCATTTTGCCACGCTAAGAGTTTACGTAACCAAACAATTTTTTCTTCATAGCCAGAACGACCTACACTTGCGCCTTCTTTATATTTCCAGTGCGCAGCTACACCAAGTTCGGCATCTTGGTGCATTTTTCGGGTGCGAATTTGTACTTCGATTGGTTTATCACCTTCTCCTAAAACAACGGTATGAATAGATTGATAACCGTTTGGTTTAGGTTGAGCAATGTAATCGTCAAAATGTTCTGGTAAGTGTTTATAGTGCGTATGAATTAAACTTAATGCGGTGTAGCAATCTTCTAGTGTTGGTACTAATACACGGGTAGCGCGAATATCGAAAAGTTGGTCGAAACGCAGGTGTTTTTTCTGCATTTTTTTCCAGATACTATAAATATGTTTTGGGCGCCCATAAACTTCTACATCATCAAGCCCTTCATGCAAACAAGCGGTTAAATCGCTAACGAAATTTGCAATATATTTTTCACGATCACGGCGGCGTTCGGCTAAGTCGAATTTAGCGATTTGACGATATTCAGCAGGGTGGAGGATGCGAAAGCAATAATCTTCTAATTCCCATTTTAACTGCCCGATGCCTAAACGGTTTGCTAGTGGGGCATAGACGTGAGAACACTCTTTAGCGGCTAATACTAAGTTTTCTTCCGTATAGCGATGGGTGTTGCGTAAATAGCTAATCCGTTCGGCAAGTTTAATGACCACACAACGGAAATCATCCACCATCGCAAGCAGCATACGGCGAATGTTGTCGATTTGAAGATCTGATGCGGAATTAGCAGAAAGTTGGCGGATGTTATCCATCTCCAACACGCCTTTTACTAAATTTTTAACTTGGTTGCTAAAATCTTCTTTGACTTGGGCAAGATCAATAATGTGATTTTTAACCAATGGGAAAAGCATGGCGGCCACAAGCGAATCATCATCCATATTCAAGCCATGCAAAATTTCTACCATCTCAATACCGTCCCACATTAAATCATACTGTTCGATATCAAGTTTTTCTTGCGCATAGCGCCAAGCGGATTGAAGTTGTTCGAAGGTAATTGGCGACATTTCAAGCGAAGCACTCCAGCTGGCTAATTCAAAATTAGCCGGATTTAGTTCGTGAGAATGACGAATCGCAACCATAAAACCTCCGTTTGCAAATTGTGTGAAAAAGATGACCGCTTGCAGTGCGGAATTATCATTATTATAGCTTAAATCAGAGTAAAAAGTGGGCTTTTTTCAAATAAAAAACCCGGTAAAAACCGGGTTAGAAAGTTGCTATAGCTTATAGGTAAAATTTTTCAACAAAGTTTAATTTGTCGTCAAGTTTTAACACAAGCGGCTGACCAGTTGGGATTTCAAAATCCATAATTTCTGCATCAGAAATACCAATAATGTGTTTTGCTAAAGCACGTAATGAGTTACCGTGTGCGACCACTAAAACACGTTCGCCAGATAATAATGCTGGTGCGATTTGGTCTTCCCAGAATGGCAATACGCGCTCTAATGTGATTTTTAAGTTTTCAGCATTTGGTACGATGTCTTTTGGAAGATGTGCATAACGGCGGTCGTTATGTGCAGAGTTTGGATCTTGTGGGTCTAAATCTGGAGGAGAAATATCGTAAGAACGGCGCCAAATATGCACTTGTTCATCGCCATATTGCTCAGCAGTTGCTTTTTTGTCTAAACCTTGTAACGCACCGTAGTGACGTTCGTTTAAACGCCAGTTTTTAACTTGTGGAATCCATAATTGGTTAGATTCTTCAAGCACGATATTACAAGTTTTGATTGCACGGGTTAATACAGAAGTGAAAGCGATATCAAATTCATAACCAGCTTCTTTTAATTTTTGGCCGGCAGATTTTGCTTCTTCTACACCACGCTCGGTTAAGTTAACATCGCGCCAACCGGTGAATAAATTTTTAGCATTCCACTCACTGAAACCGTGACGAATAAAGACTAATTCCATAAGGACTCCTATTGTGTAGTTAATTTGAAATTGGAACCGTTACTATTTATAGCAAAAATCTACCTATTTTGAAATAGACGGAAAGCACTTTGTTATTTTAAATCAATTGAGCTAAAAAATTTGATTCAGTGTGTAAAGATAAGTTTCCAAAATACACCTTTCAGAGTATCATGAGCGCATCTTTTTTATGCCAGAGAAAAACTATGCCAAACCGAGTTGCCACAGCTTCCCCTTTTGAACAGATTCTCACGCAATCTGCGAATATGCAGGATGTGATTAAACAAGCAAAAAAATTTGCCGATCTCAATGCGCCACTGTTGATTCAAGGCGAAACGGGTACCGGTAAAGATTTGCTGGCAAAAGCTTGCCATTTAGCAAGCCATCGTGCAACACAAAAATTTATTGCAGTTAATTGTGCAGGATTACCTTCAGATGAGGCTGAAACAGAAATGTTTGGGCATCACGGTAATGGCAAAGAAAATATAGGCTTTTTTGAATATGCTGATGGTGGCACGGTTTTGTTAGATTCGGTTGCAGAATTATCGCTAGAAATGCAAGCAAAATTGCTACGCTTTTTAAATGATGGTTCTTTTCGCCGAGTAGGCGAAGATCGCGAAATTAAAGTAGATGTACGTGTAATTTGCACCTCACAAAAACCACTTTCACAATTAGTGAGCGAAGGGAAAGTGCGTGAAGATCTCTTTCATCGTTTAAATGTACTGACACTTAATTTGCCGCCATTACGTGAACGTAAAGCAGATTTTCCGTTACTCGTTGCGCATTTTGTGAGAAATATCAGCCAGCAATTAGGTATTTCAACTTTGCAATATGATGATGAATTTGTCCAAACCTTAACGCAATATACTTGGCGAGGTAATTTGCGTGAACTTTATAATGCGATTTATCGTGCGTGTAGTTTATCGCATAGTTATCGTTTGTCGGTGAAAGATTTAGATTTACCGAATGAACAAGCGCCTATTTCGCCAGCTCAACTTCCGCAACAAGGCACTTTAGAAGAAATGATGAACCAATATGAAGCTGAATTGCTCACGCGTTTTTATGCTGAATATCCAAGCACTCGTAAATTAGCTCAACGTTTGGGGATTTCTCATACCGCAGTTGCCAACAAATTGCGTCAATATGGAATTGGAAAATCATGAGTCTAATTGCTTCTTCATTTTCCTATTTTGCAAAAAATTGGAAAAATCTGACCGCTTGTTTGGGCTTGTTTGTTATGTCATTTGCTCAGGCAGCTCCAAGCATTCCAGCAGAATTACGCGAGAATAGCTTGGTTTATTGTACTAGTATTTCTGGTTTGTCATTTAATCCACAAAAGGCAGATGTTGGCACTAATTTGGGCGTGGTGACTGAGCAGATTTATGACAAACTATTCGAATTTGATCTTCATACACAGCGTTTGAAACCGATGCTTGCAGAACATTATGAGGTGAATGATGATGGACGGGAAATTGTGCTTCACTTGCGCAAAAATGTACATTTTCATCAAACGCCATGGTTTACCCCAAGCAGACGTTTAAATGCGGAGGATGTTGTTTTTTCATTGAATCGAATGATTGGACGATTGGAAGAGTTACCTGCATTAGCGCATGAGGTGCGTTCTGATAACCATTTTGAGCAGTTACAACGTGAGGCTTATCAGAATAAAGCTGCACCAGTGCATTACGCCTATTTTGAAAAAATGGCGCTAAAAAATCAGATTGAATCGGTGAGTGCATTAAATTCTCATACCGTGAAAATTCGTTTAACCGTGCCCAATAATCATTTTTTGGATCATTTAGCGAGTCAATATGCGGTAATCCTTTCTAAAGAGTATGCATTGCAATTAAATGCGGATGACAATTTAGTACAGCTAGACCGTTTGCCTGTTGGTACGGGCGTTTATCAGCTTGCCTCTTATCCAAGCAATGATTATGTTCGATTAACGCCAAATCCTAATTATTGGGGAAAACCGGCTCAAGTTGCTAATTTAGTGGTGGACTTTTCAACCAACGGCACGGGCAGAATGGCGAAACTACTTAATCATGAATGCGATGTGATGGCATATCCAGAGCCGAGTCAAGTGCTATCGTTGCAACAAATGAGCGAGGTTCAAACGCAATTTGCTCAAGCTGAAGGAGCGAATTTGTCGTTTTTAGCATTTAATATGCAATCGCCTATCATGCAAGCGGTCGAATTTCGCCAAAAAATTGCAAAAGCGATTAACCGTGCTCGAATTGCGCAACGACTCTTTTACGGTTTTGCGGAAGTGGCAGATAATGTGTTACCGAATGTGATATATCCAACATTAAATCTGAATAGCTATCAGCCAACATTACCTGCTGAATCAGAACAAAAAGAGGAAAAGCCAACTAAATTACGTTTTTGGGTAGTAGATGAGAGCCGAATTTTTAACCCGCATCCAATGAAAATGGCGGAGATGATTCGTGCTGATTTACAAAAAGTAGGCATTGAAGTAGAAATTTTACCCGTGACGCGTGCTTATATTGCGCAACATTATTTAGCGCAACCAGCAAAATATGACATGGTGCTTACTGGGTGGCTTGCAAATAATGCCGATCCAAATGGTTTCCTAATGCCGATTTTATCTTGCCAAACGCAAAATGAGGTGATGAACTTAACGCATTGGTGCGATGAAGAGATGGATGAATGGTTAAAATTGGCAACATTAAGCCATGAGCCATTAGCTAAAAATATGTTATTACGTTTAACGCAATATCAGTTAGAACAGCAACTTCCTATATTGCCACTAGTACATGCTCATCACGTAGTGGTAGGCAACCAGCGTGTTCATGGATTGAATGTTTCACCATTTGGTTTTGTTCGATTATCTGAACTCTCACTGGCAGATAAACCAGTGACTCAATCGAAAAAGGATGAATAGATGTTAGGGCAATTTATCCGAAAAATATTATTAACGGCAATTACTTTGCTCATTTTATCGCTGATTAGCTATGTTATTTTATTGCGAGATCCACTTAATGATTTTGCCGATAGCAATATAGTCACGAGCTATGTCTATTATCTCACTGCGCTTGTTCAAGGCGATTTAGGAATTAGTTATATTAGTGGTGAGCCATTAACTGCGCAAATTCTAGCAGTCTTTCCAGCAACCTTATCGCTTTGTTTAAGCGCTTTATTATTAGCATTAGTGTTAGGGTTACCACTTGGGTTATTCGCGGCACAATTTCAGCATACCACATTGGGAAAATTACTGACCACGCTAGGTTCGTTTAGCTTTGTGTTTCCTGTGTTTTGGTTGGCAGCACTATTGCTTTATTATGCATCAGTTAATCAATGGGAAATTGCTGCCGTAGGCGATTTGCATCCTATCTATGAAATTCGACCGCTTACTGGCTTTAAACTGGTAGATATTTCGTTATCAGAATCTGATTATCAACTGAAAATGATGCAAAGTGCGCTTCATCATTTAGCGTTACCGAGTTTAGTGTTAGGTATTCCAGCGACTTTAGAAGTGATGCGCTTAACGCAAAATCGTGCAATTTATGTCATGAAACAAAGTTATATGAAAGTCGCGCTTACAAGAGGTTGGTCATCTTTTAAAATTTGGCGTACGCATGTACTAGGCAATACTTTACCTGCTTTAGTTCCGCTCATTGCGCATCTCTTTACCGTGATTTTTGCGTTTGAAATTTTAATTGAAAATATTTTCAGCATTAGTGGGATTGGGCGCTGGCTAATCAATGCATTGATGGTGCAAGATTATAATGCGATTTCAGCGGCATCAATGGCTATTGGCATTTTCGTATTAAGCATCAACTTATTATCTGGCTTAATGACAACTTTGCTTGATCCTGCTAAGAAAAAGGATTGGTATGTATAAAGAACCTGAACAGTTTCGCGATACACAATATTTCAAGGCATTTTGGCAACAAATGCGTAAAGATAAAGTGGCGTTAATCAGTTTTTATCTATTTTTAGCGTTACTTTTCTTAGTGTTTTTCGGGCATATTATTTCGCCTTATCCCTCTGAACAACAGTTTGTTGGTTTGGAGTTATTACCCCCTTCTTGGGATAAAATAGGGCAGGTCAGCCATTTCTTTGGAACCGATGATTTAGGGCGCGATATTTTCAGTCGAGTGTTATATGGATTTTATTATACATTTGGCGGTGCGCTATTGATTACGAGTTGTGTGGTGATAATTGGTGGGGCAATTGGTGTTTTTGTCGGCTTAAATCGAACTACATCATTGAGTTTGTTAGGCCAATTGTTTGATACGCTTTTATTTATGCCAGCGTTATTAAGCTCAATTATTATCGCAAGCTTAATGGAGCCTAGTTTGCCGAATGCGATGATTGCGGTGTTTTTTGCAACCTTACCGCATTTTATTCACCGAATTTATCAAGCAACGCAGTCAGAATTGATGCGAGAATATGTGATTACGCTCAAGTTAGATGGCGCAACAAATAAAATGCTGATAAAAGAGGTCATCATTCCCAATTTAATTGTTGTTGTCGTAAGAGAAAGTACTTCTGTTTTGATGTTTACTGTGCTTGATATTGCCGCATTAAGTTTTATTTCATTAGGGGCAAAGAATCTTACGCCAGAATGGGGCGGCATGATTAAAGAAGCTTTTGAGCTCATTTATATTGCACCATGGACAGTGATGGTACCTGGTGCGGTAATTACACTGGTCATTTTAATTGTCTCCGTATTAGGTCGGGGAGTAGTGCGTGTGTTAGAAAAATATCGTCACACAGCATAACCGAACTTGGAATAAATTATGGCATTACTTGATATTCGTCATCTTAGCATTGAGATCAATACCCCAACTGGGCGCGTTAAAATGGTTGATAGAGTCAACCTCAGCCTAGATGTAGGAGAAATTTGTGGTTTAGTTGGAGAATCTGGCTCAGGCAAAAGTTTAATTGCAAAAGTCATTTGTGGCGTAGTGAAAGATGAATGGATTATTACCGCAGATCGTTTTCGCTTTAATGATATTGAATTGTTAAAACTCACACCGAATCAACGTCGGAAAGTCATTGGTAGTCAAATTGCTATGATTTTCCAAAATCCTTTATCAAGCCTTGATCCGAGTAAAACCATTGGAAAGCAGTTAATTCATGCCATTCAATTTAAGGGCAAATGGTGGCAACGCATTGGTTGGAAAAAACGTAGAGCGATTGAATTGTTACACCGCGTGGGGATTCGCGATCACAAAGATATTATGCATACTTATCCAGCAGATATTACGGAAGGTGAAGCACAGAAAGTGATGATTGCAATGGCGGTTGCAAACCAACCCCGTTTGTTAATCGCAGATGAACCGACTAATACGATGGAACCGACTACACAGTTGCAAATCTATCGCTTACTTTCAAGTATGAACCAGAATCTTGGTACTTCAATTTTGTTAGTGAGTAATGATATGCGTAGCATTCAGAACTGGGTTGATTCGTACAGCGTACTCTATTGTGGGCAAACGGTTGAAGCGGGAAGTAAAGAGGCTTTATTAACACAAGCCTATCATCCTTATACCTCGATTTTATTGCATAGTATTCCGGATTTTTCTCAGCCATTAAGCTTTAAAAGCCCCCTTAATACTTTACAGGGCACAATTCCGATGTTGCAAGAAATGCCAATGGGATGCCGATTAGGGCCCCGTTGTCCATTTGCACAAAAAAAATGTATTCAAAAACCGCTTTTACGTAAGCTAAAACAGCAAGAATTTGCTTGCCACTATCCAATTAACTTTAAAGAAGCAGGAAGCACTAAGAAAGTGGAATTTGAACCAATCGTTGTCGAAAAACAAGAATAACGGGAAATGGCTATTGCTTTAGTGATTTTCTCTGTTAATATCTGAGCGCCTAAGCTTTGTAAAAGTTTAGTAAAATATGACCGCTTTACATTCAAAATAAGGATAACAGCTATGAGCGATTTAAAACAGCAAGCGTTAGATTTTCATGAATTTCCTATTCCAGGCAAAATTTCTGTCACCCCAACCAAATCTTTAGAAACTCAGAAAGATTTAGCTTTGGCATACTCTCCAGGTGTTGCGGAGCCATGCTTGGAAATCGAAAAAGATCCTGCAAACGCTCGTCGTTACACAGCGCGAGGCAACCTCGTTGGTGTAATTTCAAACGGTACGGCTGTCTTGGGTTTAGGCAACATTGGTGCTTTAGCTTCAAAACCTGTTATGGAAGGTAAAGGTGTGTTATTGAAGAAATTTGCTGGCGTTGATGTGTTCGATATTGAAATTGATGAGCATGATCCAGAAAAATTAGTAGAAATTATCGCTTCATTAGAGCCTACTTTCGGCGGTATCAACTTAGAAGATATTAAAGCGCCAGAATGCTTCTATATCGAACGTAAATTACGTGAGCGCATGAACATTCCTGTATTCCACGATGACCAACATGGTACGGCAATTATCGTAGGGGCTGCAGTGTTAAATGGTTTAGAAGTCATTGGTAAAAAAATTGATGAAGTGCGTTTAGTGGTAAATGGTGCGGGTGCTTCGGCGATTGCATGTACCAACTTGCTTCGTTCATTAGGCGTCAAAAAAGAAAATATCACTATGTGTGATTCTAAAGGCGTTATTTATCAAGGTCGTGGTGACAAAATGGATGAAACCAAAGTCTTCTACGCGATTGAAGATAATGGCTGGCGTACCTTAGCAGATGCAATTGATGGTGCAGATGTATTCTTAGGCTGTTCAAAAGCAGGTGCATTAAAGCAAGATATGGTGAAAATGATGGCAAAAAGTCCATTGATTTTGGCACTAGCTAACCCTGTGCCTGAAATCACGCCTCAAGATGCAAAAGCAGTCCGTCCAGATGCTATTGTTTGCACAGGTCGTTCAGATTATCCAAACCAAGTAAATAATGTGTTATGTTTCCCATTCTTATTCCGTGGGGCATTAGATGTTGGTGCAACAACCATTAACGAAGAAATGAAAATGGCAGCAGCACATGCAATTGCTGATTTAGCGAAAGAAATGGTACCAACAGAAGTGATTGCAACTTATGGCCATCTTGAGTTTGGCGAAAATTATATTATCCCAACTCCATTTGATCCACGTTTATTAGTTAAAGTCTCATCTGCAGTGGCAAAATCAGCAATGGATACAGGTGTGGCAACGTTACCAATTAGTGATTGGGATGCTTACGCAAAACGTGTTAAATCTTTAGTTGCTTAATTAGTACTTTTAAAATGACAGAAAAGAGTAGAGGAATATTTCATTTACTCTTTTTTATTGCTTGCATTTTTGCCTTAAATCCGTAAAATACCGCTCGACATTTTGTCAAATTATTTTACGGAAATAGCTGGGTCGCCTGCTATTTTTTATTTTTTAACGGAATGAAAATTCCACTACTTATTAAAGAGTATTTAATATGTCATACAAATTTGAAGCTGAAGTTCGTACAGCGCAAGGTAAGGGTGCGAGCCGCCGCCTGCGTCACAATGGTCAAGTGCCTGCAATCATCTACGGTGGTGCAGCTGAGCCAGTATCAATCGTATTAAACCACGATAACGTAAACAACGCACAAGCACACGATTCATTCTACAATGAAGTGTTAACTATCGTTGTTGCTGGTAAAGAAGAAAAAGTGAAAGTACAAGCGATTCAACGCCACCCAACTAAACCAAAATTAGTTCACTTAGACTTTAAACGCGTATAATTGCTTGAGATAATTTCTCTAAACAAATGAAAATGCCTTGGTTGATAAACCAAGGCATTTTTTATTCACTTTTCGTTTATTCACTTTTCGCTTCTTCTGATTTTATTTCATCAGTTTCAGACTGAGTGTTTAGAATTTCGGCAGTTTCTTCATTCAGTGCTTCAGCATTAGCATGAGGCTTAATGAATGGTTTTGGTGTCCAATATTTTTTGACGATTTCATTAGAAAAACCGTGTAATACCTCTTCATTTAAGCGTTCTTGATCGAGAGCACGCACTTGTGTAATCACTTCATCTGCCTCAACTGGATCGATACCTAACTGCATTAAGGTTGCATGACTAAGTGTAAGAGCGGATTCAAAAGTTTCTCGTACAATAAAGTTCACATCCTGTTTAATAAGCCCTACCGTTGTTTGACGGTCGTAGGTTCGCGCGAGGATTGGTAGTTTTGGATAAGCTTCGCGTAATTGTTCTACAATCGCTTCAATGCGAGTTGTATTGTTTATACCCAGTACGACACATTTTGCTTTTTCGATGCCTGCAGCGTGTAACACATCTAGGCGAATACCATCACCATAGTAAACTTTAAAACCGAATTTTGCTGCCGCACGAATGTTTTCAATGTTACGGTCGATTACCGACACGTTGATGCCTCGAATTAACAAGGTTTGACAAACGATTTGGCTAAAGCGTCCGAAACCAATTACCACAACGCTATCTTCTAAATCAACAATCGGATCCAATTCACTGGTATCTGGTTGTGAAGGATGTTTACTTTCTGAACGCATGACTAATTTACGCGTAATTTGCGTAATAAGCGGAGAGAATAGCATCGAAAGAATCACTGTTGCGGTAAAGATCGCTTTCTGATGTTCAGTCATCACGCCTGCGCCAAAAGCGGTAGAAAATAATACGAATGCAAATTCACCACCGTGTGCTAAGAGTGACATACGTCCTATTGCTTCACGATGATTTAAGCGGGTAAGGCGAGCGACTAAATAAACGGCTAATCCTTTACCAAAAATATAAAGGCAGACGATGCCCAGTAGGGATAATAGATTATGATAGACTAGGGTTAAATCTAACGACATCCCCACGCCCATAAAAAATAGCCCGAGCAATAATCCACGGAAGGGTTCGATATCTGCTTCTAATTGGTGGCGGAAAGAAGATTCTGAAAGCATTACACCTGCTACGAATGCGCCCATAGCCATAGACAGTCCACCAAGTTCCATAGCAAGAGCAGCTCCTAATACAACTAATAATGCTGCAGCGGTCATCATTTCACGAATACGCGCTTTTGAAATAAGACGGAATAATGGGTTCATTAACCATTTACCAGAAACAATAAGGCCAACTACAGCAGCAAGTGCAATACCAATAGAGGTCCAGTCAGTGTGTTCTGGCACGTCCGGTTTATTAGGTACTAAAAAGGCAATAGAAGCCAATAAAGGAACAATCGCAAGATCTTCAAAGATTAAGGTTGAAATAACGCGTTGTCCTTTTGGCGTACTTGTAATACCACGTTCTTCCAATGCTTGCATCACAATTGCAGTAGAGGAAAGTGTAAAGCCCATGCCCGAAATAAAAGCTACTTCTTTTGGCAGTTCTAAAATATAGATACCAGCAAATGTGAGGAGTGCACCACAAAGACCAACTTGTAAAAAGCCTCGGCCAAAAATAGCTTTACGCATTGTCCATAAGCGTTCAGGATGCATTTCCAAACCGATAATAAACAGGAACATGACCACACCAAGCTCGGCAAGATGCACGACGGCATCAGGATCTTGGATTACCCCTAAAACAGAAGGGCCAATTAAACAGCCGGTAATTAAATAGCCTAATACGCTACCTAATCCAAGGCGTTTAAATAAAGGAACGATAGTCACGCTGGAGGCCAGCAAAATGACAACTTTAATCAGCTCAGGACTTGTTGTGGACATAATGTTCTCTTAATGATGAAATGGTTTTAAATGCTTTTATTGTAACCTTTTCATGCGAAATTAACTATCAATAAATCACCTTTTATTGCTTAAACAAGCGGTCAAATTTAGTAAATTTTTTACAAATCGTGATAGTCTGGTAAAGGCAATGTAATTTCTACTCGTAAACCCGAATCAAATTGCTGACTTTGCTTCAATACAAGCTTTCCTCCATATTGTTGTACAATTTCATTGGCAATCGCTAGTCCCAGACCTGATCCAGTTTGTTGCGTGCCGAGAATTCGATAAAACGGATCGAGCACACGCTGACGCTCCTCTTCTGGAATACCTTCACCATCATCTTCTACCACAATCTGAATATTTGTGTCATCTTTTGTTGCCGCCAAATCAATTTGGCTTCCATTAGGCGTATAACGAATTGCGTTATCGAGTAAGGTTTTTATGAGTAAATAGAAATGCGTCGGATTGCCTTCAATTAAGATGCTTTCTGAGGTAACGACGCCAATATCTTGCGATTTCTCTAGTGCAAGCGGAAGTAAATCTTCAATGGGTTGCTTAAAGATCGTTTGCAAATCAAATTGTTCCATCGATTGCGGAGATTGATTCTGTATGCGCGCCAAAGAAAGTAGCTGCTCAAGTAAGTTGCGACTGCGTTGAATCCCTTGTTGAACTTGGGCAACTTGTTTCTGTGCATCTAATGGCAAATTTAGGGCGCTAAGCTGCTCAATTTGTAAAGAAAGTGCTGTCATAGGACTTCTTAATTCATGTGATGCATCAGCAATAAAGCGTTTTTGTTGCTGAATAAAATCATCAGTGCGTGCAAGCAGACTGTTAATTTCTAAGACAAACCCTTTAACTTCACTAGGAATTTTATCTGTCGGTAGCGGGGTTAGATCTTGCCCATGTCGTTTTTCTACTTTTCGTGAAAGGTTATCAACTGGCTTCATTGCATAACGAACAATAATGATCGTGAGTAAAATGACTAACGGAAAGAGAATCAGTAGTGGCACAATACTTTTCCAAGCATGTTCAAGAGCGACCGATTCACGATATTCATTTTCTTGGGTAATAATAATTTTACCTTCTGGCGTATTGCGTACATAAGTTCTAAAAATTGCCTCTGGAGGTGCTGAATGAGGTTGAGCTGACTTATTTTTCGGATTGAACTTATGATACTTCTTTCCTTCTTTTTTTAAGGTATGAAAACCATCTTCCATTTGCGTAGGAAAATCAGGTGGCGCATTAAGATTAGCAAGTGGATGACGTTCATAATGCACAAAAATCCGCGCATTACGATGTGGTGGCGGAGGCGATGGGATAAATGTCGAAGGTGGCTGATTAGCATTAACCAAACTAGAAAGTTGCATCAACATTTCATCTTGTTGCTCGTTTGCATCTTGATAATTTTTATAAAATGAAATGCCACCCACAACTAATGCTACAAAAGTAAACAACCCTGTAAATGCTAATGTGAGTTTAAATTGAATGGATTTTTGCATGGTTATTCCTGTTTCGCGACTAGCCAACCTACACCACGTACATTTTTGATGTGTTCTTTCCCTATTTTTTTCCGTAAGCCATGAATGAGAAAATCAATGGCATTACTTTCCACTTCATCGCCCCATGCATAAAGTTTATCTTCTAAATCTGCTCGAGAGTGAATAATGCCGGGACGAGTCATTAAGGCTTGTAAAATAGCAAATTCTTTGTTGCTCAGAGAAATCGGGTGGGGATTTTCAAGTAAGGTTACTTGATAGTTATTGGGATCAAGCGTCATGCTGCCATTAGTCAACTGTGGCATACTTTGTCCACTTTGACGGCGTAAAACTGCACGAATTCTGGCTAATAATTCAGATAAATCAAACGGTTTAATAATGTAGTCATCTGCACCACCATCTAAACCACTTAAACGGCTTTCTAAATCATCACGAGCAGTGACGATCAATACTGGAGTATTATTTTTATTTTGGCGTAAATGACGTAGAACAGTTAGTCCATCTTGTCCTGGGAGCCCTAAATCTAATAAAACTAAATCATATTGTTGGCTATTGAGCGCCGTTTCAGCTGTTCGCCCATTATTTACCCAATCAACGGCATAACGAGCATTTTTAAGCCCAAGTGAGATTGCTTCAGCAATCATTTGATCATCTTCAACTAATAAAATTCGCATAATCGGTTCAAAAAAAGAAAGGGAAGACTATCATAACGCAAATTTCTCAAATAGAAACCGCACAATGATGTGCGGTTCTCATGATTACTGCGCTGTCGCTTCAGAAGTCGCTTTATCAGCAGGTTTCTCAAATGGAGGTTGAGACATTGAATGTGGATGTTGACCTTTGTTCTGATATTCTCCTTTTCGTGAATGACCATCTTGATTTGAGTGTTTACCTTTTCTCGAATGTTCACCAAAATGAGCATGCTCGCCTTTATCATGCGACATTCCTGCCATACCATGTGGAGGCATTGGTGCATCAATTGTTTTACCGCTTTGTGCATCAATAGCCATTACAAAGGTTTGACCATCATTTGCTGTTTCAATCAGATAAAAAGATTTATCCGCCTTCCCTTTAAAGTCTGCTTCCGCGACTTTCGCATGGGTTTTGTTTTCTGCAATTTCAATCGCTTGCGCAAGTGAAATTTTGAGTTCAGTATTTTCAGCCGGAACACGTAAGTGTTTTGGTGCTTTGCTTTCTGAACCTAAAATTTCACCGCTTGTCGCATCAACATCTACAATTTGGATTTGTTGATTATCAAGAAAATCAATACGGAAATAACCTTTTCCATATTTTTCTTGAATAAAGCGAAGCGCTTTTACTTTCGCTGCGTTACCTACTTTAGCTTGTGCAGTGGAAAGTGCTTGTGAGGCACTAACCGTTGCTTTGTTCAACGCTTGTTGAGCTTCAGGTGGAATCGCGTGTGCGATATTCACCATACCCAAAGCCACTGCGCTGGCAAGTAAAGTAGAAAGGACAGTTTTTGCTGTTGTTTTCATGGTATTCTCCTTGTTGTATAGAATTCAGTCAAAGGGTCATTCCCTTTGATGAATTGCATTTTAAAGAAGAAAAATTAGCGAAAAATTAGCAAACTAAAAAATTGAACAGGATATAAAGAAAAACCGACAATATGTCGGTTTCTTTAGTTAAACAAGCGGTGTGATTTTCACGGAAATTTGCAATTTCGTTGAAAAACTGACCATTATTTTATTAGTGAATTGAGAAATAATGCATATAAATCTCTTGCCAGCTTAAACCATGATAGAAATGGTAATATGGATGAAATATTGTTTCAGTTTTATATTTTTTTATCCAAGGTTTTCTATCAGTGATATAGTGAATTATATAAGGTGATTCAATCACTAGCGGTAAAAATGTAAACTCATAGTGTGCTTGAACATTATAACGAACATCAATTCTTAGCCAGCGATTAAATAGAACAAAGTTCAGAATATCTTGATCGGCATAGAGTACATCTGGATAGTATAGTGCGATGGCAAATAGTTTACTCGTTATATTTTCTTCTCGACATTTCACTAAATCCCATAAGATTACGCCAGCATTAAAATAAGGTTTAAAATTTTCGCCGCCTTGGTAAGAAATACATGATGCTAATTCTTTGGGCGTATTTAAAATATACCAGTGAGGCGAGTTTTCACTTGATAAATTATAGTCATCAATCGCCGCAATTGGGTATTCTTTCATATCGACATGAAATAAATTGGATAATGATGCATTTACAATAATATCGCTATCTAAATAAAGCACTCGTTCTTCATGAATCAATTCTGGAATTAAGAAACGAGCATAAGTGAGTTCATTAACGTGTTTTAATTTATTAGGCAGTTGTTTTATGATTTCATTGATAGTTAATGAGTTTAGCATTATTGTTTGGTTTAAGTGCGCAATAGCTGGATTAGCCTCATTTAACCAAATAGGTGAAAGTTGATTGTTAAACTTCGCAATATTTTGCGCTTGTGTAACCAACCAATCTTCCGGAATATCAGTATGAATAATATAGATATGCACCTGAGTGTTATGGTAACAAATAGATTTTAATAACGTTTCAAGTGGTTCGAGGTAGTTTTTATCCGCACAGAGTGCAATATTGATTTTATTCATTATTTATCTTGATCGCGTAAAATTTCAGCCATTAAAGCAAAACTAATGTGGCAGTACCCATTTGGATTTTTATCAAGATAGTCTTGGTGATAGGTTTCTGCAGGGAAATATTGTGCAAGCGGTAAGTTTTCTACCATAATTGGCGATTCATAATGATTTTGTAACGAATCTAAGGCTGCTTGGATGACAGGCTGATCTTGAACATCAACATAATAAACGCCTGTACGATATTGCACGCCAACATCTTCCCCTTGTTGATTGAGGGTAGTTGGGTCAATAATTTGGAAAAAATAGTTAAGTAATTTCGGCAAGCCAATTTGAGCATCGTCATAAATAATTTTGACCACTTCAGCGTGCCCACTGCCCGCACACACTTCTTGATAGCTTGGCGCTTCAGTAGAGCCATTAGCATAACCACTTTCTACATCTAATACGCCATGCACTTTTTTAAAAAATGCTTCGGTTCCCCAAAAACAACCTGCCCCAAAATAAATTTCTTTTTGCATAATTCACCTGATGTTTGATAAAAAACTGACGGAATTTAACCGCTTGTTCAATAATAAAGAAGTATAGCATAAAGCCGAATAATCAGAGAATGGGATAGCGCGATTCATCTAGACTTAGTAAAAAATTTGTAAAATATGACCGCTTGTATTGCATGAAAACCTAGAGTAGGATTGTCGCCGTATTTCTAAATAAAACAAATTTTACTGATGAAACATAAGAAAAAATTACTTACTTTCGTAGGACTTGTCGCATTTGCTACCTATTGGTTTTATCCACCCACTTATCCGGTATATCCGAAAAGCGATCATTATGATCCTGACACACAAACTTTCTATAATGCAGAACCTCAACGGGCACCCACAGATGTTGCTAGCGCACTTTGGAAAATGACATTTAATGAAAAAGATTTCCACCCGAAACAACCATTACCAACGGTTAAACCAGATTGGGACGCATTGTTAGCACCCGCTGAACAGAGTCGGTTTATGTGGTTTGGGCATTCCACGCTGCTTATGCGGATTGGCAATCAAACTATCATCACTGATCCGCTTTTTGGAAAAAGTGCCTCTCCTGTGCCAATTATGATGCACCGCTTTCAACCACCTGTGGCAGAAATTGAAGCATTACCGCCTATAGATGTTGTGCTGCTTTCACATAGCCATTACGATCACTTAGAACAAGAAAGTATAGAAAAATTGGCGAAAACGCAAAGCCATTTTGTGGTTTCTTTAGGAATGGGTGTGATGTTACAAAAGTGGGGAGTCGATGCTGCTCGCATCACGGAATTAGACTGGTGGCAAAGCACAGAACGCAATGGCGTAAAGTACACAGCATTGCCCGCAAGACATGATTCGAGCCGTAGCCTATTTGATAAGAATAAAGCATTGTGGTCTGGTTTTTTAATTGAGCATCAGCGGGGTCAAAACGAAGAACGTTTTTACTACCATGGCGATTCCTCTCAAGGTAAACATTTTGATGAAATTGCCAGCCGTGTTGGCAAAATTGATATTGCGTTTATTGAGAATGGACAATATAACGAAAGATGGCCAGATAACCATCTTTTCCCAGAACAAACTGCGCAATTAGCTGCAAAACTACAACCAACGAGATTTATGCCGATTCATTGGGGAGCTTATCCGCTTGCTTTGCACACTTGGAATGAACCTGTGCTTAAAAGCGTGCCAATGGCAAGAGCATTAGGCGTAAACCCACTAACGCCATTATTAGGGCAAGTATTTGATGTCAATACAAAAACGGAAGATTGGTTTAGTGCATTGGAATAGCATTGGTAAATTATATAAAAAATCACCCGCTTGTTGGCGGGTGATTTCATTTTATTTGGCGTTTTTCTTTGCCCATTCTAAGAAGCGTTGCTGAGTCTCTTTATCTGCTTTGCTAAAGAGTAGTTGTAGCTCTTCTTCTTTAATATTATTGGTGCTGACAATCATTTGTCCTTTTGCTTCAATGGCTGCATTCGTAAATGCTGGAATAGCGGCTACACCTTTCCCTGCATTATATTTCGCTAAATTTTCTTCCACGCGGCTATTTGGCGCAAACCCTTCGCCTTTTAAGAAATCTTGGTTAAAGGTAATGTTTTTACCTGAAGCGGTTTTAATTTCAAAAGTTGGGGCATTTTTGAATTTTTCTGCAGCAGCTTTATTACGTAAGGTTGGTGCAACAATTTCAATGTTTTCGTTTGAACCTTGGAAGCTCAATACAATTGGATTGGTCGCATAATAGTTACCATCAACAATATCGCCAGCGGCAATCACAACTTGGTGCTGTTTTTCATCATTGATTTGTGGCGTTTGCCCCATTTTTACGCGTAAGCCATCAAAGGCAAGAATTTCTACATTACTAGATGCAGTTAAATTTCCTGCCCAAGTGGTCGAGACGGCAAATAATGCACCAATGGCTACGGCAAATTGACTTAATTTCATATAAATGTCCTCTTGTTGAGAATAAATGCAAAAAACTTGGGTCTATGCTATGCTAATTTTCAACAAATAGAAATAATTTTATTATCACACCACAGATTTTGTGGGAAAATATAGACATTTTTTACACAGAGAAACAATTTATGAGCGAAGATAATTCATCGAATTCAGTATCAGAAAAAACAGAACGAAAACCTTTTTTACAGTCGTTATTGGGCGGACTCTTTCAATCTGAACCTAAAAATCGTGAAGATTTAGTGGAAGTGATCCGTGATTCTGCAGATAACGAGTTGATTGATAGTGACACGAAAGAAATGATTGAAGGGGTGATGGAAATCTCAGAACTTCGCGTTCGAGATATTATGATTCCGCGCTCTCAAATTGTTTTTATTGATGCAAATTTACCGTTGGAAGCTTGTGTCGATCAAATTATCTATTCTGCGCATTCACGTTTTCCTGTTTTACAAGAAGAAGGTAAAGATACGATTGCGGGTATTTTATTAGCAAAAGATTTGTTGAAGTTTTTGCGTAGCGATGCAGAACCATTCGATTTGCAATCGATTCTTCGCCCAGCGGTAATTGTGCCAGAATCTAAGCGATTAGATCGTATGTTAAAAGAATTCCGTTCTGAGCGTTTTCATATGGCGATTGTCGTCGATGAGTTTGGTGCAGTGTCTGGTTTAGTGACCATTGAAGATATTCTAGAACAAATAGTTGGTGATATTGATGATGAGTTTGATGAAGAAACGGAAGAACCGATTCGTCAACTTTCTCGCCATACTTACACCGTATTAGCATTAACTGATATTGAGAAGTTTAACGAAACTTTTGCAACCAATTTTACAGATGAAGAAGTGGATACTATTGGCGGTGTTGTGACGCAAGCCTGCGGGCATTTGCCAGAGTATGGTGAGCAAATTGAACTAGAAGGTATTCAATTTAAAGTAACTTCTGCAGATAGTCGCCGTTTAGTCAGATTCCGAGTAACGGTTTCTGATGAACAATTAGAAAAAATGGAAAACAACACAGAAAACCATGATTGATTTGGTAAAAAAATCCACAAAAATCACCGCTTGTCTTGTGAGCTTTTTGCTTGGGGCAAGCGGTGTACTTGCTTATTCGCCCTTTGATTTTTGGGCAATGGCTTATGTTTCTGCAGCCGGCTTGTTAGGCTGCGTGATGATTTCGCCAAGACGCACAGCGCTTTTGGCTGTGTTTTGCTGGTCTATTGGCTATTTCAGTGTAGGGGTAAATTGGATTCATGTTAGCATGATTCAATTTGGTGGCGTGCCGGAAATGGTTAGCTACTTAGCCGTGTTGTTATTGGCCTCTTATTTGGCATTGTATAATTTACTGTTTGTCTATTTAGCTAAACGTTTTTCTCTGACAAACCCTTTGGCATTGGCCTCGCTATTTACGTTTACCGAATATTTACGCGGTGTGATGTTCACAGGTTTCCCATGGTTACAATTTGGTTATAGCCAAATTGATTCACCGTTTTTTGCAATCGCGCAGATTTTTGGTGTAGAAGGCTTAACTTTTTTTGTAATAACGGTAACGGCTTGTTTATTGCAAATAGGGCGTGTACTGATTAAACAAAAAAGAATAGATTGGCTGCAATTAGGCAGTATTGCATTTGTAGTAGTGCTTGCTTTCGGGTCAAAATCATTGACTCATTTGCAAAAAGATCCGCAAAAAGCACCGCTTGTTGTTAGCCTAGTGCAAGGTAATATTGCTCAGCAGATAAAATGGGATCCTGACTATTTTGCACAAACGGTACAAACTTATTACCGATTAGTCGCGCCCCTATTAGGTAAAAGCGACGTGGTTATTTTACCTGAATCTGCCATTCCGGCTTTAGAATCGGATATTCAACCGATTATGCAGAGTTTTGATGCTGCAGGCAGTGAAAAAAATAGCGAGATTATTATCGGCACTTTATATCAAGATGCTAATCAAGAGATGTTTAATAGCGCATTAGTGCTTGGGAATAAGCAAGGTGCGTATCAAATGTTTGAAAGCACGAGATACAAAAAACATCACTTAGTGCCATTTGGCGAATATGTGCCTTTTGGATCTTTGCTAGATTGGATGCGAGAAGTATTTATCTTACCAATTAATTTATCTCAAGGTGAATATGTTCAGCCCGCTATGCTAGCAAAGAATTATCGTTTTAATATGGCGATCTGTTATGAGATTATTTTCGGTGATCAGGTACAGAAAAATCAACTTTCGCAGCAATCTGATTATCTATTAACAATTACTAACGATGCATGGTTTGGTGCATCTATTGGGCCATGGCAACATTTTCAGATGGCAAGAATGCGGGCGCTAGAATTAGGTAAACCGCTACTTCGTGCGGCTAATACGGGTATTACTGCTTGGGTAGATGAGCAAGGTAAAGTTATTTCTCAATTACCACAATTTGAAGAAGGGGTATTAACTGAGTCAGTTTCAGCGGTAATAGGAGAAACATTATTTAGCCGTTATGGTAATATGCCACTTTATTTAATCAGTTTATTTTTATTGGCTTTAGCCTTAGTAAAACAACGATCCAGTAAGGGATCTCAATAAAAAATTATAAATTTTCAAACATTTTTTTACTGCTGTTGTGAACTTTTCTTGTAACCAACACACTAACGAGGTGTAAGATGAATGGAACACATAAGCGTCAATTTAGGAGAGCGCAAATTCATGAGTGAGCAGGTAACCGATCAAGAATTGGTTGAACGAGCACAAAAAGGTGATAAAAAGGCATTTAATTTACTCGTTGTTCGCTATCAAAATAGAGTAGCAGGATTGCTAACTCGTTATGTCGCACGCGATGATATTCCTGATATTGTTCAAGAGTCTTTTATTAAGGCTTATCGTTCATTAGACTCTTTCCGAGGGGAAAGTGCATTTTATACATGGCTTTATCGTATTGCCGTGAATACCGCAAAAAACCATTTAACCTCTTTAGGGCGTCGCCCGCCAAGAGAAGATATTTTGGCGGAAGATGCTGAAAGTTATGAGGTTGGCACACAGCTTCGTGAAGCAGATACACCTGAGAATTTGGTGTTATCGGATGAATTAAAGCGTGTCGTATTTGAAACCATCGAAAGTTTACCTGAAGAACTAAAACGCGCGATTACCTTACGCGAATTAGAAGGGTTAAGCTATGAGGAAATTGCAGAAGAAATGCAATGTCCGGTGGGTACAGTTCGTTCTCGAATTTTTAGAGCAAGAGAGGCGATTGATGCAAAAGTCAATCCGCTTATTAATCAAGGTTAAGTGCTGCATTAAGCCAGCAAAAATTGAAAGTAAATTTGGAGTTATTTATGCAACAAAATGAACGCCTTTCGGCTTATATGGATGGAGAAGAAACTGGTTTTGCACAAGAACTTGTTAAATCTTCAGACTTACAGCAAAAATGGGCAAGCTATCATGCAATTCGCAATGTAATGCAAGGCGAAGAGATGATTTTAGGTGCAGATTTCTCAGAAAAAATGGCTGCTTTAATTGAAGAAGAAACGATTGAAGCGAAACCAAGAGGTTTATTGGTTAAATTAAAACGTTGGAGTGTGCCACTGATGCAAGCTGGTATTGCAGCTTCGGTTTGTTTAGTTGCTGTATTTGGCGTGAATTATGTTAATCAACAAAATGAAATGGCAAATGCTACTCCAGCATTAGTAACTGAACCATTTAGTAATGGTGTTGAAGCAGTAAGTTATAATGCACCAGCAAAAGACTTAGCAACGCCAGAAAAATTAGCGCAACAAGAACAACGCGTTCAAATGATAATGAATAATCAATCAATTGAACCAACTCGTACTGCACAACATGCTGAATTAAGTAATGAGGAAAAGGCGAAAGCTCAAACCTCCGCAAATCAACCTGTTGAACAACCGCAAAAATAAACGAGAAAGATTATATATGTTTAAAAGCTACTCTATTGAGTAGCTTTTTTTATGGATATTTTCGGTTATTAGCGAAATATTCTGGAAAGTTTGGTAAAATTAACCAATTTTTTGAATGGATTTAGCCATCAAGGAGTAAGCGGATGTTAGTCGAGATAGCCACAGTTGTGCATTATGAAAATGGCATTGCGCAAGTTCAATGTTCTGCTAAAAGTGCTTGTGGTAGCTGTGCTGCACAAAAAGGTTGTGGAACAAAAGCGTTATCTGCTCTTGCTGGTGAAAAAACTGCCCCTCAATTTGAATTAACCGTAAATGAGCCATTAAAACCTGGTGATCGTATCGAGCTAGGTTTGTCGGAAACGACGTTGCTTAATGGCGTTATGTGGATTTATGGTGTGCCTCTGCTGGTGTTAATTCTCTCTGCAATAATTTTTTCTGCTGTATTTAAGAATGAGCTAGCAGTTGCAAGTTGTATGTTAATTTCGACCGTTTGCGCTTTCTGGGGCGTTAAAAAAAGAATAAATCATAAACAGCAGGCAAACATTACGCCTGTTTTTTTAGGAAAAGTGTCTTAGGAGCACAGTAATGGATAAAATTTGGTTTGATAATTATCCGCCGGGCGCGGAAAAAACTATTGATGTAAACCAATATGAATCGTTAGTTGAGTTATTTGAGCAGGCAGTTCGTCGCCACCCAGATATTCCAGCATATATCAATATGGGAAAAGTTTTAACTTTTCGTAAATTAGAAGAGCGTAGTCGAGCATTTGCGGCTTATTTACAAAATGAATTACGTTTAGAAAAAGGCGATCGTATCGCCTTAATGATGCCGAATTTATTGCAATATCCGATAGCCTTATTTGGCGCATTACGTGCAGGTTTAGTTGTGGTAAATGTTAATCCACTTTATACGCCACGTGAATTAGCTCATCAACTTAACGACAGTGGTGCAAAAGCCATTGTAATCATTTCTAACTTCGCTGCGACACTAGAAAAAGTCGTGTTTGAAACAGGTATTCAGCACGTTATTTTAACTCGTATGGGTGACCAACTTTCTTTCGGTAAACGCACTCTAGTTAATTTTGTCGTAAAATATATCAAAAAATTAGTACCGAAATATAAACTTCCACACGCAGTAAGCTTTCGTGAGGCATTAAGTATTGGTAAACAACGCCAATATGTTAAACCTCAACTACAATCAAGTGATCTCGCTTTCTTACAATATACTGGCGGTACAACAGGCGTTGCAAAAGGTGCAATGCTAAGCCATGCCAACATTGTCGCTAACATTGCTCAAGCTAAATGGGTAGGAGAACCATTACTTAGAGGCGTAAAAGATGGCGTCGCGGTGATTCCACTGCCTTTGTATCATATTTTTGCTTTAACAATTAACTGCCTATTATTTATTGAGTTAGGTATTACGGGCTTATTGATTACCAACCCGCGCGATATTCCAAGTTTTATTAAAGAGCTGAAAAGATACCGTTGTGTGGCGATTACAGGTGTAAATACGCTATTTAACGCGCTATTAAATAATGAACATTTTAAAGAAGTGGATTTTTCATCTCTTCGATTAAGCGTAGGTGGTGGTGCCTCTATTCAAAGTGCCGTAGCAAAACGTTGGTTTGATACAACGGGTTCTCATATTATTGAAGGATATGGAATGACAGAATGTTCGCCAATCATTGCAGCTGCGAGAAATGATGCAACTGAGCATAATGGCTCAATTGGTGTGCCAGTGCCGAATACGGATATTCGTATTGTGGATGAACAAGGTAATGATGTGCCGTTAGGCGAGCGTGGCGAATTGTGGGTTAAAGGCCCGCAAGTGATGCAAGGCTATTGGAACCGACCAGAAGATAGTGCCGAAGTGTTAACTGATGGTTGGATGGCAACCGGTGATATTGTTGTGATGGGTGAAGATCTGAATTTACGTATTGTCGATCGTAAAAAGGATATGATTATTGTCTCTGGCTTTAATGTTTATCCGAACGAAATTGAAGATGTGGTTGCGCATAATCCGAAAGTGGGTGAAGTGGTAGCGATTGGTGTGCCGCATCCTGTTTCTGGCGAAACGGTTAAGATTTTCGTGACTAAAAAAGATGAAAGTTTAACCCGAGAAGAATTACGTAATTATTGTCGTCAATATTTAACGGGTTATAAAATTCCGAAAGATATTGAATTTAGAGATGAATTACCAAAAACTAACGTAGGTAAAATTTTACGCCGAGTTTTACGTGATGAAGAGATCGCAAAACTCAATTCAACCAAATAAAAGGAGTCAAATATGAAAATTGTTGAGGTAAAACACCCGCTTGTTCAACATAAATTAGGGTTAATGCGTGCAGCAGACATTAGCACTAAAGATTTCCGTGAATTAGCGACAGAAGTAGGTAGCTTGTTAACTTATGAAGCAACTAAAGATTTGGAAACCGAATTAGTAGAAATTGATGGTTGGTGTGGCAAGGTTGCGGTGAATCGTATCAAAGGCAAAAAAGTGACTGTGGTACCAATTTTACGTGCAGGTCTTGGAATGATGGATGGGGTGTTAGAGCATATTCCAAGCGCGCGTATTAGCGTAGTGGGTATCTACCGTGATGAAGAAACTTTGCAACCAGTTCCATATTTCAAAAAATTAGCTAACGATGTGGAAGAGCGTTTAGCCATTATCGTAGATCCGATGTTAGCAACTGGCGGTTCGATGATTGCTACTATTGATTTGCTTAAAGATGCAGGTTGTAAGCATATTAAAGTATTGGTGTTAGTGGCAGCGCCTGAAGGGATTGAAGCATTAAAAAATTCACATCCAGATATTGAGCTTTATACCGCATCAATCGATAGCCACTTAAATGAACACGGCTATATTGTTCCTGGTTTAGGTGATGCAGGCGATAAAATCTTCGGAACAAAATAATTCTTCCTGATAGCAAGCGGTCAGATTTTGTGATGAATTTGCAAAAAATTCGGCATAGTAGACAAAATAGTTGCTAAAAAGTGGCTTAAAGCCTTATAGTACAAGGCTTTAAGCCCTATTTTTGAAATATGAACAAAAAACTGTCCATTTTGCCAAAGTGCAAGAATAAAGAAACATGGTAAGCAAAATAATGCCCAACGTTATTTTTGTAATCAATGCCATAAAACATTTATCCTAAAAAACAAATTAGATCCTATTAAAATTTGGGCTGATTACACCTCTGGAAAACAAACCTATCAACAGCTCGCGATAAAATATCAGTGTTCAGTTAGAACCATACGACGATATATTGATAAAGCCCCTAAAACATCTTTAAATCAGCCTAAAAATCGATACCTTAATATCATTATGGATACGACCTTTTTTCATCGTTATTCTGGTGTTTTAGTGATGATGGATTCAAAAACAGATAAAGTCGTTTCATATCATTTTGTAAGGACGGAAAAAGATATCTACTATAAACTTGCATTAAATAGATTAAGAGAAAAAGGCTATATAATTCAATCAATTACTTGTGATGGTAGGCGAGGTCTAATGAAAGAGCTATTTAATACTCCTGTGCAGATGTGTCAGTTTCATATGGTCTCGATTGTGATGCGAAAATTAAGGAAAAAACATCAGTCACAAGCGGGTAAAGAATTGAAAATAATTGCGAAATCATTGGTAAAAAGTTCAAAAAATGACTTTTATCGTCGTTTATATGCTTGGTTTATAAAGCATGAGGATTTTTTAAAAGAAAGAAGTGATAAAGGAAATGAAAAAGGCTATTTTCCTTATAAACATAGAAATGTAAGAGGGGCTTATGCCAGTTTGAAGTATTATATGAATTATTTATTTACCTTTGAAAAGCATACTGAAATGAATATAGAAAATACAACAAATAGGCTAGAGGGATTATTTAAATATCTAAAGCGTCAATTAAATAATCATAATGGATTAACGAAAAAACGTAAAGTTATGTTTATAAAGGATTTTTTAAATAAAAAGAGTTGCTAATATTTTAAAAAATAAACATTAGCAACTGTTTTGTCCACATGGCATAGATTTTGACGGATTAGCAACTATTTTGTCTACTATGCCAAAAATTCTAAAAATCTGACCGCTTGTGAAATATCATCTCAGTTTTCAAGCTTTTTCCAATTCTGCCATTGCTTTACAATCTGCGGCTTGATGATCATCTTCGGTAATTAAACTTTGTAGGAAATGTTTAATTTCGGTCAGTTCGGCAATTTTTTCCTCAACCGAAACCAAACGCTTCGCCAACATGCTATCCACTTCGCAATGTTGAGACTGCTGAGTTTTCAATGCATTAAAATACTTAATTTCGGCCAAACTAAAATCTAACGTTCGGCAGGTTTTAATAAATTTTAATTGCTTCAAACTGGCTTCATCATAATCTCGATAACCATTTGCCAGCCGTTTAGGCTCCGGCATTAAACCCATTTTTTCATAATAACGAATGGTTTCTAAATGAATACCGCTTTGTTTGCTGAGTTCGTGAATCTTCATTTTTTTAAAATCAAGCCTTGACCTTGTAGTTCCTACGGACTTTATACTTTACCTCAAGTTAATTAAAAACACAATGAGGAGCATTATGTCCGACCACCGTTCCCATGAACATCATGACCATTCATCTCATGAACATATTCCACAAGATAAAAAAATCTTAGCGCTCAGTTTTGCCATCATTACCGGCTTTATGGTTGCCGAATTTGTTGGCGGCTATTGGTTTAACAGTTTGGCACTCATGGCTGATGCGGGACACATGGCAAATGATAGCTTATCGTTATTTTTAGCCTTGTTAGCGTTGTTTCTATCCGCTCAAAAACAACGATACATTGCCCTACTTAATAGCGGCTCATTGATTGTTGTGGCATTGATGATTTTAGTTGAAGCGATTCAACGCTGGCAAAATCCCATCGAGATGATAGCATTACCGATGCTTGGGGTGGCATCTTTAGGATTATTGGTAAATCTTCTCGTTGCAAAGATGATGTTGAACAGTGATCATGATAATCTCAATATCAAAGCGGCTTATCTGCATGTACTAACCGATTTATTTGGCTCCATTATTGCCATTCTTTCGGGACTAAGCGCCTATTTTATGGGATGGTTATGGGTTGATTCACTAGCAAGTATGATATTAAGTATTCTGGTATTAAAAAGCGGGATTGGTACATTCCGTTTAGCATTAAAAAATAAGGTGGGATAACCCCACCTTAGATTGATAGATGATTATTTGGCTTCAAAAACCAAAATCGTATCTCAGTTTTGCATTTTCATATTCCGTTTACTATCTGTAATCCCTCGACCAAGACTTTGCCTACATTTAAAAACTTATGTAACTAAGGTTGCTAAAATGATTTGTTCTGGTGCCACCTTAACCCAAACTGCTTGTCCTACTTGCCAAAATGAGCCGTTTTTTAAGCTTGCACAAAGTATTGTGTCACTGCCTTCTGGCTTGAGCAATACCTCTTCTGGCGAAATAGAAATAATCGTAGCAGGGAACTGATTAGCAATATTTTCTTCAGCTTTATCCTGAATGTTTAACCATGGGGCTTTAAACATAGCGACGACTTCTTTGCCTAAAGATAGGCCTAAACGTTCTGCACTACGCGAGGTAATAGACACTTGTAATGGGTGAGAGAGTTCAGCAATAGAAACTTCTACCAAACAATAGTTGGCTTTTAACGCTAGTTTACTCACTTTACCCACAAATTGATTACGAGCACTACTTTGCAGAGAGAATTTATTCGTGGCAGCAAGCAAGCTATCAAGTGGAATAGATTCATCTTGTAGAATTTCAAAAGCATGCGCCTGCGTTTTTTCAAGTAAATCATAGAGTTGTAACAGGCGTTTTGCGTAGGGAGTTAATGACGTCCCACCCCCATTTTTCCCACCAATATTTCTTTCTAACAGTGGTTTTGGGCTAATGTTATTCATGGCTTCTAGATGATCCCATGCGCTTTTATAACTCACTTGAGCATTCTTTGCTGCTTGGTTAATTGAACCACAAGCCTGAATTTCTTTAAGCAATCGAATGCGTTTGGGGTCAATAAAGAGCGCATTCTGCAATTTTATGGTAAGTAGGATTTCTGCTAAGGTCGTCATAGTCTTTCTATGTTTAGGAAAAAATCATTCTCATTTTAGCTTAAAAATGCAGGGTTTTTCCATGTCGTTTTTGTCTTTCAGAGGATAATTGCAAAGTTAATTTTGTAAATTATAGCTTTACACTTTAAAATTTGTTGCAAAGTGAAAATTTTTTCGTTAAATTAAGCTCAAGTATCCGATAATCTCACTAGGAATAATGCTTATGTCTATTTCAACATTTTTAGGAAATACTAAAGCACAAATAAAAAGTGCTGTATCTACACATCCGATTGAAATTTTTCTAATTAGTGCATTTGCAATTGGAATTTGGTTTATGGAATTAGGGACTCATAAAGGTGAACATTTGGCTTATTGGGTATTTGAGCCAATGTTATTTATCTTTGTTTATCTCTCTCGCCCATATTCTTGGTATCGTTTTTCATGGATTGTGCCATTAGTGGCGATCGCTATTATTGGGATGACTAATGATAATGCTGATTTTTATCTCACGAGCTCAAAATTTTGGGGCGCAAGTTTTATTGCGTTACTGGTGTTATTAGGTTTCCCATTTGAAAAAAATAATAAAGGGTTTACCTACCGTAATTTTACCAATCTATTCCATCTTGGCTTAGCGACAATGGTATGGTTGTTGGTGTTTGGATTAGTCGCGGCTATTTTATTTACGATTACAACACTCTTTAATGTCGAGTTTTCTGATAGCTTCTACCAGCATTTTTATACTTCTTTAGGCATTTTTACTCAGCCACTCTTTTTCTTAGTATTCGAACAACGCCAAGCTAAATCGGAAATGACGTTAGATCGCATTTCTGAAATTTTAGTTAATTTCGTATTAGCATCAGCATTGATGATTTTCACGGTGTTGCTTTATGCTTATGTTGTGCGAATTATTTTTGAAGGCGTATTACCAAAAGGGATGTTGGCGAATATTACCTTGCCTTATTTGCTTGGCGGTTTAGGTGTATATGCACTACGTTCTATTTGTGCTAAAGCCCGTTGGGAAACTTTCTTTAAGTTCTATCCATATCTTGCTATTGTGCCAATCGTGTTGTTATGGTTGGCGATTGATCGCCGTATTAGTGCCTATGCTTGGACTGAACCACGAATTTATTTAGTGGCCTTGGCTACCGCGATTACGATTGCTTATGCGATCCTGATTGTGCCAAAAGCACGTCAATACCGCCTGATTTCTGGGGTTGTCATGGTGGCAATTTTTGCTATGACTTGGATTGTTAAACCACAAGAAATTGCTTACCAAAGCCAAACCGTGCGTTTTGAACAGTTATTGAAAAAACTTAATTTATCAGATGGTTCAGGCAAAATTCGTGATGATGTAGATTTTGTCGAACGTTTAGAGAATATGCCGAAAAGCGATCTTAAAGATTGGGATGAATTAGATAAAGTATCAGATTATTTGCTTTATCGAATGGAGATTAAATCTTATGGAGAACCTCCTTTCGAAGAAAGAAAAGAGGCATTTAAGCAGAAATATGGCAAAAAATCCGAAGAACTTTTTACATTCTACATTTATGGTGATGAGATTCGCTTCAATGATGAAAGTATTAGCACCCCAGAAAATAATTTTATTACTAAAGTTACATTTGAATGGGAATCGATTGATGTGACTTCGTATAAAAAATGGATTCGAGTGCCGACATATTCATTCTATCGTCTAGAGCCTCGGGCTTATATGAAATCTGATGAAAGCGAGGATAAACAAGAAGAGAAACAAGAGGTTTGTTTTATTGAAGATCACGACAGATATTGTACCAATATGGATGAACATATTCATAAAGTATTCAAAGAACATCAGCTAGACCCGATGAAAAGAATTTCTAAAACTGAGCTTGAATCACTTAGTCAAGATTTATTAAAAATTGATGGACCAAGCTTTACGATTTATTTAAGTGAGCTTGAAGTGAAATTTAGACCAGAAAGCGGTTATTACTATAATCGAACATATACAAAAGCTATTTTTGATAAGTAGCCGTAAATTTAAAACGCTGTGATGTTTCACAGCGTTTTTGCAAAAAATTAGCTAAAAATGACCGCTTGTAATATCCGGACTATTTAGAACAGGATAGATGAAGCGTGGATAAATTAAGGAGATTTATGTCTATAACCCACTTTTTTCAACAGCTGCAGCACCGTTTAAATGCAATGGTTATGCGCCATCCGATAGAAATTGTGATGGTGATTGCTTATGCAATCCCATTATTGATGATGGATACCAGTGTGCGCGGCGGTGAGCATTTCGGTTATTGGATGTTTGAGCCGATGCTCTTTGCTTTTATTTATTTAACCCGCCCTTATCGTTTTTATTATTTTTCATGGATTGTTCCTATTTTAGTCTGTCTTGTTGTTTGGCAAACGAATGACTTTGCAGAATTTTACTTTTATAGCGCTCAGTTCTGGGGGGCTACAGGAATCATGTTGATTGCTTTGTGTAGCTTTCCATTTGTCAAAAACAATCAAACTTTTGTTTATCATCATTTTAAAGTGCTATTGCATCTCATCTTAGCTTTTATTGCTGGCGGCATCATTATTGGCCTTTCAGCTACACTGCTTTCTTGGAGTAATGTATTGCTTGGAATTAGTTGGGATTTATCGGTTTATACCAAAATGAGTTTATTTTGGGCATATCTTTGCATCCCATTGTTTTTCTTATTATTTGAACAGTCTCAATCGCGAGAAGAAATCACTGTTTCACCTATTTTTGAGATCCTCAACAATTTTATTTTAGGCCCCGCGTTAATTATTTTTACGATACTGCTTTACGTTTATGTCGGTGTTATTTTAAGTAATAGACACCTGCCGGATGGTGCTGTAGCGGGTATTGTCTTGCCTTACTTACTCCTTGGTTTGGTGGTATGTCTATTAAGAATGCTTCCTCAAAGCAGACCTCGCTGGCATCGTTTTTTTAATATTTATCCTTATTTAGCGATTATTCCTTTAGGCTTACTTTGGATGGCGGTTGAAGTTCGAATTGCTACATATGCATTAACCGTTTCGCGAATTTACTTAGTGGCGATGAGTATCGCACTTTCACTCGCTTATTTGATATTAATGATACCTAAAATTCGTCAGTATCGGTTGATTTCAGTCATAGCCATGTTGTTTATTTGCAGCATCACTTGGCTTAGCAATCCCACTCAAATAGCCTATCAAAGTCAAACAGAACGCTTTGTTGCGTTATTGGATAAGCTTAATTTACGTGATGAACAAGGTAAATTAAAATCAGTATATGAAATACGCTCGCGCTTAGAGAATATTAGCAGTGTAGCATTGGGTGATTGGCAAAACTTGAAATCCACTAAAGATTATTTGGTCAATGAGATGCCTAAACCAGCAGATCGAGTTGATTGGTATAAGTATGATAAAGAAGCCGCATTTATTGCGCAGTATGGACCTTCGGCATACTACTTATTAACGATGTATATTGAAGACAATCAAGTGCTCTTATTCGAAGAGAGTGAAGTGTCAAATTATGAATTCCGACAAGGTTATGATAAGCCATTAAATATAAAAGATTATCGAAATCTTTATTTAAATGGGCATTATAGCTATCGTGTGAAGAATGAACCAAACGAAGCGTTCTTTTGTTGGGATAAAGAAAATTATTGTCTTGATTTAGATACCTATATTCATACGCAGATGAAACGCCATGGACTTGATCCGATGCAATTTCAAAAAAAAGAGGATTTAGATAAGCTGAAAGAAAACTTACTTGTGATAGATCAACCACAATTTAAGATTTATTTATCTCGATTAAATATTACGTTTGTGCCAGGCCAGGGCTATATATTTCAAAGTATGGAAGCTGAGGTATTGCTAGAAAAGTAAGAAATAATAAGGGAATGTATGAACATTCCCTTAAATTTTGTAAAAAACTTGAGAAAAATGACCGCTTTAAAGATTAAGCAATATTTTCATAGAACACATTTTTCAAAAATTGCGTATGTTTATCTAAAATACTAAACATCGTTTCGCGATCTTCGCCAAATCTTGAAGGCCCATGATTAGCGCGAACTTTGTCATAAGCCGAAAAGGCAATTTCAAACTCTTCAGTGGTTAATCTAATTGATTTTTCATGCAGTATGCGACTGAGTAAACTCACTTCTTGAGATTGTAATTCTGGAAATAAATGATGTATCCATAACTCCATAGAATATTGAACCGCCTCGCTTAATTTCGCGCGCTTTTGGCTTTCTTGTTCTGAATGTACCCGATAAAATAATAGAGGTTCAGGCAAGTTCGCAAATGTTTTTCCGTTTAATGCACATTGTATCCACATATGAAAATCGGGCGCAGTAGAGGTTTGTGCATAATTAAGCCCTAACTCTTTGATACTTGAATGTCGCCACATTACAGATGGGTTAATCATATGGCCACGGGCTAAAGAAAAATGTGCTTTTATATCTTTATCTAAAAGAGGGAGATCACTAATCGCAGGTGATTTATCTGTCTGCTCATGATTAAAGAGCACAGCATTGCTTCCTAAAATATCAATTTCAGGATGATTCTCTAAATATTGAATTTGCTTTTCAAAACGGTGGGGCGCACAAATATCATCGGCATCCATACGGGCAACATATTCAACATTCATATAGTTAAGTATATCTTTTGCTAATTTCCCTGCTGAGGGTTCCCCTTGATTCTGAGTGAAATGATAAACACGCAAACGAGGGTCTATTTTTGCATAAGATTCAAGAATTTTACTTGTATTATCTATTGAGGCATCATTAATTGCGAGAATACAAAAATCCTGAAATGTTTGATTCAACAAGGAATCTAAACATTCAGCTAGATAAGCTTCTGCATTGTATGCCGGTAAAATGACAGCTAATTTCATGTGTTAGTTACTATTTCTTAAAAGTTTGATTTTAATCAAATTACTAACATACGACAGCTGATTTTATGAATTGTTCTGATAGTTCTAAAATTTATATATCATAGCGATAACAAGCGGAAAAGTTATTTCAAATAAAGGGCAATAGCTTTTTACAAGCGGTTAGATTTATTCACTATTTTGCAAAAACGCAGTCAAAACCAACCACTCTTTATTGCTGCTAGGCAGTTTTCTTATCTATAACTTAATGGTTGATAGGTAAATTTAATATATCTGCAATTTCTATTATGCGAGGCGCGGCTGATTTTGGGCAAACTAAGCAATAGAAATTATCAGAACCCGTATCAACATAAAGCAAAGTATAATCACTTTTTTCTTCTACTTTAGCCTTAATACGTGCAAACTCATGCTTTGCCTCTTCGAAAGTGATTTCGAAAGTTTGTTCAAGAGACTCAGAAAGAAAATGATTGAGTGAGTCATAATCAATTTTCCAGTCATCTTGGTAGCAATGTAGATAACTTCTGATAAGTTCTAATTTAGCATATTCTTCATCGAAATCTTCGTCCTCATAGATATCACCAAATGCGATCATTTTCTCTCGACATTTTTCAAGGTCTTTATTTAGCCATTTATAGAGGCTTTTAACTTGCTTAATATATTTTGCTTTGATGTATTTTTTCGTTTCAAGCAACGTAATTAATTCATCAAATAAGGCTTCTTGATTGATTTCAGTTTCACGTCTGTCAATGCTATCGCAAATCAAATCGACGGCTTGTTTTAACAAAGCAAACTTGTAATGTTGTTCATCAAGCGGTTTGGCATAATAAATCGCTGCCATTAAATTAGAAATAAAAAGCTTATCAGCATGTTGTAATGAATATGCGGCATCTCTAATAGGTTGCCCAGCAAATAACTCAATTCTTTGCGGAAATTCAAATTCAGTTTCTTTAATAATATGTTCATATTCCTTATGCGGTTTTATGCCGAACCCAATATTTAAAAAAGAATAGCCAGAACCATTAAAAAATTCTTCTCGAGAAGCAGGTACGAATCCCATTGGGTTACAGAATTGGCTTTGTAAATCATACATGTCGCCGCCAAAATCTAATTCCTTAAATTTTTCTTTGGAATAATCATCCCAATTGTCGGAATAGTAAAATTGATAGGCATGGATAGGCGTTTCAAAGAGGGTGTTTTTGACGTCGATACATCCATCTTGTTGCGTTTGAAGATAACGTTCAATTTTTGCGAGTTTTTGATCTAATAGAGAGAAATCTTCTGGCTTTTCAATCGCATTAAACACGGCATTAACTGAGGATAAAAATTGCTCATAATGTGGACTATGTTGATTAAATGGCTTTGCCTGTATCATACTCTGAAAAAGGTTGTTCGCTTGATCCGTTTCGGCGAAAACGAAGCTATCCTGATCGGGAAAAATAAAAACTCTAAAAAGTGAGCTATCTGTTGGGTTTAATTTAAAATCAATAGAAAGAAATAATTGAACCCAATTTTCTTCTTCAAATTCTATGCGCGTAATGCAAGGCAGTTTCATTGTTTTTGTCAGAAGCAACTCTAGAGGTTGGTATAAATCAGATAATCCCGTATTTTCTAGCAATTCAGATTCATCTAAATTGGCTTTACCATAATGCCAATAGGTTGCGATTGCCATTGGCGCAACTTTGTGATTTCGGGCAAACAACCTCTCAGGTGGTTCTTCTTTCGCCTTAAAATATTGAAAGATTTTGTCCAGTTTGGTTGTTAATGTTTGGTCTAATTTATCAGCGTGTTGTTTAGATTTAAAAAACATAATAAAAATGCTCAGTTTAAAAGAGATTATTCATAATATTCATATTTCTTTGTGGTTTTATCTAACCATATGCCTTTTTCATCATACATAATGCTTTCAATCACATTACCGTGTTGATCAAATTTATGACGCGTTGTGAGGGTTTCTTCCAATTTTCCGTGTTTGTCAAAAATTTGGCGTTTTAATTCATTGTGATTTTTGTCATAAGTAAAATCTGCTCGTCCCTCATTAAAAGACGTGTTATGTACAAAGTCGCCATTTTCGAGATAACGATAAGTTTCGCAATTACTTTCTTTTCCATTGTCATCAAAGTCACAAGCTTTGATGAGTTTATCGTCCTTGTAATGGAATTTTTTCGCATGGCCGTCAATAAGTTTTGCATAATAAACAGCTTCAGAGATGAGTTTGCCATCTTTGTCATAAACTCTTTTGATGTAATCTTCTTGGAAGTTCGGCTTTTTCGGCTTTTTGCCTACATAGGTGATTTCTAAAATGATACCCGAACCATCGCTGTTTTCTTGATAGCGGTAGAGTCTTCCATGAGTCTCTTTATAGATATCGTAACGAATTTCTTCTAATCGATTGTTTTGATCATATCGATAATTCGCAGTCGTTTTATCGAAATGTTCAGACTCGCCAGTAACATCTTCAGTTTTAATTAAGAAACCTTGTTCGTTATAAAATTGACGAACATCGTTCGTGACCACCTCTCCTTCTGCCGCTTCAGGATTATCTTCCGAATGTGAAATAACAGATTTCACTTTGCCTTGTAAGTGATTCGCTTGCCAATCAGTTTGCACAGGGAAAAGTGCGAAAGCAGAGGTAGAAAGGCTGGCGAGAAGGGCAGTAAGTAAAAATTTATGCATAGTCGTTCCTTTTATCACAAGCGGTCGGATTTAATAAATGTTTTGTAAAAAACGCTGAAAAATAACTACTTGTTTAAGTTGGGTAAATAGTTGATTTAAATGTTATACTAATTTTAATAGGTTTTAAAGTGTAGTGAAATAATCTCGCTTTTTTATAAGGCAAACAGATTAAAAATGTATTCAAAAAAGTGAAAGTTTAGCGCTATCGCTTAGAAAAACATCATACACAGATATATTGATTAAGAGAGATATTAGGATGCAAAGGTTAAAGACATCACTGAAAAGATTTTTATGGGTAATTGGCATATTGTTTGGCGTTGTTTATCTGTTATTCATTTTGAGTTATTTCGTATTTTTTGTTTGGCTTCCTTCGCGCTCACATGAAGGGGAACTTCGAGCAGTTCAATCAAAAGATAAACCCTATTTAGCAGGTGTTGAGGCGTTACCTCAAAATGCGTTAATTTATATCTCAGAAGATACGGCTGTTCCAGAATTATTGATTGCCGAAGAAAATAATTATTTTCGTTGGGGCGGTTTTTTGTTAAATAAATTAGGATTAAATCGTGATATGGTAGCAATCAATGATTCGAATATGCGATTTGTTGAGCCAGCTAACTATGAAACTGCGCCTAATATGCCCGAAACATACGTTATTAACGGACAACCGTGTTTAACTAAAGGGGGATTTAAGTTTTTAAGAACCAGCGGTAAACGCCCGTCAATGCATTATTCAGATTTTACTTTAGTGACGTGTGATATCGCTGAAGGTGAAGTGATTTTGCCTAATTTCCGTTTAAATGGCGAAATGGTATCGTATCAAAATCGAGAACTCAGTTATACAGGCTTGTGGAGCAAGGATGGGTTAATTAGTCTGGCGGTGCCTCAAGCCTACAGTTATGACGGCGGTTTTACGACACCAAGGTTGCAAATTCCGTTAGCAAACGATAAGGATACGCTTCAGATTTTAACCTATTTTACGGATCTCAAAAATCAAGCCAAAGCAATTTTAGCGATTTATAATATGTATGGTAATGGCATTAACAGCCAAGAAGATTTTGTGCTAGGGCAATGTCGTTATAATAAGCTCATTACAAGCATTCTAATTACTGAGCTAACAGAAAAAAACGCGCGTTGGCATTTTGAAAGTGATGATAAACAACATCCCATTTCAAAGGAATGTAAAATACAAGTATTGCCCCTTCAGTTAGTGAAAGATCCAGATTTTAATAGAGGAAATTGATGGAAAACATGAAAAATCACCCTTTAGTTGTCGCACTTAGCATTGTGCTTGGATGCATAGTGGTATTTGGCGTGGCAATTTCTTGGAATAAACGCCAACAATATAAATATGAAGATGTGAGTTTGCAGGTAAAAGCATTGACTCAAGAAGAAATAGATTACTTCACAAAAGAAGGTATTGCGAATATCCCCGTAGGGACAATGCGATCAAGTTATCCTGATTCGGATAAAATTGATAATATTTTTATTCCAGAGGAAGGTGATCTTGGTTATTTTTCATGGGGGCCTTTTAAGTTAGATCGTTTTTCTCTGTATCTAGCGGATAGTCAGTCAATTATGCCTAAAGGAATTGTTGGTGCTGCCACTTTACCAGAGATTTTTGAAATAGATGGGCAAAGTTGTTTAACGGAAGGTTTGACCTTTGAGCGAAAAGCAGAGGCACAAGAAACTAGCATTCACTTTGAAGATTATGAGTTACTTGTCTGCTCTGTGAAAAATCAAACCATCAATACCCCACAAGGGAAATGGCAGATTGCTAAAAATGAACCAATAAGAATGCAGCGTAATTATCAGGGGGATCCACTTGAATCAATGCTCTCAGACAAAGCCGCGAGTTTTGAATATAGTATTGATCCAGCGTTGCAAGATAAATCTGATATATCACTTCATTTTCCAAATTCTCCTGAATTAGATGGCGCGATACAAATTCAAAGTCTTTATACCGACAGCGCATTAAATTTGTTAGAAATGAAAGGTGAAATCAGTTTGCATGAACAGAAAGAATTTAAAATTGGGCAATGTGATTATAGCAATTTTATTGGGGTGAGATTGGCGAATTTCACACCGAAAACGCTTGAGTTGCATGTGGTAAATTATCCAGAAGAAGGTCAAGGATTATCTGATAAGTGTACAAAGCATGTTATGCCATATCAGTTAGTGAAATAGCTAGTTCGCAACATCAATTGGTAAATTTTTAGAAAAAAGTGACCGCTTGTAAATAAGACGGCTTGAGTGAGAGAACCAAGCCGTCTTATTCTTTTTCAGACCCAAAAGGATTTTAACCAATATAGCCATTTTTCACCGAAGAAGTAGAAGAGTAGCCCAAAAGCAATAATGGTTAAACCAATCCATTTTGCGGGCGAAATAGCCTGAGTTGGCATACCGATAAGGCCAAAATAGTCAATCGTGGTAGATGAAATCAGTTGCCCAATGATAATGAAAAATAGCATGACACTAATGCCTAATTTGGGCGCTAATAATACGGTAGTAAAGACGGCAAAAGCACCCAGAATACCACCTAAAAATTTCCAAGCAGGTTGTTGTGGTAATGCGCTTAAATGTTGCCAAAGATCCGTTTTCCACCAAGCAATGACAAATAAGAAAAGGGTGCCAACAGCAAAAGAGATGAGAGCTGCAATAATGGCTTCATCACCCATAGATTTGGCTAATTGACTGTTAATCGCTGCTTGCGTGGCAAGGCCTAGTCCGGCAAAAAAGGCAATAAGTAGATAAATAAAATACATACAAACTCCTGTAAGATGCCAGCATTATATCTCCAATCAGCGAGTAGATAAAATGAATAAAAAAATGACGGGCTTGCACCCGTCATTCTACTTTTCAAATTTAGTTAGCTTTCTCAACAGAGAAGACTTCCACTTCAGCTTTTTCAAAAGCTTCATTATCTAATTTACCGGTAATGCGAATTTTGTCGTTTTCGCTTACATTTAAACCATTCCAAACGCGGTTTTTAATTTCCACTTTAATACGTGCTGTACCGTCTGTAAAAATGTATTCGTCGTTATCGATTTGTTGGGTGATGTTACCAACTAAAGTGACCATGCTGTTATCAGCAGCCGATAATGCTTGTTTAACACTCATTGTTTGTGCAGCAGTTTTAGCTTGAAAACCACCTTGATTGTTATTAGCGTTACCATTAAAACCTGCAAAAGCTGAAGTTGATGCGAAAGCTAGTAAAGTAGTAAATACGATTTTTTTCATGTTGATTTCCTCAAATAGATTAAGTTAAGTTAAATTAAATTAAGTTTCTCCGCAAGTTTGCGTTGGGTGTATTAAACCAAAGAAATCTTAAAGAATTCTTAATTTCTAGATTTTTTGCTAAAAAAGTAAAATTTTGATGAAAAGCAACCGCTTGTAAGGGAGAGGAAATAAGGTGGGGCGTTACCAGCGACCCTCGGCACACAGAAAATTTAACCCAGACTGCTTTCTTCCGAACCTGATCAAGTAAGCTAAACCCTGTTGCGAGGAACCAATAACGCCCCATAGAATTATATCGTTAACGCGATATAAGGCTTGTTATTATAGGGGGTTAAGTTAAAAAGGCAAGCGTTAAATCAGAAAATCGAGCAAATCCAAGTGGGGGCAATAGAGAGGTCGGAAGTCTGACTATAAGAAATACTATATCGTTAGCTAGCAATAAGGCTTATAATGGATTCGTGATTTGGCAAGTGCCAACGCCAAATCACATTGAATTTTTATTCATATTTCCTTATTGGCTAGTCATAGATGACTAGCCCTTTTTTTGGTTGCGACTTAGCGTTTAACTAATAATGCAACCGCTTCACACGCAATGCCTTCACTTCTACCTGTAAAACCTAATTTCTCAGTTGTTGTTGCTTTTACATTGACTTGGCTCATATCGCATTGCAAATCTTCTGCAATCGCTTGGCGCATTTGATCGATATAAGGGCGCATTTTAGGTGCTTGCGCAATAATAGTAACATCTACATTGCCCACTTTATACCCAGTGGCTAGCACTTGACGGTAGGCCTCAATCAATAATTTACGGCTGTCAGCATTTTTATATTGCATATCTGTATCTGGGAATAACTTGCCAATATCGCCTAAAGCGACGGCACCTAATAGGGCATCAGTCAGTGCATGTAAGGCAACGTCTCCATCGCTATGGGCAATAAAGCCAGTATGATAAGGCACTTCAACGCCACCAATAATAAGTGGGCGGTCTTCGCCGAAAGCATGTACGTCAAAACCGTGTCCAATTCTGATCATGAATTATTCTCCGTTTGATGAGTTAAATAGAATTCCGCCAAAGCTAAATCTTCAGGGCGGGTAATTTTGAGATTATCACTACGTCCAGCAACTAATGTAGGATGAATGCCTGCAAATTCCATGGCAGACGCTTCATCAGTAATGGTTGCATTGGCTAAAAATGCTGCTTCTAGTGCTTCGGTTAATGGTTTTGCAGGAAAAAACTGTGGCGTTAGTGCGTGCCAAAGTGTTTCTCTATCTTCGGTATGTGAGATTTGCACACCATTAGCACGTTTAATGGTATCTATCGCAGGCGTGGCTAAAATCGCGCCTTGCTCATCGTTGATTTGCAAAAGTTTATCTAAATCAGACCGCTTGAGGCAAGGCCTTGCCGCATCATGCACTAAAGCCCAATCATTGGAGGATAGGCATTTTAATGCGTTATAAACCGATTTTGCACGAGTTTCGCCACCAAAAACCACTTTTATCTTTTCTGATTTAAGTAAGTCAATTTCTTGATAATAAGGATCTTCGGGGGAGATGGCGACAATCACTTTGCTAATTTCAGGATGTGATAAAAAAATATCTAGCGTATGTTCGAGAATAGTTTTGTTTAATAATCGAAGATATTGTTTTGGACGATCTGCCTTCATTCGGCTACCAACGCCAGATGCTGGAATAATGGCGACAATGTTACGAGTGTTCATAAATTAGTTCTGTTTAGGGACAATACGATAGAAGACTTCATCTTGTTTGACCATCTCACGTTCAAGGCGAGCGCGTTCTTCTAGTGCATTTACACCCGTTTTTAAGTCATGAATTTCTGCTTCAATTAAGTTATTACGGGCAGTTAATTTTTCATTTTCTGCTTTTAATGTCGCGACAGTGGTTTTCATTTCTTGATATTCTAGCCAACCATTTTTGCCAAACCAAAAGCTATATTGGAAAAAGGCTAATAAACCGATAAAAAAAACAATAAGTAAACGCATATTCTTCTCTAAATAATGATTTGTAAGCGGTCAAATTTTACCGTGAATTTGCAAAAAGCAAACCTTTCATTTGTAAATTTAAGCAGATTGGGCAAGTGCTTGGCGAATCATTGGTTCAAAAAAGTCGTAATCAACCAAGAAGGCATCGTGTCCAAATGTTGAGTGAAATTCGGAATAATGTACATTGACACCGGCTTCTTCCAAGGCTTGTTTACTTTTATGCAAATCGACTTGTTTAAAGAGCTGATCGCTAGTCACGCCAACTAAAGTATAGTTTGCTTTAATGCGAGAAAGTGCAGCTTTTTCGTTAGCATAACCAAGGCTAGGTTCATAAAGATCTAATGCGCGGAGCAATCTTAAGTAAGTATTGGCATCAAAGCGATCTAAGAATTTTACCCCTTGATAGCTTAGATAAGATTCTACTTGGAAATAGTCGCCCCAAATAGCGGATTGCTGTTTCATTTCTCGTCCAAATGCACGAGCAAGCTGTACGTCTGTACGATAAGTCAGCATTCCTAACATACGTGCAATTTTTAAGCCATTGTCTGGTGATTGCCCTTCATAATAATCGCCCTGATTAAAATAAGGGTCATTAATAATAGCTTGGCGCATCACGTGATTAAAACCAATAGCTTCGGCACTTAGCGTTAAAGAAGAGCAAAGATTGATAATGTTACTCACAAAATCGGGGTAAGAAATAGCCCATTGCGTTGCTTGCATGCCACCGAAAGAACCGCCTGCAACACAATGTAAATGGGGAATCTCTAGTGCATCAATTAAGGCTTTTTGTACATTAACAATATCTTGTACGGTAATGATCGGAAATTGGCTACCATAAGGTTTGCCAGTTTGAGGGTTAATAGAAGCCGGCCCTGTGGTACCTTTGCATCCACCTAATACGTTAGAGCAGATGAAAAAATATTGATTGGTATCGAAGGCTAAACCTGGCCCAATAAAATCTTGCCACCAGCCTTTATTGGCATTATCAAAATAAGGTTCAGCATCACCAGTGAGTGCATGGCATAGCAAAACAGCATTGCTTTTATCGGCATTCAGTTGACCATAAGTTTGATAAGCAACGTCAACGGGAGAAAGCGTTCCGCCTAAGGTTAGCGAGAGTGGTTTGTCTTTAAACAGAGTGAGCGTGTGAGCCATGAGTTTGTCGATACCTTTATATGCAGCAAGAGCGCTATGCCATGAAAAATCTTATGCGGTAAGGTAACGAGAGAACGAACCATTGTCAAGAAATTTTAGACGTCTAAACGTCTAGCATTCTAATTTTAAGCTTGTAATTTTAAAAATGATCGTTATGCTAATTGATCTAACGACAATGAAGTCTATTGACTCCCTTGATTTTAACGCATGACTGAGAGAAAAAAACGATTTCAAATTTTGCCGGAATTTATCCAGTGGTTAAAGCGTACAAGGCTACTACAACGGATAATAAAATGGGTAATAGGGCTAAATATTAGTGCGGTTATCTTGCTGTTATTAGCGGATTTTTTAACCGGTTATATCGTGCGCGATAAAATCTACACTGATATAAAATCGCTTCCTAATTATGAAAATGCGCTAGTATTAGGCACTGCAAAATATTATGCGAAAGGTACACCGAATTTATATTATAAATACCGACTAGAAACAGCATTGGAATTATATAAAAAAGGAAAAGTAAAAAAATTATTATTAAGTGGCGATAATAAAACCCCTTATTATAATGAACCCAAAACGATGAGCTTAGATTTGCGCCGAATGGGAGTGCAAAATGTAGATCTTTCACAAGACTTTGCAGGTTATCGCACATTAGATTCAGTTGTTCGGGCAGCGGAGGTTTATCATCTCCAACCGTTTGTGATTATTACGCAAGAATTTCATTGTGAACGAGCATTATTTATTGCGAAAACACATAATATTGATGCTGTGTGTTTTGCTGCAAAATATCCAGAAGGGCATATTAAAGTTCGCTTGAGGGAGATTCTTGCGAGAATTGGCATGATCTGGGATTATGTTTCGGGCGTCAAGCCAGAAACCTTAGAAAAGGTTGGGGAAGCTATATTGCCAGCAACGACATCAACAAAGATTTCTGAAGACAAATAGGTCAGTAATAAAAAAAGAACAATGTATATTCAAATACATTGTTCTTTTTCATTTTTAATGATTCATTTAGAAATTAGATTGCAAATTTAGATAAATCTTTACCGACTAATTCGCGAGGGGTACGGCCTTGACCAGTCCAAGTTTTTTCGTTGCCATTGGCATCAATAAATTTGTATTTTGGCGCTAAAGGTTTACGTGGTTTACGCGTTTTTACTTCTTGTTTGCCACCTAATAATGCAACTAAATCTTCCGCTGAAATGCCATCTTTTTCTAACATTTCTTTATATTTATTTAAGCCTTCTAAGAATTTTGCATTTTCAGCTTCTTGTGCTTTGATTTCTTCACGCTTTTTGGTAACAACGGTTTGTACTTTTTCAAGTAATGCTTCAAGCTGTTCTAATGTTGCTTCACGAGCGAGTGCACGTAATGTGCGAAGATTAGAGAATTTATTTAAATCAGACATTGTATGCTCCTGTAAATAATAATTTAGATGTTATATCTAATAAGCTGGAATATATTATCTAAATCTTTTTTAAAGGTAAATACCAAATGAAGTTTATTTTTAATGTTAGCTCATCTTCAATAGAAAAATTGGTAAGTAAAAATAACAAAATTGTTTTTCTGCTTGAGAAGTTGTTTCATTTCAGGTATCTTACACCCACCTACAAATTGTAGAGGCGCAAATCCGATAAGTACTTTTTCTGAGTGGAGAACGATGAAGGAAAAGGAAAGGCGTATTTGCCGAAATCAATTAAGCGTCATCTTAATTGGTTGGGGTCGTTACCGAAAGGGACGACACTGTCGAGGCGGCAACTTGCAAAAGTTTCTCATAAATTAACCGCTTCGGAGTGCTACTGTTAGGCTGGGCTTTCCTTTTCCCCTTCCTTTTTTATTTACTTTTTGTGTAAATATTATCAGTAGAATCCTCATTTAAATTGATTTTAACATTTAGAGGTTTTATGAATTTAATCGATTATTCGAGCAGTGTCTGGTCTGTTGTACCAGCATTATTAGCGCTCGTATTAGCTATTGCTACCCGAAAAGTAATTATTTCATTAAGTGTTGGTATTGTTGTTGGGGCATTATTGCTAACTGATGGCAAAATCCTTGATTCATTATCATATTTAAAAAACACCGCAGTTTCTTTATTTTATAAAGGGGCTGAAGAGGGGCTAAATAGCAATAATATCAATATTATTTTATTCTTGGTTTTATTAGGCGTACTAACTGCATTATTAAGTGCTTCAGGGGCAAATCAAGCTTTTGCGAATTGGGCTCAAGCGCGAATTAAAGGTCGTCGTGGTGCAAAATTGATGGCAGCAAGCTTAGTTTTCGTCACTTTTATTGATGATTATTTCCATAGTCTGGCTGTAGGTGCGATTGCGCGTCCAGTCACTGATAAGTTCAAAATTTCGCGTGCAAAATTAGCATATATTCTTGATTCAACGGCTGCACCAATGTGTGTGTTGATGCCGATTTCGAGCTGGGGTGCTTATATTATAACCTTAGTTGCTGATTTATTTGCTACGCACTCTATTACAGGATATAGCCCATTAGGTGCATTCATGACAATGAGTGCAATGAACTTATATGCGATTTTCTCGATTGTCATGGTGTTTGCTGTGGCATATTGGACAATTGATATTGGTTCTATGGCACGTTTTGAACGCTATGCACTGAATCATCAAGAAGAAAATGAAGAAGATGATACAGAGAGTAAAGGGCATGTTCGTGATTTAGTTTTACCAATTATTGCATTGATTATTGGTACAGTATCCATGATGATCCATACAGGTGCACAAGCGTTAGCGGAAGCTAATACGCCATTTAGTCTGTTAGGCGCATTTGAAAATACTACGGTTGGAATTTCATTAGTGGTTGGCGCAGTACTAAGTATTATCGTGCTTACCTGTTGCTTATTTAACAGTAAAAATCTAAGTCTAAAAGATTATTGGCGTTCTTACGGCATCGGTATCAAAATGATGTCAGGCGCAATTACTATTTTATTCTTTGCTTGGATGATCAATAGTGTGGTTAGCGATATGAAAACCGGGATGTATCTGTCTGGATTAGTTGTAGGCAGCATCTCGCCAGCATTCTTACCAGCAATTCTGTTTGTGTTAGCGTCAGCTATGGCATTCTCAACCGGAACCAGTTGGGGAACCTTTGCGATTATGTTACCAATCGGTGCTTCAATGGCAATGCACTCGGAACCCGCATTGATTATTCCATGCTTAGCAGCTGTAATGTCTGGCGCGGTTTGTGGGGATCACTGCTCACCAGTTTCAGATACAACGATTTTATCTTCAACTGGTGCGCGTTGTAACCATATGGATCATGTCACTTCTCAGTTACCTTATGCTATGTTGGTAGCATTAGCCTCTGTATTAGGTTATATCGTTGTTGGTTTTACGCAATCTTCATGGTTTGGTTTTGCGACTACTGCAGTAGTCATGGCAGTAATTCTTTTGATATTTAAATCAAAAGGCACCGAGTAGGTTCGTATCACAAGCGGTTAAAATTTCGTGAGCTTTTGCAAAAATTTATAAAAATCTCACCGCTTGCATGTATAGAAAAGCGTTGTTCTAGTCACATAGAACAACGCTTTTGTTTTTTAATTTGCAGATCGTCAGATGCATCAATCATTTACTGAGATGCCTTGACTCGTCGTCAACCATTTGGAAATACATCTGATTATTTTATAGTATGGAAATAACACATTTTCTATTTCTGTTTTCGTTTTGGATCTTTATTTTGAGGTCAGTCGTAAGGGGAATTAGGATCACTAAGATTTTCATTTTATACTGTGGCAGTTTTACGAATGTCCGTTTAGGATAAACCCACCCAACATAACCCTCACACATAATCCAACATAAATGGGAAAAATTTGGATGAAGTGGGAAGAAATGAGAAAGGTGGAATGAAACAGAGTTACACATAGAGAAAAAGAAAACCCAGCGACTTTTTACGGTCACTGGGTTTGTTTTTTAGGATTGAGCGAACATATCAAATTGCCGTTTGGCAATTTCTTCCTTCTGCACACGCTTCACGATTTTGTAGATCCATTGCAAAGATAAACCATACTTCTTAGCAAGGTAGGCGTGATTATTGCCGGTGAACTCATTGAAAATTTGCTTTTCACGCTCACAGGCGAAAAGCGACATTGATTTCGGCACATACACATTCAAACCGCCCCAGTTATGCCCCGTCTTCAATGCCACAATCATTCCAATATTTTCTGCGGTTTCCGCGTCCATTTCAGGGTAACATTCACGCACAGCCATTACCGTATATTTCGCCAAATCTGCCAATAAATCGGGGGCTTTGGTTTGAAAGTCATTATTGTCAAATTTGGCATCAATCATTATTTACCTACTCGTTTTTTCCACTGTTTTAGCTGCTCAATAATAGCTGCTGTTTGCTCTCTATCTAGCTCACGCCAGTCCGCAATTTCGGCATAATAGCGCTGCACAAACGCATTCAACGCTGCCGAACTACTTTCATCAGCCACTGCTTTCCACACTGCCCACAATTTCCGCTGAACGGCTGAAAGTTGCGGTGTATCACGCGGTAAGCGAATTTTCGCGCCTTTTTGTTGCAGTATTTTGACCAGTTTTACTAAATCTGAATAGCTTATATTTTTTGCCGAATTTTGGTAGAATTGTTGAGATAATAGACTCCGATAAGTCTCATCGTCCATCTTCAACTGTGTTTTCCCAATATGCACCAGTTGCAATAATCGTTTTCTCATCGTTTACCCCTTAAAATTGCTTTCAATCGTTGTAAATTACTTTCCATTTGTGCCTTTTCCTGTGCCATTTCTTCTACATTTTTCGGCGGTGGTGGCGGAAGCTCAGGATATTCACGCCGTGGTAAGGCTTCCAGAAGCTGTTTTGGCGTAGGAAACCAATCGCAAGTCTGCCCAAGTGTCATAAATGCCGTCTCAAACCGCACCTTATCCAACTCCATATCCCACGACTTTTTATAAGTAATTACCTGATACCACGCTTCCAGTGTAGGCTGAATTACCTCTTCCGTCGGTGAATTTTTCAGACGTAACAGCAACAACATTGCTACACCTTGCGCCAGTACGGGTTTTAGCCATTGATTGTTTTGCCCCATTCCAACGCTCCTTTAATTGCGTTCATTTTATTGCTTGCAAGCGGGCGATTTTGCTCGGAATTTTTCACCATCGATGTGCCAACAGGCTTATGGCCCGCAATAATTTCAAACAAATAACCGTGCGACTTCATCGGTAATTTCAATGCTTGCCGATTTGCCATCATCTGATTGATCGCATAAATCCACGCATCCACAGGGGCATCACATTCCACACCATCACGCTTAATCTTGCCCGCTTGAATCATCGGTGTAAGCTCACTTAACAAAGTGGCAACACGGTCAAAGGTGAGCGAACTTTTCGCTGGGCGAAATAGTCCTAAATAGCGAATCAACGCCTCGCCCAGTTCACCACTTACCATCAATGCCGCATTCAGCGCCTCGCTCGCCGCTTGATTGGCAATTAACGCATCCAATGAATGCAACGCTCCGCACGCACTACATTTCACTTTCATTTTTCACTCCTAATTTAGCCATTTCTTTTCCATTGACACCGTGATGAAGTCGGGCTTTTTTGCCTTGTTCGTAACCAAGCGATTTAGAACTATCATCTCGTTCTCGGCTATTTCCTGCTTCACGAGTTTTCCCTTTGGTTAATTGTAGCGTTTGAGTGAGTTTTTCACGTTGTTTTCGCATTTCAACTTTCTCTTCGCTACTAAATACAAATTCTTCAACTACATCATAAACACCCAATGCCCAGCCTTCACAGAATTTATCAGCTCTAGCTATGAGCGTACTGCGTTTCAACCGTTTGCTTTGACTGGCATTAAACGCTTGGCGTGCCTTTTGTAACTGTCGATACAAAACATCAAAGCAATAAGACGCAACCATCGGTCTTTCCTCTTTCCCAAAAAAAACAACGTGCAATTTATTCTCCCCAAATTCTTGCTCGGGATAATGATTAGCGAAATAACCTTCTACACCAAAAGCCTTATAAATTACACCTGTTAGAATATGCACATATCTCGGCGGAGTGATAGAGAATTTTTGTTTACCGTTATATTCTGAAAAAAGCACATCACTTTGATTTAATTCGTTTTCCGCCATTAGTTTTTGAGCCATTGCTAAAGCTCTTGCCGCTTCGTGTGGATTTGGGGATTTGCTTAAAGCCAGTAATTTCTTAATCTTGCTCAATAATTTTTCTTTATTCTTCATTATTAATTTCTCCTAATACAAGAAAACCGCCCGAAGGCGGTTTGGTTTATCTTAAAAACTAATGCCGAGTTTCATCAAAATCCCCTTCGCATTACTTACATACACTTTGGCGTATTCCATTTGTTCTTTATCTAGCGATTTCTCAGCCTGTTCCAGTTGAATAATCGCTTGGCGAAGTTGCATTTTTAAGGCGTCTAGTGTGGAAATCATTGTTTTTTCTCCCGTTTACCTTGCCACGTTTTGCAATAGGTTTTGCGCGTGTTGCACCACTCACGTTGTTTGAGTGTTACCGCTTGTTTTGCTGCTTCTCCCCACAATTCACCAGCTCGGGCATAATTGCCCGAACGTTCCATTGCTGCTGCAGTTTCGGCTGCTTTGCGATAGGCTTCTTCGAGTACATCTCGATCTACTTTTGGTTTTCGGCTCATTTTCGCACCTCTTCATCATTCGGCTTAATGACAAACTCTTCCACACCTTCTCGAATAGTTACGCCCGAAATAGAGCGTGCAATATCAGGCTCGGCAAGCATCGCTTCCTTATTGAGCTCTTCTTTCGTGCGAATAAAGCGGAACAATCCCGAATTGCGTAAGCTCTCCAAAATCCCGTCAATGCCTTTGGCAACCACCGCAGGCGGTTTGGCACGCCATTGTACTTCGCCGGTGGTAAAGTAAGCCGTCTTCTGCTTGCCCCCGTTAGTGAGTTCTAAACGACGACTTTCACAATACGCCTGTACCGCCTTTTGTAACGGCTTCACTTGCTCTTTCAATGTAGTCAGTTGTGCCGTGTATTTTTCATCAACCGCTGCTTTCTCGTCCGCTTGCTGGGTGGAAAGTCGCACCTGCTCACGTTCTAAATCGCCGATCTGTTTAATCGCCAGCGCCACTTCATCTTGGGTTTGCAATGCAATTTCTTGTACTTCGCTTTTTACTCTTGTTGCTCGTTTAGCCATTCTTTATTCCTTAATTTTAAAAATATATTCAACAGAACCATCTGAAAATTCGTGTTTAAAGATAGATGCAATTTCAGATACTGGTAAGCCAGCTCGTTCTTCTTCCGTCCAATCCGCCATTGCTGTTTCGTATTCTTCTAGAAATAATTTATTATCGTAATTAGAGTTCATTGTTACGGTAATGTCGGTCAGTTTTTTAGCCATTGTTTGTTACTCCTTTTTGGCAAGTATAAGGATAAAAATCCGCGTTAATTTTTGGGGTTAGGCTGCCGTTGGGCGAGCGGAGGTAAACTACACCGCTGATACAAAGTTCGGCATACGCCCACGTTTGCTTTTGTATCATTCCGTCATCACAGCCAGCCAACAAAAATGCGGTTAAAATTAAGGTTGTTTTTCTCATATCGCCCCCTAAACCTGCATCACTACATCGCCGTTCACTTTCGGCACACCTAAACTTTCTGCCAAGTTCATCGCTGCCGTGAGCAAGTTGTTTACTGCGAGCGGATAAAGCAAACTAGTGGTAGTTTTGTTTCTGCCCACCGCCGTTAAGCGTTGTCGCACCGCAAGGAAAGCATCTTCATCAAAAATATCGTTGAGTTTTTTGCCCACTTTTGCTAAGCGGAACGCCACATAGTTTTCCAACTCTGCATCAAGGGGTGCGAGTTCCACCACTTCACAGCGTTGCACCACTTCGCGGACTTCGGTGTTGCGTTCCGACAGTTTCAGCTTCAATTCAGGCTGACCAATTAGCACAATCGAAATCAGCTTTTTAAAGCCATCTTCCAACTCAAAAAAGCGTTTCAAGTGTTTAAGCGTCGGAATTGGCAAGGAGTGCGCTTCTTCGATGATAAGCACGTTCGAATAGCCCGATTTACAGCTTTCTTTCAACACTTGATGCAACTGGCGGAACCGTGCTTCAGGCGAACGCTTCACGTTTTGTAGCGGTGCAAGGGTGGAAATAATCGCTTCGGCAATATGGGCTGCTTTGAGCGTTTTGCCCTTGATGTCGTTGTCTTCCATTGCGATGATGTAAGGCTCAATCACCGCAATTGGGGCGTTTTCTGCTCGAATGCGATCAATCAAATCACGGCGCAGGGTCGATTTGCCCGCACCTGATTCTCCCACCACCGCCATAAAGCCACCGTGCTTAGCGGTTTGATAAAGCGACTCCCGCACATAACGAATGTCGCTGGTGGCGAAAACTTCATCAGCCGAGCGAATATCGACGGAAAAAGGGTCAATCGGTAATAAAAAATGTTTCTTAGTGGCTGGAAATAAAGCCTGTTTTGCGAGTAACATAATCTCGTCCTTAATTTCTCGTTTGGTTTTAAGGGCGGAAGCGGCAGGTTCGGTCGCCAAACTTTCCGCTGTCGCTTCCTGTCTCAATAGCGTTGCAAGCGGTTGGTTTATCCCAATCTTTTGCAAAGACGCTATTAAACTCTTCTCAAATGCCACCCACTCCCGCACCCGTTGATTATGATTTATCAACTGAGAAATGGTCGCAGGCGACACATTCATCATCTGTGCCAACTGCCTTAAGCTCACGCCCTTATCAATCAGCACCTGTTTTAGTTTCAGCATAAAATGCTCCTTCAATAAGTCCCCCTCTTTTGTAAAGAAGGGTTAGGGGAGATTTTTGGGCTAGGCAGCCAACAATTTCAAATGTGATGTTGTCGGCTCTGGCGCCATAAACTCCGCCTTGAATTCATCAAAGCTCAAGCCCAGCAACCGTTCAGCTTCCACCTGCGGCACACCTTGCGGATATTTGCCGGTAATCCATTGATAGCATTCGCCCGTCCACAACTCGCCCCAGCGTGCTTTGCCGTTTTTGGCAAACTCCACCGCTGACATCGGTTTTTGCTCAACACGGCGTGCGTTGGTGGTCAGTTCGTGTTCTTGTCCTTTGTTCGGTAAGAACCACGTTAGCTTGCTCTCTTCGATGTGTTTGTAAGGGTTGATTTCGCCGTTGAATAACGGTGCGTTGGCTTTCTTGGCTCGCTTCAACTCGTCTTCGGTTTCTACACCATAAGCCAGTTGCTCCGCCTGTTCCTTATTGGTTTCAAACGCCGTTTTGCGATGGGCCTTGTATTCTTCGCCGATGATTGCCGCGTCCACACGGAAGCCTAGTTCATTCACTTCAATCGGTTCCAACACCACCCAATAAGGTTTCAGGCTAACCGTGCCGTCATCGGCAAAAATCTGCTCAAAGCACTGCACTTGCACACATTCAGGGCGGTACGGATTTTTGCCCACCGTGATTTTCTCTCCAATTTTCACATCAGGTACATCACGCACATCATATCGGCGATTTTCAAAGCTGATTTCCAACTTATCGGTCACCAATCGTTCGGTGAGTGCGGTAATCATCAGCTCTTGGCAAATCTCACGGCTGGGCGGATATAACAAGTCATTGGCGTGGATTTTTCGCCACGCACCGTAACGTGTCATACCGTGTCGGCTATGAATGGCTTTGCCGTTGAAATACCGCATCCACTGGTGAGCAAGTTGATTTAACTCATCAAGCCCACTCACATTCATAAACCGCAAACCGCTTTCAAATTGGCGTTCCACAATATCATTGCCTTTCTCCACTTGCCCTTTAGCTCGGGCATTGTGGGCTTTCGGCACTTCAATTTTCACGTCCAACTGGTTCAGCAAATGGGTGAACATTTGTGACGTATTGGCAGAACCACGGTCGAACATCAAAATTTTCGGCACACCGAAAAATGGCTCGGCAGGGTTATCTTTCTTCTGAATGGCGTTAATAAAGGTTTCAGAAATGTTCTCCGCCGTTTCGCCGCCATACACATATTCCACATAAATCACGCCACTCGCGTGGTCGGTAATGACATACCGCCACACTCGTTGCGGTTCGACTTTCGCCACATTCGCTGGCTTGTTTTTGTAGAATTGCTCTGCTTCCATTACGCACAACCCATTGCCTTTGCCAGTTTCTTTCAGGTAATACAGCACACACAAAGACGGGTCTATTTGCCAAACGTGGTTCGGGTGTCGGCTTTGCAACTGTACCACTGGGGCAGGGCGTAACAGCTGGTCAGGGTGCAAATTAGCATTGCGTAATGCACGCTCCACCGAACTTGCCGAATAAGGGCGGACTTCGCCTGTTTTCTCGTCCACAAACTCCGCTTTCACTTTGTCATTGGCGCGCAATATGTCTAAAATCCGCTCCAACGTTGCCATGGTTTTGCCATTTTTCCGCCGTAGGTGTAACCACGCCGCACTAATCAATTTCAGCTCGTTCGCATCCATTTGATGTTTCCCCTTGTCTGACCGTACTTTGCGACCACTCGCTGGGCGGTAGGGCTTAATTTGCCGAAGAAAGGTGGCTCGGCTTAAACCGGTGAATGCACAGCCTTCTTCAATAATTTTTTCCTTCTCGCCAAAGCCTGCTTTCTCCACACGCTCGGCATATTGGGCGAGAACGCTCGGTAGTATTGCCATTGCATTTCCTTAACCCACCACTTCCGCATCTTGAATGCGAGCATCAAGCTCAATCTCGTCCAAAATGCTCGTTACACTTTCATCTAACTTGCCGTCAGGCTGATAATCTTCTCTCGCCCATTCAGGTAAGGCTTCGCCGCTTGGCGTATCATCCAACCCAAAGCGTTCTTTGAGTTCTGACAAAATCAACTGATACTCGGCAAGCACCCCACTCATAAACTGCTTGTGGTCAATGCCTGTGGCTTCCGTATGAGCGGTTAAGGCTTCAAAGGCTTGGAATACTTGCCCTCGTAGCACGGCTTCTGCTTTGTAAGAAATCGCAGCCGCTTCTTCACGTAACACGCCACCACGTTGTTCAGGCGTTTGGGTTTCAATCGCTTTGGTTTTCTTCGCCAATTCCAAATCTAAGTGGTTAATCCGCTCGTTTTTGGTAGCAAGCACTTTCGCCTGTGCTTCATAATCGTCCGACTTGCGTTTGAGTTGGGCTTGCAAGGCTTCTTTCTCCTTCGCGTGTTGGGCGGTTAAATCTTCGATTTTCTCAATCAACTCTTCCTTATCGGTGGTGTCTGAATAATCCGCGTCCACAATTTCCGCTCGGGCTTCTTCGGGCAGTTGGCGAAGTTTTCGCATTTCGCGGTAGCCTAAGCCAAGGCGTTGGCTGGTTTCTAGGAAGTCTTCGCCTAACCGGTTAAGGTTTAAAATATCTTCATCAATTTTCTTAGCACTAAAACCTAAGCAACCGCAAAACTCTTCCCAAGTGCTGACGTGTTTCCAATTTCCATCTATGTCTTGCATTGTTAAGTCTTTGTATCTCTTAGATTTTTTAAATTCTGATAACATTTTAATTTGCTGACACGTTATCAGTTTTCTATGAAAGTCAGACATTTTTACCATTCCCAGCATTTCGTAGGATTGGGCTACATCTTGCGTTAAGGCTTGACTGGCTAATGCCACCGCATCTTGTTGTTCACTTAATCTTAAATCTGTCATCATTCACTCCTAAAAACCACCTGTTGCAACACGGTGGCGCATTTCATTAAATCGCTCATTCACTGCCTGCATATCTTGCTCATAACACACCGCCAAATTGAGCAGGGCAAAACTGAGCGTCCAGTTGCCAGTGGGCAATTTGCGCAAAAAGCCTTCGCTTTCTAAAATCGCCGTAGCGCGGGTGATATTCACTGGTGTTTCATCAATCGCTTCGCACAAATCTTTATTGCTTAAGCCGTCCATCGTTCGCCCTTTTAGGGCTTTTAAAATCCGCAACGCACGCTGCGTGCCGTTAATTTTTTCTTTCATTTGGCTTGCCCTGATTTCATAAACTGCGGTAAGTTTTCCGCCTGTTTTTGTTGCTCAATCGCAACCGCTTTTTTATAACCTTGACTGTTCCAGTATTTTTTCAAATACCATAAGCATAATTTTTCTAACATTTTCATTTGATTTTTCTCCCTGTGGTATCCTATTGGCTCTCTCAACTTCCAAAAGGAAACCCTATGACGGTAATTAAATTGCCGATAAAACGGCTCACAGAACTCGAACAACGAGTCAATGAACTAGAAATTCACGTTCAAAATCTCGATACCGAGAATCGGCTTTATCAATCTATTTTGGCTTCGCTAATTTCTATTCTGCCCAATAATGAACGCCAAGCGTGGATTAAAGATTTTGAGACGCTTTACGAACTCGGCTTGGACGATGTGGAAAACGCATTGCCAACTCCCCAAAAACGGAATAACAGATCCGTTTATCTTGACCAACTACTATCTCTTTTGGATAAGTAGCTTCCTTTTCTTCAACAGACAGGCTGTCAGGCTTGTCTGATTTCTTTTCTTTCTGCATAAAATCTCCTATTGTTTTTATAAAGAGCGGTCGATTTTTCGCTGTTTTTTCCAAATTGTTAAAGAGCAAAAGAAGTTTTAAGCGGCTTTTAAGCCCAATTTCACGGCAACTTCCAAACCTTTTCCGCGATTGGCTTTCACGGCACCGTTTAGCACCTTACTCACCAACACGGGGTGATAGCCATTTTCAATCGCCCATTGCTGAAAAGTTTGCCCATTTCGATAAAACTCCAATCGAATTTGATCGGGGGTTTTTGCTTCATTGCTCATTATTTAGCTCCTATTGTTGTGGTATAATTCAGTAAGTTAAAACAACTTATACGATTATCGTATACGATATTCGTATGTTTATCAAGTGGAAATATACGAAAATGGTAGAAAATTTTGAAAATCAATTAAAAAGAGCTAAAGAATGCTTAGGTGTGAAATCAGATGCTGCTTTTGCAAAAGCTATTGAAATGCCAGTTACAACGTTTAGCTCTCGAAAAAAAGAACAAAAATTCCCCGAAAAAGAGCTTTTCGCCCTAAAAGCCAAATGTCCAGAATTAAACCTTGATATGGATTACATCTTGCTTGGACATCGCCGTGAAACCTATGAAGCGATAGAACAGGAAATGTTAAAAGATATGCCTAAGCCTGATGAGCCACGCTTTGACCCAAACCGAGAAATGGAAAATTTAATGCCAGCCGAGAACCTGCTTTTGCAGTATTTCCGCACCGCTGGTAAGGAAGGCAAAGAAATGATTTTGAATGTTGCCAAAATGGCGGCAAAGGCTAACACAACACAAGGCAATTTCGCTACAAAAATGCACATTGGCAACGTAGAACAACAAAACAACATCGAACACCTTGAAGGTGGTATTCATTTTAAGAAAGGGAAATAAATGGATTTTAAAATTGACAATGTTGAGCAGCTTAACAACATCAATGAAGCTCACTTTCATCATCCAGAAAAAGTAATTGATAAAAACAGCCCACACATCGTCATTTGCCCACAGTGCGGTGGCGAAAGCTACCGTTTCAATGAATACTGCTACAACGGTAAATGCACCTTTGGGATTAAGCAGTATTTTGACTATCAAGAATGGCAAGAAAAAGAGCAACGTCGCAAAGCCTTATTACAAAAACAAAGCCAAAGATTAGTGATATTCACGCTCGTAGGCTTTGTAATTTGCTTGCTGGGGCTGTATTTAGGCAGCCTGCACCCTGTGGGTTATTTGGTGTTTTTAGTGGCAGGTTATTTGGCGTTGGTCTTTAACAATGCTGGGCAACACGTGGAAAAAGAGATTAAAGAGATTGAAACTGAGGAATTAAAATGACAACTGAACAACAAAAGAAATCCGAAATTACGGAATTAAAAAATCAAAGTGAGCAATATGATGATCCTATTGAATTATCAAAAAATAATTTACTTGTAATCGTTTTTGCCAAGACTAAAAGTCCTTATTTTAAAATGGCATTATCTATTGCCACAGGAGCTTTTAAATTCTCATCTTATGAGTTAGACAAAGATATAATTTACACTTGTACTTTCGATAAAACCCCTGAACAAGCTGCTAGAGCTCTTTTATTACTACGTTACGTTGATGGTTGGACAACAAAACAAATTTTTGTTGCTGGAAAACTATATACTGGTTCTGGCTATTATAGCTTAGGCTCTATATTAGAATGCTATCAAAATGCCTGCCAATGCTTAAATGCAAAGTCACATTGTTTATCTTTAACTAACAGATTGTTCAGAGATGTTTACTATTCTCAAGGATTATCCTTATCTATTTTCTCTGATGAAAAAACAAAGCAGAAAGAAACTCAATATGTCATTCCTTGCAAAAAATTAGAAAATCGCCCAATAGAGCGAGGAGAACACTTTGGTTCTTGGAAAGAACAAATTCAGGCATTGGCTGTTGAAAACAATGTTGACTGGTGTCCAATGTTTAACTTGGATTATTTCAGACAATATGAGTAAAGTTACAACAATGCGATATGAGCTATTTCAACCGCGACAAAGACGGCGTACCTTGTGAAAGTATTTGTGGTGGGAAGAAAAAGAAATAATATCAGGAGAAGAATATGGACGTAGGCTCAATTAGTACCGCAATCGGCTTGGTTAAAGATGTGGCGAACCAAGTTACTATGCTGAAAAATTTAACATCAGATATTGAAACCGCCACAGAAATTCAAGAAGCCAAACAAAAAGCCATTGATTTAACCAATACTATAATCTCCTTGCAGACCGCAATAATGTCTATGCAAGCAGATTATATGGCGTTGGCTGAAGAAAATGCTCAATTAAAGCAAGAAAAAGAGAAGAAAGAACAATATAAGTTGATTAAATATACAACATCTTTTGAAGAACCTTTGCTGTTGTATAAATCTACGAATACTAGTTCGGTAACACATTATATCTGCCCGCGTTGCTATGACAGTGATGGTAAGGCAATCACATTGCAACAACGTAGAAGACACGTTGGTGCGACAATGGCATCATCAAGTTATCAAGATGAGTTTTTCTGTACAGTATGTAAATCAGAATATCCAACCGCCAAATATAGAGAAACCCCTGATGGTAAGGTTACTGAATTGCCTTATTAAGAGCTGGAATTAGCACATTTAAAAATAACGCAAGAAAGGTCAAAAAATTTAAAATGTAACTTGGCTAAACGCCACCACAACCAAGAACCTTTCTTGCATTTCTCCATCTTTTTAACAATAAAATTGCTAAATTTTACGGTTAAGCCACATTTAATAATCCAGCGACATATTTTTTGTTTAAGGCAACACATAGTCGTTCTCCAATCAGTTTTATTTGTCGCCATTATTCCAACAAACCGATTTTAAAGGTTATAAACCAGTTTAAAATCAGTTCCCACAACCATTAAGTAAACTCCAGTTATCAAGTGATCCTTTATAACTGGAGTTTTTTTATGCACACCTCATCCATCACCAAAATCGTGATCCATTGCTCAGCCACTCAAAACGGCAAGCAACTTCGTACCGCTACCCAAACCGCCGCTCAACGCATTGACGACTGGCACAAACAACGTGGCTTTCAACGCTTGGCTGGCAATTACAAAGCCTTTAATTCTCATCTACAACATATTGGCTACCACTTTGTGATTGACACCGACGGCACTGTCGAAACTGGTCGCAAAGAAGGCGAAACAGGCGCACACGTCAAAGGGCATAACTTAAACAGCATTGGCATTTGCTTGGTCGGTGGGATTACCAAAGACAAACGCAATCACGGCGAATACACCGAAGCTCAATGGAAAGCCCTACATCGTTTACTGCGTGAGCTTGAAGCCAAATATCCCAGCGCTCGCATTTGTGGACATCGTGATTTAAGCCCAGACCTAAACGGCGACGGCACAATCAGCCCGAATGAATGGATTAAAGACTGCCCATGTTTTGATGTTTGGAGCTGGCTAGATAGTGAAGATGTCGTGAATGTTGAGCATTTATTTAAATAAATCTCCCCTAACCCCTCTTTACAAAAGAGGGGAACGGTAAAACGGAGAAAAATTAAGCCCCCCTCTTTAGAAAAGAGGGGCGGGGGGAGATTTGAAGAATACGGAGAACACAATGAAAAAATTAAGCAATAACGCCAAAATTAGCCGTGCAATCAATAAAGGTCGCACGGTTGCCCAATGGTTTTACTTACGCTGGAGTTACTAATGGCACTCAAAGAATTGATTACTAACAACGATGGTCGTCTTTCCACCACCGCCTTTATCCAATTTTTCGGGGCTTTATTGATGGCTGGCATTTTGGTTTATGCCGTGTGGCTTGACCGTGCCTATGTGGGCGAATTATTCACTACGTTTGCTATTTTCTGTGCTGGCGGTGCAGCCACGAAAGGCTTTGCCAATGCGTTAAATAATCGGGGGCGTGAAGAATGATTTATTATCTGATTTTAGGCTTTGTTGTAGTGGGTCTGGTAGGAGCAATGATGGCCACCTATAAAATCCGCAAATCTCGACAAGAAATCGACCGCTTGTCTAAGCAAAACGAGCAACTGCAACAGGAAAAAGCAGTAGCGCAAACCCAAGTCAAACATTTTGAAGTGAGAAAGAAAAATGAAGAAAACACTCGTGGCTCTCGCCGTGATGATGTCATTAACCGCCTGCAACAACAAGGCGATCTCCGTGATTAACCCAAGCTGCTCGGGTTTTGGGGTAATTAAAGCCAGTCGGCAAGACACCACTGAAACACTCCGTCAAATTGCGGTGCATAACGCGACTTATCGGGAGATTTGCAAGGAGACAAGTAATGACCATTAACGTGGAATTTTGGCACTTGGTCGGGTTGTTGCTGTCATTTCTCGGTTGCTGTTTTGGCTTCGCCAAGATTTTAGTATCGCAGTTTCAAAACTCGCTGTCGGAGCGCCACCAAAACCAGCTCAAAGTCAATGACAAAGTGGAAGAATTGGAAAAGCAATTCAATCAAATGCAGTCGAGTCTGCCGCTCGTTTATGTGTTGCGAGATGACTACATTCGCGGGCAAACGGTGCTGGAAGCCAAAATGGATGCCCTACACAAAACCTTAAGTGATTTATACAAAATGGAGAGTGCAAAATGATGGAAAAAGCCCGCCGAGAAGGTATGCGTTGGCACTTGCTCAATACTTTACACAAAGCCATGCCATACACCACCAGCGAACAATTTTTGCGTGATGTGATGGCAGGCATTTACCCAAATGTAACACCGCACGAAATCCGTCAGCAGTTGGAATATCTTTCTGACCGTAAACTGGTGGAACTGACCAAACAACCGCACGGCGTGTGGTTTGCCGATATTAACCGCCTAGGCGTGGACATTGTGGAATACACCATCGACTGCCAAGCCGGTATTGCCCGCCCCGAAAAGTATTGGGCGTAAGGGGGAACTGGTATGGCTCCCCGTTCAAGTATCGAAAAACTGCCTGAAGATGTCCGCCGTTGGCTGGAACGAGCCTTAACCGAGAACGGTTTTTCCGGCTATGTGGAATTGGAAAACCTACTACGTGAAAAAGGCTATCAAATTAGCAAGTCGGCAATTCATCGTTATGGGCAAAAAATTGAACGCCGTTTTAAGGCAATCAAAGACAGCACTGAAGCCGCACGTATTATCGCTGAAGGCGCAGAAGATAAGGAAGACAAACGCAGTGAAGCCTTGATGGGGATGTTGCAGTCGTCTTTATTTGATGCCTTGGTCGATATTGAAGAAGCCGAAGATGATGAGATGACCCCGATGGAGAAATTCCAAGCCCTAAGTTTTGCAGGCAAAAATGTGGCATCACTCATTCAAGCAAGCACTAAGCTCAAAGTCTATCAAGCTGATGTGAAACGGCGTGCGGAACTTGCTGCTGAAGAAACGGAAAAAATCGTAATTCAGGCTGGCTTGTCGGCAGAAACCGCAGACAAAATCAAACAGCAAATTTTAGGTATTGCATAGTGAAAGATATCATTCCCTTTGACCCAAACGAGCTACTGTTGGGCTACCAAAAGCGTTGGATAGCCGATAAATCCCAGCTCAAAATCGCTGAAAAATCTCGTCGAACAGGTTTGACGTGGGCAGAAGCTGCTGATGATGCTTTGATTGCCAGCCTTGCTAAAAAAGACGGTGGCTCTGATGTGTTCTACATTGGGTCAAACAAGGAAATGGCACGCGAATTTATTGATGCGGTGGCAATGTGGGCAAGGGCGTTTAACTATGCAGCAGGCGAAATTCAAGAAGAAGTGTTGCAAGATGAAGATAAGGACATTCTGACTTATGTGATCTATTTTGCATCAGGCTTCAAAGTAAAAGCCCTTTCCAGCAACCCGAAAAACTTGCGTGGTATGCAAGGCGTGGTGGTCATTGATGAAGCAGCCTTCCACGAATACCTTGCGGAAGTATTAAAAGCCGCGCTTGCCCTTACGATGTGGGGTGCAAAAGTACGGTTGATTTCTACCCACAACGGTGCGGACAACCTTTTCAATGAGCTGATCTTAGACAGTCGGGCAGGCAGAAAACGCTACTCGGTACATACGATTACCCTTGATGATGCCTGTGCTGAAGGGCTATACCAACGTATTTGCCAAGTCAGCAAGCAAGAATGGACAGCCGAAAAAGAAGCTGAGTGGAAAGAAAACCTACTCAATGACACGGCAACCAAAGAAGATGCGGAAGAAGAATACTACTGCGTACCGAAAAACGGCACAGGGTTATGGCTCTCACGTGCGTTGATTGAACGCCAAATGAGCGAAAGCACGCCCGTAATCCGAATGACGGCAAAAGATGGCTTTAGCCTTGTGCCTGAACCGACACGCTATCAGGAAATGCAGGATTGGTGTGAAACCACGCTTGCCCCGATTTTGCAAACCTTAGATCAAACGCAATTACATTTTTTAGGCGAAGACTTTGCCCGCAGTGGCGATATGACGTCCTTTGTGGTGTTAGCACAACAGCAAAACTTAACCAAAAGCGTTCGGTTGATTGTGGAGCTAGGCAATATGCCTTACAAGCAACAAGAACAAATTGTGTTGTTTATTCTCAAGCATTTGCCACGTTTCGCCGGTGCAGCTTTTGATGCACGAGGGAACGGGGGCTATTTAGCCGAAGCCGCTCGCGATGCGTTTGGTTCATTGGTGGATTGCGTGCAGTTATCGGAAAAATGGTATCGCGAACACACCGCCCCATTTAAAGCCGCGCTCGAAGATGGCGAACTCGACAGCATTCCAAAAGATGCCGATATTCTTGCCGATTTGCGTTCGTTCCAAGTGGTGAAAGGCGTGCCACGCATTCCCGATAAACGAACCAAAAGTGCAGACGGCAAAAACAAACGCCACGGAGACACCGCAATTTCTTTATTGCTCGCACATTATGCCAGCCGTCAGTTGGTGCAGTTGCCGGTTAAAGCTCACAGTCGCAAACCAAGAGCCAGCCGAAAATTAACGCAAGGATATTAACCATGATCGCATTTGTAACTTTAACCATTTCTGCCGCTGTGCTGATTTTTTACGACAAACCGTTTTGGTGGGTATTTTTATTGCTTGCCGCCTTTGTGGATTATGAAAAATAAGGAAAGCCAATGACACCAAAAAAACAAGATTTAATTCGCGTCATCGCCAGCCGTGCCAACGCCATTGACTATTGGTCGTTTATGCACTACCTGCCGAACCCCGATCCTGTGCTGAAGAAAATGGGCAAGGATATTTCGGCTTATCGTGAAATTTTATCCGACAGCCACGTTGGGGGCTGTGTTCGCCGTCGCAAAGCGGCAATCAAAGGGCTGGAATGGCGAATTACTCCGACAGGTAATGAAAAAACGGACGAGATTTTAACCGCACTTTTCGACCGCTTGCCGATGTCGCATATTATCAGCCAAATTTTAGATGCCACGCTATTTGGCTATCAAGCCTTAGAAGTAATGTGGGAAAGCGAAAACGGCTTACTGTTGCCAACAGCAATCGTAGGCAAACCGCAAGAGTGGTTCGTCTTCGATGAAGAAAACCAGCTTAAACTTCGTACCAAAGAGAACTTCAACGGCGAAGAACTGCCGCCTTATCGAATATTGCTTGCCACCCAAAATGCGACCTACATCAACCCGTATGGCTTGGGCGATCTCTCGCTCTGCTTTTGGGCGGCGACTTTTAAGAAAGCTGGCTTTAAGTATTGGCTGGAATTTACCGAAAAATACGGCAGCCCGTGGTTAGTCGGCAAACACCCACGCCAAGCCCAAGTTCACGAAGTGGAAGATTTGCTCGACAGTATGGAAGCAATGCTCGGCACAGCGGTTGCCGCCATTCCTGACGACAGCTCAATCGGCTTAGTGGAAGGTTCGGACAAGAGTGGCTCATCAGAAGCCTTTGATAACTTTATCAAGTATTGCAAATCGGAAATCGCCATTGCGATTTTAGGGCAAAACCAAACCACCGAAGCGGAAGCCAACCGAGCATCTGCCACCGCAGGGCTAGAAGTCACCCGTGATATTCGCAACGATGACGCCAGCCTTGTAGAAGGCGTGTTCAATCAGCTGTTGAGCTGGATTTGTGAACTCAATTTCAGCGTGGACACCTTGCCAACCTTTGAACTGTTTGAACAAGAAAACATCGACAAACTACAAGCCGAACGCGATAAGCTCTTAACTGAAATGGGAGTAGGCTTTACCGAGCAATATATCCACCGCACTTATGGTTTTGAAGAGGGCGATATTGTGATGCAAGAAATCTCCCCTAACCCATCTTTACAAAAGAAAGGGACGGATAAGGTGGATTTTGCCGAGCCAATCCCAAAAAGCGTGATTGAAACCATTGGCGAGCAGTTGGAAGTGGAAGGCGAAGCCGTTGTTGAAACTTGGCTACACGATATTCGCGATCGCTTAGGGCAAGCCGAAAGTTTGGAAGATTTCCGCAACCAGCTCGATAGCCTAATTCCAGAACTCAGCTATGCCGAATATGGCGAACTTCTCGCATGGGGTTCAACGGCAGCACAATTCGCAGGGCGACAATCCGTAGAAGACGAGCGTGCCAAGTCTCCCTCTTTAGTAAAGAGGGGCTAGGGGAGATTTGTGAATGAAATTCACCTTTGAAAATCAAGTCAAATACTTTGAGAAAAAACTCAACCTACCCACCAACAGCTATTTGGACGTGCTGGGCGATGAACACGACTACTTCTTTATGGTCGCAGGCGCGAACCGCAACGAAGTCCTGCTTGCCTTTCGTGAAGCGGTGGACGAAGCTATCAACAATGGCGAAACTCTGGAGGGCTTTCGCAAGCGGTTTGATGAAATTGTGGCTCGCACAGGCTGGGATTACAAAGGCGGTAGAAATTGGCGAACCCGTATTATTTACGACACCAACGTTTACGCTGCCTACAATCGCGGACGGTTGCAGCAGCATTTAGACCTTGTTGATGTGATGCCTTATTGGGAATATCACCACCACGACAACGCCCACCCACGTCAAGAGCATATTGATTTGGACGGCACGATTTTGCCGGCAAGCGATCCATTTTGGCATTATTACTACCCAATCAAGGCGTATGGTTGCCATTGTACGGTAACAGCTCACGATGAAGACGACTTGAAAGAAATGGGCAAAACCGTCAGCCCATCGCCTGAAATCGAATGGCAGGAAAAACTGGTCGGTACAAGGTCAGGCAATCCAAGAATGGTAAAAGTCCCGAAAGGCTATGATGTGGGGTTCAAACCACATAATTTTGAGCGATTGACCGCCAGGCGAAATGCGGACGTAGATCAGCTATTGTTCAATAAATTTGTCAATGCCGAGCCAAAACTTGCCAGCCTACTGATTGAAAACGTGTTACAAAATCCGCGTGCCGTGATGATGTTAAACGGCGCGATGAAGTCGATGGTAGATACCGTTGCCACCGAAAAAATGGCACGTGGACAAATGAAAAACGTGGGCATAATCCCAGCCAAAGTGATTGATAAATTGACCGTACTTGAAAAAGCTCCGCAATCTGCCGTGATTGCCGTGCGTGATGAAGATGTACTGCACGCCCTGCGTGATACCAAACAAGCCAAAGGTATTAACCTGCCGATTGAGTTTTGGGAGCAGTTGCCGGAGATGTTAAGAAATCCGACTGCTATTTTGCTGGAAACTGATCAGAAATTGCCGACCTTACTTTTCATTTATGAAACCGAACAAGGCAAAGTGGCAATCAAAATGGATTATGAAGTCAAAATCAAAGACGAATTAAGCAAGAAAAAACTGACACACAAAATCAATTTAGTAAGAACGGCAAGTTTAATTGAACCGACAAAAGAATGGGGAAATTTAAAAAATGCGTATGAGCTTTTATGGGGGAGTTTAGACTAACGGTGGTTTGCCTGATTCGAACAGGATAATACGGGCGGAACCGCAACCTTTCCAGTAGGAAACCCCCACCGTTAGAAACACTATACGCCCAACTTATTTTTTAATCAATAGGAGAATAAAAATGACTGAACGTGTTACCCAAGAACATTTGGAATCTATTATCACCGATAAAAAATTCCATCGTTTAACAGAAACGCTCACGGTTTGTGTTTTAACCTTACGCAATGGGTTCACCGTGACAGGTGAATCAGCCTGTGTTTCACCGGCAACCTATAACCAAGAAATTGGTGAACGTATCGCCTTTGAAAATGCATTTGACAAATTATGGCAGCTTGAAGGCTATGTATTGAAAAATAAACTCGCTGGCTTTTAGCTATGATTAAAATCAGTCTTAACGACACGCAAGCGGTGGAAAAACTCCACCGTATTGCAAGCCAACTCAAACAGCCTCGTAAACTCTATGGTGTGCTGGGCGAAACCTTGAAGAAAATCCACGCAGAACGGTTTAAGCAGGAAGTTGATCCTGAAGGCAATAACTGGCAGTCGCTTTCGCCAAAAACCTTGGCACGCAAGCAGAAGAAAGGCAAGTCCACTAAGATTTTGCGACAGGACGGCTATTTGTCGGATAAAACCGCCTACAACTACAACGACAAAAATGTCGAGTTTGGTTCTGACGCTAAATATGCCCGCTTGCACCAATTCGGTGGCAAGGCGGGGCGTGGGGGGAAAGTCACCATTCCTAAACGTCCGTGGTTAGGCGTAAGCGAACAAGACGAGCAAAAACTCTTGCGAAAAGCCACCGCACTTTTGCAACGTCAAATTAACCAAAGTTAGTCACTTTGGCTGAAAATCAAAAATAACGCATAAAACGCCCATTGTGGCGTTTTAAATCCCATTCGATAAATTATCGCCTAAATCTCTTTGGGCGTGTTTATAAACACCGATAAACACGCAAAAACGCCTCATTCAATTGCTTTTCACTTTCTCTTTCCCATTTTCATTCCTTAAACCAGTTTAAAAGTAACAAGCGGTCGTTTTTTCTATGATGTTTGCCAACACAAGGAGAACCGAATGACCCTGATTGAAATTTTTAAAGCAGGCAAACGCCCAGATGCACACGGTACAGTGGTGGAAATCACTCCTGCCGATTTGCAACAAGCGGTTGATGCCTATGATGTGGCTTATCACGAAGCCCCTGCGGTAATCGGACACCCGCAAATGAACGCCCCCGCCTATGCGTGGGTAAAAGGCTTGCAGTTAGACGGCGATGTGCTGAAAGCAGAGCTTGACCAAGTTCACCCCGAATTTGCCGATATGGTTGCCGACGGGCGGTTTAAGAAAGTATCAGCCTCTTTCTACCTTGCGGACAGCCCCGACAACCCAAAACAAGGCTCGCTTTATTTGCGCCACGTTGGATTTTTAGGGGCTATGCCACCTGCCGTAAAAGGCTTGCGCAACCCTGAATTTTCAGAAAGTGAGCAAGGTATTGTGGATTTTTGCGAAGCAATGCCAAATGAACCCAATCAAACTGAACCAACTCAAGGAGAACCTGAAATGAGTGCAGAAGAGAAAGCGGAATTAGACCGCTTGCGTGCTGAAAATCAGCAACTCAAAGATGAAAACGCCAAAGCGAAAGCCGAAAAAGCAGAAGCTGAACTCAATCAAGCTAAAGCTGAAAATGCCGATTTTGCTGAAGGCTTAGTCAAAGCTGGCAAACTCGCCCCGATTGCCAAACAGCAAGCGGTGGATTTATTGAACTACGCATCAACCACTGCACAAGGTGGTGTGGTCGAGTTTGGTGAGGGCGAAAGCCTACACAGTAAACTCAAAGCCTTTTTGGATGCGCAACCGCAAGTGGTGAATTTTTCTGAGGTCGCAACCAAAGATAAAGCTGCAGAACCGCAAGATGGTACTGTGGAATATGCTGAGGGTACAAGCCCTGCAAGCATTGAAGCCGATCAGAAAATTCGTGCTTATGCCAAAGAACACAATGTGAGCTACACCGCCGCATTTAACGCCATTTACCAATAGATATAAGGAAAACCTATGACAGCACATAATCTTCAAGCACTTCGTGTGCAAGATCCTGTTTTAACCAACTTGGCTCAGGGCTATTACAACCTTGAGTTAGTGGGCGAAGTCTTAATGCCAACCGTCGAAATCGACAAAGAAGCCGGAAAAATTCCGAAATTTGATCGTCTTGCATTTCGCCTACCAAGTACGGTGCGTAACTTACGAGGCACATCAAATCGCTTAACTCCTGAAGACATTACCGCGATTGATGTTGCATTAGAAGAACATGATGTGGAATACGCCATCGACTACCGAGAAGAAAACGAAGCAATTTTCTCGCTCCGTCAATTCGCCTTAAACACCACCCAAGATGTGATTGCACTGGGTCGTGAAAAAGAAGTCGCAACGCTGGCATTAGATGAAAGTAAATACAACAGTGATAACAAAATCACCTTAAGTGGTACGTCTAAAATTACCAGCAAAGATGCCGATATTTTTGGCATGTTCGATACTGGTATTCGTACAGTGAAACGTGCTATTGGTCGTAAACCGAATGTGTGCGTAATTGCAGGCGATGTGTGGGCAGCATTGAAAGAACACCCAGCGGTAATTGAAAAACTCAAATACTCACAAGTGGCGATTGTCACCCCTGAAGTGTTCGCCAAATTGATTGGTATTGATACCGTGAAAATCGGTGAAGCGGTGTATGAAGAAAGCTATCAGCTAAAAGACATCTGGTCTGATGCGATTGTGTTGGCTTATGTTGCACCACGTTCACAAGAACGCAAAGGCACAGTCTATGAACCGTCTTACGGCTACACCGTCCGCCGTCAAGGTGGCTTATTTGTGGACACCTACAAAGAAAACGGTGGCAAGCTTGAAGTGATTCGTACCACAGATATTCATAAACCACATCTTGTCGGTAGTGCAGCAGGTTACTTAATCAAAGGCTGCTTGTAATTCCTAAAAATCCTCCTCTTTAGTAAAGAGGGGTTAGGAGAGATTTTTAACACCGTTTCATTAGGAGAAAGTAATGAACAAAACCAAACTCTATGCTGTTATCAGCACAATGGCAATTTTACATAACGGAAAACGCTACGAGCAAGGCGATAAGTTAGAACTGACCGACGAAGAAGCTGAACGCATTGCACTTTATGTGCAGTTAGTTGAATCTGAACAAGTTCAATCTGAACAAGTTCAATCCGAATCAGCTGTTACTGAGGCTGATGTCCAAGAGGCTGAAGCCAATATTGCACAAGCAGAAGCCAAAACGAAAGGTAAAAAAGGCGAATAATCAATGTACATCAAGGCACAAGATTTAACAGACGTGATGGACGAAATCACGTTAAGACAACTTTCGATGGATAACAGCAGAGCGACAGAAGTCAATCAAGCTGTAATCGCCAAAGCGTGCGAATACGCCACTGAAACGGTGGACGGCTATTTACGCGCCCGTTATCTGTTGCCGTTAAATCAAGTGCCAACCTTGGTGCGCAACATCTGCTTGCAGCTGGCTCGCTACTGGCTCTATTCACGCCGTCCTGACGGCAAAGGCTTTCCGCCCAATGTGAAAGATGCCCACGCACAAGCGTTGAAAGATTTGGAACGCATTGCCGATGGTAAATTGCACTTGGGCTTGCTCGAAGTGGGCGAAGCAGCAGACGACAGTTTGCCGTCCGCCTTAAAGTTTAAAGCCCGTGCGCCGCAGAAATTGGATTTGTCGGGCTATTAAGGGGAGCATCAATGAGTGCCACTTTACCGATTTTGCAAAGCATCAGAGATCATATCGAACAGAAGACCACGAGTTTCAGTATCGAACTATTCCCTGATGACCTTGAACACTACAACCTGCTCGATCCTTTTGGTGCAGTGCTGGTGCAGTATGCAGGGTCGAAATTTGAAGGCCTTGATAGTACCGACATTATCCAACAACGCCGCAAGGTGCTGGTTGCTTTGACAGTTATTGCCCGCAGTCAGCACGATGACACCGGTGCGTTGGAAATGCTTGACCAGTTACGCCTCGCAGTAGTCGGCTTTAAACCGACGAACTGTACGCCTTGTCATCTTATTAGTGAAGAATTTGCCGGTGAAGACAACGGGCTTTGGCAATATCAACTTATTGTACAAACTGAGACATGGCAGGTAGAAGACCGACAAGCGGTTACATCTGCACCGAAATTTGCACATTTAATTAAACGCTCAACCTCGCAACCGTTAGATACACGGTTGAAAACCAAAGGAGAATAATATGGCAGTAGCCTTCCATCACGGTTCGGAAACCGAACGTATTAACGGTGGTACAGTCGCTATCCGTCAAATTGACGGGGCGATTATTGGTTTAGTTGGCACAGCACCGATTGGCGCAACCAATGAAATTACCCTGTGCCAAACCTCAAAACATTTTGCACAATTCGGCAATCTAGTAGATAAAGGTTATACCATTTGTGATGCACTAGATATTATTAAGCGATATGAAGCAGGTACAGTATATGTAATTAACGTGTTAGACCCTAAAAAACATCGCACGACGGTAACAGATGAAGTATTAACACAAAATGCTGACACGCTTATTGCACAAACTCAGAAAGCAGGTTTAATTGAGTTAACCATTAAATCAGGTGCAACTGTATTAAGTGCCGGTAAAGATTACACCGTTAATTTATTAACCGGTGAAGTCACCTTTATGCGCGCACAAACAGAACTTAAAGCAACCTATGTTTATGCTGATCCAACTAAAGTAACAGAGAGTGATGTGCGAGGCGGTATTGATTCAGCCACAGGTAAGCGCACAGGTTTTGAGTTGCTCAAAATGGGCTTTATCGAATTTGGGGCTGATGCCAAAATTGTGATTTGCCCTCAATTTGACCAACAAGCAGGCGTAATGACATCGCTTGCCACCCTTGCGGATAAGCTCAATGCGATTGCTTATATCAATGCACCTAAAGGCACAACCTTATCTCAAGCAATTGCAGGGCGAGGTAGCAACGGCACAATCAACTTTTATACCAGTTCTGACCGCGTACATCTGTTTTACCCATATGTTGTCGGCGAGCGTGGCACGTTGGAAAGTCTTGCCACACACGCCGCAGGCTTGCGTATGAAAGTGGATGTGGATCACGGCTATTGGTACTCTACCTCAAACCGTGAGCTTAAAGGTGTACAAGGCGTAGAAGTTAAACTGACGGCGCGTGTTAACGACGTACAAAGTGAAACCAACCAACTTAACTCCCGTGGTATTACTACCGTATTTAACAGCTACGGTACAGGCTATCGCTTATGGGGCAACCGCTTAGCTGCTTACCCAACCAGCACGCATATCAGCCAGTTTGAAGTGGTACAACGCACAGCAGATTTAATTGACGAAGGCATTGCTCAGGCAGAATTACAATACGTAGATCGTCCAATTGATGAAGCTTTACTAGATAGCCTATTAGGTACGATTGAAACCTATATGGGAACACTCAAATCCATTGTGGGTTATAGCGTTGCTCTTGACCCTGATGCGGACTTGTTAGATGCCTTTAGCCAAGGATTAGTACCATTACAATATGACTTTACGCCGAAAATCCCTGCGGAACGTATCCGTAATAAGAGTGTGGTAACGCGTAAATATCTCGTGAATTTAACCAGCCGTGGAGGTCAATAATGAGCGGTGTCGCAATTAACAAAATTGATAATGCCAATGTGTACATCAACGGCAACAGTTTTTTAGGCAAGGCAAAATCCATTAAGTTGCCCGAATTTGAAGTGGAAATGACCGAGCATAAAAATTTAGGTTTGGTCGGCACATTAAAACTACCAAGTGGCGTGAATGCCCTTGAAGGGGAAATTGTGTGGGACGGTTTTTACCCTGAAGTTGCAGCTATTGCCAACAATCCTTACCGCACTGCACAACTACAGGTGCGTGCTAATGTGAGCGTGTACAACGCTGCAGGACGTGCAACTGAGGTGCCATTGGTGATGATGTTAAACTGCAACTTCAACAAAGCGCCACTGGGTGAATATAAGCCTAAAGAGAATTCAGAATACGCAATGACTTATCAAGTCAGTATGGTTAAGCAGATGATTGATGGTAAAGAAGTGTTATATTTTGATGCCTTCAGCAATAAATGGCGCGTTGCAGGGCAAGATATTTTAGAAACCTACCGCAAAAATATCGGGCAGTAATTTCTTTAAAGCAGTTTAAACGACCTTTAAACATAATTTAAGTAAACTCCTTTGTGAAAGTTAAACAACACACTCACAAAGGAGTTTTTTATGTCTCAAAAAGTTGATGCCGTTCGCACTACCATTAAATTATCTAGCCCAATCCACCTTGCGGGTGGCATATTGGTTGAAGAATTGAAAGTACGAGAGCCATTAGTGAAAGATATTCGTGTAGCTGGTCAGCAAGGTAAAACATCTGAAGAACGTGAAATTATTGTTGCTGCACTTTGCTGTGGCTTGGTGCAGGAAGATATGGACTTAATCAAATGGAAAGATTATCAACAGATCCAACGATTTCTGTTCGGTTCAGACAGTGAAGACGGAGATACTGAGTAATGCGATTGCCGACATTGTTTGGTGGTTTGGTTTTTCGGCAGATGAAATTGATGGCTGGACACTAAAAGAACTTGACGACTGGCTTTTCCAAGCCAATCGTCAAATCAAAGAAGGCTACAGGCAAATTTTACGGTAGCACCAAGAAAAACCTTGAAACACAGTGGCAAACAATGCCCCGATAAAGCCGCATAGCCAAATGGCGACTGAACCCAGCACAGCGACTAAAACAAAGTAAATCATCGCCCAAAATGCGATAGAAAGAACGTTTTGTTCGGCTGGGCTGGTGAAATGAAATGCCCAGTATTCATAGCTACCGTATAAAAACAGCACAAGGAACAGTCCAAAGGCAATGCTGTAGGCTGTTTTTTGCCAGCTTTCAAAGCCACGCCATTCGATAAATTTTTCATTCAACCAAGTCAGCATAGTCCCCTCCGTTTTTTAGCATTTTACCTTTAGGAATAACAAAATGGCAAACAATTTAGCAATCGGTTTAGTGATTGGTGCAAGTTTAGCGGGCAATTTCAAAAGCACTTTTGCAGGTGTCAATGGCACGTTAGACAAGCTCGGTCAAGCCGTTGCCAAAAATCAGCAAATTCATTCCAAATTTTCTACCGAACTGAACGCACTCCGCACCAAGCAAGCAACACTCTATGCCGAAATGAGCCGCGCCAGTTCTAAAGGCGGTGTCGGGCTTGCCTTGATGAAAACCGAATATGACAAGCTCGGTAGAGCAATTAGCCAAGTCAGCCGTCAGCAACGTGAATTTGGCAAAGAATTAAACCGTTCTTTACATGCTCAACGAAAGCTACAAGGGGCGCTTTCAGGTTATGAAAATGCCAAAAATAAACGCGATGAATTAAAAGGTAAAGCACTCGGTACGCTGGCTTACGCTGCGATTGGAACAAGTGTAATGAAAACCTTTATGGAGCAGGAAGAAGCGGCAAATAACCTGAAAATTTCAATGATGAAAGCTGATGGTACATTCGGAAAATTCAATGAAATAGGCAAAATTGCTGACCAACTCGGCACAGATTTACCAGGTACAAGAGAAGATTTCTACAAGCTTGCCAAAGCAATGAAAATGCAAGGGGTAACTGATGAAACCTTGATTAACGGTGGCTTAAAAACATCGGCAAAACTTAATGTTCTGTTAGATATGGATCAAATGCAAGGCGGTGAGTTCTTTTCTAAAATGATGGAATCACACGGCTTATCTGAAGCAGAATTGGGTGCGTCCGCTGATGACTTGCAACGAGCAATGTTTGCCGCAGGTATGAATAAGGAAGATATGTATGGGGCGATGACCTACTACGCTTCTAATATTCGTTCAATGAAATTAACAGGGCGAGAAAATTCGCAAAAACTTTTTGCTATTGAAGGTTTAGCTGCACAACAAGGCTTAGAAGGCACCTCATTCGGGACAAACTTTTCCACAATGCTTGACCGAATGAGTAAAGGTCCGCAAATGATCGCCGAAGCCAAAAAAGGAATGAAAGCCAACGCTCGGGATATTTTAGAGAAAAGTGGGCTTGAGTTTAATTTCTGGGATAAAAAAGGCAATTTCAAAGGCATTGACGGAATGGTCAAAGAGCTTGAGAAACTGCAAAAAATTAGGGCGAAATTTGGCGACCAAGCAGCACAAGATGTAGCTGACGCAATGTTTGGTACTGAAGGTAAGCGCGTTGCTTTGTTATTAGGAGAAAAAGGCACGGCGGGTTTGCAGGATTTCTTGCAGAAAATGAAAGACCAAGCTAGCCTTGAAGAACGTGTTGCCCAAAAAACGAAGACACTTGGCTCCGCTCTGGAAAGCTTAGGGGGCGCGTGGGAAAGTGCGGTCGGCAATGTAGGTTCTGTGTTTGCTGATGATATTAAAGGTTTCGCAAAAAGTTTGCAGGAAGCAGTGGAATGGTTTACGCCGTTTATATCTCAACATAAAGAAGCTGCTAAGTTTGTACTGGGCTTGGTAACAGGTTTTGTCGCCTTGCGTGGGGTGTTGCAAGTAGGATCATTTGCTATTCAAACCGTAACAATGGCAATGGATGCGTTAAAAATCGCCACAATGACTAACCCTATCGGGCTAATTATTGGTGGTATTGCATTGGGGGCATTCCTTATTTACCAATACTGGGAGCCGATTTCTGCGTGGTTTAGTGAAAAATGGGCGGCAGTGTCAGGTATTTTCTCATCAGCTTGGAACGGTATTAGTAATTATTGCTCGGAAGTGTGGGCAAATATAAGCAACTTTTTCGATTCAGGCATCGGCAACATTACTGCCACTATTCTCAATTGGTCGCCACTTGGCTTATTCCAGCAAGTTTTCTCTACCGTGCTTTCTTGGTTCGGGATTGATGTACCAAGCAAGTTTACCGACTTCGGCAAGAATATGATCGATGGCTTAGTAAACGGTATCAAAAACGCTTGGGAAGGCGCGAAGCAGATTGTGTCCGACTTAGGCGACGGCATTAAGGGCTGGTTTGCGGAAAAGTTAGGTATTCACTCGCCAAGCCGTGTTTTTAAGGGCTACGGGGTAAACGTGGTGGAAGGCTTGGCAATTGGGATGGATAAAGCTCAGCCGTTAGCTCAAAAAGCCAGTGATAACTTATCTGATGCAGTGAGTTTTGATGGCGCGGCCAAAGGTAGCTTACTTGCTAACTATCAACCACTAAATAGAAACGCTGTTACCAATAGTGAAGGCCATCAAGGCGGCATTGTGGTGCATTTTAGCCCTCAAATTACCGTAACCGGTAATGCGTCACAAAGCGTAACCGACCAGTTACAAAGCGCATTAAAAATGGGGGCGTATGAGTTTGAGCAATTACTCAATCGCGTGTTAGACCAACGACAACGGGGGGCTTACTAATGGAAAATTATGCACTTTTAGGCAATATTGCCTTTGATTTACTCTCTGCCCCAACGGGTTTTGACGAAAGCCGTTCTGCAGTATTTGCTGAACACGAGGTGCTTTCGGGCAAACCGAAATTGCAAGCCATGGGCATGGCATTAACGGATGTCACATTACAGTTACAACTACATCATCAACTTGCGCCCGTAGAAAGTCGCTATCAAGCCTTACTCACAGCGCAAGAAAGCCAAGAGGCTTTGGCATTGGTCTTTGGTTTCTCTAAATTCAAAGGACATTTTGTCATTACAGACGTTACCAGTACGGTATTATTCACTGATGGGAAAGGCAATGCACTTGCCCGTGACGTGAGCTTAACCCTTCGGGAATTTGTCGGCAACCCACAAGCAGGGATTTTAGGTGCGGCATTATCGTTAGCCGGTAATTCGCCACTTGCCTCCATTGTGCCAAAGGGCTTAAGTAATTTTGTTAGTCAAGCCAATCAACTAATGAGCAAAGGCATTGCTGTGGCACGTCAGGTTAAGCAAGTGGTGGCAGATGTCAAAAGTGCGGTCGAAAGTGTGAAGCATTTAAAAGATAACCCTCTGGCAGCCCTGTCTGAAATCAGTGGCATTGTGAATACCTTAGGTGGTTCTTTCGGCGGTTTGGCTGAAATGGTAGGCTTAGGTAATGCATTTGCTACGCTGACGGAAGGAGTTCGTGGTGCTGCGGGATTTATGCAAGATTTAACCACGCTTTCAGGACATTTAAATACCGCTTACAGCCTATTTAAATCAGGCATCAAGGGCGATGAGTTGAGAGAATGGTTCGATTTAGGTGTAAAAGCGATTGAATCGGCTGACGTGGTCTCGGAATCTCTTGCAAAAAATTCAGCAAAAATGACCGCTTGGATCGCCATTCGTGCTGACAGCGGGGAGGACAACGATGAGTAATGCCATTATTTTACACACGGTTAAGCAGGGCGAGCGTTGGGATAACCTTGCCTATCATTATTATGGCACGGTCAACGAAATCAACCGCTTGATTGATGCCAATCCGCATATCCCCTTTTGTGAAATGTTGCCAATGGGCGAAACTTTAAAAGTGCCTGTGCTAGAGGTGAAAACCACCGACAACAGTGATTTGCCGCCGTGGTTGCAAGGAGATAACTAATGCAAGTGCAATCCCAATCCCCTGACTTTGAATTGCTGTATGAAGCCAAACAAATTACCCAATATGTGAAGCCGAATTTGTTGCGACTCACTTATACCGACTATCTCTCTGACCAGTCGGACGAATTACAAGTGGAATTTGAAGATATTGAACGCAAATGGGTCGGCAGTTGGTTTCCCACTCAAGGCGATAAATTAAGTTTGCAACTAGGTTACAAAGGCGAGCCGTTAGTGAATTTAGGTAGTTTTGAGCTGGACGAAATCGAATGGCAATGGTCGCCTAATAGTGGTTCTGCCGTTGCGCTTAAAGCCTTAAGCACAGGTGTCACCAAAGCCAACCGAACACTTAAGCCGAAATCTTATGAAAACACCACGCTGGCAAATATCGTCAAAACCGTAGCAAAGCGGTTGAAACTCAAGGTAACAGGCACGGTAGCAGATATTCCGATTCAGCGTGCTACCCAATACCAAGAACGGGACGTGGAATTTTTAACTCGGCTGGCGCACGAATACCACTACAGCTTTAAAATTGTCAATCAAACGCTGGTTTTCACCACTATGGCAAGCCTTGAGGAACGCACGCCCGTTGCGGTGATTGATTATAGTGAGGTAAAAAATTTACGCTTGCGCGACCGCATTAAAGACACGGTTTCAAAAGTAGAAGTCTCAGGCTTTAACCAGAATGAGAAAAAGGCGTTGAAATCGACCAAAAAGCACAAGACAAAGCGCCCCACGAAAAAACAAGCGGCAGCCAGCAGTGCTGATACCTTAAAAATAGTGACCCGTGGTGAAAGCCAAGCACAAATGAACGCCCGAGCCGATGCCGCACTTGCCGAAAATGATGACCAACAAGCGGGCAATATTACCGTGATTGGCAACCCAAAACTGGTCGCCGGCAATACCATTTGGCTGACGAATGTCGGTATGTTTAGCGGTAAATACTTAATCAAGCAGGCATGCCACACGGTGGACAAACGGCAAGGCTACACCACCGACCTTGAAATCAAAATGATTGAATTTAGTGAGGAATTACCAAAAGATGAGAAAGCAGCAACCCACGCATAATTTTGGTGCAACTTATCAGGAAGGTATTGTCAGCCAAGTTGATCCGAAAACACACCGTATCAAAGCAACCATTCCTGCTCTTGAGGATTTTGAAACGGCGTGGCTGGCTTACCTTGTCCCCAACGCAGGCGGCAATCAATTTTACTGCCTGCCTGATCTCGGTGAGTTGGTGGCAATTTTGCTCGATGCACGCGGTGAAAGCGGTTGTGTTTTAGGGGCAATTTACAATGCAATTGACCCTGTGCCTGTTACAAATAGTGAAATGTGGTTACATAAATTCAGTAACGGGACTGAAATTTCTCACAACCGTAAAACAGGTGATGTCGTGGTAAAAACCTCAGGTACGGTAACGGTTACTGCAGGCAAGGCGGTGGTGAATGCCGAAACCGAAATCAATGGCGACACCACCATCAATGGCAAATTACATGCTAGTGGCAACATTACCTCAAGCAAAGAGGTGTCTGCGCCAAGTGTTAAACAAGGTTCTGTTTCACTTGGTTCTCATGTTCATAGTGGCGTCCAAGGTGGTCGAGACACTTCCGGTAAACCCCAGTAATTCTTTAAATTAGTTTAAAATCCCTCTCCATTCATAGCCGTTACACTCACGGCTATGAAAACTGCTATTCAACATACCCACTGGCAATTAGCCCCCACTGATGTCGCTACCATTCAAGGCGAAGATGATTTACATCAGTGCATTCTGAATATTCTGTCCACCCGAAAAGGCAGTGATGTGCTTCGTCCTGATTTTGGTTCCGACCATTTCGATTATATCGACCAACCTGAAGATATTGCGATTCCGAATATCGTGCGCGAAGTTTTTACAGCGATTGATAAATGGGAAAAGCGTGTCGTGGTGCAAGAAGTCATTATTACCGGCGAAGCTCCTGAATTTCATTTTTCGGTGAAATGGTGCGTGGCTGAAGATGTTGCACGTCAAATTTATGCAACGGAGTATCAACTATGATTGCAAACCGTGAAGAAATTCAAATTGTTGAAGAAGATGTGGCAAAAATCCTTGCTGATTGCATTGCCCAATATGAAGAGCGCACAGGCAAAACCTTGCAACCTGCTCATATTGAACGGCTAATTATTAACTTATATGCCTACCGTGAATTATTGATGCGCAAAGGGATTAACGAGGCTTTTCGCCAAACCTTTCCGCAAACCGCTACAGGGCAAGCCTTGGATTTATGCGGTGAGCAAATGGGCTGTATTCGCCTTGCCGCGCAACCGGCTGAAACCACCTTACGTTTTCGGGTGGAAGAAACCGAACACGATGAAATCGTCATTCCTGCTGGCACGATGGTGCGCGCCACAGAAACGCTTTACTTCTCAACCAAAACGGAAACGGTGATATCAAAATTCGCCAGCTTTGTTGATGTGGTGGCAGTGGCCAATCTTACAGGTGAAGCAGGCAATGGTTGGGAGGCTGGACGGGTGAAAACGCTCGAAAGTCAGATTGATTATCAAGGCACACTCACGGTCAGCAACATTGATGTAACTGACGGTGGTGTCGCAGAAGAAAGTGATGATGATTACCGTAAACGCATTTTACTTGCGCCCGAAGCGTTTACTGTCTGTGGTACGTTTGAAGCCTATAACTACCACACACGTAGCGTGACGCCATTTATCAATGACGTTGCCGTACAACGCCCCAAAGCCGGCACAGTAGAAATGACAGTGTTAACCAAACGTGGCGTACCTCAACCGCTCTTAATTGACAAAATCAAAGCCTATTTAAGTGGCGATAAACGACGACCTCTTAATGATACTGTGATTGTCTCGCCCGCGAAAAAAGTCAGTTACAACATCGTGGCAAATCTTGAGCTTTACACCTCAGCCAATGCCACCGAAACCAAAAGTCGTGCTTTGAAGGCGATTCAAGAGTTGCTGGCAAAAGATCCCTTTACCTTGGGCGTGGATATTGTGCCACTGACCATTGCAGCAACGCTGAAAGTGTCGGGTGTGTATAACGTGGAAATTGTTGAACCACATTTGACTGAAGTATTGGAAAACGAATGGGCGGTGTGTGAAAGCATTACCTTAAACGTGGTGGGAGAATCTCATGGCTAAGCTGATTTACGCTGACATTATTCGCCAAGATGTGAAATTCACCACGTTGGCAGATTTAGCTAATCGGCTCGACCAACTAGACAAATCGCAAATTATGACCTCGCTGATTGATTTGCTTGATGAAAAATATATCGAACTGGTGGCAGAAAAATGGAGTGTGACAGGTTATGACGGTTATTTGTTAGCTGATGATATTAAGTCAAAACGCACTTTGATTAGTTCGGCAGTAAAACTACATAAGCATAAAGGCACACCTTGGGCGGTGAAAGAAATTTGCAAAAAACTAGGTCTAGGTAATGTAGAAATCATTGAACGTCTTGCTAAGCAATATCACGAGGGGGCAATTACTCGTAATGGCATCTATTTCCATGGAGATGATAACCGTTGGGCACAATATCGTATTCTGCTTAATGACGTGATTACTTATGCTGAAGCTAAATTTGCTCGTCAAACAATTGAACGATTTGCTCCAGCTCGCAGTGAACTTGTCGCACTTGATTTTAGAAAATACGCTTTTTTACACAACAATACATTAACTCGCAACGGCACTTATAGTCGTGGTGCGGCATAAGAGAGGATAAAATGACGACTTTAACAAAAGACGATTTTTTACCAGAACAACCCGTTTGGGAAGATGGCGTTTATATGCTGAAAGAAACCGACCCTGTACTTGGTGGTCCAACAGGTGTTGATAATTTACCCTTAAAACATTTAGCAAATCGTACGCTATTCTTAAAAGGCGAAATGGAGAAGGTTGGTGAGCAAAATAAAAATGCTTTCATAGAACTTACTAAAGCCGATGGCTTCCGTTTTGTTGGTCAAGCCGAAAGTATCGAACAACTCCGCACTATCCGCCCAACTGAACATGGTCAGCGTATTTTAGTTAAATCCTACTACGCAGGCGGCACAACAGGTGGTGGAGAGTTTGTTGCGGATTTACAAGACCTAATTACACCTGATGACGGTGGCACTTGTTTTGTTGTTGAGCATAATGGAGGCCGCTGGAAAAGATTATATACATCATTGTGCGATCATGATTTTGGTTTAATAGGCGATGGTCGAGATGAGACAACTAGATTACAAGCAGCACTGCAGGCTGCGGTGGGTAAGTCATTAAAACTATCCAGAGGACGGAAATATGGTATCCAAACTATTACCATACCACAAGATACCAATTTAAAAGCTAATCACTCGGAATTTCGGAAGTTATCCGCTAGTCAGGATTATGGTATTACTATATACGGTAATACACAAATTAGTCATTTACGCTTTAGCTCTCCTGGGTCAGCGATTGATAGAGCCATCCGTATCTCAGGCAGTAGACTGGATATTAAGGATCTATCGGTTACATCAGATAGACCTGGCTCAGATTATGGTTTACATATCCAGTCTTTGGCATTAGATACACCATTAACTGAGCTACATTTACAACATGTTACTATCAAAAATTATGATGCTGCGATGCCTATTTTCAATGTTAACCAGTCATTTTTTGGCAATATCAAAGTTGACACGTATCGGACAGGCGTTTATTTAAGGGATGTTGCAGATTGTGTATTTAATTTCGCGAATATCTCGACAAAATCTCCTAACGCTCAAGGAGCACCAGGACAAAATGGATTACTTATTGAAAGTACTTTAAATGCCTATTCTTGTCGCAATCTCCATTTTATTCATTGGCGCGTTTCTGATGCCGCTGAACATAGCTACAGATTAGGAGGACAATTAGGCATTCGTGATGTGACATTCACCGATTGTATATCCGAGCGATCAGGTAACCATGGAGGGCGCTCTAGTGGTGGATGCGGTTTTAAAGTTTTAGGCGCAACCTCACGCGTGAGTCGTCATAAAAATATCAAATTCATTGGCTGTCACGTGCAAGACGTTAATGTGGCATCGGGATTAGATAACTTCAGCGCATATTTACTGGCGTTAGTTGATGGTGTTGTCCTAGAGGGTTGTTCAGTTAACAAGGTTGTTAATGCTGACTATTCTTGCATTGATGGTATCCAAATTGATGGTGCAACGGATGTTGTGCTAAATGGCAATAATGTACAAGATGCCAACAGACAATCAATCCGCTGTGTGGCTAGCACTTATGCGGGCCAACCAGGTCAGGATGGTATTATTGATGGGCTAAATGTGATTGGTGGTCTCTATCAAGCTAAGCACAAAAATAATGCTCCTATTGTGTTTCTAGATGTGAATCCATCTGCTGCCTCAGCTGGGTCAATTTCAAACGTTAGTTTTAAAGGGGTTAGTCTACGTGGAGGGATGGCAGCTGTTCGCAGCAACGATCGTATTACTTATAATAACATTTTTATGGATTTTGACTATGATAATGGGTTGAATAGTGGAGCAACCCCAGTTATTCCTGGTAAAGGTGATATTTTTTATCGTGCTAATCTTCCATGGATTGGATACACGCCAACTGCCAAAAATGGCTCTATTATTATTGACACCCTGACGGGGGCAGTCAGATTGCGTAAGAACGATAGTTGGGTAATTATTTAGAGAGGTAAATATGTACATTGTATTCAACCAATATGGCCATGCCGAATATAATCAACAAGATAAACCAAGCTACTTACCGACAGGTTTTTATGCTCTTGAGAGTGAGTTACATGATGATACGCCATTTGCGTGGTCAGATGGGCAAGCAGTATATCAAAGTTCCGAACCCCCTCCGAATGAGTATTATCATTTGAGCAATGGACATTGGGTGCTGGAACAATCAGATGAAGCCGACCTATTACACGCAAGAAAAAATGAGTTAATTACTTTAATTGCACATAAAGCCGATCAATTAAATGCAAGCTTGTTAACTGGTTATCCGCAAACGGAAATTGATAGTTTTTATCGTCAAGAGCAAGAGGCTCTATCCTGGCGCCTCGATAAATCTGCAAAAACTCCAATGCTCACTCAAATATCAAAAATTCGAGGCGTACCGTTTGATATATTGGCCCAAAAGGTACTTGAAAAATCAGACCAGCTTGCAGCGGTAATTGGTGAGATTATTGGTCAGCGACAAAAATTCGAAGATGCTTTAATAGCTGCTACTACGATTGAACAGGTCGAACAGCTTACCAAGGAGATTGCGCAGTGGTCTATTTAGCGATGTACAAAGCCCGTGGCAACTGGGTGGATAAAATTATCCGCTTGTTTACGGGTAAACCTTACAGCCATTGCGAGGTGGCAATCAAAACAGGAGCGAACGTTTACCAATGCTATTCATCAAGCCCTCGTGATGGTGGTGTACGTGTAAAAACTATGCATCTGCCTGCGGATAAGTGGGATTTAATCCCAGTGCACACATATTCAGACATTGTGGACTTTTTTCAGCGTACCGGTGGCAAAAAATACGATTTTATCGGGGCAATTGGTTGCGTGTTACCGTTTAAGCAAAAGCCAAGTCGATATTATTGTAGTGAGTGGTGTTATGAGGCAATTTTTGGCGTAGCACCGAAAAAGGCGTTAAGCCCGAATAAACTAGCTGAGTTGATAAAAGGAGGGTTTACCTCGCACAAAGTTTAAAAAGAAAAGACGGCGATAATAACGGCACGGCAATGCGCGTTATTACCAGCTACGCAGAACATGCCTGCATATAGCCATACGCCGCCTACCTTGCGCAAGGCGGGCGGATTGTAACAAATCTTTTAATTATGGAGAATATATGCAGTCAATTAAAACAATCCGTTGCACATTTTGTAACAAATTATTGGCGAAAGTGGGTACAGTTGGTTATTTAGAAATCAAATGCCCACGCTGCAAAGTAATTAACTTTACTAAATAATTTTATTTGAGTGTCGGAATACCTTGAGTATCAGAACGCCATAGAAGGAAAAACTATGGCAAACAAAAAAACTTTTAAACAAGCCCCACTACCGTTTATCGGGCAAAAAAGAATGTTTTTGAAACATTTTCAGAATATTCTTAATGAACACATCAAAGATGATGGAGAGGGCTGGATAATTATTGACGCCTTCGGTGGTTCAGGATTATTGAGTCATGTAGCCAAAGCAATTAAGCCAAAAGCTCGTGTCATCTACAATGATTTTGATGGTTACTCCGAAAGGTTAGCCCATATAGGTGACATCAATACCTTACGTTCACAACTTTTTACCGCAGTCGGCAGTGCTGTACCTAAAAACAAGCGAATGCCAAAGGAAGTAAAAGCAAAATGTGTCAAAATTATTCAAGAGTTTGACGGCTACAAATATTTGAATTGTTTAGCAAGCTGGTTATTATTTAGCGGTCAGCAAGTAGCTACAACCGATGAGTTATTCCAGAATGATTTTTGGAATTGTATCCGTCAGTCCGATTACCCCAAGGCAGATTGCTATTTGGACGATATTGAAATTATTCGTGAATCATTCCACACTCTACTACCGAAATTTTCCGGCAATCGCAAAGCATTGTTTGTATTAGATCCACCTTATCTTTGCACCAAACAAGAAAGCTATAAACAAGCTACTTATTTCGATTTAATAGACTTCTTACGATTAGTCAATATTACAAGACCACCTTATATTTTCTTCAGTTCAACGAAATCTGAATTTATTCGATTTATTGAGTATATGCAGAAAGATAAAGTAGATAATTGGCAGTCATTTGACGGAGCGAAAAGAATTGTAGTGAATGGATCAGCGAGCTATTCAGGAAAATATGAGGATAATTTAGTTTATAAATTTTAGAAAATGTAACATCATTACATAATGTGAAAAAAGCGAGAGAAATAATTTATCTCGCTTTTTTATTGCAGTTATGTTGCGCGGGTTTATTAGGATGAGTATAAATGTCGTCAATGAAAATATTTACTGATTAGGTGTAATTAGTAGAAATAAATATAAAAAAAGAGACTCCTTGTTTTAAAAGTAGTCTCTTGGTGTTTTAGGTTTATTTTATAATATTGATATATGAAACTTAGAATGGTTGTTTACATATATCTATAAAATGTAAATAAAAAATATATTTTAAATCAATTACTTATCAAGAATATTTAAATTTAAAAATGAATTTGTAAATATAAACAGTAATTTGCATCTTTTTTACACTCTATATTAACACTTTTATTTGTTGCTATTTTATACTTAAAATTGCAAAAATGTGAAGAATTTTATACACTCTTTTAGACTGAATAACAGCTTCTATTGACCTTATGAGATACCATCAAACCTTAATTTTAAGCTTCATTTCTTCAGCGATAGCAACTACTACTTTCGCTAATACGCTTGATACTCAATTAAGCAATGTTGATGCTGCCCAGCAACAACGCCAGCAACAACATCAACAGGCACAGGCCGAACAATTACAAGCTCAGCCCGATATTCGTTTCGATACCTCTTCCTCTGAATCACTTTTACTCTCTTATACTGAATCACCCTGCTATCCTATTTATCAAATCACGCTAACCGATTACGGCTCTTCTATCCCGCGAAGTCAATTCCAATGGGCTTTTGATAAAGCGGCTCAAACATTGAGGCTTACGCTACCACATTGTTTTGGTGGTGAAGGTTTAGGTGTTTTGATGAAGCAAATTCAAAATGAAATTATCGGCCGTGGTTATGTGACAACTCGTGTAGTGACCGAAGAACAAGATTTACGCGGTGGAAAATTAGTTTTAACGGTCATTCCGGGCAAAGTGCGTAATATGATTGTGGCTGACAGCGGTAATGTTCCTCGTTTTACCCGCTTGAATGCGTTGACAGGATTAACATTTGATACAGGTGACTTACTCAATATCCGAGATATTGAACAATCCCTTGAAAATTTAAAACGTGTGCCAACCGTTGAGGCAAATATTGAAATTTTGCCTAGTGAAAGTGATAAAGCGGAAGTGGGCGACAGTGATTTAAAAATCAGTTACAACCAAGCGTTTCCATTTCGCCTAAATTTAGGACTGGATGATGCCGGTTCTACTTCAACTGGAAAATGGCAAGCCAGTGGTACACTCTCCATAGACAATATTTTCTCGGCAAACGACCTCTTCTATATAACTTTTACCCACTCACTTAAACAAAAAGGTGATGATAGAGGCCGTCGAGCCAGTAAAAATTTCATGCTTTACTATTCCGTACCATTCGGCTACTGGAACTTAGCCTTTTCACATAATCAGAGCCGATATTATCAAGAAGTCTTTGGGGCGTTTGATAACAGTTACATCTACGCAGGCGAAAGTGATACAGACAAACTCACGCTCTCCTATCTACTCTATCGAGATGCAAAACGTAAAACGATTGTTTCGGGCTCTCTATGGTCTCGTCAATCACAAAACTATATTGACGGTGCAGAAATTGAGGTGCAAAAACGCCGAATGGCAGGTTGGGAAGCTGGATTTAATCATAAAGAATATTTCCCGACAGCCACATTTGAACTTTCGGCAAATTTCAAACGGGGAACCGCTGCTCGAGGTGCGTTATCTGCACCAGAAGAGCTATTTGGTGAAGGTACCTCTCGCCCTAAAATTATTACGGCAAGTGTGAGCTTAACAAAACTATTTCAATGGGGTAATCAAGCTTGGCAGTGGCAAAGTAGTTTGAATGCCCAATGGAATAAAACCCCACTGATTGCTCAAGATCGTTTTTCGATTGGTGGACGTTATACCGTGCGCGGTTTTGACGGTGAACTTTCCCTTTCAGGTGAACGTGGCTGGAACTGGCGAAACGAGCTGAGTTGGCAATTTAGCCCAAACCACGCTTTTTATTGGGCAGTGGATGGTGGCCGAGTATCCGGCTGGTCTACGGAAAATCAACTAGGGCATCATCTAATGGGGACTGCGATTGGATTACGAGGTGGTATAAAAGGGGTTAGCTACGATGTATTTATGGGAAGATTGATGCGTAAACCAGAAGGATTTAGAACCTCTGATGCTGTTGCAGGTTTTAGTCTTGGTTATAGTTTTTAATTGAGTTTTTCGGGCAAAGTTAATTTTGGCAAAATTTAAGGGTTAAGTATGAACAAACAATGTTTTCGCGTGATTTTCAGTAAAACTTTACAGCGTTTAGTGGTGGTTTCTGAATTAGCAAAATTAGAAGGTAAATCAACTGAAAGAAATGACTTTAGAGTTTCTCATCTGGTAGCTCAATTAAAACCATTAACCTTTAGCCTATTCTGTGCTTTGGGTTTTGTTGCCTTTTCGGGTAATGCGCTTGCGGAAACCTTAATTATTCAAGCCGATAAAACTGCTCCGAAAAATCAGCAGCCTATTGTATTACAAACTGCGAATGGATTACCGCAAGTTAATATTCAAACACCTAATGATAAAGGGCTTTCCCATAATAAATACCGCGAGTTTGATGTTACAGAGAAAGGTGCCATTTTAAATAACAGTCGTACTAATACCCAATCCCAACAAGCAGGACTTATTCAAGGTAACCCTTACCTTGCACGTGGCGAAGCTAAAGTTATTTTAAATGAGGTCAATTCTAACAAGCCTTCAGTGATGAAAGGTTATGTGGAAGTTGCAGGCAAAAAAGCCAATGTGATTATTGCGAACCCAAGCGGATTGTATTGCGAAGGTTGTGGGATTATTAATTCTGACCGAGCAACTTTTACTACGGGTAAGCCTGAAATCAAAAATGGTCAAGTGGATAACTTTAAAGTTGAAGTGGGTAAGGTAAAAGTCAGCGGCAAAGGTTTAGACAACAGCCGCGTGGATTATACGGAGATTCTTACTCGAGAAGCAGAAATCAATGCGGGCATCTGGTCGAAAAAAGAGACCAGTGTTATCACGGGCAAAAATACTGTCAAGCGGTCAGAAACTGATAAAAATTTGCAAATTATTCACACAAACCAACCGCTTGCGGGAGAAACAAAACCACAAGTGGCAATCGATGTGGGTGAATTAGGTGGTATGTATTCAGGCAAAATTCACTTGATTGGTACAGAAAATGGTGTGGGTGTACGTAATGCTGGACATATTGGGGCGAGTGCCGAAACCCTGCAAATTGATAGTCAAGGTCGAATTGTCAATACTGGCACACTTAATGCAGTTAAACCAGTGACTTTAACCGCAAGTCAAGGGATTGAAAACAAAGGTAAAGTTGAAAATAAACAAGGCGATATCAAACTGAACAGTACCGCTGATATTAAGCAAGACGGTTCTCTTGTTGCTCGTCATGGTAATATCCATAAAACAGCATCGTCTCAAATTACCCAGAATGGAGAATCTGTTGCTAAAGGTAGCATTACCTATCAAGCACCTAAAGTGAGTGCTTCAACCCAATCACTGATTGCTGCCGGTGTAGAAGTCAAAGATACCGCACAAGGTGAAGTGCGTTCTCTTGAAACCAATTCTGCTCAAGGAAAAGACATTACGGTTTTGTCCACGACAAAAGCGACCTTACAGGGAAAAAATCTTGCTTCGGGTAAGATAAATGTTCAAGGTTCAGAAATCGATCTTGATAATAGCCATACCTCAGCTTACGATGTGAATGTAACAGCTCATCAAGGCCACATTCAAGCGAATAGTGCAACGTTGATTGCAGATAAAACATTATCATTAAGCACACCTACCGAACTCCAAACACAACAAAGCTACCTTAAAGCAGACAAAATCACCGCTAAGCAACGTTCACTCACTACACACAATGCAGTTTGGGAACAAACCGGCACTGATGAACTGAAAATTTCGGTCAATGATCAACTCAAAAACCAAGGCGGTACCTTTAAAACACAAGGTAATTTAAGTATTCATTCCCAGGGAATAGATAATCGACAAGGTCGATTATTGTCAAATGGTAAATTAATAGTTAATGCTGGAACAAGTTACATTAATACGACAAATGGCGCAATGCTATCTAATCAGAATCTTTTGATTAACTCAGGTGAACTCATTAATGATAATGGTTTAATTCAATCTAATCAAAATGTTGTTATTAATACTCAGAAACAAACTCTATCTAATAAGCAGACTTTAACAGACACTCAAGATAAAGGGATTGTAGCCCTTGGTAAGATGAATATTCAGTCTGCAAATATTACCAACCAACAAGGGCGTATTGTCAGTGTAGGGAATCAAACTCTTAATGTTACAAATATCGATAATCAACGAGGCTTGATTTACTCTCAAGAAAATTTGGCTTTAAATGCTAAAAACCTCACTAATGATCAAGGGAGCATTCGTTCTGCTAAGCAGGCAGATATGACATTATCAGATAATTTCAATCAGCAAAATGGCTCTCTCCAAGCACAGGGATTAAATTTAACTGCAAATTCATTGAGTTCAATTAATCACAGTGTAGTTTTTGCTGAACATCTGAATATCACAACGTTAGCAGAGCTAAGTAATAAAGATAGTCAAATTATTTCGAAGTTTGATGGTAATATTACAACAGGGGGTAAGTTAGATAATACAAATGGCACTATTGGTAGCCAGCAAGGTTCTTTAAAAGTTGATACTAATAATCACACTCTAGAAAGTGAAAAGGGAAATATTGTTGCAGCTCAACATATTAATCTCAATAGTGGAATGATTGAAAATAACCAAGGTCTAATTTTAGCAAATGAAATTACTATTAATAGTAATAACCAGTCAATTAACAATCAAGATACATTATTGGAAAATCAGAGTGATAGAGGGATTATTGCACAGAATTTATTAGCTCTAAATACAGGCTCCCTGAATAACAATAATGGAAATATCCTTTCACGAAAAAATAGCACGGTAAATACTACGTCACTCGTTAATAATCAGGGTAAAATACGTACTCAATCGCAACTTAATTTAAATACCAATATACTCTCTCAGAATGCAGGTTTAATTACTGCGAATATTCTCAATTTAGTTGCTGACTCCATTAAATCAAACAAACAGAGTGAAATCAGTGGTAATCAAGTGAATGTAACTACACAAGCCCTTAACAATCAAGGGAGTAAGTTGATTGCACAGCACTCAGCACACGTTGGTGTAAAACAGGGGATTCAGAACCAAAATGGTGTACTTGCTAGCCTTGGGGAAAGACTGACTATTAATAGTCACCAATCAGATCTCAATAATGTAAAAGGTCTTATTTCAGCACAAAATGGTACGCTGAACCTAGATGCTAATACTCTCAATAATCAACATGGATCTATTCGTGCAAAAACAGCAGGGGTTACAACATTACAAATCTTAGATAATCGCAATACGCTTTCAGATAAATATCAAGGTATTGTAGTAACGGATTTAACCTTGAATGCTAAACAACTTGATAACCAAAACGGGCAGGTTGCGGTCTTGAATCATGCTACACTCCAAGTCTCTGATATCCAAAATCAGTCAGGTGAAATCCTAGTGGTTAATAATGGTTTATTGAATGCAAATAAAATTAATAACCAAGCAGGTAAAATTGTTTCTACGTCTACTAATTTAACTATTGCTGCACAAACAGTACTAAATAATCAACAAGGAATAATCGGTGCAGAAAATCAGATTACATTAACGACCAAAGGCTTGGATAACCAACAAGGTAATATCACCTCATCAAATCAGTTAATCATTAATACTGCTCAACAACAGATTAATAACCAAGATGGTTTAATTTTCTCTAAAAATCAGGCTAGTATTAGTTCAGGCGAAATGAATAATCAGAATGGTCTTATTCGTGCAGATAATGCACTCTTAATTAATACTAACCAAAATGTGATTAATAACCGAAATACTCAAGATCTAGAAAAAGGTATTGTTGGATTGGGTAGTGTGGTTTTACAAGGAGTATCCACTCTACTTAATCAACAAGGTAAGCTCTATGGTGGAAGAGAGCTTAATATTACTGCTGTAGACAGTACACAAAATCAGCAGGGCATTATTCAAAGTAACGGTAATTTAACCTTATCAACCAAAGCACTTGATAACCAAGAAGGTAAGCTCTCTTCTTCTAGTGCAAATATTAATGCACAAACAATCAATAACAGTGGGATATCTCATAATGGTTCGCTCATTTATGCAGATAAATTAACACTTAATACAGAGCAACTTGATAACCAAGGCACAAAAGCAAAAGGTAATATCCCGACACAAGGTCTTCAGGGGAAAGATATTACCTTACAAACTTCATTATTAAATAACCAACATGGTGGAGTTTATAGTTCGAATAATGTTTCTATAACTTCAAATAATAGTTTGGATAATCTGGATGGAGAATTATTAGCTGTTAATACAGTGAATGTATTAAATCGTGGTAATTTAACAGTAAATAATGATAATGGGCTAATTCAAGGTAATAAAACCATTAATTTAAATGCAAAAAGTTTGGAATCTGAAGGGAATATTAGAACTAAAGGTGACTTAAATATCACCTTAAAAGATAGCTTTATTTTAAATAATGCTTTTGAAGCCGGCAATCTCACTCTTAAAACAGAGGGGGACTTCACTAATAATGCTGAACAAACAATTGCGAATAAAATGACAATTTCAGCAAATAACATTGTGAATAACGCCAATTCAGAACTTTCATCAAATGAGACAACGCTTAATTCAAATACCTTAACGAACCGTGGTTTAATTGATGGAGTAAAAACCTTAATCAATAGTACTACTGTAACAAATATTGGCACAGGAAAAATCTATGGCGATCATGTGGCATTTAATTCTTCTACGGTCGAAAATTTAGCAGAAACGGTAGATGGAGAAACTAAAGCTGGTACGATTGCTGCAAGAGAAAGATTAGATTTTGGTGTGGAAAAACTGATTAACCGTGATCACTCACTGATTCTTAGTTTAGATAAACTTTCAATTGGTGGACAATTGGATGAAAACTATCATGCAACAGGTAAAGCTGATTTTGTAGATAATGGGAGTGCAACTATTGAGGCTCTTGGAGACGGTAAAATCAATACCGCTCATTTATTAAATCAAGATCTCTATGTAAAAACAGGGATTGATACTAAAGTTGAAAAAATCGTTGAGCATGCATTAGGTAACAATTCCGACCGTTATCGAGAAGGGAGAGACGGTTATTATAATGTCAATAATGGTTCTAGAAATCCATATTCTTATTTTCAACTAAATAATGGTACGAGAATTGAAGGATTTGGTTGGTATTCTTGGTTTTATAATCAAACAACGAACACAACGACACTAGAATATACAGATCCAGCTAAAATAGCTATAGGTGGTTCATTGAAGTTAGATGGGGAAGATTTACATAATAAATATAGTCATTTATTAGTAGGTAAACAACTTTGGCTAGGAGATACTATTTTTGATAAAAATACTCAAAATAGTTCATTAGATGGAGGTAGAGTAAAACTTCATAATGAGGATATTATAGGTGAAATTAATCGTCAGGATAATGGTACTTATCGTATTGAATACCGTATTCGTAAGAAAAAAGGAAGAAAAGGTCATTACCACTACCATCATAATGGATTGAAATATGGACCTTATGCTCACCCAACTGAACACTTTTCATTTGATCAAGTACTTAATACTATCGGCACACCAATCACATCCAGTGCAGCAGTTGATGGTAAAACAAAAGTAAAAGATATTCAGTTAGATACCATCTCGATCGTGTCAAATAATGTAGATACCCCAAATACAGTTTCTATTGCGAAAACACAATTGGATAATTCTATTGGTGCCAATGCAGAAATTACGCTTACTCCAATTATTGATAATCATAATATTATCAGTTCCGGACAAGTCATAGCTAAATTACAAACAACTGTTGAAAAATTTGATGCTGAGAATGTATCTAACATGACTATGCCGATGGTACAAACTCATCTTCCAGATGTTCGTTTACCACAAGCAAGTCTTTATAAAATCAATCCAGATTCACCAAATGGGTATCTGGTCGAAACCGATCCTAAATTTACAGACCGCAAACAATGGCTTAGTTCTGACTATATGTTTGAACAACTTCGTCATAACCACGATAACGTACACAAACGTTTGGGCGATGGTTTCTATGAACAGCGTTTAATTAACGAACAAATTAACCAACTGACTGGCAGACGTTATATTGAAGGTTACTCTAACGATTTAGAGCAATACCAAGCCTTAATGAATAGCGGAGTGAAATACGCCAAACAGTTTAACCTTGCAGTAGGTGTAGGCTTAACCGCGAAACAGATGTCAGAACTCACAACGGATATGGTTTGGTTAGTGAATAAAAAAATCACACTTACAGATGGGCGAAAAGTGACAGCCCTTGTGCCACAAGTTTATTTGGTTGCTCGTAATAGCGACATTACTTCCCGCGGAGCAGTGATTTCAGCCAATCAAATTATCGGTAATGTTGATAATCTCCAAAATAGTGGCGTGATTGCAGGACGTGATTTAACCCGCTTACACAGTAATCAACTGGAAAATCGAGGCACGATTTTGGGTGACACGGTGGATTTATCGGCTAAACAAAACCTGATTAACTTAGGCGGTAAGATTGAAGCGGTGAAAGATTTATCCCTTTATGCAGGGAAAAACCTTGAAATCAGCTCTACCCTTTCATCCACTCAAAGTGCTGACGGCAATTTTGCCCGCACTGTGTTAGACCAACTCGCTTCGGTCAAAGTTACCGGTGAAGGCGGACGTTTAAATTTACACAGTGATGATAACCTCACGATTAAAGCAGCCAATATTGAAAGTCAAGGCAGCTTAAAAGCGGAAGCAGATAAGGTGTTGAGTATTACTACATTTAATGTGAGCAACAAAGAACACTACAACGGCAATGCGGATAACTACTACCGCCTAGACCAGCAAGCTGAAATTGGCTCAATACTAAGGGGTAAAGACGGTGTTCGCTTAGTCGGCATGGAAAATGCTACGCTTCGTCAAGCCACAGTGAGCAGCGAAAACGGTGAAACCTTTGTTGGCTCAAAAGGTGACGTGCGTATTGAATCGGGCGAGCAATCCGAACAATTAGCAAGCAGTTCGAAAGGCAGTACTAAAGGCTGGTTCAGCAAAACCACTGAAACCCACCGTCACTACCACGATACCACCGAAAATATCGGTAGTGAGATAGACGGCAATAAGGTCACACTCTACTCTGAAACCGGCGAAGTGGATATTCACGGCTCTGCGGTGGTTGCCGATAAACAACTACTGATTGACGGCAAAGCTGGTGTGAATATTACCTCTGCGACTAATATGCACTATGCTGAAGATGAACACATTAAAACGAAAAGCGGTTTAATGGGGACGGGCGGTATTGGCTTTAGTGTAGGTAAGAAGAAAGAACAGATTGAACAAGACCAAACCCAACAAAGTGCGGCTCGTAGCCAAGTAGGCAGCTTGTCAGGTGATACGATAATTCGTACAGACGGGCATTACCAACAAACCGGCAGTATCGTGACTTCTCGAGACGGTGATGTGAATATTACCGCTAAATCAGCCAACATTACAGCAGCCCGTTCGGATTATGAGAGTAATTATAAACGGACTTATGAGCAGAAAGGCGTGACGATTGCAGTTAATATTCCTGTGGTGCAAGTGATACAATCGGTCGATTCTGCGGTGAAATCTGCAAAATCGGTGGGCGGCAGTAAAAACGACAGAATCAATGCATTAGGGGCAGCGAATGCTGGTTTTGAGGCATGGCGAACAGCGGAGCAAGTGGGCAAGTTAGCCGAAGCAATGGGGCAAAACCCAACCCAAGCGCTAAGCCAAGATGTGAGTGTGTCAATAACCTATGGCGAACAAAAAAGTGTTGAAACCCAACATAGTGAAGGGAATAAGTCCGAAAAAAGCCAAATCAACGCCGGAGGTAAGTTGAATATCAAAACTAAAGGCGGTGGTAAAGACTCAACTTTAACCATTGTGGGTTCTGATGTATCAGGCAAAGGCGGTACATACTTAAAAGCAGAGGGCGATGTCAACATTTTGGCAGTAGATGAAAACCACCTTGAACGGAGCAAAAATAAATCCAGTGGCTTTAATGCTGGTGTGGCGGTTGGCTATGGCTCAAGCGGTTTTGCGTTTGGTGTCACGGCAGGTGGCAATGTGGCAAAAGGCTATGGCAATGGTGAAAGCCGTGCTTGGGTGGGAAGCCAAGTAGGCAGCCTAGATAGCCGTACCACAATTGAAAGCGGAGGCGATACAAATATTGTTGGCTCACAAGTGAAAGGGAAATCGGTCAAAGTGAATGCGGAAAACCTGAATATCCAGAGTTTGCAAGACACGATGAAGTATGAGGGCAAACAAGAAAGTGCTTCAGCCCAAGTCACGGTAGGTTATGGTGCATCGGGTAGTACTGGTTACAGCAAATCGAAGATGAAAGCAGATATGGCGACAGTTAATCAGCAGGCGGGGATATTTGCTGGGGATGATGGGTATGATGTTGATATCCAAAACCATACTGAACTGACGGCAGGTTTAGTGACTTCTACCGAACAAGCCGAGGCGGAAGGTAAAAATCGTTTTAGTACAGGCACGCTGAATGCCAAGAATCTCGATAATCATGCCAACTACAAAGGCAGTAGCGTGGGAGTCAGTGCGAGTGTGGCAGCAAATTTTGATACGCCGTTGGGGGATAAAGGGATTGCTCAGAGTAATAAACAGGCGGTGAATGAAAATGGTGACCCAATGTATCAAGCAGAGGGGGGCTATAATACTCATGGTTATGGAGAAAAAGTTCTGGCTTACGGCAAAGAATCTTTGGTAGGTGATTTGTCTATTGGTGTTGGCTCTGATAAGGATAGTCAGCATAGTCAAACGATATCAGGAATTAATACCAAAAATCTGACAATTCGAGATGATAAGGCTCAGTTTGAAAGATCTGGTAAAACAGCAGAACAAGCTAAGGAGGCAATTAAGACCGATATTACTGCTGATAATGCTGAAAGCCGTTCGGGTAAACTGGAAAACCGCTTTGATAAGGAGAAAGTATTAAAAGAACTCAATATTCAGGTAAAAGTAACACGTGATTTTAGGAAGAATGCATTTTCGACTATAGATGCTTATGTGCTACCAAAACAAGCTGAATTGAGGGAGAAAATAAAAGTAGCAAAAACCGAAGAGGAAAAAGATGAACTGTATAAGGAAATTTATAAATTGCAATATCAAAAACGATTGTTAGAAACAACGGTAGGGATTATTGCAGGTACGCCTGATATTGCGATCACACAAGGCACACTACAACTTGCTGCGACCAAAATGCGTGAAGAAAGTCTAAAAAATTCTCGTTTATTTGGTGGGATTAAAGATGAGAAAACAGGGCAGATTCTAAGAAATGACAGCTATGATAGTGGTTATTTTGATGGTGTGAAATTAGGTGGGGTACGGATTGACTTAGATGTTATTTGTGGAGCTGATAGATGTCAGACTAATGATGACGGATGGGTGGTTTATAAAGGAAGCAAAGAATTACCATCATTATTGGATGCTATTGATTCTAAGCAAAATAAAAATGCAAGTTCTTTATATGGACCTACAGGAGGATATCAACCTATTCAAGGTGGGTGGTACTTAGGTAGCAGAGAATTTCCATATAATAAGGGAGATTTCTCTGATATGTTGGTGGAGAGCTTTGCTGGAACTCACGATTATTTAGGAGGACAATTACCTAGATGGTACGACAAACAAGGAAATACTTCCCTGAAAAATAATGTTCAACAGTTTTTAGCCGATCGGACAACTGAGATTGCAATTCCTGTTTCTGCACCATTTGCTGTATCTGATTTAATCAGTCCAGATATGATGGAAGTACTATTTAAACTAGGGGGTAATTAATATGAAAAAGATATTATTAATTGTTTCTGCTTTTATGTTAAATGGTTGTTTATATTCTTTTGAAGATGAATGCATTAAACCTATTATTCAAGTGGTTTCTAATAGCTGCCATAAGAATAAAGGAAAAGAATTTCCATTAGTGGCGGGTTACCAAAAGAAAGCAACTCTAGGTCGAACAAACACTGAGCAGAGATGGAAAGACCTTGTTTCTTGCGGTGGAAAATATGGAGACTACAATTTGACTTATTATCCTGAACATCAGGATATTGAAAAATTTTACCAGAAGATTGATGAATGTATGCTAAATAAAGGGTATATATACATAAAAAACAACCAGTGCGGTTATCAGGATCCTAAATGGAATAAAGGAGTATGTAATTTATGATAACAGAAGTATTTGTCATTCCTGTTGCAGTAGCATTCACTATATCCGATTTAGTCAGTCTAGATATGATGAAAGTATTGTTTAAACTAGGGGGTAATTAATATGAAAAAGATATTATTAATTGTTTCTGCTTTTATGTTAAATGGTTGTTTATATTCTTTTGAAGATGAATGTATTAGACCTATCATTCAGGTTGTTTCTAGTAATTGTTATAAGAATAAGGAGGAGTTTCCTGCCATAGCACACTACCAGAAATTAGAAACTATTGGAAAAACGGACTCTAAGCAGAGATGGAAAGATGCTGTTAGCTGTGGCGCGGAATATGGAGATAATAATTTAAAGAAACTTCATAGAGATAATTATGAAAAATTCTGGAGTTGTATGGATAAAAAAGGGTATAAGAAATTTTGGCCAGCAGAATGTGGTTACCAAAACCCTAAATGGGATAAGGGAGTATGTAATTTGTGATTAGAATATTATTGATGATTATTTTATCAAAAAATTAGCTTGACAAAGGCAGTTACAAAAAGAACTGGATTATCAGGTTAAAGTGACGCAAGAGTTTCAAACCATCAATGAAAAGTTGTCGTTCTCGCAGAGAATAAACGAGCGGAAGCAGAGTAGGTAAATGCTGAAGGCAACACAATTAAAGCCCAAGAACTGGAAAACGAAGCGGAGAAATGGGAAACGGGAGGCAGCTATCGACAAGGGGTAGATACGATAACGAATGCGGTTGGTTTAGCCTTAGGTGGCAGCCCAACTGCAGGTGTGGCAGCAGGTGCGATTTCGCCTTATATCAACACAGAAATCAAAAAAGCCACCGAAGGCAATAAAGTCGCGAACCTGATTGCTCATGCCGTTTGGGGAGCAGTAGAGGCTTACACACAAGGTGGTAAGGCTGGCACAGGAGCAGTTGCAGCGGTAACGGGCGAGGTGGGGGCAAACATCATCTCTAAAAACCTCTTCGGCAAAGAGTCAGAGAATTTGACAGAAACGGAGAAACGGACTGTATCGGAACTCATTCAGGTAGCGGCTGGGCTGGCGAGTGGATTATCGTCAAGTGGAGGAAATTCCCTATCAACAGCCCAAGCAATGAAAACAGGGCAAGGAATTGGGAAGAATGCAGTGGAGAATAATTATTTCGCCGTCGATTCAATGGCTCTAGGGATAACAGAAAGTGAAAAAATAGAGCTTGTAGCTAAACAGCTTTTCGATGGAGATTTGCATAAAGCGGTGATATTTATGGATTCTTATAGAAAAGCAGAAGGCCAAGCAATCATTGATAGTTGGGTAGAATCCATAGAAAGTATAATTCACCTTGATCAAACTATTAAGGATTTAGCTTATGCAATAACAAACCCTAACGAAATAATTGATAAGATAGTTCTTTCGGTAGAAGAGCTCGATAATACTTTAGATTATGCAATGAAAAATGATCCTGCTTTAGCTGGAGAAATTCTTGGATATATTGGGAGCAGTATAACTCGAATACCGGGTATAAGTATTGTTTTAGGTGGAGCTGCAGCAAAAGTTGTACAAAAGGCGGCCTATTTAGCTAAAGCATCTGGTGTTACTGTAATAGATCAAGTTAATCGTTTCAAGAATTACTCTATCTTAAATCAAGTGATCAATGAAGTGGATAATATAGCTATTTCAACAAATAAAGGCTTTATTAATGCAAGTAAGGTTTGTAAATCGGCTTGTGAATTAAAACCAACTAATGCAGCAGAAAAAGATTTAATTGAAAAGATAGTTAATTATGGAGATCCGAAAGGTGACTTAACTGAGAAACTAATAAATGAGCTTGCGAAACGTTCAGGTTATACTCCTTTAAAGGGAGGTAAATATGGTTCAAATAATGGTTTTGATCATGTTCTAATCGGAAAAGACGGATCTATTGTTATTATTGATAGTAAACAAATTAGAAATGGTACGATTCAGCTCAGTCCTAAAGGAGTTGGTAGAACGAATCAATTATCACAGGACTGGATTAGTAAAGTTATCCATCAATTACCTAAAGATGATGCTGTACGTGTAGCTATTGAAAAATCTGATCCTAATTCTATTAAAACTGTTGTAGCAGGTATAGATAAAACAAATGGAAAAATTAAGCTAATTCCAGTGAGAGTTCCAAATTCAAAAGGAGTAAAATAATATGTCAGCAAATTATACTATTTATCTGGGTAGCTCAGGAAAGCGTAATTATCAAGAAAGTGTAGAACATGTGATTGGACGTGCAGAATATATTTTAGGTAAAGGATATGCAGATGAAGAAGTAGGAGTAAATTCTTTTTTAAATAAGATATATTCTAAAAAAGAAAATTCATCTTTTTATATGGGGAGGATAGGCGTTTATTATGAAGCTAAAGCATCTCTAGAATTATTATTACATTCTGATGTTACTACATTCAAACAAGATGCCTACGTTGGGGCTAAATTACGAATACTAAGCAGTGAAGAACAATTATCTTGGATAAGTGGTTATAACACCTCTTGTTTCTTTTTACCGATAATGTCTGATAATCCAGATTTAATCCATTTTTTAATTAATTCTCGGAACAGCTTTTTAGGAGAGTATAAAAGGAAAGATACTTATAGTTTCTTTTTAAAAAATACTTTATTGGCTTTAGCCGGTGATTGGGAGAGTTTGAAAGTACGCTCAGAAAATTTTCTGAATGACTCTAAGATGCAAAAAAAAGATGAAAAACGAATTCCTGATCATGAATTTTATATTGCGTTATGTAATAAAGATAATGAAGGAATGAAAATAGCACTGGAAAAATTGCTTGAACCTAAGTTAGCTAAGAACGCGGTTTATGATAATAATGTTTGGTTTGATTTCTATTTGCAAATGCAAGTATTAATGTATGGGAAAATTGCTTCTATTCACGGATTCGATCTGGGAATTGATAGTCCAATAGCCCCTAAAGAACTAATCGAATATAAACCACTAGAAAAATATGAAGACCCTTATGATTTTATGAAAGAATTTGATTATAGTCAGCCATTAGAAAATTGGATTGATTTTTGGAAGCAAAAAACAAATAAAGCTAATAAACAAGAAAAAAACTAGAAAAAGTTTTTTTTTCTAGATTTTTTAATATTAACTTGTAGAAATAGTATTTCTTAAAAATTTAGTAATAAATCTACCATTTGTTTTAGATGCTGATAACTATTACCGCTTAGTCCCAATGCTGAAGTGGGGAATGTTATTTCTGCGAAAGGTGGTATTCGAGCGGTAACCAGTAATGATTTAACAGTTCGTCAGTTGGATATCACCAGTGAATCAGGGGAAGTGTTATTAGTCCCCGATGGCGCTCTGTCTCTGATGAGTGCCAATGCTTATCTTAATTATGTTGAGGATTTTGCAAATTCTAGAGGTAAATCAACCGCTTGTGTTGGCAAGAGTGAAACACAAGCACCATCGGGTGAAAGATTTATCCCTTTATGCAGGGAAAAACCTTGAAATCAGCTCTACCCTTTCATCCACTCAAAGTGCTGACGGCAACTTTGCCCGTACAGTGTTAGATCAACTAGCTTCGGTCAAAGTTACTGGTGAAGGCGGACGTTTAAATTTACACAGTGATGACCTTACGATTAAATCAGGCAATGATGAAAGCCAAGCGTGGGTGAGAAGCCAAGTAGGCAGCCTAGATAGCCGTACTACGATTGAAAGCGGAGGTGATGCCAATATTATCGGTTCACAAACCAAAGGTAAATCAGTCAGCAAGATACGATGAAGTATGAGGGCAAACAAGAAAGTGCTTCTGCCCAAGTCACGGTAGGCTATGGTGCATCGGGTAGTACCGGTTACAGCAAATCGAAGATGAAGGCAGATATGGCGACAGTCAATCAGCAGGTGGGGATATTTGCTGGGGATGATGGGTATGATGTTGATGTAAAACAGCATACTGAGCTAACAGGTGGTTTAGTGACCTCAACTGAAAAAGCTGAAATGGAGGGGAAAAACAGCTTTGCGACAGGCACGTTGAATGCTAAGAATCTCGATAATCATGCCGACTACAAAGGCAGCAGTGTGGGAGTAAGTACGAGTGTGGCAGCAAATTTTGAGACACCGTTGGGGGATAGAGGGTAAGTACAGAGTTCAAAAACAGTCAAAGATGAAAGCGACAACAGATCTCCCCAAAAGATAATAGAGGTGCTGGTAGTTGTATAGGGCATCAGTGTAAGCAGTATTCTGATGGCGATAAAGTGAAAATTGAAATTAAGGAGTAAATTTGAAGTACTTCAATAAATTAATCAGTATATCAAGTGAGTCTATCAATAGTATAAAGAGTGTAGATTTGCCAGTTGAGTTAAAAAAACTATATAGAGAAAAAAATGGTTTTGTGGCATTTGAAAGTACTTTCCGTATTTATGATATAGATACCCTAGTTAATATTAATAGCTTAATTCAATCAGAGCTGAGTATAGGGGGAATATTTTTTGGCGATAATGCTTTAGGTGAGGGCTTTTGTATCAAAGGTAATGATTTTTATAGGTATGACTTTGAACTTGATGAGTTAGAGTTTATAGGGAAGGGAATAGAAGAGTTTTCTCATGCATTATTATCAAAATATAATTATTATACTGGCTATAAATTAGCTAAGGACTGGATGAAATATAATAATGCGTTGGATATACATAACATTCTTATGCCTATAATTCCGTTTTCACTAGGAGGCGAGTATTCAAACGAAAATTTAGTAGCCTATCCTAGGTATGAGGGTATAAAAATAAAAATTAAATTTTGCAAAACTATCAGTGGATATAGTGATGGCATGCAGGTGAAGCTAGATGAAGTATATAATCTAAATTCCTCTAGCGCTATTTAAGTTACAAACGGTCAATTATGTCGAAAATTTTGCAAATTTTAGCAGTAAATCAACCGCTTGCTTTGGTATGAGTGAGAACGCCCGCACTATCAGAGGCTATGGAGCGTCAGGTAGTTACTACTGAAACAGCAGAAAGTCGTTCGGGTAAATTAGAAAATCGGTTTGACAAGGAGAAAGGATTAAAAGAAATTCAGGTACAAGTTAGTGTAACTAAAGATTTTTTAGATAATGCTCAAGAAGCAAAAGATAAAATCATTGACTCTTATAAAGAGCCAAAACGTAAAGAATTAAGAAAAGCGATTACTGATTATCATAATGCCAATATAGAGAATAAAGAGCAATACAAAGCCAAAATTGATGATCTTATTCAGGATATTTACGCATCAGAACATATTCGTACAGGTTTAGATTTGGCTACGGGGATTGTGGCTGGTGCGTCAAAAGTAATATCAGCAACTACATTAATTTCTGTACTTGATACGAAAAGTAGACGGGAATCGTTTAAAAACTCTTTACTTGCACCACCTATTGAAGACGCTAATGATAGGGGGAAATTATATAGCAATGTAGGACATAACTCAGGTGCATTTGATGGAATTAAACTTAGCGGTGTGCGAATGAATTATGGCATTATTTGCGGAGAGGATAACTCACGATGTGAAACGGATGAACAAGGAAATCTTAAGTAAAGGATTTTTAAATAAAAAGAGTTGCTAATATTTTGAGAAATAAACATTAGCAACTGTTTTGTCCACTTGGCATAGTTTTTGACGGATTAGTAACTATTTTGTCTACTATGCTAAGTTATATGTAACTTAGAACGGAATATCATCATCGGCGAAATTACTCACTGGCGGCTCAGCTTGCACTGGTTTTGGTGCAGATTGCGCAGGGGATTGTGAATAGCCATTGCCATAATTTGTATTGCCTTGATTGTAATTGGTTGTTTGCGGTGCTTGGTTCCAACTGCCACCTCCGTTACCACCGAAATCACCAGCTTGGTTACGACCACCTAACATTTGTAACACATCACCTTGAATTTCTGTGGTGTAACGGTCTTGACCGTTTTGATCTTGCCATTTACGTGTTTTTAGGCGACCTTCCACATAGACTTGTGAGCCTTTACGAAGATATTGGCCTGCAACTTCCGCTTGGCGACGGTAGAACACAATACGGTGCCATTCTGTCGATTCACGGCGCTCGCCTGTGGTTTTATCTGTCCAAGTTTCACTGGTTGCTACGCTAATGTTTGCAACCGCTTCACCATTTGGCATAGTGCGCATTTCCGGATCGTTGCCTAGGTTACCAACGATGATAACTTTATTAATACCTGCCATATAACATCCTCTATGTATTAAATTATGCTTGTGAAATTTTGCGGCATTCTAGCGGTTTTCAACAGAAATTACTAGCCTAAACTGATATTTTGTACAGTTTTTATTTTTGTGTCATAATACTAGCCTTTCCATTTTAAGAGCATTGAGTGATGAAGACGATAGAAATCCGTGGTGCAAGAACCCACAATTTAAAAAATATCAATTTAACCCTACCAAGAGATAAGTTTATTGTCATTACGGGGTTATCTGGTTCTGGAAAATCCTCTTTAGCTTTTGATACGTTATATGCTGAAGGTCAACGCCGTTATGTTGAATCGCTTTCAGCATATGCTAGACAGTTTCTTTCGTTAATGGAAAAGCCCGATGTTGATCATATTGAAGGGCTTTCTCCTGCTATTTCAATTGAGCAAAAATCTACTTCTCACAACCCACGTTCTACGGTGGGAACGGTGACAGAAATTCACGATTATCTTCGTTTGCTTTTTGCCCGTGTAGGTGAGCCACGCTGCCCAGATCATGATGTGCCACTCGCTGCACAAACCATTTCACAAATGGTTGATAGAGTTTTAGAAGAACCCGAAGGCAAGCGCTTAATGTTATTAGCGCCTGTTGTAAAGGAACGCAAAGGTGAACATGTCAAATTGTTAGAAAGTTTGGCTGCAAGCGGTTATATTCGAGCAAGAATTGACGGAGAAATTTGTGATTTATCTGATCCGCCAGCACTAGAGTTACAGAAAAAACATACGATTGAAGTGGTGGTTGACCGTTTTAAAGTTCGTGCTGATTTAGCGCCTCGTTTAGCAGAATCTTTTGAAACGGCATTAGAATTATCAGGCTCTACAGCAGTTATTGCTGATATGGATAATCCTGATGCGCAAGAGCTAATGTTTTCAGCAAGTTTTGCTTGCCCACATTGTGGCTATTCATTAGCTGAACTTGAGCCGCGTTTATTTTCGTTTAATAACCCTGCTGGCGCTTGTCCAACATGCGATGGGCTAGGCGTTGAGCAATTTTTTGACCCAGATAAAGTAGTGCAAAATGAGGAAGTTTCACTAGCAGCGGGTGCAATTAAAGGATGGGATCGTCGTAGTTTCTATTATTTTGGTTTATTAAAAGCGGTTGCAGAACATTATGGATTTGATATTGAAGCGCCATTTAAATCATTACCGAAAAAAATTCGTCAAATCATTTTACATGGTTCTCAGGATGAAATTGAGTTTGTGTATGTCAACGATCGTGGCGATAAAATCAAACGGAAACACCCATTTGAGGGCGTATTAAATAACTTAACGCGTCGTTATCGAGAAACAGAATCTACCGCTGTACGTGAAGAATTAGCCAAATATATTAACAATCGTCCATGTAATGATTGCCAAGGCTCGCGTTTACGCAAAGAAGCACGTTATGTATTTCTTGAACAAACTAATCTGCCGATGGTGGCGGAAAAGTCTATTGGCGAAGCACTTTCTTTCTTTGAAAACCTTAAGCTTTCAGGTCAACGCGCGAAAATTGCAGAGAAAATTTTAAAAGAAATTCGTGAGCGCTTGTCATTTTTGGTAAATGTAGGTTTGAATTATCTTTCCCTTTCACGTTCAGCGGAAACTTTATCTGGTGGCGAGGCGCAACGTATTCGCTTAGCGAGCCAAATTGGCGCAGGTTTAGTCGGTGTAATGTATGTGCTAGATGAGCCATCAATCGGTTTGCATCAACGTGATAATGAACGTTTGCTCAAAACGTTAGTCCATTTGCGTGATTTAGGAAACACCGTTATTGTGGTTGAACATGATGAAGATGCTATTCGTGCCGCAGATCATATTGTGGACATTGGGCCTGGTGCTGGCGTGCATGGCGGCCAAGTGATTGCACAAGGTAACGCGAATGAAATTATGCAGGTTGAGAATTCTTTAACGGGGCAATTTCTTTCAGGCGTACAGAAAATTGAGATTCCTGCACAACGCGTACCATTTGACCAAGCTCGCGTGTTAACCTTAACTGGTGCGAAAGGCAACAATCTTAAAAATGTGACATTGGAGATTCCAGTTGGGTTATTGACCTGTATTACGGGGGTATCTGGTTCAGGTAAATCAACCCTAATTAACGATACGCTTTTCCCATTAGCGCAGAATGCACTTAATCGTGCGGAAAGAACAGATTATGCACCTTATGAAAGCATTGATGGCTTAGCGCATTTTGATAAAGTCATTGATATTGACCAAAGTCCAATTGGTCGCACCCCTCGCTCAAATCCAGCGACTTATACGGGGTTATTTACCCCAATCCGAGAGCTTTTTGCGGGGACTCAAGAGGCTAGAGCGAGAGGCTATAATGTCGGGCGTTTTAGTTTTAACGTAAAAGGTGGTCGCTGTGAGGCCTGTCAGGGCGATGGCATGATTAAAGTTGAAATGCACTTTTTGCCAGATGTTTATGTGCCTTGTGATCATTGTAAAGGCAAGCGTTATAATCGCGAAACCTTAGAGATTCGTTATAAAGGAAAAAGCATTCATCAAGTGTTAGATATGACAGTTGAAGAGGCAAGAACTTTCTTTGATGCGATTCCAGCAATTGCGCGTAAATTACAAACCTTAATGGATGTTGGTCTTTCTTATATTCGATTAGGGCAATCATCTACCACGCTTTCAGGAGGAGAGGCGCAACGAGTTAAATTAGCCACAGAATTGTCAAAACGCGATACAGGCAAAACACTTTATATTCTAGATGAGCCAACAACAGGGTTACATTTTGCCGATATTAAACAGTTGCTTTCTGTATTACATAAATTACGCGATCAAGGGAATACGATTGTGGTGATCGAACATAATTTAGATGTAATCAAAACGGCTGACTGGATTGTTGATTTAGGGCCAGAAGGTGGCGCTGGTGGCGGTCAAATTATTGCAACCGGTACACCAGAAGATGTGGCTAAACATAAAGCTTCGCATACGGCGCGCTTCTTAAAAGAAATTCTAGCTAAAGGTTAATTATAACCTCACTTAACAAGAAAGAGAGTGCAAGCGATGGTTTGCACTTTCTTTTTTCGCTATGAAAAGAAAATGAAATATATCGAAAAAATTGAACATGCTTTCAGTGAAGAAGGCTGGTTAAGTCAGAAAATCAAAGGTTTTCGACCTCGTTCAGCGCAATTAAAAATGGCGCAAGCGGTCGGAAATGCAGTGCGATTTGCAAATCCAGTGGTTGTAGAAGCGGGAACCGGAACTGGAAAAACTTTTGCGTATTTAGTCCCTGCATTACTTTCTGGCAAGAAAACCATTATTTCTACAGGCTCAAAAAACTTACAAGATCAGCTATTTAATCGAGATCTCCCCACAATTCAAAAAGCGCTTAAATATAAAGGTAAAGTGGCGTTATTAAAAGGGAGAGCTAATTACCTCTGCCTAGAAAGGCTCGATCAGGTTATTGCGATGGGCGTATTGGGTGATAAATCGGTTTTAGCTGATTTAAGTAAAGTGCGAAAATGGCATCAGTCTACTCAAACAGGTGATTTAAGCGAATGTGTCACGATTGCCGAAGATAGCCCGATTTTGCCACAATTAGTGAGTACGACTGAAAATTGTTTGGGGGCTGATTGTCCAAATTACAAAGAGTGTTATGTAGTACAAGCGCGCCGAAAAGCGATGGAAGCAGATGTGGTTGTGGTAAATCACCACCTATTTTGTGCGGATATGGCGGTTAAAGAAACCGGTTTTGGGGAATTGATTCCAGAAGCTGAATTAGTGATTTTTGATGAAGCACATCAACTGCCAGATATTGCTAGTCAGTATTTTGGACAATCCCTTTCCTCACGCCAACTGTTTGATCTTTGCAAAGATATCAATGTTGTTTACCGTACTGAATTAAAAGATTTAGCACAACTAGGTAAAGCAGCAGATTTATTGCAAAAATCGGTACAAGATTTCCGTTTATTCATGGGCGGGGAAGGGCAGATTCGAGGTAACTTACGCGAATTATTTGTCGATAAGAAAGTGGTTGATGGACTTAATAAAATCAGTGAGCATATTGATTTTCTCAGTCAGATCATCAAAAAATCACTTGGGCGTTCTGAAACCTTAGATAAAATTTTTGAGCGCTTAGCAGAAGTTAAAGTTTTACTTAAAAAAATGAGTGAAACGCACGTTGTTGGTTATTGTTATTGGTATGAAGCGAATGGGCGTTCGTTTGGTTTGCACATTACCCCATTGACGGTGGCAGATAAATTTGGCGAACAGTTAAAAAATCAGAAAATTGCTTGGGTATTTACTTCTGCCACGCTAGAGGTGGGCGGTAAGTTTGATCATTTTTGCCAACGTTTAGGTATTCAAGAGGCAGAGCAAATGGTGTTACAAAGTCCGTTTGACTATGCAAAGCAATCACTATTATGTGTGCCACGTTTTTTACCTGATAGTAACAAAGCGCATACGCTAACTGCGCTTGGCGAGCTTTTAATGCCAGTTATTGAAGCCAATCAAGGACGCTGTTTTTTACTTTGTACTTCATACTATATGATGCGCGGACTAGCAGATTTCTTGCGTGAACATAGCCAATTAAACGTGCTATTGCAGGGAGAAACCAGCAAATCGAAGTTATTGGAGAAATTTATTCAAGAGCCTCATTCAGTTTTGGTGGCAACCCAAAGTTTCTGGGAAGGAATTGATGTGCGCGGGGATGATTTATCTTTAGTGATTATAGATAAGCTGCCGTTTAGCTCTCCAGATGATCCCCTTCTAAAAGCGCGTATGGAAGATTGTCGATTGCAAGGCGGCGATCCATTTAATGATATTCAAATTCCTGAAGCGGTGATTACCTTAAAACAGGGGGTAGGGCGTTTAATTCGGGATGTGACGGATAGAGGCGTGGTCATGATTTGTGATAGCCGTTTAGTCATGCGTCATTATGGGGCTACTTTTTTAAAGAGTTTACCGCCTTCGACTCGCACGAGAGATTTAGAAAAAGTTGTGGCTTTTTTAAAAGAAAATTAAGGTAAATCAAAAATAAGTCACTCCAAAAGCGGTAGAATTTACTTCGTTTTTTGCAAATCATCAACACGGGTAGTTATTTGGCACTGATGCTTTGCAAAAAATAAGTGAAATTCTACCGCTTGTTTTTTTAGGAGAGCATAAATGTTATTAAAAATAACTCGAACACTTCTTTCATTATGCTTGCTTTTTGCAATGCTTTATCTAGGAAAGGGATTATCTATATTATTACCAATTGGCATTCCTGATAGTATTTGGGGATTGTTACTACTATTTACCTCATTAGTGATTGGTATTGTGAAAGTAGAGTGGGTAACGCCGGCTGCCAGACCATTAACACGTTATATGACGATTTTCTTTATTCCAATTTGTGCAGAAATTGTCGAACACGTCGATATTCTCAAAAGCCACTTCGTCTCTTTTGTTTTAGCCAATATGCTTAGCACAATGGTGTCATTAGTCCTCATTGGTCTATTTGCGCAGTGGGTTTTTCATCGTAAATAGGGACATATTATGGTTTATCTTTTTTCTTTATTAACGATTTCAGCCTTTTTACTCGGGCAACGAATCAGCAAAAAATTGCGTTCTAATTTGCTAAATCCTTTCTTAATTGCGTTAATTCTGATTATTTTAGTGATAGAAATAGGCAAAGTCCCTTATCAATCTTACTATCAAGGAAATTTCCCGTTAAATAATCTATTGGGAGTTTCGGTTATCGCTTTAGCTTTACCTTTTTATGAGCAGCTGCCACAAATTCGCAAAAAATGGAAACCGATTAGTGCGGTAGTGCTTTTTGGTACATTGATTTCAATGTTAACAGGGGTGGCATTAGCTATTGCGTTTGGTGCAAGCAAAGGTATTGTCGCGGCTATATTACCTAAATCAGTTTCTACGCCTATCGCGATTGCGATTGTCGAAGAGTTGGGCGGAAAATCAGCAATTAGTGCTGTGGGCGTGTTGTTAGCGGGCTTGCTTGGTTCTGTGTTAGGTTTCAGCATATTACACTGGCTTGGTGTAAGGAATGTGCGTGCAATTGGATTGACGATGGGCTCAGTCTCTCACGCACTAGGCACTGGTCGCTGCATGGAATATAGCGTGAAAACGGGAAGTTATAGCTCAATTGCATTGGTCGGATGTGGCGTGCTTTCTTCTATTTTAGCACCGATTGTCTTTAAACTAGCGGTCATTTTTTTCTATTAATTTGCAAAATCGCCAATTTAGTGCGGTTTGGATTATCGATAAATGTAACGTATAATGCCGGCAAATTTAATTAAGCGATCATTATTATGCAAGAAAAAGATCTTTCCACGCTTGCGACATTCAAGCGTTTATTTCCTATTATCAAGCAATATAAATCGGGCATTATTGTTGGTGCGATAGCATTAGTGTTAAATGCTTTAGTGGACTCTGGATTGATTTATTTGCTCAAACCATTACTTGATGAAGGGTTTGGGCAAGCTGATCACGGGTTTTTAAAATTGATGTCTGTTTTAGTGGTCGCTTTTATTTTAGTGCGTGGGATTACAAATTATGTTGCAGGCTATTGTTTGGCGTGGAGTTCTGGCAATGTTGTGATGACTTTGCGCAGAACAATTTTTCAGCATCTGATATATATGCCGGTAAGTTATTTTGATAAGAATCCAATTGGACGTTCTTTATCAAGAGTAACTTATGATACGGAAATGGTTGCGAATTCATCTTCTCACGCATTAGTGACCATCGTGCGTGAAGGGGCTTATTTGATCTCACTATTTGTTGTAATGATCTATACAAGCTGGCAGCTTTCTATGGTGTTATTTATGTTAGCGCCAGTTATTGGTGTGCTTATTGGTATTGTTTCTAAGCGTTTTCGCCAATTAAGCCGTAATATTCAAAGCTCTATGGGCGAGCTGACTGTTACTACAGAACAGATGTTAAAAGGGCATAAAGAAGTGCTTTCTTTTGGTGGACAAGAAATCGAAAAAGCGCGCTTTGATCGCGTAAGTAACGATATGCGTCGTAAAGGAATGAAAATTGTTTCAGCAGATGGAATTTCTGATGGTTTGGTACAGCTGATTGCATCTTTTGCATTATCTATCATTCTTTATCTTTCTACGGTTGAAGGGTTACATATTGAAGATTTAACTGCCGGTTCTTTTACCGTAGTCTTTTCTTCTATGATGGCAATGTTACGTCCATTAAAATCATTAACGAACGTGAATTCTCAATTCCAACGAGGTATGGCAGCTTGTCAAACGTTGTTTGAATTTTTAGATTTAAAAACAGAAAACGATAACGGTACGGTTGAAGTCGAGAGAGCCAAAGGTAATATAACCTTTAATCATGTTTCCTTCGGGTATGAGGGGAAAGATGGGCTTGCACTCAATGATATTTCTTTCTCTTTACCACAGGGAAAAACCATTGCATTGGTTGGGCGTTCAGGCTCAGGCAAATCAACAATTGCTAATTTATTAACCCGTTTTTATGACATTGAGCAAGGTGAAATTACTTTAGATGGCATTAACATTCAAGATTATCGCTTAGCTAATTTAAGAGCTCAATGTTCAATTGTTTCGCAACAAGTGCATTTGTTTAACGATACGATTGCCAATAACATTGCATATGCAGCTACCGATAAATATAGTCGAGAAGACATTATTAACGCTGCAAAAGCCGCTCATGCCATGGAGTTCATTGAAAAATTGGATGATGGGTTAGATACGGTTATTGGTGAAAATGGAGCAAGCCTTTCAGGCGGTCAACGCCAACGTTTAGCGATTGCTCGCGCATTATTGAGAAACTCGCCTATTTTAGTATTAGATGAAGCAACTTCCGCATTAGATACCGAATCAGAAAGAGCAATTCAGTCTGCACTAGCGGCATTGCAAAAAGATAAAACGGTTCTTGTCATTGCGCATCGATTATCAACTATTGAAAATGCAGATGAAATATTAGTCGTTGATCAGGGCAAAATTATTGAACGAGGTACGCATCAGGCATTGTTAGCGCAAAACGGAGCCTATAGCCAATTATATAGTTTACAGTTTGGTGCTTAACATCTTTATGGTATAATCCGCCAATTTACAGTTTTAGATGGATTCTATTTGCTGAAAAAGGCGGATTTATGATAAAGAAGATATTACAAGCGGTCGTTTTTGGGCTTTTTTGTGCAGCTATTGTGCTGTATGTTTACCCTTGGGCTAAAGAACAATGGAAAACAGAGCCTGAAATTTTAAGCTATCAAAAGGCAGTAAAAGAAGCCTCTCCTGCGGTTGTGAATATCTATACAAAAATTTTGAATGAGAATAATAATGCAGGTTATCGCCTTAACTTAGGTTCAGGCGTAATTATGACGGCAAATGGGTATATCTTAACCAATAAACACGTTATTCAAGATGGTGAAGAAATAACAGTCTATTTGCAAAATGGGGAACATTCTGTTGCTCATTTAGTTGGTTCAGACACTTTAACTGATTTAGCTGTGCTAAAAGTAGATGGTGTAAATATGCCAACGATTCGCCAAAATCCGAAACGCATACCACAAGTTGGCGATATTGTGTTAGCTATTGGTAATCCATATAATCTTGGGCAAAGTGTAAGCCAAGGTATTATTAGTGCGACAGGGCGTAACACCATCTCAGATCGTACACGTCAGAATTTGATTCAAACGGATGCGCCTATTAGTAAAGGGAATTCTGGTGGGGCATTGATTAACACGGCAGGAGAATTGATAGGGATAAACACGGTAAGTTTAAAAAATAGTGGTGAAATTCGTGAACTCAGTATTGCGGGAACAGATTCAATCGCTGAAGGTTTAAACTTTGCTATTCCAATCAATCAAGCATCAGATGTGATGAACAAAATCATCAAAGATGGGCGCGTAATTCGTGGTTATTTCGGTGTGAATACAGTTTTAACAAATGCCTTTTTAGAAAAAGGCGTGTTAATTACCGCAGTAACAAAAGACAGTCCGGCCGAAAAAGCAGGCATTCAACAAGGCGATATTATGTTAAGTGTTGGAAATATTGAGGCAAAATCACCTTCTCAAATGATGGAAGCGCTAGCAAATATTAAGCCAGGTACGGTTGTGCGAGTGTTAGTTTTACGGGGTGATGTTGAATTAGCCTTTAATGTTACAATCGGAGAATTCCCAGATAATTAGGGTAAGGTAGAATGAGTTATATTATTACAGTTGATGGGCCAAGCGGTGCAGGGAAAGGCACACTTTGTCATGCATTAGCAGAAAAATTAAAAGCTGACTTTTTAGATTCAGGAGCAATTTACCGTATTACCGCATTAGCTGCAGTAAAAAAAGGCATTTCCTTAGATGATGAAGTGGCATTAGCGAAATTAGGAAGACAATTAGATATTCGTTTTGAACCTAAAAATGGTGAAGTCAATGTTATTCTTGATGGAGAAAATGTTGGTGACCAAATTCGAACTGCTGAAGCGGGTCAAAATGCCTCTAAAGTTGCGGCATTACCACAAGTTCGAGCAGCATTATTACAACGCCAACGTGATTTTGCGTCAGCAAATGGTTTAGTTGCAGATGGTCGTGATATGGGCACCGTTGTTTTTCCTAATGCTCAAGTAAAACTATTTTTAGACGCTAGCGCAGAAGAAAGAACAAAAAGACGTGTAAAACAGTTGCAAGAAAAAGGATTTAATGCTAATTTTGACGATATTTTAGCCGAGATTAAAGAACGAGATTTTCGCGATCGTAATCGTGAAGTTGCGCCTTTAGTTCCGGCAGCAGATGCGTTATTATTAGATTCTACTCATTTATCTATTGATGAAGTTATTGCACAAGCATTGGCTTATATTTCATCTAAAGGTATTGCGTAATTTAATTATTTTTTGACTTAGTGAGGGAAAACTAAGTTTTTATCATCAACCCCGTTTGACAGGATGTTAGATGGACGTTTATTTTATTTAAGAAGAAAATTATGTCAGAAAATTTTGCTCAACTACTAGAAGAATTCTTAGCTCAAGAAGCTCGTTTAGGCTCTGTAGTTAAAGGTACTGTTGTAGCTATCCAAAAAGGTTATGTAATCGTTGATACTGGTTTCAAATCAGAATCTGCAATCGATGCTTCAGAATTCATGAACGCACAAGGCGAATTAGAAGTTCAAGTTGGCGATCAAGTTGATGTAGTATTAAAAGCGGTTGAAGATGGCTTCGGTGAAACAGTAGTTTCTCGTGGTGATGCAAAACGTAACGAAGCTTGGATCGCTTTAGAAAAAGCATTCGAAGAACAAGCGACCGTTACTGGTTTCGTCAATGGTAAAGTGAAAGGCGGTTTCACTGTTGAATTAAACGGTGTTCGTGCATTCTTACCTGGTTCATTAGTAGATACTCGCCCAGTTCGCGATTCTTTAAATCTTGAAGGCCAAACTTTAGAACTTAAAGTAATCAAACTTGATCAAAAACGTAACAACGTGGTTGTGTCACGTCGTGCAGTGATCGAAACAACTAACTCAGCTGATCGTGAAGAAGTATTAGCAAACTTAGTTGAAGGTTCAGAAGTTAAAGGTATCGTTAAAAACTTAACTGAATACGGTGCATTCGTAGATTTAGGTGGCGTAGACGGTTTATTACACATCACTGATATGGCATGGAAACGTGTTAAACATCCAAGTGAAGTAGTAACTGTTGGCCAAGAAGTAACTGTTAAAGTACTTAAATTCGACAAAGAGAAAACTCGTGTATCATTAGGCTTAAAACAATTAGGTCAAGATCCATGGGTAGCTATCGCACAAAACCACCCAGTAAACAGCAAATTAACTGGTAAAGTAACTAACTTAACTGACTATGGCTGTTTCGTTGAGATTTTAGATGGTGTTGAAGGTTTAGTTCACGTTTCAGAAATGGATTGGACAAACAAAAACATCCATCCATCTAAAGTGGTTAGCGTAGGTGATGTTGTTGAAGTGATGGTGTTAGAAGTTGATGAAGAACGTCGTCGTATTTCATTAGGCTTAAAACAATGTAAAGCAAACCCTTGGGAACACTTTGCATCAACTCACAACAAAAACGACAAAGTATCAGGTAAAATTAAATCAATTACTGACTTCGGTATCTTTATCGGTTTAGAAGGCGGTATTGATGGTTTAGTACACTTATCTGATATTTCTTGGAACCAATCAGGTGAAGAAGCTGTTCGTAACTACAAAAAAGGTGACGAAGTAGAAGCTGTTGTATTACAAGTAGATGCATTAAAAGAGCGTATCTCTTTAGGTATCAAACAGTTAGAATCTGATCCATTCACTAACTTCGTAGATAGCACTAAAAAAGGCGCAATCGTTTCTGGTAAAGTAACAGCAGTAGATGCTAAAGGTGTTTCTGTTGAACTTGAAGGTGGCGTTGAAGCATTTATCCGTGCTAACGAAGCGACAAGTGAGCGTGTAGAAGACATTACTTCTGTTATTTCAGTAGGTGATGCTATCGAAGCTAAATTCATCGGTGTTGACCGTAAATCTCGTGTAATCAACTTATCTGTTCGTGCGAAAGATGAAGCTGAAGAATCAGCTGCAATTGCACAAGTAAACAAACAAGAAGTTGAAGTACCAAACGCAATGGCTGCAGCATTTGCTCAAGCTAAAGGCGAATAATTAGAGATTTCTAATTAGAAAGCGGGTGTGTGAAAACACATCCGCTTATATCTTTGATTAGTTATATTTTAGTTTTTTACAGTATAGAATTCTCAAATATAATTAATCTTGCGCAGAAGGGGTATCATGACAAAATCGGAATTGATTGATGAACTCGTTAGAGCCCAGCCTAATCTTTCAACTAAATTAGTTGATGAAGGTATTAAAGAAATTCTTGAACAGATTACACATTCTTTGGAACAAGGCTCTCGTGTAGAGATTCGTGGATTTGGTAGTTTTTCTTTACATTTTAGAGCCCCTCGTTTAGGGAGAAATCCTAGAACGGGCGAAAATGTTGAATTGGCAGCAAAGTCAGTGCCTTATTTTAAAGCAGGTAAAGCGTTGAAGTCTTTGGTTGACACTGAAGAATAAGTGCAATAGGAGAGCAATTATGATTAAATATATTTTGGCTGCATTAGTGATTATTACGCTAGCAATTGTTGGTATTACAATAGGTGCTAATAATGATCAAATGATTACTTTTAACTATGCGATTGCACAAAGTGAATTGCGCTTATCTACCCTTGTAGCTATTTTATTTGGATTTGGTTTGATTTTAGGATGGCTAATTACTGGTATTTTTTACTTACGATTAAAATTACAGAATATGGCTTTAAATCGCCGAGTAAAAAGACAAGCACAACAAATTTCTGAACTTACCTCGCCAAAGGCTGAATAATGCTTGAATTATTGTTCCTTTTATTACCCATTGCCGCATTATATGGTTGGTATATGGGGCAACGTAGTGTTAAAAAGGATCAAGAAACCCTTCAAAATAAATTTTCCCGTGATTACGTCACGGGACTTAACTTCCTTTTATCAAATCAACAAGAAAAAGCTGTTGATGTTTTTCTTTCTATGTTACAAAAGCAAGAGACAGAAAACCAAATCGCAAACGACTCGCAATTTGAAGCTGAACTAACGTTGGGGAATTTATTTCGTTCTCGAGGTGAGGTTGATAAGGCATTGAGACTTCATCAAGGCTTAGATGCAAGCCCAGATTATTCATTTGAACAAAAACTACTTGCAAAGCAGCAGTTAGCGAATGATTTTATGGCCGCAGGTTTTTATGATCGTGCAGAGAATTATTATATTTTATTGCTAGATGAGCCTGATTTTGCCGTTAATTCGTTAACTCAATTAAGTCGTATTTATCAAAAAACTAAAGAGTGGCAAAAGGCAATCAATGTTTCAGAAAAATTGTTAAGAATTCAGCCAGATGCAGATAAAACACCGCTAGCTCATTATTATTGTGAATACGCACAAGCGGTCAAAATTGATAATGAATTTGCATTTGTTGATTCTTTGAAAAAAGCATTATCTTATTTGCCAGCCTGCAGTCGAGCTTCTATTTTATTAGGCGATTATCACTTACAAAAAGAACAGTATCGGACTGCATTAGACTATTATGAAAACATACTAAATCAAGATAGTGACTATATTAGCGAAGTCCTAGGAAAAATTCGTGAATGCTATGTGGCTTTTAATGATCCGGTAAATTATGAGCTTTTCTTGATTCGAGCAAACCAAATTAAACATAACAGCAATATTGATATTGCATTAACAGAATTTATTGAAGAGCGTGACGGGACAAAAGCAGCACAAGCTAAACTCTATCAGCAGGTAAGTCAATATCCTAATATGTTAACATTCCACCGATTTATACGGTATCAAATGGGTGACGCAGAAGAAGGTAACGGTAAAGAAAGTTTAAGCTTGCTACATAAAATGGTTGGTGAGCATATTAAAAAGGGTTTTCATTATCGTTGTTTAAATTGCGGTTATCAAAGTTATCGACTAAATTGGCATTGTCCATCTTGTAGACACTGGGAAACCATTAAACCAGTTTCAAGCATAGACACAACAATCTAATAAAAGGGGTTCAGTATGAATAGTAAAGTTATTGTGGCACTAGATTATGAAACAGAGCGCGAGGCACTGAATTTTGTAGATCAGGTTGATCCTTCACTTTGTCGTTTAAAAGTAGGTAAAGAAATGTTTACCTCATTAGGCATTAACTTTGTTAAACAGCTCCAAAATCGAAAATTTGATGTGTTTTTAGATTTAAAATATCATGATATTCCAAATACGGTAGCAAGAGCAGTTCGTTCAGCAGCTGATTTAGGCGTATGGATGGTTGATCTTCATGCCTCTGGCGGTTTAGCCATGATGGAACAAGCGAGAAAAATTCTTGAGCCTTATGGAAAAGATGCCCCATTATTAATTGCGGTAACGGTTTTAACAAGTATGGAAGATTTAGACTTGTTACAAATTGGAATTAACGCTTCACCTATGGAGCAAGTAATTCGATTAGCACATCTTGCTCAGCGTGCAGGTTGTGATGGTGTAGTATGTTCACCGAAAGAAGTGGAAGTACTTCGTACTCACTGTGGAAAAGATTTTAAACTAGTTACCCCAGGAATTCGTCCAGCAGGTTCTGATTTCGGCGATCAACGTCGCGTAATGACACCGCGTTTGGCTATCGAAACGGGTTCAGATTATTTGGTAATTGGTCGTCCAATTACACAAGCTGAAGACCCGCTTGCTGCCTTAAAAGCGATTAACGCATCTATTGAGGCATAATGGATGACTTTAGTTTATTCCACAGAAACAGGAAGAATTACGCCGAATAAACCTAAAGAAGAAAGACCGAAAGGCGATGGTATTGTTCGTATTCAACGTCAAACAAGCGGTCGAAAAGGCAAAGGCGTTTGCGTAATTACAGGATTAGATTTATCTGATACTGAATTAAAATTGTTAGCTGCAGAATTGAAAAAACGTAGCGGTGTGGGTGGTTCAGTTAAAGATGGCACAATTGAAATTCAAGGTGATAATCGTGAATTATTGCAACAAATCCTTACGCAAAAAGGCTTTAAAGTAAAACTTGCTGGTGGTTAATCTCACTTCTGTAAGAATTGTAATAAATTGGACAATCAGTAGCTATTTTATAGGGAATTTGCCAAAATAGTCATGAGATTGTCCTTTTTTATTTATGTTTGGAAAGTTATGAAAAAATTAAAATCTGTGGTGCTGCTTGGGTTAGCGGCACTTTCATTTTCTTCACAAGCGAGTATTTGGGAGAAAATTCAAGCACCAATTAACGGTAAACCTCAATCAATAGGCGGCTATAGCAACGGTTGTATTATTGGTGCCCAACCATTAGCTTTAAAAGGTGAGGGATACCAAGTCATTCGTTCATCAAGAAATCGTTATTATGGACACCCGCAATTATTAAATTATTTAAAACAGCTTGGGCAGAAATCAAAAGCAGCTGGGTTACCACCTATCTTAATTGGAGATATGGGAATGCCTGCTGGTGGACGTTTTTCTTCTGGTCATGCGAGCCATCAAACAGGCTTAGATGCAGATATTTGGTTACGGTTTGGCCCAATGGACGATGAAACTGCCAAAAATCCAGCAGGATTAGCCACCCTAATGGTTAATCATGATGCACAAGTGGTAGATGAACGTGTTTGGACACCGAACCAGACCACTCTAATTAAATTAGCTGCGCAAGATCCTCGAGTAAACCGTATTTTTGTGAATCCAGCGATTAAAGTGAAACTTTGTAATACTGCGGGTGCAGATAGAGCTTGGCTACAAAAGATTCGCCCTTGGTATGGACACGATTCACATATTCACGTTCGCTTAAGTTGTCCTGCCGATGCACCAAATTGTGAAAATCAGGCTGCATTACCTGCAGGCGATGGTTGTGGTGCAGAACTTTACTCTTGGTTTGAGCCTGCACCTGAAGGATCTAGCAAGCCAAAAGTAAAATCAATACCGGTTGCCCCAGTGCAATGTCAAATGCTGTTATCTCAACAAGGTTTAAACTAGCCAGTAACTAATAAAAAGGAGAATGAAAAAACATTCTCCTTTTCCTTCTTTCTAAAATTCTAATTATTTTTATGCGATTATTTATAGCTGAAAAACCAAGTCTTGCCCGAGCAATTGCCGATGTGTTACCTAAGCCGCATACCCGTGGAGATGGCTATATTCAGTGTGGTGAGAATGATGTGGTTACTTGGTGTATCGGGCATTTACTTGAGCAAGCACCACCAGAAGCTTATGATGAGCGTTTTAAAAAATGGCGAATGGAAACCTTGCCAATTGTGCCTGAACAATGGAAGTTAGTACCTAAAAAAGAAACGTATAAACAGTTACAAGCGGTTGAAAAATTAGTAAAAAAAGCAGATGTGCTGGTTAATGCGGGTGACCCAGATAGAGAAGGGCAGCTTTTAGTGGATGAGCTCTTTAGCTATCTAAATGTATCATCAGAAAAACGCCAACAAATTCAGCGCTGTTTAGTCAGTGATCTTAATCCGAATGCGGTTAAACGGTCTATAGAACGTTTGCAAAATAATAAGGATTTTGTACCGCTTGCAACTTCTGCTTTAGCACGCGCGCGTGCCGATTGGCTATATGGTATCAATATGAGCCGGGCATATACCATTCAAGGACAATGGGCTGGCTATAAAGGTGTGCTCTCAGTTGGACGAGTACAAACTCCCGTTTTAGGATTGATTGTTAGGCGCGATCTAGAAATTGAAAATTTTGTGCCTAAAGATTATTTTGAAGTGTTTGCACATATTCATGATCCTAAAACAGATATTCGCTTTAAAGCAAAATGGCAACCTAGTCCAGCTTGTGAAGATTATCAAGATGATGAAGGGAGGGTAATTTCGCAAGGTTTAGCTGAGAATGTAGTTAAACGGATAACTGCTCAACCGGCTAGCGTGGTAGATTATCAAAATAAGATGGAAAATGAAGGTGCTCCGTTGCCATACTCACTTTCTGCATTACAAATTGATGCAGCACGCTTATTTGGCCTCTCAGCACAAGCAGTGCTTGATATTTGCCAAAAATTATATGAAACCCATAAATTGATTACTTACCCACGCTCTGATAATCGTTATTTACCTCAAGAACATTATGCAGATAGATTCAAGGTAATTTCAGCTATAGGGCATCATTTAGAAGAATATAATACGCCACCAGCAGTAGTTGACCCTAATTTGCGTAATCGTTGTTGGAATGATAAAAAAGTGGAAGCACACCATGCCATTATTCCTACATCTAGACAAGGAAATGTTCATTTAACAGAGAACGAAAAACGAGTTTATCGACTTATTGCTCGCCAGTATTTAATGCAATTTTGTGTGGATGCTGAATATCGAAAAGCAAAAATTAGCTTACAAATTGCAGGTGGAAGTTTTATTGCCCAGGCTAGAAATCTGATTGTAGCAGGCTGGAAGTCATTATTAGGGAAAGAGGACGCTTATGAAGAAGCTGAACCTTTATTACCAGAAGTCAAAAAAGGCGATGAGCTTTTTTGTGAGAAAGGTGAAATGGAAAGTAAAAAAACGCAACCTCCGCGTTATTTTACTGATGCCACTTTACTTTCAGCAATGACTGGAATTGCGCGTTTTGTACAAGATAAGCAGCTAAAAAAAGTGCTGCGTGAAACCGATGGATTAGGTACAGAGGCGACGCGAGCAAGTATTATTGAGTTACTTTTCAAGCGCGGTTTCTTAATAAAAAAAGGACGTTACATTCAAAGTACAGAGGTTGGACGGATATTAATTCATGCGCTACCTACACAAGCAACACTGCCAGACATGACGGCTCATTGGGAGATGCAATTAACGGATATTAGCAAAAAACAGGCTAGTTACCAGCAATTTATGTCTGAATTGACATCGCAATTACCAACATTATTGTATGTTGATAGAGAAAAATTGAGAAGTCTTGGGTCAATGTCTCAACCAGCTAGAAAAGGTTATGCTAAGGCTAATAAAAATATGGCGCAAGCTGAAAAATAATCAAAGAGAAGATTAGTGTATAAAAAGCACTTGCAAGTGGCTAGAGAACGCGATATTATCTCGCCTATAGCAAATTGATTTTAATTTTTAAATCTAAAAAATATCGGATGATTTAATGCTAAATATTTTAACTCTTGTTTATCTTTTTGTTGCAGTTATTTTAGTAGGATTAGTCCTAATGCAACAAGGAAAAGGTGCAGACGTTGGTGCTTCATTTGGTGCTGGTGCATCAGGAACCGTCTTTGGTTCTGCAGGATCTGCTAATTTTTTGTCTAGAATGACCGCAGTTTTTGCAACAATTTTCTTTGGTATCAGTTTATTGATTGGTAATTTAAATACACATCAAACGAGACCGTCTAGCCAATTTGAAGATTTAAGCAATGTTCAACAAACAATTGAACAACCCGCTAAAGTGAATTCACAACTAAATAGTGATATTCCTCAATAATTAAATGCTCTGATGGTGGAATTGGTAGACACGCTATCTTGAGGGGGTAGTGTCCATAGGATGTGCGAGTTCGAGTCTCGCTCAGAGCACCAATTATTATAAGCCTAGTTTAATAACTAGGCTTTTTTATTATCTTAAAATTCTCTTTGAATCATATCATTATATTTCTTATCTAATTTTTTCTTGCGATCTATATCTAAATAAAATTTGTTTATAGTAAAATCGCTTAACTTAGATGCAACAGGAGTTAAAAAATGAAGAAACTACTATTATCATCACTAATACTCTCTTCTTTTTCTGGGTTAGTGTATGCGGAAGAAGAAGCGTTTAAACCGACAGATAAGGAACTTGAAGTTATCAAAGTTATGTTAAAGGAAGATATACAAAAATTCCTGAATGGTGAGGAAACGCCTTTTAATGAGGAATATAAGGAAAATGAAAAGCTTAATGCACTAAAACCGATAGAGGCAGAAACTATTTTAAAAACATATAGTGAAAATGAGCTCAGAGGAGATAAGTATTATAAAGGAAAATCTTTTCTTGTTTCGGGCACGATAAAAACAATTGATAATGGAATTAACGATGATGCATTCCTCATTTTCCTTCCAAAAGATAAATTTAGTTTTCAGTCTGTTCAAGCAAGATTTAAAAAAACAGAGTATGAAAAACTAGTAGAAGTTAACAAGGGAGAAAAAATAGAAGTATTTTGCACTGGCTCTGGAGAAATTAATGGTTCTCCTATGTTAACTGAGTGTAGCTTCTTTGATAAGAATGAGGCTGTGGATGCGGTTGTTAAATCATATGTAGATGAATTGGAAAAATTAAAGGCGGGTAACGTAAGTGAGGCTTCTCAAGTGATGAGAAAGCTAAGCTTTACATCAAGTGTTTTTTCTAAAGCAACAAATGAATTTTCTCTCTGTAAAGATAAGATAGAAATAAAATGTATAGAAAAGGCAATTTCAAAAGCTCCTAAAGCGGAAATAGATAAAATAAGCCAAGAGCTCAGTCCTTTACGTGAATTTTTGCAAGTAAGTGAAAAATAGTCGATTTAGAAATTACTCAATCAGTATATCAAATAAAAGCCTAGTTATTAAAAACTAGGTTTTTGGTTATGTATTTTCTTGATTAAACCAATTTACATAATCGAATTGGTCATAATATTTTTGTCCATTCCATCCAGAAAAATCAAACAAGTCGCCAACTTGTGATGAATTTTCAAAACCTTTTATATAAAAACTAGAAGAGAATTCTGGATAAGGCTTATGCGTAAAAACAATCTTGTTTTTAAATGGGAGTTCATTAAATTCTTTTAGATCTTGGTAAGTCGCCCCATCTCTATCGGTCATTATAATAAATAGATTATTTAAATTAATTCGTTTAAGCCGTGATTCCCATTTGGTTTTTGCCTCTTCTTCTGAATGATAGTGCATGAAATGTAAGGTAATATCCCCTAACTTTCCAACGGGATAAGATTTATCAGATGGAATGAATGTCAGTGTTTGGGCATTATATTCCTGCATGTTTTTCAGATATCGAATGAAATCGGAAGGTTCGAGATAAAGATTTACAAAAGGAGAGCGAAATGCTTGGTTTAAATCATGTAAGATCAATGCCCCATTACAGTTACTTGAAATAACAGACATTTCATGATTTTTTAATCGTTGCTGCAATCTTTTATTGATAGATGGACGACATAGTTTATTAATAATTTTTTTTAATGCAGATAACATTTTATTTTCCAGTAGTGAAATGAATTCTTATTATAGAAATCCCTACTCAACAAAACAAGCTTTGTGATGAGCATAGAAAAAAAAGCTAATTTCAGGTATATTGTTGATTAATTAAGTGATAATCGTAAGGATTTCTATGAAAAAAATAACTAAAGCAATGGGTTTAGCAGTGCTACTTTCTTTAAGTGGGTGTAAATCAGTATTAGATGCGCCGACCCAAGCACAAAAACCAGTCATTCATATCCCACATAATGATCAACAATGGCAAGCTCATTTAGCTAAACTTAGCCAAATTCAACATTATAAAACAGATGGCCAATTTGGATATATTTCACCAGAAGAGAGATTCTCTTCCCATTTTAATTGGCAATATAATTCACCTGCTAATTTTGGCTTAGAATTATCTTCCAATTTATCTAGTAAATCATTAAAACTTCATCGTAATGCGAAAGGATTAACAGTATCTGATAGTGAAGGAAATTCACGTTCGGATCGTGATATTGATGCATTAATGCAAGAAATTATTGGCGTATCGTTCCCTATTGATCAGCTCGCATACTGGTTGAAAGGTCAACCAGAAAAAGAAGGTCAATATATTGTGAATGAAAAACGTCAACTTTCCCAGTTTAGTTATCGATTGAATAATGTAAATTGGACAGTTAACTATGTTGAATATTATGAAGATCGTGTTCCTAATCTGCCGAAACTCATTGTATTAGAAAATGGCACACAAACCCTGAAAATTCGTATTGATAATTGGGTATTTTAATGAAATATACATTACCTAGTCCGGCTAAATTAAATCTTTTTCTTTATGTGGTAGGCAAACGTGAAAACGGCTATCACGATTTGCAGACCCTTTTTCAATTTCTAGATTTCGGAGATGAGATTGAGATTGAAGTCACTGAGAACCCTGAGATTATTTTAGAGAATGAAATCGAAGGGGTTCCTACTGAACAAAACCTCATTTACCGTGCTGCAAAACTTTTACAGAAAAAGACCGCTTGTTTAAAAGGGGCACGTCTTGCTGTTCATAAAAAATTGCCGATGGGTGGTGGTGTTGGTGGGGGCTCTTCAAATGCGGCAACGGTGCTAGTTGGGCTTAATCATTATTGGAAAACAGGGCTATCACTGCCAGAATTAGCGGAATTAGGCTTGTCATTAGGGGCGGATGTACCAATCTTTGTACGAGGTTTTGCAGCTTTTGCGGAAGGTGTTGGCGAAGAATTAACCTCTTGTGAGCTGAAAACGCCTTGGTACGTGGTTTTAAAGCCAGATGTTTCGATATCAACTGCAGAGATCTTCAATGATCCGAATTTACCAAGAAATACCCCTAAACGTGATGTTAAAACATTATTGACTGCCAAATGGGAAAACGATTGCGAAAAAGTTGTCCGAGAACATTATTCAAAGGTTGATGAACTTATCTTAAAGTTGTTAAAATACGCAGAGTTTAGGTTAACAGGTACAGGTGCCTGTATTTTTGCAGAATTTGATTCTGAAGCAGAGGCGAGAAAAGTCTTTGCTCAAAAACCAGCAGATGTGTTTGGTTTTGTGGCGAAAGGGCAAAACATTTCGCCATTGCATCAACATCTTCATTTAATCCCTTAATCCAACAAAGGATCTTTTCCATGCCAGATATTAAACTGTTTGCAGGTAATGCAACGCCAGAGCTTGCCAAACGTATTGCTAAACATCTTTATACTTCTCTTGGTGATGCTACAGTCGGTCGTTTTAGCGATGGTGAAATTCAAGTTCAAATCAATGAAAATGTACGTGGTGCAGATGTATTCATTATTCAATCCACTTGTGCACCAACGAATGATAACTTAATGGAGTTGGTCGTAATGGTAGATGCATTGCGTCGTGCATCAGCTGGTCGTATTACTGCAGTTATTCCATATTTTGGTTATGCTCGTCAAGACCGCCGTGTACGTTCTGCACGTGTGCCAATTACCGCAAAAGTGGTTGCGGACTTCCTTTCTAGCGTAGGGGTCGATCGTGTGTTAACTTGTGATTTACATGCAGAGCAGATTCAAGGCTTCTTTGATGTGCCAGTAGATAACGTATTTGGTTCACCAGTATTGATTGAAGATATTCAAAAACAAAATGCACTAAATAATCCGATGGTTGTATCTCCAGATATTGGTGGTGTGGTTCGTGCGCGTGCAATTGCAAAATTATTAAATGATGCAGATATGGCAATCATTGATAAACGCCGTCCAAAAGCAAATGTTTCTCAAGTTATGCATATTATTGGTGATGTTTCTGGCCGTGATTGTATCCTTGTTGATGACATGATTGATACTGGCGGTACTTTAGTTAAAGCAGCGGAAGCGTTAAAAGAACGCGGAGCAACAAAAGTTGTTGCTTATGCAACACATGCTGTACTTTCAGGTACTGCTGCGAAGAATCTCGCAAATCCAGCTTTAGATGAAGTGGTTGTCACAGATACCATTCCATTATCAGATGAAATTAAAGCATTAAACAAAGTCCGTGCTTTAACATTATCAAGCATGTTAGCTGAAGCGATTCGCCGCATTAGTAATGAAGAATCTATCTCGGCTATGTTTGATGCCTAATATAAAAGCCCAATCGTAAGATTGGGCTTTTTTCTATAGAAATCATATCACTTTTCTCGGCCTATACTAGGAAGCGAGATAACACAACAAATGGCTTAATATTTATGTATTCATTAGTTAGAAAGTTCATTTTTTCTATGCAACCAGAAAGTGCGCATGAGTTTACAATAAAAGCACTAAAAATGGCTGGTAAGCTCCCTTTTCCGATTTTTCCTACACCAGATAACCCAGTAGAAGTTATGGGGCTAAAATTTAAAAATCCAATTGGCCTTGCTGCTGGCGCAGATAAAAATGGAGAGGCTATTGATGGTTTTGGAAAGCTGGGTTTTGGTTTTATTGAGGTGGGCACGGTTACACCATTGGCGCAGGATGGCAATCCTAAACCACGCCAGTTCCGAATTTTAGAAGCTGAAGGAATTATCAATCGAAATGGTTTTAATAATCTCGGTGTGGATGTCTTAGTCGAAAATGTAAAACGTGCAAAATATGATGGTATTTTAGGTATTAACATTGGTAAAAATGCGGTTACACCAATTGAAAACGCCTTAGATGATTATCAAATTTGCTTACGTAAGGTCTATGAATATGCTGATTATATTACGGTAAACATCTCTTCTCCTAACACCAAAAATTTGCGTAGCTTGCAATATGGCGAAGCATTAGATGAGTTACTTTTAGGACTTAAAGCCGAGCAAGCGCGACTTTCGCAAAAGTTTCAACAATATAAACCGCTTGTATTAAAAATAGCGCCTGATTTAACAGAGGAAGAGATTGCTTCTGTAGCTGATAGTTTAATCAGACATCGTATTGATGGCGTCATTGCTGGAAATACCACTTTGTCCCGCGAAACGGTTGCTGGGTTAATCAATGCAGAACAAGTCGGAGGACTCAGCGGAAAACCGTTAAATGCGTTAAGTACTAAATTAATTATGCAGTTAGCAAAAGAATTAAATGGGGCTTTACCTATTATTGGTAGTGGTGGCATTCATTCTTTAGCATCTGGACAAGAAAAGATTGGTGCGGGAGCAAAATTATTACAAGTTTATTCCGGTTTAATTTATGAAGGCCCTGGTTTAATTCAAACATTAGCGAAACATATCCAATTGAAAAATCAATAAATTGATTAAATTTAATGAAGATTTGAAGTAGCGAAAAGATAAGCAGAGACTATGGCTAGAGCCTTAAAAGGCTAGACAAAAAATAGTTATTTTGTTATCTTTCTCTCCAAATTTTCTACATTCTTTTAACAATCGGATGTTTTTGTTAAAATATGCAGGAACAAGTAGTTTAAATTAGTTTAACACTCTTTTTTCTACTTAATTTTAGTTAATGGCAAGTTATTTAACTTGCTACTTTTTAATCATTTAATAGAAATATAAGGACAACCTATGTCAGAGATTCTTAAAAATGACGTAGATCCAATCGAAACACAAGATTGGTTACAATCATTAGACTCATTAATTCGTGAAGAAGGCGTTGAACGCGCTCAATATATCATCGAGCAAGTTATCGGACAGGCTCGTACTAATGGTGTTGCTTTACCAACAGGTGTTACAACCGATTATGTGAACACAATTCCAGTTTCTGAGCAACCTGCATACCCTGGTGATCATGAAATCGAGCGTCGTATCCGTTCTGCAGTTCGTTGGAATGCTATCGCAATGGTTTTACGTAGCCAGAAGAAAGATCTTGACTTAGGTGGTCATATTTCAACTTATCAGGCAGCTGCGACAATGTATGAAGTGTGCTATAACCACTTCTTTAAAGCGGCAACAGAAAAAAATGGTGGCGACTTAATCTTCTTCCAAGGTCACGCTGCACCAGGTATGTATGCTCGTGCTTATCTTGAAGGTCGTTTAACTGAAGCACAATTAGATAACTTCCGCCAAGAAGCTTTCACAGATGGTTTATCTTCATATCCACATCCTAAATTAATGCCTGAATTCTGGCAATTCTCAACCGTTTCAATGGGTTTAGGTCCAGTGAACGCAATCTACCAAGCTCGTTTCTTAAAATACTTAGATAACCGTGGCTTAAAAGATACTAAAGACCAAAAAGTATATGCATTCTTAGGCGATGGTGAAATGGATGAAATCGAGTCTAAAGGTGCATTAACTTTCGCAGCTCGTGAAAAATTAGACAACTTAATTTTCACTATCAGCTGTAACTTACAACGTTTAGATGGCCCAGTTAATGGTAACGGTAAAATCGTTCAAGAGTTAGAAGGCTTATTCACTGGTGCTGGTTGGGAAGTAATCAAAGTATTATGGGGCAGCAATTGGGATAAATTATTCGCTAAAGATACTTCAGGTAAATTAACTCAGTTAATGATGGAAGTGGTTGATGGTGACTATTTAACTTTCAAATCTAAAGATGGTGCTTACGTTCGTGAACACTTCTTCGGTCGTTATCCAGAAACTGCAGCATTAGTTGCAGATATGACAGATGATGAAATCTGGGCATTACGCCGTGGTGCACATGATAGCGAAAAATTATATGCAGCTTATGCAAGAGCACAAAAAGCAGATAAACCTGTTGTAATTTTAGCGCACCAAGTTAAAGGTTATAAAATTCCTGAAGCAGAAAGTAAAAACACCGCTCACCAATCTAAAAAAATGTCTTACGAAAGCCTTAAAGGTTTCCGTGACTACTTCCAATTACCATTAACTGATGAGCAAGTTGAAAACTTAGAATACATTAAATTTGCTGAAGGTACTGCAGAGTATGAATACTTACACGGCCACCGTAAAGCATTAAATGGTTATGTGCCGGCTCGTCGTCCTAAATTTGATGTTGAGTATAAAGTCCCAGCATTAGAGGAATTTAAAGCGTTATTAGAAGAGCAACCACGTGGTATTTCTACGACAATGGCGTTTACTCGTGCTTTAAATATCTTATTAAAAGATAAAAACATCGGTAAAACTATTGTTCCAATGATTGCTGATGAAGCACGTACTTTCGGTATGGAAGGTTTATTCCGTCAAATTGGTATTTATAACCCTCATGGTCAAAACTATGTTCCTTCAGACCGTGATTTAGTTGCATACTATCGTGAAGCAAAAGATGGTCAAGTGTTACAAGAAGGTATCAATGAATTAGGTGCGACAGCATCTTGGTTAGCTGCAGCGAACTCATACTCTGTTAATAACCAACCAATGATCCCATTCTTCATCTATTACTCAATGTTCGGTTTCCAACGTGTGGGCGATATGATGTGGTTAGCAGGTGACCAATTAGCTCGTGGTTTCATGGTAGGTGGTACTTCTGGTCGTACAACCTTAAATGGTGAAGGTTTACAACACGAAGATGGTCACAGCCATATTCAAGCTGGCATCATCCCTAATTGTGTAACTTATGACCCATCATTTGCGTTTGAAGTTGCGGTAATCATGCAAGACGGTATCAACCGTATGTATGGTGAAAAACAAGAAGACGTGTTCTACTACATGACTACATTAAACGAAGTGATGGATCAACCTGCAATGCCAGAAGGTGCAGAAGAAGGTATCCGTAAAGGTTTATACAAATTTGAAACTGTAAAAGGTAAAGGCAAAGGTCACGTTCAATTATTAGGTTCAGGTGCAATCATGCGTCATGTTCGCGAAGCAGCGCAAATTCTTGCAAATGACTATGGTGTAACTTCAGATGTATTCTCAGCACCATCATTCAATGAATTAGCTCGTGAAGGTCAAGATGCAGTACGTTGGAACCTATTACATCCAACAGCGGAACAACGCGTACCTTATGTTGCTCAAGTATTAGCGGACTTACCAACAGTAGCTTCAACAGACTATGTGAAAGCATACGCAGACCAAATCCGTGCATTCGTACCAAGCCGTCACTATCATGTGTTAGGTACAGACGGTTTCGGTCGTTCAGACAGCCGTGCAAACTTACGTGAACACTTCGAAGTGGATGCACGTTATGTTGTTGTAGCTGCACTTTCTCAATTAGCGAAAGAAGGCACAGTAACTGCACAAGTAGTTGCTGATGCAATTGCGAAATTCGGATTAAATGTAGATCGCATTAACCCGTTATACGCATAAAAATGAATAAAGCTCTCTCCCGTAAAGGGAGAGAGATTTTTAATCAACAAGGATTACCAAAATGTCAAAACAAATAAATGTACCAGATATCGGTAGTGATGAAGTTACCGTAACAGAAGTAATGGTGAACGTGGGCGATACCATCTCTGCAGATCAATCAATCATCAATGTAGAAGGTGATAAAGCTTCAATGGAAGTACCAGCACCAGAAGAAGGTGTGGTTAAAGAAGTTTTAGTTAAAGTTGGCGATAAAGTAACAACTGGTTCACCAATGTTAGTATTAGAAGCGGCAGGCGCAGCACCAGCAGCAGAAGCGCCAGCAGCTGCAGCACCAGCACCAGCACCAGTGGCAACCGCTTCAGCTGTTGTTGAAGTTAATGTGCCAGATATCGGTTCTGATGAAGTAAACGTGACTGAAATCATGGTGAAAGTAGGTGATAGCGTTGAAGTTGATCAATCTATCATTAACGTTGAAGGCGATAAAGCTTCAATGGAAGTACCAGCACCAATCGCAGGCGTGGTTAAAGAAATTTTAATTAACGTAGGTGATAAAGTTTCAACTGGTAAACTTATCATGAAATTTGAAACTGCATCAGCAGCACCAGCAGCTGCAACTGCACCAGTTCAAGCAGCAGCGCCAGCAGCACCTCAAGCAGCTTCAATTAAAGATGTTAATGTACCAGATATCGGTGGTGATGAAGTAAACGTCACTGAAATTATGGTTGCAGTAGGTGATACCGTTTCTGAAGAGCAATCTTTAATTACCGTTGAAGGTGATAAAGCATCAATGGAAGTACCAGCACCATTTGCAGGCGTAGTAAAAGAAATTTTAGTGAAATCAGGCGATAAAGTATCAACTGGTTCATTAATTATGCGCTTTGAAGTTGCAGGCGCAGCACCTGCTCCAGCAGCGTCAGCGCCAGCCGTTGCACCTGCGGCACCACAAGCGGCAGCAGCGCCAGCAGCTCAATCTGGTAATGTTTCAGGTTTAAGCCAAGAACAGGTAGTAGCAAGCGCAGCATTCGCTCATGCAACACCAGTGATTCGCCGTCTAGCACGTGAGTTCGGTGTTAATTTAGATAAAGTAAAAGGTACAGGTCGTAAAGGTCGTATCGTTAAAGAAGATATTCAAGCATACGTGAAAACTGCAGTTAAAGCATTTGAAACAGGTACTGTTTCATCAGCTGCAGCTGCTGGCAACGGTGTAGCAAATGGTGCGGGCTTAGGCTTATTACCATGGCCGAAAGTTGACTTCAGCAAATTCGGTGAAGTAGAAGAAGTTGAATTAAGCCGTATCAATAAAATTTCAGGTGCGAACTTACACCGTAACTGGGTAATGATTCCTCACGTAACACACTTCGACCGTACAGATATCACTGAACTTGAAGCATTCCGTAAAGAACAGAACAAGATTGTTGAAAAACAAAAACTGGATGTGAAAATTACACCAGTTGTGTTCATTATGAAAGCGGTTGCGAAAGCATTAGAAGCCTTCCCTCGTTTCAACAGTTCAATTTCTGAAGATGGTCAAAAACTTACACTTAAAAAATACATCAATATTGGTGTGGCGGTAGATACGCCTAATGGTTTAGTTGTACCAGTATTCAAAAATGTAAACAAAAAAGGCATTATTGAACTTTCTCGTGAATTGATGGAAGTATCGAAAAAAGCACGTGATGGCAAACTTTCAGGTTCAGATATGCAAGGCGGATGTTTCACTATTTCAAGCCTTGGCGGTATCGGTACCACCCACTTTACTCCAATCGTAAATGCGCCAGAAGTGGCAATTTTAGGTGTGTCTAAATCTGAAATGGCACCAGTTTGGAACGGTAAAGAATTCGAGCCACGCTTAATGCTTCCATTATCATTATCATTCGATCACCGCGTGATCGATGGTGCTGATGGTGCTCGCTTCTTAAGCTACATCAATGGCGTATTAGCAGATATTCGTCGCTTAGTCATGTAATGAAATCTGTAAGCGGTCGAATTTGTAAAAAGTTTTGCAAAATTGACCGCTTGTTATCAAATCATCCGAAATGACGTTTTACGTCTTCAAAGGAAAAACGATATGAGTAAAGAAATTAAAACACAAGTGGTTGTACTTGGTGCGGGCCCAGCAGGTTATTCAGCAGCGTTCCGTTGCGCAGACTTAGGTTTAGAAACCGTTCTTGTTGAGCGTTATTCAACTTTAGGTGGGGTATGTTTAAACGTAGGTTGTATTCCATCAAAAGCGTTATTACACGTTTCTAAAGTAATTGAAGAAGCAAAACACGCAACTAAAAATGGTGTTTACTTTGGTGAACCAACCATCAATTTAGATGAAGTTCGTGCAGGTAAAGATGCCGTAGTTGCTAAATTAACTGGTGGCTTAGCGGGTATGGCAAAAGCACGTAAAGTGACTGTAGTTGAAGGCTTAGCAGCATTTACTGACCCAAATACATTAGTTGCGCGTGACCGTGATGGTAATCCAACTACTGTTAAATTTGATAATGCAATTATCGCAGCGGGTTCTCGTCCAATTCAATTACCTTTCATCCCGCATGAAGATCCACGTATTTGGGATTCAACAGATGCACTTAAATTAAAAGAAGTACCGAAAAAACTTCTTATCATGGGTGGTGGTATCATCGGTTTAGAGATGGGTACTGTGTATCACTCTCTAGGTTCAGAGATTGAAGTGGTTGAAATGTTCGACCAAGTTATCCCTGCAGCAGATAAAGATGTGGTAGCAATCTACACCAAACAAATCGAGAAAAAATTCAAGTTAATGCTTGAAACGAAAGTAACTGCAGTTGAAGCAAAAGATGACGGTATCTATGTTTCAATGGAAGGCAAAGCATGTAACGATACTAAACGTTACGATGCCGTGCTTGTTGCTATCGGTCGTACGCCAAACGGTAAATTGATTGATGCAGGTAAAGCAGGTGTTGAAGTTGATGAGCGTGGTTTCATTCACGTTGACAAACAAATGCGCACTAACGTACCACACATTTTTGCAATCGGTGATATCGTAGGGCAACCAATGTTAGCACATAAAGGTGTTCACGAAGGTCACGTTGCTGCAGAAGTAATTGCAGGACAAAAACACTACTTCGATCCGAAAGTGATTCCATCAATTGCTTATACTGAGCCAGAAGTTGCTTGGGTAGGTAAAACTGAGAAAGAGTGTAAACAAGAAGGCTTAAACTACGAAGTGGCTAAATTCCCTTGGGCAGCTTCAGGTCGTGCAATCGCTTCAGAATGTTCTGAAGGTATGACCAAGTTAATCTTCGATAAAGACACTCACCGTTTATTAGGTGGCGCAATCGTTGGTAGCAACGGTGGCGAATTGTTAGGTGAAATTGGTTTAGCAATCGAAATGGGTTGTGATGCTGAAGATATCGCATTAACCATCCACGCTCACCCAACACTTCACGAATCTGTTGGTTTAGCGGCAGAAGTGTTTGAAGGTTCAATTACTGACCTTCCAAATGCAAAAGCAAAAAAACGTTAATCATAGACTAACGTAAAATAAAGCGGTCAGATTTTGTAAAAATTTTGCAAAATCTGATCGCTTGTTTTTTTATATTCGTTATTCTTTAACTCAAAGTAACGGGTAGCATTAGTGTATCTAATATAAAACTTAGCGGTAAATCAATGACAGCGAGAACGCTGAAAATACCCCCTTCCTGCATCGTTTTAAAATCTAAAACTACGCCGGCATAAGGCGAATAATTCTCTTTAGCTAGGCTAGTTATCGTGCCGCAAGCGGTTAAGTTTATGCAGCAGATTACAAAAGCCAATTTGGTGAATATTTTTGTTTGCATTCTTTCTCCTTCGAATAACTTATTCTAGCCCAAAATTGGCTTTTTGGGTAAAATGAGAAAACTATTATCAATAACTATTGAGGATTTTATGCAAACTTACAACATCGCAGTATTAGCCGGTGACGGTATTGGACCTGAAATTATGGCTCAAGCCATCAAGGTATTAGAAGCAACACAACAAAAATTTGGCTTCAAATTAAATTTTAATCATTTTAATATCGGTGGTGCAGCTATTGATGCTCAAGGCAGAGCGCTACCAGAAAACACCCTAAAAGGCTGCGAAGAAGCCGATGCTATTTTATTCGGTTCTGTTGGCGGCCCGAAATGGACTAATCTTCCTCCAGATGAGCAACCAGAACGTGGCTCATTATTACCACTTCGCAAACATTTCAAATTATTCTGTAACCTTCGTCCTGCGGCACTTTATCAAGGCTTAGAAAAATTCTGTCCACTACGTGCAGATATTGCAGCAAAAGGCTTTGATATGGTGGTGGTGCGTGAATTAACAGGCGGTATTTATTTTGGACAACCGAAAGGCAGAGAAGGCGAAGGGGCACAAACCAAAGCATTTGATACGGAAGTGTATTACAAATATGAAATTGAACGTATTGCACGCGTAGCATTTGAATCAGCAATGAAACGCAGAAAACACGTTACCTCAATTGATAAAGCGAATGTATTACAAAGCTCAATTTTATGGCGTGAAACAGTCAATGAAGTAGCGAAAGAATTCCCTGAAGTGACTTTAGAACATATGTATATTGATAATGCAACGATGCAACTTATCAAATCGCCAGAATCATTTGATATTCTGCTTTGTTCAAATATCTTCGGCGATATCATCTCAGATGAGGCTGCCATGATTACCGGTTCAATGGGAATGTTACCTTCAGCCAGTTTAAATGAAGATGGTTTTGGATTGTATGAGCCAGCAGGTGGTTCTGCGCCAGATATTGCAGGCAAAAACATTGCAAACCCTATTGCGCAAATTCTTTCTGCTGCAATGATGCTACGTTATAGCTTTAACTTAAATGATGCAGCAGATGCAATTGAGCAAGCTATTCAAAAAGCACTTGCAGATGGCTATCGTACAGGTGATTTAGCAGATGAAAATACGCCAATTTCAACCAGTGAAATGGGCGATGTGATTGCGAAGAACATCTTAGCTTAACGAAAGAAAACAAAACCACGCTGAAGCGTGGTTTTTTATTAACTCCACATTTGATATAACGCAATCACAAGTGGCATTGTAAACATACAAAGCAGCGTCGTTACCCCGTAAATAGCACTAGCCTTTTGCGGATTGTTGTTATAAATTACCGCCATTTGTGTCACTGTTGCTGCAGAGGGACTGGTGGTTGCTAAAAAGCTAATTAGCACAATTATCTCTCCTTTTTCAATCCAATCAGCAAAGCCAATGAGCTTTATCAATACCAGTAATAAAATCGGAATAAGCAGCAAGCGTAATAGCGTAACTAAATAAATGCGCTTAGATGATACGATGCTTTTTAACGGAATTGCAGCAATTAACATACCCGCAACAAGCATGGCATTCGGACCAATAAACAAACCGATGGAAGAGAGTGTGCCATTGATAATATTTGGCAGCTTAATTTGAAAAGCAAACAAAAATGCGCCAACGAGAATTGACCAGATATTGATGTTTTGGGCGATTGTCTTTAATGATAAATTCCCTTTTCCTACAATAATCAAACGGCAATGCGTCCAAAATAGAAAGGTTTGTACCACAATAAAACAGCTGGCGTAAATGACCCATTCTTTACCGAATAACGACATTACAATCGGAATAATTAAGTTGCCTGAATTTGAATAAATAGAGGTGGCGTGTTCAATAGGATCAAGTTTTAATAGACGTTTCAATAGGCTACCAATAATAATCAGAATAATGTGGAGAAACACCGCCATAAGAAGTGAAAGCTGTAAACCTTGCAAGATTTCAGGCGTGTAATCAATTTGAAAGGCTTCAATCATCACCGCTGGACTAATGACATAAAGTCCAATAATAGAAAGTGGCTTGCTATTTTCTGATTTTAATAGTTTTGATTTAACTAACCCATAGCCAATAAGCACAATAAGTGTCAGTTCAATAATTTTAGTACCGAGTAAAAATGCGATGTCCATAGTGAATTCTGATGAGAAAAGTTGTTGTTATAAAAGAAGAAAAGGGCAAAAATAATTTGCCCTTTAAATTGATTTAGGTTACTCCCATTCGATAGTTGCTGGGGGTTTTCCGCTGATGTCATACACCACACGGGAAATGCCGTTCACTTCGTTGATAATGCGGTTAGACACTTTGCCTAATAAATCATAAGGTAAATGAGCCCAATGTGCGGTCATAAAATCGATGGTTTCTACTGCACGTAGTGAGATCACCCAATCGTATTTACGGCCATCTCCCATCACACCTACAGATTTGACTGGTAAAAATACGCTGAAGGCTTGGCTGGTTTTTTCATACCAACCGCTGTTGCGTAATTCTTCGATAAAGATTGCATCCGCACGGCGTAATAAATCGCAGTATTCTTTTTTCACTTCGCCTAATACACGTACGCCTAAACCCGGACCAGGGAATGGGTGGCGGTTGATCATTTCAGCCGGTAAGCCTAATGCTAAACCAATTTTACGCACTTCGTCTTTAAATAATTCACGTAGCGGTTCAACTAAGCCTAATTTCATATAATCCGGCAAACCACCTACGTTGTGGTGTGATTTAATCACATGTGCTTTACCGGTTTTGCTTGCTGCCGATTCGATTACGTCAGGGTAGATCGTACCTTGTGCCAACCATTTCACATTAGTGAGTTTTTTCGATTCATCATCGAATACATCAACGAATACTTTACCGATAATTTTGCGTTTTGCTTCAGGATCAGATACACCTGCAAGTTCACCTAAGAAACGGCTTTCCGCATCAACGCGGGTAATGTTCAAACCAAATTTATCGCCAAACATTTCCATGACTTGATCGCCTTCGTGTAAGCGGAGTAAGCCGTTATCCACGAATACGCAGTGTAAGTTTTTGCCGATAGCGCGATGTAAAAGTAGTGCAACCACAGAAGAGTCTACACCACCGGATAAACCTAAAATCACTTCATCATCGCCCACTTGCTCTTTAATACGAGCAACGGCATCTTCAATGATGTTTTCAGCTGTCCATTTAGTTTCGCAGCCACAAATGTTGACTACAAAGTTGGTTAATAATTCTAAACCTTTTTTAGTATGTGTTACTTCAGGGTGGAATTGTACACCGTAGAAACGACGATTTTCGTCCGACATTGCAGCAATTGGGCAGGTTGGCGTGGTGCCAGTTACTTTGAAGTTTTCTGGTAAGCGGGTTACTTTATCGCCGTGGCTCATCCAAACGTCTAATTTTGGCTCGCAAGCGGTCAAATTATTATTAAGATTTGCAAAAAGCGCTGTGGCATTTTCTAATGTAACAGAGGCATAACCGAATTCACGATGGTCAGAGGTTTCTGTTAAGCCACCAAGTTGCATTGCCATTGTCTGCATGCCGTAGCAAATACCTAATACTGGCACACCAGCATGGAATACATATTCTGGTGCACGCGGGCTATTTTCTTCAGTAGTACTTTCAGGACCGCCTGAAAGAATAATCCCCGTTGGATTAAATTCACGGATTTGTTCTTCCGTCACGTCCCACGCCCAAAGTTCGCAGTACACGCCAATTTCACGCACACGACGTGCAATCAGTTGGGTATATTGTGAACCAAAGTCGAGGATCAGTATTTTATGATTGTGGATGTTTGTCATTTTTTACCTTGCGTTAGTTTTGTTTTCTCATATTGATGTAAGTGCCGCCTTGACCATCATTGGTATATTTAATTTTAAATATTTCAGTTTGGTTACAGCCAGTTACTGTCCAAGTTTCATCTACTGAATCGACAGTAGATGTTTTAGGGTCGATTTTTACATCATTGATCTGAGTATGAATTTGTTTGGGCGTACAATTATGAATTGCTCTAAAAAACAGATTGATATTACTTTCTGTATCTGATTTTAGTAAATAACTTGCAGTTGTTTTTCCCGTATAGGTTGGACCAAAAAGTGCACAACCTGATACGATAAAAGGAATAAGTAATGCTAGTTTTTTCATTTTAGCCTCTTAATTATAGGTTAAAAGAGCGGTCAAATTTATCCGCTCTTTTACTCATCACTAACCCATACGATAGTTTGGCGCTTCTTTAGTAATGGTTACATCATGAACATGGCTTTCTTTAATGCCTGCACCGCTAATGCGAACAAACTCCGCTTTGGTGCGTAGTTCATCAATAGTTGCACAGCCAGTTAAGCCCATGCAAGAACGTAAGCCACCCATTTGTTGATGGATGATTTCTTTTAAGTAACCTTTATATGGAATGCGGCCTTCGATACCTTCTGGTACGAGTTTGTCTGCAGCGTTATCAGATTGGAAATAACGGTCTGATGAGCCTTTCGCCATCGCACCTAATGAGCCCATACCTCGGTAAGATTTAAATGCACGACCTTGATAAAGTTCGATTTCACCCGGTGCTTCTTCAGTACCGGCAAACATAGAACCAACCATTACACAGCTAGCACCTGCTGCGATAGCTTTTGCAATATCACCAGAGAAACGAATACCACCGTCCGCGATAACTGGAATGCCACGATCTTTTAATGCCGCAGCTGCGTCTGCGATAGCGGTGATTTGTGGAACACCTACACCAGTTACAATACGAGTTGTACAAATTGAACCAGGACCAATACCTACTTTCACTGCACTTGCGCCTGCGTCTGCTAATGCGATTGCGCCTTCAGCCGTTGCTACGTTACCCGCAACAATAGGTAAGTTTGGATATTTTGCCCGAGTTTCACGAACGCGTTGTAATACGCCTTCTGAGTGGCCGTGAGAAGAGTCGATTAACAATACATCTACGCCGGCTTTTACTAAAGCATCAATACGTTCTTCGTTACCTGGGCCTGCACCTACAGCCGCACCAACGCGTAAACGACCGAATTCATCTTTACATGCGTTTGGTTTTTGTTCCGCTTTTTGGAAGTCTTTAACGGTGATCATACCTTTTAATTTGAAAGCATCATCTACTACCAGTACTTTTTCTACACGGTGTTCGTGCATGAGTGCAAGAATTTCATCACGCGCAGCACCTTCTTTTACCGTCACTAAGCGTTCTTTTTTCGTCATTACCTGTGAAACGGTTTTGCTTAAATCTTTTACGAAACGCGTGTCACGACCAGTAATAATACCAATTAAATTATTTTCGCCATCTACTACAGGGTAGCCTGCAAAACCATTTTTTTTGACCATTTCAGCAAGTACTTCAAGGGTTAAATCAGGAGAAACAGTCACAGGTTCAGAAACAATACCACTTTCGAATTTTTTCACTTTGCGAACGCGATCTGCCTGGCGTTCGATAGTCATATTTTTATGAATAAAGCCGATACCGCCTTCTTGTGCTAAAGAGATGGCTAATTTGGTTTCTGTAACAGTATCCATTGCAGCAGAAAGCATAGGAATATTTAAGCGAATTTCTTTGGTGAGTTGAGTTGAAAGGTTGGCAGTATTAGGGAGAACAGTTGAGTGAGCTGGGACGAGCAGAACGTCGTCAAAGGTAAGCGCTTCTTGTTTAATGCGTAATGACATTGCAATAGTTCCTTTTTTAAAATGAAAAATTGAGCTAGAAATTATTGCGGGCGTATTATACAGGGGGAATTGGAAATTGTAAAACTGAAATTAGTGAACTGTTGCTTAAGTTTTAAGAGTTTGATAATAGCATCATGAAATAAATATTTTACATCTTGACTTGAATCACGCCAAAGAGGCCTTATTATGGTACACTATACCTTTAATAGTAAGAGAAAGAGAATTTATGGGTAGAAAAAGAAGTGCAAGCTCTTCCCGTTGGCTTGCGGAGCATTTTAAAGATCAATTTGTGCAAAAAGCACATAAACAAAAATTACGCTCCCGAGCTTATTTCAAACTAGATGAAATTCAGCAAACTGACCGATTGTTTAAACCTGGAATGACCGTGGTTGATTTAGGTGCGGCACCTGGCGGTTGGTCGCAATATGCCGTGACACAAATTGGCAGTAAAGGGAGAATTATAGCCTGTGATATTTTGGATATGAATCCAATTGTGGGGGTCGATTTCTTACAAGGCGATTTTAGAGAAGAAAGTGTGCTCAACGCTTTGTTAGAACGAGTTGGCGATAGTTTAGTCGATGTAGTGATGTCTGACATGGCGCCCAATTTTAGCGGTATGCCATCAGTAGACATTCCTCGAGCTATGTATTTGGTGGAACTTGCTTTAGATATGTGTCGCCAAGTATTAGCACCGAATGGCAGTTTTGTTGTCAAGGTATTCCAAGGAGAAGGCTTTGATGAGTATTTGCGTGATATTCGGGCAATGTTCCGTACGGTAAAAGTACGCAAGCCTGAGGCTTCAAGGGATCGTTCTCGAGAAGTTTATATTGTTGCAACAGGCTATAAAGGCTAATTGATAAGCCGAGTAAAGATTTTTTATTAGTTAAAGAGGACATTAACCTTGAACGATATGGTTAAAAATATACTTCTTTGGGTTGTAGTTGCCATTGTGATGATGACGGCATTTGAAGGCTTTAATTCTAACTTTGGGAATAACAATACTGTGGCATATTCCACTTTCTTAAATGATATTCGTACGAATACTTTAAAAGATGTGGATATGAAAAGTAATAGCGAAACGATCAGTGTGACTAAAAAAGACGGCACTAAATATCAAACAGTAATGCCGATGTACGATCGTGATTTGTTAGCAGATCTATCAAAAACAGATGCAACAGTAACTGGTCAACCTGAAGAGCGTCGCAATGTATTTGTGCAACTGCTTATCTCTTCATTTCCAATTATTATTCTAATTGGCTTTTGGGTGTTCTATATGCGCCAAATGCAAGGTGGTGGCGGTAAAGGGGCATTTAGCTTTGGTAAAAGTAAAGCGAAGATGCTCACTGCCGATCAAGTAAAAACGACCTTTGCAGATGTGGCAGGTTGTGATGAAGCGAAAGAAGAAGTTGGCGAAGTGGTTGATTTCTTACGTGATCCAAGCAAATTCCAAAAACTGGGCGGCCGTATTCCAAAAGGTATTTTAATGGTTGGTCCACCAGGAACAGGTAAAACTTTATTAGCTAAAGCGATTGCTGGTGAAGCGAAGGTTCCTTTCTTTACTATGGCTGGTTCTGACTTCGTAGAAATGTTCGTCGGTGTGGGTGCTTCTCGAGTACGTGATTTATTTGAACAGGCGAAGAAAAATGCACCTTGTATCATTTTTATTGATGAAATTGATGCGGTTGGTCGTAAACGTGGTGGTGCTGGTTTTAGCGGTGGTCACGATGAACGCGAACAAACATTAAACCAAATGTTAGTAGAAATGGATGGTTTTGAAGGTTCTGAAGGGGTCATTATCATTGCAGCAACGAACCGTGCTGATGTATTGGATGATGCATTAACGCGTCCAGGACGTTTTGACCGCCAAGTTACCGTTGATTTGCCAAACGTAAAAGGCCGTGAGCAAATTTTGCAAGTTCACTTGAAAAAAGTACCGCTTGCAGATGATGTGAATGCAATGCAAATTGCTCGTGGCACACCTGGTTATTCGGGGGCACAATTAGCGAACTTAGTGAATGAGGCCGCTTTATTTGCAGCACGTAAAAACCGTCGTGTAGTTACCATGGAAGATTTTGAACAAGCACGTGATAAAATCAATATGGGGCCAGAGCGTCGTTCGAATACGATGACTGAAAAAGAGATTATCAATACGGCTTATCATGAAGCTGGTCATGTTATCGTCGGTTATTTAATGCCAGAGCATGACCCTCTGAATAAAGTGACGATTGTCCCTCGTGGTCAAGCATTAGGTTTTGCGCAGTTCTTACCAGAAGGTGACCGTGTAAGTGAAACCTTCACTAAATTAGAAAGCCAGCTTTCTACTTTATTTGCAGGTCGAATTGCGGAAGGGCTAATTTTTGGTGAAGATAAAATTACTACTGGCGCATCATCAGATATTCATCGTGCAACACAAATTGCACGAGCAATGGTAACGCAATGGGGCTTCTCTAAAGAGCTTGGGCCTATTTTCTATCAAAATGAAGATGGAATGGGCGCAATTAAAGGTGTTTCTGAAGAGTCGCAAAAATTGATTGATGTTGAAATGCGTAAAATTATTGACCGCAACTACAATCGTGCTAAACAGACGCTTGAAGACAACATGGATATTTTACATGCGATGAAAGATGCATTGTTAAAATATGAAACCCTTGATCGTAATCAGATTGATGACTTAATGGCTCGTCGTCCAGTCGGAGAACCTTCAGGTTGGAATGATAAACCAAAGGATGAGCAACCAAAATCAGATGATAAAATTAAAACAGATTTAGAATCTGAAACAAAGGTTGAACCTAACGTATCTGATAATCAAGCTGATGCTTAATACCTAACTTTAAAAAGCTGAATTTAGAAATAAATTCAGCTTTTTTTTCGACTGCGCATTTTATCCTCTCAATCTCATCAAGAATTACTTGCATTTTCTTTAAGTTAGACATATTATTTTTATGGGTATATAACAAGACAACATTTACCCGTTTAAATTTTAAAAGGAGATTAGGCTTAACCATTTGGTTGAGCCTATCTATTTTCTCAAAGACTAAATCTCGTGATTGGAGGATAGAGATATGAAGTCGATCACAAAAATCAATTTAATCACACTTGCAATATTGCAAAGCATCCATTCTGTACAAGCTGAAGAAGCCATTTTAGATGAAGTTAGCGTTGTGGAACATGACATTTCCAGCGAGAAAAAAATCTTTACTGAAGCTAAAGCTAGTAGCACTAAACAAGACATTTTTAAACAAAGTCAAAGCATTGATAATATTGTTCGCAGTATGCCTGGTGCTTTTACGCAACAAGATAAATCTACTGGTGTGGTAGCGTTAAACATTCGAGGTGAGAGTGGTTTCGGACGTGCTAATACTATGGTCGATGGTGTGTCACAAACTTTTTATGCTACTGCATCTGATGGTAATGGACGAGCGGGTGGTAATGCCCAATTTGGGGCTGCGATAGATCCCAACTTTATTGCAGGTGTTGATTTAACAAAAGGAACGTTCAGTGGAGCAAGTGGCGCTAATGCATTATTTGGTTCGGCTAATTTCCGTACGCTTGGCGTAAATGATGTGGTAGATCCTGAAAATAATGTTGGCGTGTTATTTAAAGGATTATCAGGCACAAACGATACGAAACCTAATTTTATGGGAACATTTGCCGCTCGCAAATGGTTAGACAATGGCTATATTGGTTTTCTATATGGCTATAGTCAACGGGAAGTAGCCCAAAACTATAAAGTCGGTGGAGGAAGCACCAAAATTGGTAATTTAGGCGCGGATGTATTAGCACGTATTAAACAACGAACATTTAATACGGCTGGACTTGAATGCGATAACTACTATTTCCAAACTGATGAAGAGGCAACAAATCTTTGTCGTAAAAACGTAAACTTATTAGATAATCCGCAACTGGTGAATGAAGCGACGATTACTTCGCCAGCGGAAGAAAATAGTCTTTTTAACCGCTTTGATAAGCCACAATTTGATGTTCGTCCCATTGATCCTGAAAGTTTACGTCAGCGTTCGCACAGCCATTTAGTAAAATTTGAGTATGCAGATGATATTCATTCATTGAATCTACAATATCGTCAAATGAATAATCATATAGGCATTCGCAAAGTTGAAAATCAGAATTACCAAGCTGATTATCAATTCAAAAAGAATGATTACCTCAATCTCTCTATTTTAGCGGCATATAATGATGGAAAACAAAGATACCCTGTTGGTTCTGAATTTAGTGGTTGGCCAATTAAGAAAAATTTAGTGCTAACGAATAAAGCGAATACACTAGATGTACACAATACCTTTAATTTTTTCTTACCTAAATCAGTTGATTTACAAACGACAGTAGGTGTGAATTTATTAAAAAACCGTTATGACAGAAATCGTTTTCCAGAAGAGCTAGCGCTATTTTATCAAGAGCATGTTAAAGGATTACAAAGTAGTTTAGGCGGCGATAGTGGAAACTTTCAAATTCTTCCACAGAAATCAACACCAGTGTATCCAAATGGTGAACAACGCTTTAATAGCTTTTATTTAGATAACAGCCTTTCAAAAGGCATTTTTAAAGCAGATTACAGCGTGAACTTATTACAATATCGATTTAATGGTGATGTTGCAGAATACTACAAAGATTATGCGGATTTTGTAAAAACCTTTGGGAAAGATTCTAAAGCTTATCAGGAAGCTGGTTGTAGTGAAGATCTTCAAACTTGCCGAGAGATTTATGAACCTTTAGTTAGAAAAGGTGGAAAACGTAGTGCGGTAAATCATTCTGTAGTATTAAGTGCTAACGTTAAAGATTATTTTTCTCCGTTTGTTAGTTTTTCTCGCACCCATAGAATGCCAAATATCCAAGAAATGTATTTCTCTCAAATTGGAGCATCGGGTACTAACTTAAATTTAAAACCAGAAAAAGCAAAAACTTATCAAATTGGTTTTAATTCGTATAAAAAATCAGCGCTAAAAGCTGATGATGTGTTCGGTCTTAAAGTTGTTTATTACCAAACTCGTATCGATAATTATATCCATAATGCATGGGGATATTGGTGGGATAAACGCCCAGATTGGTCAGAAAAAATCCCGTATTCCATTCAACATCGCAATTATCGCGATGCTGTACATAAGAAAGGGGTAGAGATTGAATTAAATTACGATGTGGGTCGTTTCTTTACTAATTTTGCTTATGCATATCAGGTGACTAACCAGCCGACTAATTATAGTGATACTAGCCCTGCTCGTAATAATGTGGCAATGGCAGACTTGCTCAAGCAAGGTAATGGTTTAACTAAAGTGAGTATGTTACCAAAAGATTATGCACGCCTTGAAATGGGAAGCCGTTGGTTCGACCAAAAATTGGTATTAGGCGGAATTATGCGTTATTACGGTAAAAGTAAAAGGGCGACTTTAGAGGAGCGTTATTTATATGGTATAAGCGGTGCAATTAATGATGGTGACCGTATTGAGGTGGTGAAAAAAACAGAAGAAATTCGTAAACAGCCGATGATTTATGATGTATATGTAAGTTATGAGCCTATCAAAAACTTAGTGCTAAAAGCAGAGTTACAAAATATTTTCAATAAAAAATATGTTGATCCGCTTGATGCTGGTAATGACTCAGCAGCTCAACGACTTTATACCATGTATGACGGAAATCAGTCTGTGCTTAATAACTATGCGCGTGGTAGAACAGCAATTTTCACCGCTAATTATAAATATTAAAAGGAGAACTTAATATGGTAAAAATTTCATTAAAAATGACCGCTTGTAGTCTCTTATTGGCACTCAATTTAAGTGGTTGTATGTCAGTTTCTGATGGTGCAAGCAATCAAGCTGGCGCAAAAGAGGAAAGTAAACCAGAAACTATCGATCCAAATACGGTCAAGCCAATTGAAGAAAAACCACAAACCATTTCTGGCGAACAAGGGTGGCGGAATTTAAAAGTTAATTCAATTACAGATACGAGTAGTCGAAGTGATCGCTATGTTGCTGAGAAAATTCGTGCTTATGAAGGACAAATTCCATTTAGTGAATGGTCGAACGAGTCTATTTCAGAGATTTCCCCTTTCGATAAAGATGAAAATGCAGAGATAGGTCTGAATATTACTGAAATTGGAAAAAATATTAATCACACTTATCAAGGAAGTATTGCAGATCCGTCTCTTAAAGGTTCATTGGTTGAATATGACCTTACAACACAGAAATGGACAAAGCAGTCTGTAGATAAAATTAACTATATTTTCAGAAATACGCCTTATGCCTCTTATGGTGCGATGTTTACTAACGGTAATGATGTAGTTTATTTTACCACTGCATTAAACAATCGTTATACCAACGATGGGGAAGAAAACGCTCAAGTAAAATCGGAAGATTTACCATATGCGAATAACGATGGTGAACTACGTTATCGTAAAGAGGTGGTAGAACGATTAAGTGGTAAAGCGGAATATACAGGTAAAGTCATTGCAAGTGTACGCCGATATGTTGATAGTGCAGATGCAGGATTTACTAGCTATGATATTACGCAAGCTACACTACCAACAGAAGATGGAACGGTTCATTTAACCGCAGATTGGGCTAATAAAACGATTTCTGGAGAAATTGACAGTAAATTGCTCAATAAAAAAATTATGCTAGAGCAGAGTGAGGCATTTAATTTACAACGTAATACGCTAACCACAGGGGCTGTATCTTTAAAAGGGAGTGAATTCAATGAAGATGAAAGTCGCTATCAAGCCAAATTTGTGGGTGAGTCTGCAAAAGGCGTGGTTGGTGAAGTAAAATTAGCTTTTAGTCATGAAGAACTAAAAGCAAATGATCCACTAGAATATCGAGCTGTATTCGGCGCAGAGCTTAAAGAGCCTACATCGACTACGACACCATAATTGAAACGGCTAGGCATATGCTTAGCCGTTTTGTTTATATCCTTTGTTATAACTAAAACACACACAATATAGAGAGGAGTTCTTTTGGGCTGTTGCATAGATTTGTTACATTTTAGCCACTAATAATTTTAATCATTAAAGAAGGAAAACATATGCAACATCGTGATCTTTACCCTCATGAAATCTTACAAGATGTCATTGATAAAAGTTATGCCAAATCTGAAGGGCATTTAAAAACATTGGCCATTCTCAGCTTTTTAGGTGGGGGCTATGTCAGTTTCGGTTATATGGCTTATCTTAAAGTGGTAAGCGGTATTCCTGCTGAATGGGGCGGTTTAGCAACTTTACTAGGCGCTGCAGTATTCCCAATTTGTTTAATCTGTATTCTTATTGGTGGCGGGGAATTAGCGACCGGAAATATGATGATGATGGCATTAGGACGCTTAACTCATCGAGTTAGCTTCAAGAAATTATTCCGAAATTGGATTGTAGTTAGCTTTGGTAACTTAGCCGGTGCGCTATTCATGGCTTATTTCTTAGGGCATTACGTTGGTTTGGCAGAAGGTGGTGCTGCTGCAAAAACGATTGCAATTGCACAAGCAAAAGTGCAAATGGATTTCGGCCGAGCATTTATTTCTGCGATTGCGTGTAACTGGATGGTGTGCATGGGAATCTGGTTCTATTTTGGTGCGAAACAAACCTCTGGGCGAATCTTAGCGATGTGGTTTCCGGTTATGATCTTCGTATTGATCGGCTTACAGCACTTTGTCGCGAATATGTTCATCATTCCAGCAGGTATTTTTGCAGGGGCTAATGTAACTTGGGGAGAATTCTTTCTTAATATGATTCCAGTCTTTTTAGGAAATGTGACAGGTGGAGCTGCGTTTGTTGGGGCATCTTATCTTTATGCATATCGCCATTTATTAAAAGAAGATTACTCTATTTAAGAATCAGAATGTTGATAAAGGCTAACTTATGAGGTTAGCCTTTTTTATTTGGTTGTAATCAAAAGTTTACAGTGAAAATAATTCGTTACATTTAAAAAATATTGAGGTAGAATGCCACCAATTCATCAATTATGAGGTGGTTATGCAAAATAAAACATTAGGCAGCACATTGATTGTTGCAGGAACGACTATCGGTGCCGGTATGTTGGCTATGCCATTAACTTCAGCTGGTATAGGTTTTGGGTTTACAACATTACTTTTAGTTTCACTTTGGCTTTTGCTTGCTTTTAGCGCATTGCTTTTTGTTGAAGCATATCAAACCGTAGATAGTGATGTTGGTTTAGGTACTTTAGCTGAAAAATACTACGGCACCTTGGGGCGAGTAGTTTCAACAGCTGTCTTAGTGATTTTCCTTTATGCGATTTTAGCAGCTTATGTGTCTGGGGCGAGTTCGATTTTTGGTGGCGTATTACCAACGATTGTTGATAAAGACACAACCATCAAAGTGGCCGGTGTGATTTTTACGTTATTTTTTGGTTCATTTATTGTGACTGGTACCACTAGCGTTGATGCCGCTAACCGTATCATTTTCTTTACGAAAATGTTGGCGTTTATTGTGGTACTCGGTTTATTGCTACCTAAAGTATCAATAGAAAACTTATTAGAGATGCCGATTGATAAGGCGTTACTAATTTCTGCCTTGCCGATTTTCTTTACTTCATTCGGCTTTCATGGTTCTATTCCAAGTTTAAATAAATACCTTGAGGGCAATGTTAAGGCGCTACGAATTTCTATTTTAGTAGGTACAGCAATTCCTTTAGTTGCGTATCTTTTATGGCAATTAGCAACGCACGGTGTGTTAAGTCAAACACAATTTTTAGCATTATTAGATAAAGATCCGACATTAAATGGCTTAGCTGAAGCCGCACATGAAGTGACTGGCAGCGCATGGATTGGTATTACAGTGCGCGTATTTTCTGCAGCGGCGTTAATTACCTCATTTTTAGGGGTGGCATTAGGCTTGTTTGAAACTTTAGAAGATCTATTAAAACGTGTTAATTTACCGGCTGGTCGTAAAACGTTAGGCTTATTGACGTTTATTCCTCCAATGCTTTTTGCCTTCTTTTTCCCGCAAGGTTTTATTATGGCGTTAGGCTATGCAGGTCAAATGTTTGCGTTCTATGCGATTGTTTTACCGATTGCGATAGTTTGGCGTGTGCGTAAACAATTCCCAACATTAGCTTATCGTGTAAAAGGTGGTAGTCTTTCTTTATTATTGGCGTTAGTTATCGGGATTTTTATCGTGATCGTTCCATTCTTGATTCAAGAAGGGCTGTTACCGAAAGTGGTTGGCTAAGACGAAAACAGACAAACGGTTTAATTCTTGCAAAATTTTGCAAAAAAATGACCGCTTGTCGAATAGAAAAATAGAATGAGTCTGCTCCATTTTGAGCAGATTTTTGTTAGAATGCAGAATATTTTTATTTAGAGGTTATTATGAAAAATAAGATCTTAGGTAGTGCCTTAATGATTGCAGGCACAACCATTGGGGCTGGAATGCTTGCCATGCCACTGACATCTGCCGGTATGGGTTTCGGTGCAACATTAGTGTTATTGATCGGGCTTTGGGCATTATTAGCCTATACTGGCTTATTATTTATGGAAGTTTACCAAACTGCACCACGTCAAGATGTGGGGGTAGCAAGTTTGGCCGAGCAATATTTGGGTATTGGCGGGCGTTTATCTGCTACTATTAGTTTATTAGTCCTATTATATGCTTTATTAGCAGCTTATATTTCTGGCGGTGGCTCATTACTTTCAGGCATTTTACCAAAAATGGGGGATGCAAAAACGACCGAACAAATCGGTATTTTAATCTTTACCATCATATTGGGTTCTTTTGTTGTGATGGGAATTAAAGGCGTTGATGGATTAACTCGCGTACTGTTTATCGGCAAAATTATTGCATTCGTAGCAGTATTGATCTTAATGTTACCTAAAGCAAAATTAGAAAACTTGACCGCGGTGCCGTTAGATAATCTTTTGATTGTTTCAGCGATTCCAATTTTCTTCACCTCATTTGGCTTCCACGTAATCATGGCAAGTATCAATACCTATTTAAATGCGGATATTCGTAAAATTCGTATTGCGATTTACATTGGCACCGCGATTCCATTGATCGCCTATGTATTATGGCAATTAGCGACCCACGGTGTACTTTCTCAAGGTGAATTTGTTCAGATCTTAAAATCTGATCCAACATTAAACGGCTTAATTAAAGCAACGAGTATATTAACAGGAAGCAGTGCATTAGGTGAAATGATGCGCTTATTCTCCATTCTTGCGCTGATTACTTCATTTTTAGGGGTAGCGTTAGGTATTTTTGAATGTATGGACGATTTACGTAAACGTGTAAATCTGAAAGAAAACCGTGCGTTATTAACGTTAGTGACATTTGCGCCACCATTATTATTTGCATTATTCTGGAAAGAAGCCTTTATTGCTGCACTAGGTTATGCTGGTTTACTGTTTGCCTATTACGGTATTATTCTTCCAGTTTTATTGGCATGGCGAGCACGAGTTACGCATCCGAATCTTCCGTATCGTGTTATTGGCGGAAACGTTGCCCTGATTCTTGCCTTTATTGCAGGTGTGATTATTATCATCATTCCATTTTTAGACCTACCAAAAGTTGTAGGTTAATTTAAACAAGCGGTCTGAATTTGTAAAAGTTTTGCAAAATTAGACCGCTTTTTTATTGGGAACATATGTATGACGTTAAAAGATTCTCTTAGTACCTTTAACCTTCAGCAACAACAAGATTTTGGAACCCATGATGTGGTAGCTTTATTGCATCAACGTAGCCTGTTTTATGATGAAATGTTGAAAAAACTCTGGCAGCAATTTGGTTTTGCTATCCGTCAAGATTTAGCGCTCATTGCAGTAGGTGGGTATGGCAGAAGAGAAATGTTTCCTCTTTCGGATTTGGATATTTTGATCCTAACGCAAGCACCGTTGGACGAAGCTTCGCAACAAAGTATAAATGCGCTACTGAATACACTTTGGGATCTTAAATTGCAGGTAGGGGCAACAATTCGCACAATAGAAGAATGCATAACAATTGGGCGTGAAGAACTTTCGGTTGCAACTAATATGTATGAAGGAAGATTTTTATTCGGTAATTCATCATTATGGCAGCAACTAAAAGAGAGAATTTATCAAGCGGATTTTTGGCCGATAGCACAATTTTACCAAGCGAAATTAGCGGAAAAAGAAGAGCGTTATGCTCGCTATAACAACACCAGTTATAATTTAGAGCCAGATATTAAACATAGTCCAGGTGGTTTGCGTGACTTACATTTACTCTCTTGGATTATGCTACGGCATTATCGTATGGCCTCTTTTGAATCATTATTGAAGGCCAAAATTCTGATGCCAGAAGAGTATCAAGAGATAAAAGCCGCTGAAGCGGAATTATTTCGTATCCGCTTTGCATTACATTTGCAACTAAAACGTCCAGATAACCGTTTACGTTTTGACCGCCAATTGAGTTTGAGTGAGCAATTAGGTTATAAAGGTGAAGGTAATCAACCTGCTGAAACAATGATGCGAGATTTTTTTCAAGCTACACAATCTGTTTCTCAATTAAGTCAGCTATTGCTAAATAGTTTTGAACAGTCCGTCTTGAATTTGCAAAAAACAGCAGAAAATCAACCGCTTGATGAGTTTTTTAAGTTGCAATGTCACGCTATTTCAGCAAAAAATAATGAATGCTTTATACAACAGCCTGAAACAGTAATAAGATTATTTCACCATTTGGCCGCACTTCCACAAACTTATGTGGCGGCAGATACGCTGCGCCATTTGCGATTAGCCTTACAAAAAAGAACAACGCCATTATGTGATGAAATAAAAGTGCGCCAGCAATTTATTGCACTTTTTGAACACCCCAACGCCATTAAGCGGGCAATTTTACCGATGCATCAACTTGGTGTGTTATCTGCATATTTTCCAGCATGGCAAGCAATTCGTGGGTTAATGCAGTTTGATCTCTTTCATATTTATACGGTTGATGAGCATACTATTCGTGTCATGCTAAAAATCGAGTCTTTTCTTGAGGATGAGGCTAAAACACAGCATCCATTATGTCATCAGCTTTTCAGTGAAAATCAAGCAAGAGCTAAGCTGTATTTAGCGGCTTTATTGCATGATATTGCAAAAGGTCGAGAGGGTGATCATGCAATCAATGGTGCCGAAGAAGCATATCATTTCTGTCAGCAACATGGATTAAGTGAAGATGAAACAGATGATATTGCTTGGTTGGTTAAAGAGCATCTTACCATGTCGATTACAGCACAACGCCGAGATATTCACGATCCCAATGTGATCTCAAAATTTGCGGAAACAGTTCAAACATCCTCACGGCTTTCAATGCTGCTTTGCTTAACTGTTGCTGATATTTGTGCGACGAATACAACGCTTTGGAATGAATGGAAGCGCACACTGTTTACGCAACTTTATCAATTCACGATACAGCAATTAGCACAACAGTTAGATTATCGAAAAGAAGCTGAAAATAACCGTCAACAAGCTTTAGAGCAGATCAAATTTGCACTTACCCCAGCAGAACGATTACGTTTGAATACGTTTTGGGCGGAATCAACGGATGACTATTTTTTACGACATAAGCCAACTCAATTGGTTTGGCATGCGCTGCATTATTTAAAACAGTCACAACTCCCGCTTGTATTGGTTAGTAACGAATATGCGCGAGGGGCGACAGAAATTTTTGTTCATTGTGATGATCAGCCTTATTTATTTGAAAGGATTGCACAGGCATTAAGTCAGAAAAAAATCAGTATTCATGATGCGCAAATTATTACTGGAGAAAATGGGCGGATTTACGATAGCTTTATTGTGACAGAAATTTCTGGAGCTGCGTTAGATGCGCTTCGTTGCCAACAAATTCAAGCATATTTATCAAAGATCTTGACTGATCCAAGCTCAACTTCCTTTACGGTAAATAAAAAGCCAATGAAGGCGCAACCATTTAAGCGGAAAACCAAGGTGCGCTTTGTTGAACATGTGCAAGAAAATCAAGTTGCGTTAGAGATATTTACGCTAGATAGAGAAGGGTTGTTAGTACAAATCAGTCATATATTTAATCAGTTGGGCTTAGAATTATTAAATGCAAAAATTACGACTATTGGTGAAAAAGCAGAGGACTTTTTTGTATTAAGAGCTAGAGCAGATGTTTTTAGTGATGAAGATAAGCAGCAATTAAAACATAGATTGATTGAGGAACTGGATCATTAAAGACAAAGCGCACGAGTGTTAAATCGTGCGCTTTTTTGAGGATAGTTAGTTTTCAGATGTATTTTTAAATAATCCAGATGAACCTTCAGAGTAGTCTCTTGGCTGATTTTCATCTTGATGTTGTAACAATTTGAGTACTTCAGCTTGTTTTTCACTAGATAATAGTTGAGATGAACTTTGTGCTAAATGACTATAAAGTTTTTTATAGTCTTCTGCTAAAGTGGTTAACAAGGTTGCTGATTCTGCAAAGTGTTGTTCAAGCTGTTGTTTTTGCTCATCAGCTTGAGTTTTCATATTTTTCAATTCCGCTTCAACTTGTTGCTGTTTTTGGATATTACGGCTACCAAAGCGGGTAAACAACACACCGAAAAATAATCCCACAATAAAAGCTGCGCCAATTGCACCCCAAACGGCGACTGTCCATTCTGCTGTCATAAGATCCTCGCTTATTTTGATTAACATTCAGTATCTTTTTAGCATGTTACTTTTTAAAAATAAACCCTTAAAGGCTGAAAATGTGAGTTATGTCATAAAAAAACGAAAATTCTTTCTGAAAAAATTAGCTTTTTGGTTAAAAATCCGTATAATTAGCGCACCCTGTTTTTGTTTGGACTTTCCCGCCAAACAAGTTGGTCTAAAAAAGGCTCGAAGGGGTCGGATTTAGCCGAAAAAATTAATAGGTAATATCTGAAAAGATATTGGGTATAAACTTAAATTTGGTATTTTAATTAATGAAAACTTTTGTAGCAAAACCAGAAACAGTAAAACGTGACTGGTATGTAGTAGATGCGACAGGTAAAACTTTAGGTCGTTTAGCTACTGAATTAGCACGTCGTCTTCGTGGTAAACACAAGGCTGAGTACACTCCACACGTTGATACTGGTGATTACATCGTTGTTATCAATGCAGAGAAAGTAGCTGTAACAGGTAAAAAAGAAACTGATAAAATTTACTACTGGCACACTGGCTATGTAGGTGGCATTAAAGATGCAACCTTCAAAGAAATGATTGCACGTCGTCCGGAAGCAGTGATCGAGATCGCAGTTAAAGGTATGTTACCGAAAGGTCCTTTAGGTCGTGAAATGTTCCGTAAATTAAAAGTTTACGCAGGTAACGAACACAACCACGCTGCACAACAACCACAAGTTTTAGACATCTAATCACGGAGCAGAAAAATGACAGCAGCAAATCAAAACTACGGCACAGGTCGCCGCAAAAGCTCTTCAGCTCGTGTATTTATCAAACCGGGCAGCGGTAACATTACTATTAACCAACGTTCTTTAGAAGTGTACTTCGGTCGTGAAACTTCACGTATGATCGTTCGTCAACCATTAGAATTAGTTGAGTTATTAGGTAAATTAGATTTATACATCACTGTTAAAGGTGGTGGTATTTCTGGTCAAGCAGGTGCAATCCGTCACGGTATTACACGTGCATTAATGGAATACGACGAAACTCTACGCCCAGCACTTCGTGCAGCTGGCTTCGTTACTCGTGACGCACGTCGCGTTGAACGTAAAAAAGTGGGTTTACACAAAGCACGTCGTCGTCCACAATACTCAAAACGTTAATTTCGAGTATTATCGATATACGAAAGTATTATCAGAAAAGGCAGGGTTTCCTGCCTTTTTGCTATTTAGTCAAGATAGAAATAAAAGAGTTATTGTATGCTTGCGATTATCTCTCCCGCAAAAACATTAGATTTTGAAACCCCATCACCTGAATTTGCATTTTCTCAACCAAATTTGACCGCTTACAGTCAGCAGTTAATTGAGATTTGTCAGAAATTCTCTCCAGCCGAATTAGCTTCTTTAATGTCAATTAGTGATAAGCTAGCTAGCCTAAATGTTGCTCGTTTTGCACAGTGGCAATTAGAACACAATTTACAGAACTCAAAAGCTGCATTATTCGCTTTTAAAGGCGATGTATATACCGGCTTAGCTGCAGAAACTTTGACGCCAGAACAAGTACAGTATGCACAAATACATTTGCGTATGTTATCTGGCTTATATGGTTTATTAAAACCACTTGATTTGATGCAACCATACCGTCTAGAAATGGGCACAAGATTAGTGAACCCAAAAGGGAAAGATTTATATGCCTTTTGGGGGAATATCATTACAGAATGTTTACAGAAAGCGATTGATGAACAAAATGATAATGTACTAGTTAATTTAGCTTCTGATGAATATTTTAATGCAGTTAAACCTCAGCATTTACAGGCACAAATTATCAAGCCTATTTTCTTAGATGAGAAAAATGGTAAATTTAAACAAATTAGTTTTTATGCCAAAAAAGCACGCGGTATGATGGTGCGCTTTATGTTAGAAAATCAGCCAAGTAACGTTGAACAATTAAAAGCTTTTAATTATGGTGGATACTGGTTTGATCCAGATTCATCTACAGAGACGGAATTCGTATTTAAAAGAGAGGAGTCTATCTAATGCGTTTATCAATTTCAGTAAGTTTATCCATTTTTCTGACCGCTTGTCAGAGTGGGCCTAAGCATTTTTTACTACCGGAAAAAGTGAATTTTCAAGGAAAATCATACGAAAAAGTGACAGATAACAAAATCGAGACAATGCAAAGTTTGCTTTATTTACCAAGTGATAGTAGCAAAAATGCAGAAAAATGGGGCAAAGGCATTTTGTTATTTTTAGACACGGATAAGAGTAAAACGATGGAGTCGCGTGTTGCTTTACGTCAAACTCATTTTAGAGAAACCGAAGCCTTTGCACAGGTGGGGATCGAAAATAATGAATTGCGCAGCAAAGTGATCTATCCACCAAGTGGCCGTTTTAATGATGTTCAGTTAGAGGTCTCTCGTGGCAAGCAATCTGAATGTGGCTATGGACAAATTCAATATTCAGAAAAACGTCAAGTAGCACAACCGAATAATGTGCATCTTAGCAGTTATACTGCGGAATTAGTTGAGCTAGCCAATCAATTTAATTATTTAGCGTGGCAGATTAAATGTCAGTAACGATGTCTACAAATTACTCTCAATTAGTAAAACGGGCTGCTAATTTAGCGATTGCTGTAGCAGCCTTATTGATAGTTATCAAAGCGATTGCTTGGTGGAAAACCGGTTCAATTTCTATTTTAGCGGCGATGACCGATTCAGTTGTGGATCTCTTTGCTTCTATTACCAATGTTATTGTGCTACGTTTTGCATTACAGCCTGCTGATGAAAATCATGCTTTTGGGCATGGGAAAGCCGAATCTCTTGCAGCTATCGCGCAGAGCGCATTTATTGCCGGTTCTGCAACATTTTTGTTATTGCAAGGGATTCATAAGCTTACAGCTCCTCATTTAATTGAAGCAGAGCTTGGTGTTATTGTCAGTATCATTTCTATTGTATTGACTGCATTGTTGGTCATCTATCAAAAACGAGTGGTAAAACTCACAAAAAGTCCAGCTATTGAGGCAGATTCGTTGCATTATCAAACAGACTTATTGATGAATGCGGCGATTCTTGTCGCGATGATTTTAAACTTATTTGGCTTTATTTATGCTGATGCCGTATTTGCAATAGGAATTGCCTTCTATATTGCTTTTAATGCATTCAAGATGTTTTGGGAAGCCGTGCAGGTATTATTAGATCGCGCATTGCCAGATGAAGAGGTTCAACAGATTCTTCAAATGGCATCACATAACCCACAAATTATCGGCATACATGATTTACTTACGCGACAAGTAGGGGCAACTCATTTTATTCAATTGCATTTAGAGTTACGTGACAATCTAACGCTTTTAGAGGCGCATGAGATAACAGAGCAGCTAGAAAAAGAGATTCTAGCGGTTTTTCCTAAGACGGAAATCATTATTCATCAAGAGCCAACTTCTATTGTTCAGCATGAACTTATCACAGGGCAAATTAAACACCATGTACCAAGCTATCGCTAATTTTTCCTATCAGCATTTTGAGCAAGATCCAGTTACGTTAATTAGCCGAATTATTGAACAGTGGCGGAATAATGGACAGATTATCGGGCGAGAATTTGGGGTGACATTTCATCAAGACCACTTTCAAGCACGCCTTTCTTTGCCTGAACAAGAAAGTCTTTTGCCCAAATGGAATAGTGAGTGGGTAGTTCTCGTTCAACAAGAGGCAGAAGAATATGGTGTTTATTTTGAATCGTTTGAGATTATTGGGCAAGATTATCAAGCAGATGAAACCGCAAGTTTTATAAACCAAGATATGCTGATTCTCTATACAACACATCTGGATAGCTGTTCTCCTATTAAAACTTTTGATGAGAAAACACAGGCGCTTAAACCTGTACCGCTTTATCGTATATTAAAGGAATCGCCTGAATTAAGTGAAGCGCTAGTGAAATGGCAAGAAGATTGGCAGGCCTGCGATCAACTGCAAATGAACGGTCATGTATTAGAAGCGCAGGCATTAGCAGAGATTAGTCATGTAGATAGTGTATTAACTCAAACTGGACGTCGTTTAGCAAAAGCTATTGAAGAAGTTAATCAAACAGCGGTTTATTATTATCTCTATCGATTAGGGAAAGATACGAAGGTAGAGCACGAACGAAAATGTCCAAGTTGTGGGAGTACATGGAAATTAGTTGAATCAATAGCTGAAATTCTCCATTTTAAATGCGATACTTGTCGATTAGTCTCAAATTTAAGTTGGGAAATTTTATAAAACCGTACAAAATCATTTCGATAGATAGAAAATAAACCCAGTACTTTTTATGGTTGCTGGGTTTATTTTTTAGTCTCGTTACTCTAGTGATTATTCATCATGATAGAACACGCCTTTCCCATATAAATACAGGGTGATTTGTTCGCCCGTATAGTATTCGCTGATCAGATCTTCATTAAGATTAAATTCATAACCGCCTACATCAATACAAAGATTAATGGCGCGTCCTCTCGATTCAATCCGTTTAATCTCACCTTGAAAAGAAGCGGTCGGATCTTGGATTTTTTTTGCAAGAGAGAATTGCTCAGGGCGGAATAAAACCTTCCCTTGCGTATGACCATTTCCTTTATTTTCGACGGCAATTTCACCTAATTGACAGGTTGCGATGCCATCGCTTTTTAATGTTGCAGGAAGAATAATGCTTTCCCCAATAAATTTGGCAATAGACAAATACTGAGGTGACCAATACAGCGTTTTAGGTGTCGCAATTTGGAGAATTTTTCCTTCTTGAATCACTGCGATTTTGTCCGCATGGCATAGTGCTTCATCACGATCATGGGTCACGAATACGGCAGAGGAACCACTTTCTCTTAATACTTGTAACATATCGTAACGAATTTGATTTCTCAGATGCTCATCTAATGCACTGAATGGCTCATCAAACAGGATTAATTCTGGGCTTGGTGCGAGAGCTCGAGCAAGTGCCACACGCTGTTGTTGCCCGCCTGAAAGCTGATGAGGAAAACGGTCAGCTAAGTCACTAATGCCGGTGAGTTTCATCACTTCCTGTATGCGTTGTTTTTCCGCCTCTGTTTTTCCTTTGCCATCTCCTAAGCCATAAGCAATGTTGCGGTAAACATTTAAATGGGGGAATAACACACCTTCTTGTACCACATAACCTAATTTGCGCTGTTGGGTTGGCACATTGATATTGTCGTTAAAAATAGGTTGATTTTTTAACCAAATCTCACCGCTTGTTGGTTGTTCAAAACCAGCAATGCTACGCAATAAGGTGGTTTTCCCACAACCAGATGCACCAAGAAGAAATAGGATTTCACCTTTCTCTAATTGTAGCGAGATATTGTGTAAAACCTGTTGTCCATTAAAGGATTTATTCAAATTTTTAATATCGAGTAATGTTGTCATTTTATCTTTTCGTTATTTAAAACCGTATCGTTTCAGTAAAAATACAGGAATCCCAGAAAATAGCACTAACATAATGGCATAAGGCGTGGCTGCCGCATATTGCGCATCAGAGGTATATTCCCACACTGCGGTTGAAAGCGTTTTAATGTCATTTGGGGTCAGTAATAGGGTTGCGGTGAGCTCTTTCATTAAGTTTAAAAAAACTAAAGCAAACGCAGCAGCAATTCCAGGTAACATAGCTGGAATAACTAAGGTACGGAAAATATAAAAGTTACTACGGCCTAAGCTTTGCCCCACCTTTTCGATGTTATCAGACATCTGTTCAAGCGATCCTCGTAAGGTCGTTTGTGCCATGGGAAGATAAAGCATAAAGTAGGCGACGACAACCATGGCAAAGGTTTGATAAAGCGAATACGCATAGTTGATGGTAAAGAAGACCAACGATAATGCGATAACAAGCCCTGGTACAGCGTGAAGTAGATAAGGGATTCGATCAAGCCAAATCGTCAATTTACTGCGATAGCGTACCGCAGCCCATACCAATGGTAGTGCACAAATAACGGTAAGTGTTGCCCCCAGTGTTGATATAGTCAGTGAATTTGTGAAGGCGGTAAAAAATTCCCCAAAATCGACCGCATTTTCAATGGAACTTCCCACGGTTAGCCAATAAATCAGCATAGTAATCGGCACACCAATACTGAGCACAAAAATGGTCGTGAAAAAGCTCACGACTAAAATTTGTTTTCCTGCTGAGAGCGTTTTCAACGGATACGGACGTATTACACCTTTGCCGCTTTGATAGAGCGTTTGTGTGCCTCTAAAACGAACTTCACCCATCACAACAAGGATACAAATGACCATTAACACGCCAGAGAGTAAGGCGGCAGTGTTGTTATTAAAGGCCATTTCATATTCTTGGAAAATTGCTGTAGTGAAGGTTTGATAATTTAAAATAGAAACCGCACCAAACTCTACCAACATATGAAGCGCAATTAATAATACGCTACTACCAATCGCGGGTTTGAGTTGCGGAAAAATCGCATGCCAAAATGTGTAAGCATGGCTTTTAGCCAATGAAAGGCTCACTTCTTCTAAAGAGCGGTCGAGTCTTTTTAAGGTCGCCGCGACAGGGAGATAAGCAAGCGGGAAAGAACTCAGCGTCATAATGCCTATGGTTCCCCACAAGCCTTCCACTCTGAAGGTGAGACTGATCCACGTAAAACAGCTAACAAAAGCCGGAATACAAAGAGGGAGTGTCATCGCAACTTGGAAAAAACCTTTTCCCCAAAAGCGATAACGTTCTAATAAAAATGCACATAACGTGCCGAGAATAATGGCGAAAAGCGTCACAAATACCATTAAAAGTAGGGTATTACTGAGCAATTCCCACATTCTTGGGCGCCAAAGTAATTCAATGCTGCGAGCTAATCCAACATCTGCAGCACGCTCAATAACATATAAAAAAGGTAATAATAATGGCAAACTAATCAGCACGATTAAGGCTATAAGCCAGCGAGGTGGGCGATTAGACACAAAAGAATCCTTTGAAAATATTAGTGTAGAGTAAATAACAGAAGGGCGTGTATTACACGCCCTATATTGCATAGCAAATTAAACTTATTTCAAACCAGCTTCTTCAATAAGTTTATTTGCGTTTTCCTTGTCTTCAGCAGTGGTTGCCGAAACAACAGGCGCTTCTAATTTCGCATAAGGTTCCATGTTAAATGGAGAAACCACATCGGTACGAAGTGGGTATTCTGCACGTACTGAAACAAACGCTTGTTGTCCTTCTTTACTTGCTAAGAAATCAACGAATTTTTTCGCTTCTTCTTTATTTTTAGAACCTTTTAATACCGCTGCACCAGAATAGGTCACTAATGCACCTGGATCTTGATGACGAATGAAGTAAAGACGTGTTTTGAGGTTATCAGCACCTTTTTCTTTTGCAAGTGAATACCAGTAATAGTTGTTGATTAACGCTGCTGGTACTTCACCATTTTCAACCGCTTGAAGAGCAACGCTGTTTTTCGCATAAAGTTTACCGTTTTCTTTTAAGCCTTTTAACCATTTAAGAGCGGCATCTTTACCTTTTAATTTGGTAATCGCAACAACTTGCTCTAAGAATGCACCTGAAGTTGGAACGTAACCAATTTTATCTTTCCATTTTGGTGTTGCATAATCTAACACGGATTTTTCCATGTCTTTTTCAGATAATTTAGTGTGATCGTAAACCACAACACGAGAACGACCGCTTAATGCAACCCAGTCTTTTTTAGGTGCAACAGGCACGCCATTATGTGCAGTTTGTTTGATTGTTGCATCTGAAAGTGGCTCTAAAAGACCAGCATCAGATAACGTTGCAAAAGGCGAAGTTTGTTCAGAAAAGAATACGTCAGCAGGGGTTTTATCACCCTCTTCTTTTAATTGGCCAGCAAGTTGATCGCTTTTTGCACTGTTTAAGGTCACTTTAATACCTGTTGCTTTTGTAAATGCATCAGCAACAGCTTGAGAACCTTCTTTGTGTTGGCCGTTGTAAACGGTAATATCTGCAGAAGCGAATCCTGCAAATGCCATTAAGCCGGTAAGGGCTGCAATTTTGAAATGTTTAATTTTCATGAAAACTCCTTTATGTTATTGGGCAAATCGCCCATTTTCTGAAAATACAAATTGTCTCATTCTAATATATTTAAAAGAGATAATGCAAATAATTATCAAAAAATATCATTTTGTCAATCGCTTAGAATGATTCGATAGATTACGTAAAGATTCATCGATAGTTCAGAAACATTTTATGGATAAAAAAAGACCGCTTGGTAGAACAAGCGGTCTAATTTTTAACGAAGATTACAAAATGTTTTTTTCGCCACGAGAGAGGCTAATAACCCCCGATCTTACGATCTCTTCCACAGAAGTTTCTTGTTTAATAGTTTCAATGAAAGCATTTAATTTTTCACTCGAGCCAGAAAGCTGAATCGTGTATAGCTTCGGCGTGATATCTACGATTTGTCCACGGAAAATATCCACCATCCGTTTCAATTCATCGCGAGAAGAGCCAGTTGCCCGAACTTTTAATAACATGATTTCACGCTCAACATGCTCAGTTTGACTTAAATTGCTGACTTTAAATACATCAATTAACTTATGTAGTTGTTTTTCAATTTGCTCTAAAATGCCTTCGTCGCCTTTTGCTACGATGGTCATGCGTGAAAGCGTTGGGTCATCTGTCGGCGCTACGGTTAGGCTTTCGATATTAAATGCGCGTTGAGAAAAAAGCCCGACGACGCGTGATAATGCCCCAGATTCGTTTTCAAGTAATACGGATAGTGTTCTACGCATCTTTTTTCTCCGGTTTAGTTAAAATCATTTCATTCATAGCCCCGCCACGCACTTGCATTGGGTAAACGTGTTCAGTTTCATCCACTTTTACATCAACAAACACTAATTTATCTTTAATGGCAAAAGCTTGGGTTAATTTTTCTTCTAGCTCACTTGGGTGGTCAATGGTAATGCCAACGTGGCCATAAGCTTCAGCAAGTTTTGCGAAATCTGGTAACGAGTTCATATAAACTTGCGAATGGCGACCAGAATAGATCAAATCTTGCCACTGTTTTACCATGCCTAAGAAGCGGTTGTTAAGGCTAACAATCACAACTGGAGTATCGTATTGTTTAACCGTTGAAAGCTCTTGGATGTTCATTTGAATTGAACCATCTCCCGTAATACAAACCACGGTTGCATCAGGGTGGGCAAATTTTGTTCCAATAGCAGCCGGTAAACCAAAGCCCATTGTGCCGGCACCGCCCGAGTTAATCCAACGACGAGGTTTATCAAAACCGTAGTGTAGTGCAGCAAACATTTGGTGTTGCCCTACATCAGATACGATATAAGCATCGCCTTTTGTTAGCTTATGAATTAAGCGTACAACCGCTTGTGGTTTGATCACGCTATCGCTTTTCTCGAAGTTTAAGCATTCTTTCGCTTTCCATTCTTTAATTTGTTCCCACCAAGCGGTCAAATCTGCTTGGCTTTTTGCAAGATTTTCATCTTCTAAAAGAGAAAGAAGTTCATCTAATACATTTTTAGCAGAACCTACAATTGGAATATAGGCTGGCACGGTTTTAGAAATTGAAGCAGGGTCAATATCAACGTGAATGATTTTCGCATTAGGGCAGTATTTGCTTAAATTATTTGTTGTACGATCATCGAAACGTACGCCAATCCCTAAAATTAAATCACTTTCATGCATCGCGTTATTGGCTTCATAAGTACCGTGCATGCCAAGCATACCTAAGAATTGGTTATCAGAAGCAGGGAATGCGCCTAACCCCATCAATGAACTGGTTACCGGTAAATTGAGTTTTTTCGCAAAATCGGTTAATTCCGCAGCACAATTTGCAGAAATTACCCCACCACCAATATAAAGTACTGGTTTCTTCGCGACTAATAATGCTTTTAATGCTTTTTTAATTTGACCTTTATGCCCTTGAACCGTTGGGTTGTAAGAGCGAAGGGAAACTGATTTAGGATATTCGTAAGTGAATTTATTCGCTGGGTTAACCATATCTTTTGGAATATCAATTAACACAGGACCAGGGCGTCCGGTTGAAGCAATATAGAATGCTTTTTTGATGATGTTTGGAATCTCTTGCGGATCTTTAATCATAAAGCTGTGTTTTACCACAGGGCGAGAAATACCTAACATATCGCACTCTTGGAAAGCATCTGTACCAATTAAATTTGAAGGTACTTGTCCTGTTAAAATAACTAATGGGATGGAGTCCGCATAAGCCGTAGCAATACCAGTAATCGCATTGGTTGCACCAGGGCCAGATGTCACTAATGCGCAACCGACTTTACCAGTTGAACGGGCATAGCCATCAGCCATATGGATGGCGGCTTGCTCATGGCGAACTAAAACGTGGTTAATGTTATCTAGCGTATGAATCGCATCATAGATATCTAATACTGCACCGCCTGGATAGCCGAAAACGTATTCTACGCCTTCGTCTTTAAGCGATTGTACGACCATTTCTGCACCAGAAAGTTTTTTCATTGAATACTCCTGAGATGTTGTGTTTGATAATCCTGCTTTTGAATTAGCAGTGTTGGTAAGAGCATTCTGCAAAAAATGAAAAAGATTGTCTAGATACCTAAAAATGGTGTTTTTCAATATTTAATCTCAAATAAATAGAAAAATCAGATTTAAATAAAATTAAAATGAATAATAATGCCATTTTTAGATAAATTATCGGGATTTTATAAAATGAACAGAATTTAATTTTTTTAAGGAGAGAGGATAAAAAATATAAAAAGTGTGATTTAGATCACACTTTTTATAAAGAAAATCTCAAGCTTGGTTAGAAGTTAATCAACGAAGTTTTCTAATCCTTGTTTAATGCGTTCTGCTTCCGCTAATTCTGCTTTTTCTTGCGTGCTCTGTTCAACAAGGGCATCGATTTCTGTTGTCAGTTTGGCAATTGCATTACGATAAGTAATTTCTAATGTTTCACGGCTAGTTGCGATTACGCCTTGATCGTTTAAGAAACCATCTTGCACATCATAAACCCATCCATGAATAGAAAGTGATTTTCCGCGCTCCCAAGCGGCTTTAACAATCGATGAACGACCAAGATTATATACTTGTTCTGCCACGTTTAAGCGGGTCAGCATATCCGCGCGTTGTTCCGAAGAAAGTTTGCCAAGTAGATGGCTGTGCTTAAACCAAAGATCGCGAATATGTAATAACCAGTTACTGATAAGCCCATAATCTTCAACGGTTCCCATTGCGGCTTTAATGCCGCCACAATTAGTGTGGCCACAGATGATGATGTGCTTAATGTCTAACACGTCCACCGCATATTGAACAACAGATAAACAGTTAAGATCAGTATGGATCACAAGATTGGCTACATTACGATGAACAAATAGCTCACCTGGGCCTAATCCAGTCAGTTTTTCTGCGGGAACACGGCTATCTGAACAACCAATCCAAAGGTAGGTCGGTTTTTGGTGTTCAGCAAGTTCTTTAAAATAATTTGACTGTTCATCTTTCATCTTGGTTGCCCAAGCGTGATTATTGGCGAACAGTTGTGCAATATCTAACATAATATCTCCATGTTATATTCGTTGGAATAAAGAACGGTGGTATTTGCAAAAAAGATTGCAAATTCCACCGCTTGTAAAAGAATGGAAAAGAGGCTTAAAACACAGATGTTTCTAGTCGTAATTCGCCTTTTTCCACGATGATCGCTTTTCCAAATTTTTTCACTAACGCTTCTTTACTTTTCGTTTCATCCAGCGTGTAAACTGGCGTGCTGTTTAGCACTTCCGTTAATCCATCCATTAACACCGGCATAAACATCGCTAATTTTTCCTGATATTTTTCTGGCGTAGCAGACCAACTTAACAAACGAACATCTTGTAAAAACAATGCACCTTTTTCGGCATCATAATAAGGTTTGGTATCTAAATTTAGTTTAACCTGCGCATTATGTTTTTTGCCTTTAGCCGTTAAAATGCCGTCTACAATGCCTTGGATTTCCACTTTCTTTTCATCAGTTCGCCCAATGCGAGTAATCAGATCGTGTAAATTATAGTCAAGTTCAAATAAACCCGGCACGCCAACATTATTTTGTAATGGCACTTTTTCTGCCAAGTGATTATGCAAATAATGGTTAATTTCTTGTTCACTAATGCTTAATGGACTGGCAAAAACCATTGAGGCAAAACCTACCGTTAATGAGACGGCAGTCAATTTATGTAAAAGTTTCATGAAAAGCCTCTTTCAGTTAGTGTTCAATCAAAAAAATCTGTAAAATGTTGTACTTTTGATAGCTAATATAGCAATTTAGTTCTGTGAAAGGAAATAATAAATGAAAAAAATCTTATTAGCATTAGTTGTGATGCTGAGCGTTTCAGCCTGTTCTTTCGGCGGTGGTATTAGTGCTGGTGGTGGCTCTAATGGCGTTGGTGTAGGTGTAGGCATTGGTTCTGGTATTAACTTCTAATGCATTGATATTTTGCAACATTGCAACATTTTGGCGGAATTTGACCGCTTGTATATAGACTGTTTATCTATAAGAGGATTTTATGAAGTACGAACTTAAGAAAACCAATGGCAATGCGCGCCGTGGTCGTTTAATTTTTTCTCGTCCAAAGGGCGAATATGTAGTGGAAACCCCAGCATTTATGCCTGTGGGAACTTACGGTACCGTTAAAGGGATGACACCCGAAGAGGTGGCAGCAACAGGTGCTCAAATTTTATTAGGCAATACCTTCCATTTATGGCTTAGACCAGGGCAAGAAGTGATGAAAATGCACGGTGACTTGCATGATTTTATGCAATGGCATGGCCCGATTTTAACCGATAGTGGTGGCTTCCAAGTATTCAGTTTGGGTAAATTACGCAAAATTAAAGAAGAAGGCGTGACGTTCCAAAACCCAATCAGTGGTGAGAAGATCTTCCTTTCGCCAGAGAAATCTATGGAAATTCAATACGATTTAGGTTCTGATATCGTAATGATTTTCGATGAATGTACACCATATCCGGCGACTTTTGATTATGCGAAAAAATCGATGGAAATGTCACTTCGTTGGGCAAAACGTAGCCGTGATCGCTTTGATGAATTGGAAAATCCAAGAGCATTATTTGGTATTGTTCAAGGCGGAACCTTTGAAGAATTACGTAAAGTTTCAGTAGAAGGCTTAGTCAATATTGGTTTTGATGGCTATGCGGTTGGCGGCTTAGCCGTGGGTGAACCGAAAGAAGAAATGCACCGCATTTTAGAATTTACTACGCCGTTATTGCCACAAGATAAACCCCGTTACTTAATGGGTGTGGGCAAACCAGAAGATTTAGTCGAAGGTGTGCGCCGTGGTATTGATATGTTTGACTGTGTAATGCCGACGCGTAATGCGCGTAACGGTCATTTATTTGTTAGCGATGGCGTGGTGAAAATCCGTAATGCGAAATATAAAAATGACACCAGTACATTAGATCCAGAATGTGATTGTTATACTTGTAAAAACTACACCAAAGCTTATTTATATCATTTAGATAAATGTGGTGAAATTTTAGGTGCAAGACTTAATACCATTCACAACTTACGTTATTATCAACGTTTAATGGCACAAATTCGCCAAGCAATCGAAGAAGATCGTTTTAACGACTTTGTTGTGGAATTCTATGCCAAAATTGGTAAAGAAGTGCCACCAATGCAAAAAGCATAATAGAAAATCAGGCGCATTCAGTGCGCCTATTTTATAAAGGAGAAACTATGCAACAGCTTCAACCTCAACAATTTGCGACTTGGGCAGAACCCATTGAAATGCTTTATGCTTGCCATAGCAAAGTAAAACGCTTTTGCAAACAGTTACAAATTTTGCCAGCATATTTAGCAGAAAATGGTGTGAATCAAGCGGTGAAAAATGATGTTCAGCAAATTCTAAATTATTTTAATCGCTCAGCACCACTTCATCATGAAGATGAAGAACAGGATTTTTTCCCTATTTTGGCAAGTAAAAAGCCTGAAGCACAAACAGCAATTGATGAGCTAGAAAAACAACATCATACATTGCATCATAACTGGGCATTATTAGCACAAGCATTAGAAGATTTATTAGCCGGTAAGCAAGATCAAATTGATGAAACGCTAATTCAACAGTTTATTGCAGGCTATGATGTGCATATTGCGATTGAAGAGCCATTATTTGAAATGGGCAGAGAATGCTTAGATTCAGAAACTTTATCTGAAATGGGCAAAATTATGGCGGCACGTCGCAAATTATAATGGAATATGAACTTGATTTACGGGCATATCTTTGCCCGTTACCTTTATTGATGACCCAAAAGGCATTGATAAAGCTTGCTAGTGGCGATAGCCTAAAGATTCACTTAAATCATACAAGCCAGTTAGACGATATTCGCCTGCTTTGTGAAGCAGAACAATATCAAATAGTTGATGTGCAAAATTATGAAGATGAAATTTGCATATTAATCAAAAAATAAGACCGCTTGTAGGCGGTCTTATTACGTTTACTCAATCCACTTAATCACTTCATCAGCTGGTTTGCGATATTTCTTCTTAATTTCTTTCGAACGATAACCGAAAGTTACCATACAAGAAACGCCCCATTCATTGGCATCAAATAAACCTGCTTCGCTTAAAATACGATTGACGGATTCATAATGAAAACCTTCAATTGGACAAGAATCAATTCCAATCATTGCTGCACCAGTCATCATATTCGCTAGTGCGATATAGGTTTGCTTGCTGCACCAATCAAATAAGGTTCTTTCACTATCAGTGATTTGAATATCTTCGGTTTGGAAAGTCTTGTAGCGACTTAAAGTTGCTTCAATTTGCTCTGGTGTTAAACCACGACGTTCAAGCGAATTGCGAAAAAAAGCACTATCATAACGCGCATTTTTCTTGGCTAAAAGCACCACTAAATGACTCATTTCATTCATTGGATGCTTGATTCCCCAAGTTACAGGTGCAATTTTTTCACGAATTGCTTCATTTTGTAGCACTAAAAATTGCCAAGGTTCAGAACCCACTGAGCTTGGTGAAAGTCGCCCTAACTCTAAGATATATTCCATATCTTCACGACTAATTTTTTTATTCGCATCGTAGTATCGACAAGCACTACGAAAATGAAAAGCATCTAAAACTTGTTGTTTCTCAATTGACATAATTTCCTCACAAATGAAATATCAATGAACGAATCATACACCTTAAGTCAAAATTTGCAAAAATTTTAAGAAATAAGACCGCTTGTGAGAGCCTTGATTTAAGAAGAGAAATCAACGTCTTAGCCTATCTTTGCGTTTACTTTCTGCCTTCAAAGTATTATTATTTCAACAATTTTTCATCGATAAATTTAGAGGATAGAATGCAAAACCTAGAAAGTTTAGTCGCACAGGCTGTTGAGGCAGTAAATGCAGCGGAAGATTTGGCGGCATTAGAAGCATTAAAAGTAGAATATTTTGGTAAGAAAGGGCATTTTACTGCGTTAATGCAGGGGCTGCGTGATGTGCCCGCAGAAGAGCGCCCAGCGGTAGGTCAGAAAATCAATGATGCTAAACAAATTGCGCAAAATGCATTAAATGCGAAAAAAGAAGCATTAGAATCAGCAGAGTTAAATGCAAAATTAGCGAATGAGCGTATTGATGTTTCTTTACCGGGTCGTAAAACAGAATTAGGTGGATTGCATCCAGTTTCTATTACGATTGAACGTGTGGTGAAATTCTTTTCTGAATTAGGATTTACTGTTGCAAACGGGCCTGAAATTGAGACCGATTATTATAACTTTGATGCGTTAAATATTCCGGCTCATCACCCAGCACGTGCAGATCATGATACTTTCTGGTTTGATGCTCAGCGTTTATTACGTACCCAAACTTCAGGTGTGCAAATTCGTACGATGGAGAAAGTTCAACCGCCTTTACGTATTGTAGCGCCGGGTCGTGTGTATCGTAACGACTACGACCAAACGCATACGCCAATGTTCCATCAAATTGAGCTGCTTTATGTAGATAAAAAAGCTAACTTTACTGAATTAAAAGGCTTGATTCATGACTTCTTAAAAGCATTTTTTGAAGAAGACTTACAAGTACGTTTCCGTCCTTCATTCTTCCCATTCACAGAGCCTTCTGCTGAGGTAGATGTTATGCGTTCTAACGGTAAATGGTTAGAAGTATTAGGCTGTGGCATGGTGCATCCGAATGTATTGCGCAATGTTGGTATTGATCCTGACGAATACAGTGGTTTCGCGGTAGGCATGGGCGTTGAACGTTTAACTATGTTGCGCTATAACGTAACTGATTTACGTTCATTCTTCGAAAATGACTTACGTTTCTTAAAACAGTTTAAATAATTTGCTTCGCTCAAAATCTCCCCCAGTCCTCTTTTTCAAAGAGGGATTAGGGGAGATTTGATAACGATGCAAAATAGTGTACAAGCGGTTAAATTCCGCAAGAATTTTACAAAATTGGAAAGGATATAAAATGAAATTTAATGAATCTTGGCTGCGTGAGTGGGTAAATCCTGCAATTTCCACGGAGCAGTTATGCGACCAAATTACTATGCTAGGTCTAGAAGTGGATGGCGTAGAACCTGTTGCGGGTGCATTTACTGGTGTGGTTGTAGGTGAAGTGGTGGAATGTGCACAACACCCAGATGCAGACAAATTACGTGTGACAAAAGTCAATGTAGGCGGAGATCGTTTATTAGATATCGTATGTGGCGCACCAAATTGTCGCCAAGGTTTAAAAGTAGCTTGTGCGACTGAAGGCGCAGTTTTACCGGGCGATTTTAAGATTAAGAAAACTAAATTACGTGGTCAGCCGTCAGAAGGAATGCTTTGTTCATTTTCTGAACTAGGCATCAGAGAAGATCATAGTGGTATTATTGAATTACCTGCAGATGCGCCTATTGGTAAAGATTTTCGTGAATATCTGAATTTAGATGATGTTGCAATTGAAATTAGTTTAACCCCAAACCGTGCAGATTGTTTAAGCATTGCCGGTATTGCTCGCGAAGTGGGGGTGATTAACCGTGCAGAAGTTGTTGCGCCTGAGGTTCAAACTGTAGCAGCAACTATTACAGATAAAGTAGCGGTGAAATTAGAAGCACCAGAAGCTTGCCCGCGCTATTTAGCGCGCGTAGTGAAAAATGTAAACGTGAAAGCAGCATCTCCTTTATGGTTGCAAGAAAAATTACGTCGTTGTGGTATTCGTTCTATTGATCCAATCGTAGATATTACTAACTTGAGCTTGCTTGAGTTAGGTCAACCGATGCATGCTTTTGATGCCGCTAAAGTTGATGGCGCAATCCAAGTTCGTATGGCAAAAGCGGACGAAGAATTAGTATTATTAGACGGTACAACAGCTAAATTACAACCAAATACATTAGTTATTGCAGATGATAAAGGTGCATTAGCGATGGCAGGTATCTTTGGTGGCCAAGCAAGTGGTGTTAGCCAAGAAACCAAAGATGTTGTATTAGAAGCCGCATTCTTTGCGCCATTAGCGATTACAGGCCGTGCTCGTCAATATGGCTTACATACAGATGCTTCACATCGTTTTGAACGTGGTGTAGATCCTGAATTAACTCGTCGTGCAATGGAACGTGCAACTGCATTATTACTAGAAATTTGCGGTGGTGAAGCGGGTGAAATTGTTGAGGCAGTGAGCGAGGCGCATTTGCCAAAACGTAATAACGTCACGCTTAGAAGAGCTAAATTAGATGCGGTAATTGGTCATCACATTGAAGATCATGTTGTAACAGATATTCTTACTCGTTTAGGCTTAAATGTTCGTTTTGAAAATGACACTTGGACAGCAGTTGCACCAAGTTGGCGTTTTGATATTGAAATTGAAGAAGATTTAATTGAAGAAGTTGCGCGTATTTACGGTTATAACAGCATTCCAAATAATTCTCCATTAGCACACCTTGAAATGAAAGGAACGCCTGAAAAATTATTGGAAGCGAGCCGTGTGCGTACAGCATTGGTAGATAGTGATTATCAAGAAGTCATTACTTATAGCTTTGTAGATCCGAAAATCCAACAGTTATTACATCCAGAACAGGAAGCGTTAGTTTTACCTAACCCGATTTCCAGTGAAATGTCTGCAATGCGCGTTTCATTATTAACTGGGTTATTGGAAACTATCGTTTATAACCAAAACCGTCAACGACCCCGTGTTCGTATTTTTGAAACGGGATTACGCTTTATTCCAGATACTAATGCTGAATCTGGCGTGCGCCAAGAGCCTGTGTTTGCAGCCGCGATTGTAGGTGATAAACGTTCAACCTATTGGGAAAGCAAAGCAGAAGCAGTTGATTTCTTTGACTTAAAAGGGGATTTAGAGCGCATTCTGTCATTAACATCCGTACGTCATGATTTACAATTTGTAGCGAAAAGTTTCCCTGCATTGCATCCGGGACAATCTGCGGCAATTATGTTAGATGGTCAGGAAATTGGATTTATCGGCACTGTGCATCCAAGCATCGTACAAAAATTAGGAATTAAAGGTAAACCGGTTGTATTTGAAATTTTAGCGCAAGCTATTTCAGAACGTCCTATCCCTGCAGCGAAAGAGATTTCTAAATTCCCTGCTAATAACCGTGATATTGCGGTTGTGGTAGATAACAACGTTGCTGCAGGCGATGTATTAAATGTGTGCCGTCAAGCTGGTGGTGAAAAACTTATTGCGGTTAACTTATTCGATGTTTATCAAGGTGCAAATCTTGCTGAAGGTAAGAAAAGTTTAGCTATTAGTTTAACTATTCAAGATGCGGAAAAAACGTTAGAAGAAGACGAAATTAATGCGGTGATGCAAGCAGTATTATCTGCGCTAGCAGAGCGCTTTAATGCAGTGCTTCGTGACTAATAAATGGGTTGACCCGAAAAAGGATATTTTATGGCATTAACAAAAGTGGAATTAGCGGAAGCATTAGTGGCAAAAGGCTTTGATAAAGCGCAAGCAAAAGACTTTGTCGAACAATTTTTTAATGAAATCCGTAACGCATTAGCCTCTGGTAAAGAGGTGAAATTATCTGGTTTTGGTAATTTCCAACTGCGTGAGAAAAAAGCACGCCCTGGGAGGAATCCTAAAACTGGTGAAGAAGTTTCGATTTCTGCGCGCCGTGTCGTCACTTTTAAAGCTAGCCCTAAAATGCGAGAACGGGTCAGTGCATTTAAAGCAAAAAATTAAGTAGATTCTTCCGTAGCAATACGGAAGAATGACTAAGAGGATATGTTATGAATTATCGTTCACCCTTGAAAGTATTGGCATTAGCAACTTTTTCGGTAATTTTGACCGCTTGTTCATCAAGTACCAATCAAAACGTGAAAGGGCCAATTAAAGCTAAAGCAGGTATCTTCAAAACCAATCGCGTGATCTCAAATTTAGATGATCAAATTATGGTGATTGCCAATTTAAGTGAACATCAGCAAGAATGGCAAGGTACTCGTTATCGCATTGGTGGAAATTCAAAGAGTGGCGTAGATTGTTCCGGATTTATGCAAATTACCTTCCGTGACCTATTTGGCATTGATTTACCAAGAATGACTGTTGATCAGGCCAAAGAAGGAACGAAAATTAGTAAAAGCGAATTAAGAACGGGCGATTTAGTCTTCTTTAATACAGGAAGAGGCCCCAATGGTAAGCATGTGGGGGTCTATGTTAAAAACGGGCAGTTTTTACATGCTTCAACTAAAGGCGGGGTGATTTATTCTGATATGGATTCTCCATATTGGACTAAAACATTCTGGCAAGCACGCCGGTTATAATTTTTATATTGTTTGGCTAAAAGTTTGAAGCAGATCACAAAATCGAAAAGAAGTTCCTTGGAATCAAAAAATAAGTTTGAAAATTGTGTGAAACTTTCGTACTCTAAGCCTAACAAATATAAGTGTTGTTTTAACAACCTATTTATAAATTTGCTTTCCGAGTAGCCCCTGATTAGGGGCTTTTTTTTTAGGCTTTGAAATAGTCTAATAACGGTGTTGGATTTTCGATATATTGTGTCAAATCTCTGTTTTCTGGGTGGCCGATATAAGGAATTTGTCCAAGCAATGGTGCATCAATTTGTTTGGCAAGTAATTCGACTAATTTCGTATAATGACGTAAACCAGGATTGATACGATTTGCAACCCAACCTAGCAATGGTACCCCGCGCGCTTTTATCGCTTCTGCAGTAAGCAAAGCATGGTTTACGCAACCTTCTTTTATTCCAACTACTAATACAACCGGCATTTGATTTTTTTCTACCCAATCAGCAAAACTAAACTGTTTTTTGATTGGTGTTAACCAGCCATAAGTGCCTTCAACCAAAACATTTTGATAATTCTCTTTTAAGCGTGCGAGATCACTATCTAATTTTTCAACTTGAATGCGACGAACCGCATCCAATGCAGCAAACACAGGCGTGCTTGAATGTTTGAAGGTATAACTATTGATTTCTTGATATGACACAGGCTGTGTGCAGCTATTGAGTAGTATTAGCACGTCAGAGTTATCTTCGCTAGCATAATCATTATAAATAGGATCGGTCGGGAGTTCGTCATCTCCACCACAAGCGATGGGTTTATAAGGCACGATTTTATATTGCTGTTGTTGTAAAACTTGCAATAAGGCACGGGAAACGATGGTTTTTCCAACATCGGTATCGGTGCCTGTGATGAATAGCGCAGGCATAATTTGTCCTTTTTTTGTTCAAAGCTACGCTAGTCTAGCGGATTTTTTAAAGAGAGATCCTGTCCTTGATCAAATTTCCTTCATAAATTCCCTGTTTAATCGCACTACAGGCAATAAAAGGGCTATCCCATTCTAATAAACTGGTTACTAAATTTAATGGTGAAAGCCTAATACCATAATCAGCTAATTTTTGGGTAAGTTGTTCAAATAGCATGTCTTTAACAGGAAGTAGCGGGGAATTCAGCATAATTTTTTCACTAGAGAAAATGCTGAGCAGGTTCATTAACAGATGTGCTAAATGGCTAGTGACATGCTCTAAGATAGCCAATGCGGCTGGATTCACTTGCTCAATCTGTTGGCATAAGAATACAATTTTTTCCTCAACTTGCGTGAGCGTATTTGGTAAATAGCGGTCTATTAAAAATGCAAGTGCAGGGAAAGTGAGTTGATCTGCGATTTGATATCGTTGCGCTTGTGGATGCGTTTTTTGCATGTAGGCTGCGACTTCATCACTCATTGGCCCAAAAGAAGGGGTTAATAAGTGATTGATGTTCATATCTACATTTTTATGTAACAAGCTGCCATTAACCATCACGCCAAGTCTTAGCGTGTCGCCATGTTGTAAAAAAAGCACATTCTGATGGCTAATCAATCTACCGAGTTTTGATTCGGTAAGGAGCCAAAGTTGGAAGTGCTCATTGAGTAGAATGGGTTGAGTAAACTGTCCTTTTAGCGCATTAACAATTGCGCATTGCAAGGCTGAATTACCTAATTGGACAATGTCTGTTTTTTTGGCATTGATGCGGCCGATCACACTAACGGAAACTGCCAATAAACGTGCATCGACAAGCGGTCGTTTTTGCTCAAAATTTTGCAAAAAGCTAAGAATTTTTTCATCTAGGGCAGGATAATCTTCGGCAGAAACGGTATAATTTTGTGAATAAATTGTGGTTCCATTTAATTCACAGAGTGAAATTTCTACCTTGTTAGGAGAAACAATAATGGAAAGAAGTTGCCAATAAAAAGGTGAGATAGCAAGTCCAACTGCTGGGCGCCCTCGTGTCGTATGATTTTGAACAGTGCGTTCAAGAATAAATTGCTGATCAATTAACGACTTAGTGAGATTTGTAATTGAGGCTGGCGCAAAACCAGAAAGCTTCGCGAGATCTGTTCGAGAGATGAGTTCGAATTGTTCAACCAGATGATAAATTTTGCCAAGATGTTGCAGGCGGTTTTCAGACATCATAACATCCCCTTTATCCTTACTCAAAAAATCACTCCAGTCCTTTGAGCATTTTGCTCCAGAGTGGCTAAAGGATTCAATGAGTTTATACTTAGATTGTGATCTGCATCACATTATTTATTTCAAAACATAAAAAAATTAGTGAGAAAGTAATGGCTATACCTTATCTTTGGGTTGATTCCAATGAAAAATTACGTGAAGTTTGTGAAGCTGCTCGGCAAAAAAAAGTAGTAGCATTAGATACTGAGTTTATTCGCATTCGTACCTTTTACCCGCAACTAGGCTTGATTCAGTTATTTGATGGGCAAACCGTTAGTTTAATTGACCCGAAAAAAATCCAAGATTTTTCAGCATTTTGCCATTTGTTAGCCGATGAACAGGTGATTAAAGTACTGCATGCTTGTAGCGAAGATCTAGAGGTGTTTCAACATCGCTTTCAGCAACTGCCAACGCCAATGATAGATACTCAAATTATGGCAGGATTTTTAGGGCTGGGAGCCTCTATTGGATTTGCTAAGTTAGTGGCACATTATCTTGAGATTGAGTTAGATAAAGGAGCATCCCGTACGGATTGGCTAGCACGCCCATTAAGCGAAGTCCAACTTGATTATGCGGCTGCAGACGTTTGGTATCTCTTACCCATTTATCAAAAAATGCAAGAAGCTATGCAAGAAAATCGTTGGATGCCAGCGGTAAGAGAAGAGTGCGAACAATTATTGCAGAAACGTCAGAAAACAGTTAATCCAAATAAAGCCTATCTCGATATTAGCCAAGCATGGCAGTTAACGCCTCAACAATTAGCTGTTCTACAAGTATTAGCAAAATGGCGCCTAGAAGAAGCGCAAAAACGTGATTTAGCACTAAATTTTGTGGTGAAAGAGCAGAGCCTATTTGAAATCGCCAAAACGCAGCCTAAGCATACTTCTGAGCTACTGAACTTTATGCATCCGAATGAAGTCCGTATTCATGGCAAAAAATTGCTTTGGTTAGTAGAGCAAGGACAAGCGGTTCCTCAAGAGAATTATCCTGAAAAGATTAACCGTTTATTTGATGAAGTTGGTTACAAACAAAATTTAAAAGCGATGCAGCAAAAATTAGCAGAAATTCGACCGCTTGATCTGCCAGCTGAGCTGCTTGCTAGCAAACGACAACTTAATCAATTATTTAAATGGCATCGTCAAGGTCGCCCACAAACTAATTTACCGGAACTTATGCAAGGCTGGCGAGCTAACTTTGGGCAGTTAATTGCAGAAGTGTTGGCTTAGACTTTATTTATATGGTTAAAAAAGATAGAATTCATTAGAACATTATTCTAAAAAGGCAAAAAAATGGAAAATAAAAAACTGCCAAAAGCACTTGATGCAATTGACTTTAAAATTTTAAATGAACTACAACGTAACGGAAAAATTTCTAATATTGAGCTTTCTAAACGTGTTGGGTTATCGCCTACACCTTGTTTAGAGCGGGTTAAACGTTTAGAAAAACAAAATGTTATTATGGGTTATCGCGCTTTGCTAAACCCAGAATTACTAGAAGCACCACTTTTGGTGATTGTTGAAATTACCTTAGTCAGAGGCCGTCCAGATGTGTTTGAAGAATTTAACAATGCTGTTCAGCAATTAGATGAAATTCAAGAATGTCATTTGGTTTCAGGGGATTTTGATTATTTACTGAAAACCCGTGTAGCAGATATGGCGGCTTATCGTAAATTACTGGGTACCACTTTATTACGTTTGCCGGGGGTGAATGACACACGCACTTATGTCGTCATGGAAGAGGTCAAACAGACAAACTATCTCCTGTTAAAATAAGGAAGGATTGTGATTAAATCATCAAACGGAAAGCAAAAATTCATTGATCTGATGCTTATTATAAGCGGGATCTTCGGCATTTATTTAATTGTTGCTTGGGCAAGTTATAGCCCGTTAGATAATGCATGGTCAGTTGCAAGTACGGTAACTGAAAATACCACACTGAATAAAACCGGCGCTTTTGGTGCATGGTGGATTGATCTACTTTATGCCTTTTTTGGAAAAGTGGCATGGTTAGTTCCTTTTTCACTAACTGCGGTTTCGCTCTATTTATTAGTGTTGCGCTTAGGAAGTCAATTAACCTATAAAAAAGTTACGCTCTATTTTATGAGTTTTTTACTCTTTATGGTCGGGTTAAGTGGATTGATGAGCGTATTGCTTTCTCATTCACCTTATTACCTTGCAGGCGGTTTTATTGGCGGGATGTGGCAGACTTATTTAGGTGAGTCATTGGGGCAATTTGCAGCACTATTATTGGCAATGGTGTGTACTGCATTAGGCTTTTATTTCTGTTCAGGGCAAACGGTGATCCCATTGCTTACCTCATTTTATGAGTGGTTAACGGTAAAAGATGCGCCGAAAATAACAAAGGCTGAAGTAACAGAAAATAATGAGAGTCATCTAGCAGAAACTGATACTCCTTTTACTTCAATGCCATCGGTGTCTACTGAACAAGCTGAGGATGAAATTCCTGATCTATCAAGCTCACCAGCATTAACCGATGTTTCTGTATTTAGACGTCCTAATATTACTGGATTATCGTCAACTCAGCCGCAAACTGCGAATGCTGAGCAAGACTCCCCATTGCATAGCGAACATGTAATGACGAACTTAACTGATCCCGCAATGTTTAAAGTGGAAAGTGAAGTTAAATTACCGAAAGTAAATGTGCAAGGCTTTACGCCAGGCAGTTTGCCTACAATGGAAGACGCGCCAACTTTATCGCAAGCGGATGAAGTTTATGAACCTTTTGATGTTTCATTACCAACAGTAAAATTAGCAAATTACGCTGAACAAGATGACGTATCAGAAACACCGGCTATATCAGAAACTTTTGAAGTGGAAGTAGAGGCAGAACCTTCACATGAAATGAGTATTTCATTGATTGATCAAGAAGTAAAAGCACCAGCATTTATTCAAGAAAGCAGCCCGCTCTCTTCACGACCTGTGGTGCGCATGAAACCATTTGAAGAAGTGGCAATTCAATCTGAAACTGAAGAGAAAGATTTTGAAGCCGAACGAGCAAGGGCTTTTGAAGAGGCTGAAAAGCAGCGAATGGCTGAGGTTGCTGAACGCGCTAAAACTCAAGGGCTAGATGATACCTTTGAACAAATTTGGCAAAATAATAGTGAGAAAGAGCCTGTTTTCTCACCTTCTGCTGCAACCACGGCAGAGCTTAAACCAGCGGTTCAACCAAACAAACCAGCATCAGTAGATTATCCTAAAGGATATGGCGAGACGTTAATTCATCCCTTATTACAACGTAATAAGGTAACAGAAAAACCGACTACACCGTTACCAACGTTAGATTTATTAGATAGACATCCGCCAAGTAGTCAGCGAGTTACAGAAGAAGAAATTCTTTCCACTTCACACCGTGTTGAAACAGCTTTAGCTAATTATGGTGTTAAAGCAACGGTAGAAGATGTATTGGTGGGGCCAGTCGTTACCCGCTATGAAATTAAGCCTGCCGCAGGGGTAAAAGCGGCAAAAGTGACTTCACTTGCGAGTGATTTGGCGCGTGAGTTAATGTTTAAAGCGATCCGAATTACCGAAGTGGTGCCCGGTAAACCTTATATGGGGATTGAAGCGCCGAATGCATTTCGTGAAACCGTTTGGTTGCGTGATGTATTAGATAGCGATGCTTTCCGTCATAGTGATGCAAAACTGCCAATGGCATTGGGGAAAGATATTAGTGGTCAACCAGTTGTTGTTGATATGACGAAAATGCCTCATTTATTGGTGGCTGGGCAAACAGGTGGTGGTAAATCGGTAGGCGTAAATACTATGATTTTAAGCCTGCTATTTAAACTGACTCCAGAGCAAGTTCGTTTTATTATGATTGATCCGAAAGTAGTTGAGTTATCTGTTTATAATGATATTCCACACTTGCTGACGCCAGTCGTGACGGATATGAAAAAAGCTGCAAATGCTTTGCGTTGGGCAGTGGAAGAGATGGAAAGACGTTATCAGTTAATCAGCTATTTACAGGTTCGTAATATTGAGGGTTATAACGCGAAAATTGATCAAGCAACGGAAATGGGGATGCCGATTGCAAACCCAGCTTGGAGACCGGGTGATAGTATGGATGCCATGCCACCAGCGTTAGAAAAACTTAGCTATATTGTTTTAATTGTAGATGAGTTTGCTGACTTGATGATGAGTGCGGGTAAAGAAGTTGAAGAACATATTATGCGCATCGCACAAAAAGCGCGAGCGGTGGGAATTCACTTAATTCTTGCAACTCAACGCCCTTCAACGGATGTGATTACAGGGGTTATTAAGGCTAATATTCCAAGCCGAATTGCGTTTACTGTTGCAACGCAAATTGACTCCCGTACGATTTTAGATGCTGGCGGCGCAGAATCACTACTTGGTCGAGGAGATATGCTTTATTCCGCTTCGGGAAGCCCTGAGATCTTGCGTGTACATGGTGCCTTTATGGATGACAACGAAGTTATCCGCGTGGCAGATAACTGGCGCGCGAGAGGTAAACCAAATTATCTTGATAGTATTGTTGAGTCTGCAGAAGAAGAGGTTGCCAATAATGGCGATACAAGTGGTATGCTGTTAGATTCACGCTTTGATGAAGTGGCAGAATTCGTGATCGAAAGTGGAGTAACTTCTATTAGCGGTATTCAGCGCCGCTTTGGCTTAGGTTTTAACCGTGCAGCAAAAATTATCGACCAAATGGAAGCACAAGGTATGATTTCTGAGCCAGGTAAGAACGGCAAACGTGAAGTGCTAGCAAGATAGTTGCTCTCACAAGCGGTCGAGTTTTCGCATAATTTTGCAAAAGATGGCGTAAATTCGACCGCTTTCGTTTATTCTTCCCGAATTAAGGATAGGCGATAGCCAGATATTCAGATAGAATAATTCACAATATAAAAAAACATAAATAAGGAAAACACAATGTCTTATAAAAATAAAAACGATGATCTTCGGATTACTAAAATTGAAGAGCTTTTGCCTCCGGTAGCGCTATTAGAACGCTTTCCAGCAAGTGAGGTTGCGGCTAGAACTGTAGAGAAAACACGCCGTGCAATTCATCATATTATTCATGGAACAGACGATCGCTTGTTAGTGGTTATTGGGCCATGTTCAATTCATGACCCCAAAGCCGCGTTAGAATATGCACAAAAAATTAAAGCTATACGTGATAACCCAAGAATTAGTGAGAACTTAGAAGTCGTGATGCGAGTGTATTTTGAGAAGCCACGTACAACCGTAGGTTGGAAAGGTTTGATCAACGATCCGCATTTAGATGAAAGCTATGCTTTAAATGATGGCTTACGGATTGGTCGCAAAGTGTTATCTGATATTAACGATTTAACCGTGCCAGCAGCAGGTGAATTCTTAGATATGATTACGCCACAATATATGGCTGATTTTATGAGTTGGGGCGCAATTGGTGCCCGTACAACAGAATCACAAGTTCATCGTGAATTAGCTTCAGGGTTATCTTGTGCTGTAGGCTTTAAAAATGGTACCAACGGTGGGGTGAAAATTGCATTAGATGCAATTGCTTCAGCAGAATCTCAACATCATTTTTTATCGGTAACGAAATTTGGCCATTCAGCGATTGTAACCACAGCAGGAAACCCAGACTGCCATATTATTTTACGTGGTGGCGATAATGGTACGAATTATGATGCAGAATCTGTAGCGAAAGTCTGTGAAAGTATTGCGAAAGCAGGCAGACGACCTCATGTGATGGTGGATTTCAGCCATGCAAATAGCCAAAAACAATTTAAACGCCAGATGGATGTTTGCGCAGATGTTTGCGCACAAATTGCAGGCGGTTCAGACTATATTTCTGGTGTGATGATCGAAAGTCACTTAGTTGAAGGTCGCCAAGATCTGAAAGCAGGTCAAACACTTGCAGATTTAGTTTATGGACAAAGCATTACCGATGCATGTATTGGTTGGGAAGATAGCGAAAAAGCATTATTTGCCTTAGCTGATGCTGTAGCAGAACGTCGTAAGAAACGTGCCGAGTAATTTAGATTTAATAGGGTGGGAAGTTCCCACCTTTTATTTTTATGGTGTGGTAGCACCCAATAGGAAAAAAATATGACTCAAACCATTCTCGCGCTAGATACCGCAACAGAAGCTTGTTCGGTTGCGTTAACGCATTTAGGCAAAGTGACGCATTTAGACGAACTTAGCCCACGTACTCATACTCAGCGCATTTTGCCGATGATTGATGAATTATTAGCAAAAGCAAATATTTCGTTACAAGAGGTTGATTATTTAGCCTTTGGGCGCGGGCCTGGGAGTTTTACTGGCGTTCGTGTTGGCATTGGTGTCGCACAAGGTTTAGCCTTTGGAGCTGAATTACAGGTGTTAGCGATTTCCAATTTAATGGCAATGGCAGAGCAAGCTTATCAAACAGAAGGGGCTACCAATGTTATTGCTTTAATTGATGCCAGAATGAATGAAGTTTATTTCGCGCAATATCAACGAACCGAACAAGGCTGGCAAGAACTTGTACCAGAACAAGTTTGCGCACCTGAAAAAGCGATTGAACAATTTATGTTAGAGGAAAATCCTACCGTTGTGGGTACGGGCTGGCAGGCTTATTCGCAATTTTCTGAAGAAAAACGACCGCTTGTCGTCAGTGAAATTACACTACCTTCAGCGCAATATATGCTTGAGCTAGCTAAAATTGCTATCGCCCAAGGTAAAGTACAACAAGCGATGGAGATTGAACCCGTCTATTTGCGTAATGAAGTAACTTGGCAAAAATTGCCACATAAGCAGTAATTTAGAAATGAGCGAAGGACAAGTTTTTTAAATTAAGGATAAGGCTAAATGAAGAAGTTATTAGGGCTATTGTGTTTCTGCTTATGGGGCTGTAAACCGGCACCGATTGTGCCAGTGAAAGAACAAATTATGGTAAATAACACGTCAATTACTGTGATTTCCCCAGAAAATATGATACCAGCTGATTTAAATGAGCCAGAATTGAAAGCGTGGTTAGATGAACGTCCATCTATGGCAAATACAATCGTTAAGCTTTATTTTCAACCTGATCAGAGATGCTTCCAAAGGGGACAAGGCAGACCAGGATACCAAAGTTGTTATTCAGTTATCGAAAAAGATTGCCGCCTAGAGAGTGTGGATTTTTATAATAAACAACTGGCTGAAATGGCATTACATAGTCGGAAATTGTATATTCACCAATACTTTCAGACGCTGAAAAATGAAATAGCTAAAGCACGCCCATCTCAAGTCACGTTTAACTTGTTAGCAGAAAGCGACAATCATATTGTTTATGAGGAAAAAATAGGTGCGTATGGAAGACCTAAGATTATGGCTACGCTTGCTTTAAATGATTTGTTATTTAATGCAATATGCCAAGATTACTCTGTACCGACTATGGTAAGAGGGAGTGCTTGGGAAAAAATGCAAACCATTTCTTGGGTAAATGCTTTAGTTAAAGAAAATTCCCCAACAGAAACTCCAAAACAGTAAATGTTGAGTGTTTATCTTTATCTTTCTTAGAAATCAGATTGAGCTTTCTCATATAAAGCGCTAGAATTTAGCCGAATTAGTCGGGGTGCGCATTGTCGCTGAGATGATACCCGTGAACCTGAAGCAGTTAATACTGACGTAGGAAACTAACATGCCAATCTTTCATTTTTCTTTTCTATCTACTTACTTTGCTTGTTTACCCTCTACGAGATTCAGTGTTATTGCCATTATTTTGGACACCGAATAAAAGGAGGGAAATATGTCTATTCGGCAAACCAATAATCTAACTCAAGTGGCATCAGCTACTATGATTGGCACAGCTATTGAATATTTTGATAATTATATTTATGCCATGGCTGCGGTATTGGTATTTAATCATCAATTTTTTCATCAAGCAGATCCGCTTTCCAACCAAATTGCTGCACTATCCACACTTGCACTCACTTTCGTTGCTCGCCCATTAGGTGCGTTAATTTTCGGGCATTTTGGAGATAAATTCGGACGAAAAAATACCTTCGTGATGTCACTGTTATTGATGGGCTTTGCAACGATTTCCATCGGTTTATTACCTACTTACGAGCAAATTGGTATTTACACAACCATACTGCTTTGCTTGTGTAGAATTGGACAAGGCATTGGATTAGGCGGAGAGTGGGGAGGTGCTGCGTTAGTGGCGATTGAAAACGCCCCACAAGGAAAACGCGGTTGGTATGGCACATTCCCGCAACTAGGCGCGCCATTAGGATTATTATTAGCAAATGGCGCTTTTTTGCTGGTAGGCATGTGGGCAGGGCAAAGTAATTTAGTTGAATGGGCTTGGCGTATTCCATTTTTAAGCTCAATCGTGTTAGTTGCCATAGGCTTGTATGTCCGCTTGAAATTAACTGAAGCACCGATCTTTCTTGCTGCGTTAATCCAAAAACAACCGACACGAATCCCGATGATGACGGTTTTGACCAGCCATTTTAGACCATTTATGCTTGGCATGTTTGCTTGTATGGCAGGCTATGTGTTGTTCTATATTATGATCGCATTTAGTCAAATCTATGCAAAATCTGCACCAACCATTTCAGAAGCGGGTTTTAAAATGGGGCTAGGATTTTCGCCTCAATTATTTACTGCATTGTTAATGGCAAGTGCATTTTCATTAGCGGCTACGATCTATTTATCCGGTAAATATATTGACCGCATTGGGCGTCGTATTTGGATGATTTGGACAACCGTCGGTGTAGCTGTATTTGGTTTAGCTTTACCATGTTTCCTAGAAAATGGCAGTGCTGTTAGCCTATTCTGGTTTTTAATTATTGGCATGGGGTTAATTGGTTTAGGTTATGCACCGCTAGCAAGTTTCTTGCCAGAACTATTCCCCACACACGCCCGATATTCTGGCGCATCGCTAACGTATAACTGTGCAGGACTTTTAAGTGCGAGCGTGGCAACAATCATTACTTTACCGCTAAATGCACATTATGGATTGAAAGGAGTTGGACTTTATTTAGCTGCTAACGCAGTATTGAGTTTGATAGGCTTATGGTTTATGCAAGAAACTAAAGATGTGGAATTAGCGTAATTAGTTCTAAAAAATACAAGCGGTCATATTTGTAAAAAGTTTTGCAAATATGACCGCTTGTTTTATTAACAGGATTATTCTACCCAATGTTTTTTCTTGGTGGTTTTACCAATTCCTGGGTTGAAGCTATTGGTTGGGTCGAGTACTTTATAGAATTTACGCAATTCTGGTTTAGCTTCATAAAGGTGCCCTACGTTGTGTTCTGCTGGATATTGTGCGCCACGTTGGTCAAGCAATTTGAGCATGTCATGCTCTAGGGCTTCACAATCGTAGCCTTTTTTCACAATATAATCTTGGTGGAACACATGGCACATAAAGTGACCGTAATAGAGCTTATGGCTAATTTTGTTATCAATTTCTGGCGGAAGAACTTCAAACCATTCATTATCATTACGGCGAAGCGCAACGTCTAATGCCACGATTTCTTCCACTTCTTTTTCATGAATAGCGCGATAGCGAATTGCTGCACTTGCAACTGCGAAACGATGCAACATGGCTGCTTGGGTTTCTTCGGCGTTACATTCAAAATATCCGCCTTTAGTGGCATCACTAAAATAAGTTTTTAAGAATTCACGCGCTTCTTGTACGCCTTTTCCTCCCATTTTCACGATTAAATGGTGTTCATATTTATCGCGATATGTCCACAAGCTTTTTGGCAGATGTTCTGGCATCGCTTTTGATAAGAGTTGCATAAATTTATCGCTTAAATGGTGTGGTAAGAACGAGAATTTTTTCGCAATACGATCAACATTAGCTTTCAATGCAAAGAGTTTCGGTAACCAGTGTGTACCGAATTTTTTAATCACCCAGAAGGTATCTTTTCCATAACGTGCTGCCACATCAAAAGCATCACGATGAATGTATTCGCCTGAAATCGGTAGCACTTCAAAATTGGCTAACATATGGCGGCGAATGTCGTTAAGTGTTTGAATTTGGTTTGTGCCGATGTAGAACACCGCCGTATTTTTCTCTAATGGGAAAGTATCTAAACGCACGGCAAAAACAGCCAGTTTTCCTGCAGAACCGGATGATTCATAGTGACGACTTGGGTCTGCATTAAAGCGCGCAGGGCTATCTTCATCTACTTTACGAACATGGTTACAATAATGATGGTCGTGACCTTTTCCGCAATCTCTTTGGATATCTTTGCGTTGATAGTGGTGACCTTGTAAGTTCGTTAAAATTTCTTCTGGGGTTTCGCCTAAATCAATACCTAAATGGTTTTTAAGTTCTAATTCACCATTTTCATTTAATTGAGCAAAAAGTGCCATTTCGGTATAAGCTGGCCCACGTTGTACTAAAGCCCCGCCAGAGTTATTACAAATCCCACCGATAACGGAAGCACCAATACAAGAAGAACCAATAACTGAGTGAGGCTCTCTTTCATGCGGTTTTAATAAATTTTCTAATTCATTGAGGGTTGAGCCTGGGAAACAGACAACTTGTTCGGCATCGTTAATGAGTTGAATGTCTTTCATTAACATGGTGTTGATGATAACAATATCACGATCATAATCGTTCCCGCTAGGCGTTGAACCCCCTGTTAAGCCCGTATTTGCAGCTTGGTTAATTACAATCACATCATGCGCCACACAGGCTTTTAGCACGTTCCAGAATTCTAATAATGTAGCAGGTCTCACAACCGCAATCGCGTTACCTGTGCCAAAACGATAACCACTGCGATAAGCCTCATTTTTTGCCGCATCCGTAATAATATGTGCGTGACCGACAATGTCGGTTAATTGAGAAATAAGTTGTTGGGTTGACATAATAAATCGCCCTTTGTTTGAGTTGGGTTAGAAAATCAAGCAGTTATGCTAACAAAATCAAGAATTAAAAAATGTGAGATGAATCACACAATCAATAAAAAATAAATAAAAGTAAAACCGTGATTTTTGCAAAAACGCCATGAAATTCGACCGCTTTCGCTTTAAAAAAGCGTGATTCTCTACTACAATCCTGAGCCTAAGAAAAATAAAAAGGACACATTATGCAATTTATCAACATCGCAAATGAGGGCGTAAAATCGCTTTCTCCATACCAAGCCGGCAAACCAATTGAAGAATTAGAACGAGAGCTTGGCATTTCTAACATCATTAAACTCGCTTCAAACGAAAATCCGTTTGGCTTTCCTGAAAGCGCTAAACAAGCGATTATGAGTCAATTAAATGATCTTACTCGTTACCCTGATGCCAATGGCTTTGAATTGAAAAAGACGATTGCGCAAAAATTTCATATTGAACCTAATCAAATCACATTGGGTAATGGATCAAATGATTTATTAGAATTATTTGCTCATACTTTTGCTAGCGAACAAGATGAAGTGATTTATTCGCAATATGCCTTTATTGTTTATCCATTAGTCACTAAAGCAATCAATGCAACTGCGCGCGAAATCCCAGCTAAAAACTGGGGGCATAACTTAAACGGTTTTCTAGCTGCGATTAACGAGAAAACCAAACTGATATTTATCGCCAACCCCAATAATCCAACTGGGAATTTTTTAACGCATGCTGAGCTAGATGCTTTTTTAGCACAGGTGCCATCACATATTATTGTGGTATTAGATGAAGCTTATACCGAATTTACCGCACCTACTGAGCGGGTAGATAGTTTTGCGTTATTAGCGAAATATCCCAATTTAATCGTTTCACGCTCGCTTTCCAAAGCATATGGCTTAGCTGGATTGCGCATTGGTTATGCGGTTTCAAATGCTGAAATTGCAGACTTATTGAACCGCGTGCGTCAACCGTTTAACTGCAATAGTCTAGCCTTAGCTTCTGCGATTGCCGTGTTAAATGATGATGCTTTTGTTGCTAAAGTCGCTACCAATAATCGCCAAGAGATGCAGCGTTATGAAGCATTTTGTCAACAATACCAATTAGATTATATTCCCTCGAAAGGTAATTTTATTACCATTGATTTTAAACGTCCTGCGCAGCCGATTTATGATGCGTTATTGCATGAAGGCGTGATTGTTCGTCCGATTTCAGGTTATGGTATGCCGAATCATTTGCGCATTAGTATTGGCTTGCCAGAAGAAAATAGTCGTCTGTTTGAAGCATTACGCAAAGTGTTAAACCTACAATAATTTAAGCGAGAGAAAAGATGGAAAAAATCACTTTAAATCCTATTTTGCGTGTAGAAGGCGAGATTAACTTACCTGGTTCAAAAAGCTTATCTAACCGTGCTTTGTTATTGGCAGCATTAGCACATGGCACAACGGAAGTCACCAATTTATTAGACAGTGATGATATTCGCCATATGCTAAATGCGTTGAAATCTTTAGGAGTGAGTTATGAACTATCCTCAGATAAAACCGTATGCACAATAACAGGCGTTGGCGGTGCCTTTAATTGGCAAAATGGGCTTTCACTTTTCCTAGGGAATGCAGGCACTGCCATGCGCCCGTTAGCGGCTGCACTTTGCTTAAAAGGACAACAAGAGGCAGAGGTTGTTTTAACAGGCGAACCTCGCATGAAAGAGCGTCCAATTAAGCATTTGGTTGATGCTTTAATTCAAGTTGGCGCAAATGTGCAATATCTTGAACAAGAAGGGTATCCACCGCTCGCAATCCGAAATACGGGGTTACAAGGCGGCAAAGTGCAAATTGACGGCTCAATTTCCAGTCAATTTTTAACGGCACTATTGATGGCGGCCCCACTTGCTGAAGGCGATATGGAAATTCAGATTATGGGCGAGCTAGTTTCAAAACCTTACATTGATATCACCTTGGCGATGATGAAAGATTTTGGTGTGACAGTAGAAAACCAAAATTATCAAACCTTTATTGTAAAGGGCAATCAATCTTATATTTCACCTAAGCGTTATTTAGTGGAAGGGGATGCTTCTTCTGCTTCTTATTTTTTAGCCGCAGGTGCTATTAAAGGAAAAGTAAAAGTTACAGGAATTGGTAAAAATTCAATTCAAGGTGACCGCTTGTTTGCCGATGTATTAGAGAAAATGGGCGCAAAAATCACTTGGGGTGAGGATTTTATTCAAGCAGAACAAGCACCATTGCATGGTGTAGATATGGATATGAATCATATTCCAGATGCAGCAATGACTATTGCAACAACAGCATTGTTTGCCGAAGGTGAAACGGTAATTCGCAACATTTATAACTGGCGGGTAAAAGAAACCGACCGTTTAAGTGCGATGGCAACCGAGCTTCGTAAAATCGGTGCAGAAGTTGAAGAAGGCGAGGATTTCATTCGTATTCAACCTTTGGCATTAGCGCAATTCCAAGCAGCGGAAATTGCGACTTATAACGATCACCGAATGGCGATGTGTTTCTCGCTAATTGCATTGTCAAATACGCCCGTGACAATTCTTGATCCGAAATGTACCGCCAAAACATTTCCAACCTATTTTTCTGAGTTCGAAAAGTTATCGATTCGTGCTTAGAGAATAAACAAGCGGTATTTTTTAGGGATTTTTTACAAAATTGCTTGCAAAAGCAGAAGTTTTCTCTATAATACCGCACATCAGACGCGGGGTGGAGCAGCTTGGTAGCTCGTCGGGCTCATAACCCGAAGGTCGTTGGTTCAAATCCGGCCCCCGCAACCAGTTTTATCAGCTCACATTCCGGTTATGGTCTGTGAGCTTTGTTTTATTATGTACTGCAAATTTGCAAAAAACAGAATAAAACAGACCGCTTGTAGAAAGTAATTTTCAATTAAGCGGGCGATACCTTAAATTCGTATCATAAAGAGCTGGTAAGGCTCTTTTTTTATATCTGGAGAAAAATTTTGGCTACATTAGAACAAAAGCTTACTGAGCTGACTCAAGATACCATTGAAGCAATGGGGTGTGAGCTAGTCGGCATCGAATGCCAACGTGCAGGGCGTTATTTAACTGTACGTATTTTTATTGATAAAGACGGTGGCGTGACTATTGATGATTGTAGTGATGTTAGTCGTCAAATTAGCGCTATTTTTGACGTAGAAGATCCAATTGCTGATAAATATAATTTAGAAGTGTCTTCACCAGGTTTAGACCGTCCATTATTTAACTTAGCGCATTATCAACGTTTTATCGGACGTGAGGCTGTTATTCATCTTCGTATTCCGATGTTCGATCGCCGTAAATGGCAAGGAAAAATCGAACAAGTTGAAGGCGATTTTATTACTTTATTAGTGGATAACGAACCGTGCCAATTTGCTTTCGGTAATATTCAAAAGGCTAACTTAGTGCCAGTATTTGATTTTTAAATTTAATTATCTAAGAGACATTTTCAATGAGTAAAGAAATTTTGTTAGCCGCTGAAGCGGTTTCAAACGAGAAACAATTACCAAAAGAAGCTATTTTCGAGGCATTGGAAACAGCTTTAACTATCGCAACCAAGAAAACTCACGAATTAGATATTGATATTCGTGTTGTAGTTGATCGTAAAACAGGTGATTTCACAACTTTCCGTCGCTGGTTAGTCGTAGAACAAGTTCATAACATGACCCGTGAAATTAGCTTAGAAGCAGCACAATTTGAAGATCCAAATGTGCAATTAGGTGATGTGGTTGAAGACGAAGTAGAATCAATTGAGTTCGGTCGTGTTGCAATTCAAACTTTTGGTCAAGTGGTAAAAACCAAAATCCGCGAAGCTGAAAAATGCAAAATCATCAACGAATTCCGTCCAGATGAAGGCAAGATCATCAGTGCAACGGTTAAAAAAGTAACCCGTGATAATATTTTCCTAGAACTACAAGGTAAGAGTGAAGATATTAAAGGTGAAGCGGTTATCGTTCGTGAAGATATGTTGCCTCGCGAAAACTTCCGCCCAGGCGACCGTGTTCGTGGTGTGCTTTATGCAATCAAACCAGAATCAAAAGGCCCACAAATTTTCTTAACGCGTTCTAAACCAGTAATGCTTGAAGAATTATTCAAACTGGAAGTGCCAGAAATTGGTGAACAGCTGATTGAAATTAAAGGTGCGGCACGTGATCCTGGTTCTCGTGCAAAAATTGCCGTGAAATCAAACGATAAACGTATCGATCCAGTTGGTGCTTGCGTAGGTATGCGTGGTTCACGTGTCCAAGCCATTAGCAATGAATTAGGTGGCGAACGTGTAGATATCGTGCTTTGGGATGATAACCCGGCACAATTTGTGATTAACGCAATGGCACCAGCGGATGTAAGCTCAATCATCATCAATGATGAAGCACATTCTATGGATATTGCGGTAGAGTCTGCAAAATTAGCACAAGCAATCGGCCGTAACGGGCAAAACGTACGTCTTGCAACACAATTAACCGGTTGGGCATTAAATGTGATGACTGTTGAAGAGTTAGAGGCGAAAAATCAAGCGGAAGATGGTAAAGTGATTAACTTATTAACTTCTGCGTTAGAAATCGATGACGAATTTGCACAAGTGTTAATTGAAGAAGGCTTTGCCTCTTTAGAAGCGATTGCCTATGTGCCGGTTGATGCACTGACTGCAATTGATGGCTTAGAAGACGAAGATTTAGTCGAAGAGTTACAAGCGCGAGCGAAAAATGCACTGACGAAAAAAGCCTTAGAAGAGGAAGAAGCGCTTAAACAAGCGGATATCGATGAAAAATTATTAAATCTTGAAGGAATGGAACGCCATATCGCGTATAAATTAGCGGAAAAAGGCATTACCAACCTTGAAGAGTTAGCTGAGCAAGGCACAGACGATTTAGCTGAGATTGAAGAATTATCAGTAGAAAAAGCAGGTGAATTGATTATGGCTGCACGTCAAATTTGCTGGTTCAGCTAGAGGAGGAATTCATATGACAGAAACAACAGAGAAAAAAACGCTTTCGTTAGGCGGTGCACGTAAAACCACTAAAGTGAGCGCAACTACTGCTGGTGGCAAAACTAAAGCGGTAGAAGTTAAAGAGAAAAAACCTAAAATTGATGCTAAAGCATTACAAGCGAAAGCAGAGCAAGAAGCAAAATTAGCGGCTGAAAAAGCGAAAGCAGAAAAAGAAGCCGCAGAAAAAGCAGCAGCTGAAGCTAAAGCAAAAGCTGAGGCTGAAAAACAAGCTGCTGAAGCAGTAAAACAGAAAGAGGCTGCGAAAAAACCAGCGGCACCAGTAATGCCAAATAGCAAACCGAAAGCGGCAGCGCCAAAAGCAGAACAACCAAAACAAGAAAAAACGGTTGATCCTGAAAAAGAAGCGAAGAAAAAAGAAGAAGCCGAACTTCGCCGTAAGCAAGAGGAATTAGCGCGCCAAAAAGCAGAAATGGAAGCTAAACGCGCAGCAGAAAACGCACGCCGTTTAGCCGAAATTGAGCGTGAAGAAGCAGTAGATAATAACGATGATTTTGAAGATGAACGTTTTACCTCTAGCTATGCGCGTGATGCAGAGCGTGACAATGACCGCCGTAGTGAAGGTAACCGTAATCGTGGTAAAGGCGGAGTAGCCAAAGCGAAAAAAGGTGGCCGTGAAGACGATAAAAATGAACGTAATGCAGATCGTCGTAACCAAAAAGATATGAAAGGTAAAGGTAAAAATGGTAAGAAAGGGGCAGCCCTTCAACAAGCCTTTACTAAACCTGTGCAAGTTGTGAAAGCGGATGTTGTGATTGGTGAAACTATCACCGTGGCTGACTTAGCTAACAAAATGGCTGTAAAAGCAACAGAAATCATCAAGCTCATGATGAAAATGGGTGAAATGGTGACTATCAACCAAGTAATTGATCAGGAAACTGCACAATTAGTAGCGGAAGAACTTGGCCACAAAGTAATTCTTCGTAAAGAAAATGAGCTTGAAGAAGCTGTATTGGAAGACCGCGATGTGGATGCTGAAAAAGTCACTCGTGCACCGGTTGTTACTATCATGGGTCACGTTGACCATGGTAAAACCTCATTACTTGACTATATCCGTAAAGCGAAAGTGGCAGCCGGCGAAGCGGGTGGTATTACCCAGCATATCGGTGCATACCACGTAGAAATGGATGACGGCAAAATGATCACCTTCTTAGATACACCGGGGCACGCTGCATTTACCTCAATGCGTGCGCGTGGTGCGAAAGCAACGGATATCGTAGTGCTTGTTGTTGCGGCAGATGATGGTGTGATGCCTCAAACTATCGAAGCGATTCAACACGCGAAAGCAGCAGGTGCGCCTTTAGTAGTAGCAGTAAACAAAATCGATAAACCAGAAGCAAACCCAGATCGCGTAGAGCAAGAATTACTTCAACATGAAGTAATTTCTGAAAAATTTGGTGGTGATGTACAATTCGTTCCAGTTTCTGCGAAGAAAGGAACAGGTATTGATGATTTATTAGATGCTATCTTACTTCAATCAGAAGTACTTGAGTTAACCGCTGTAAAAGACGGTATGGCAAGTGGTGTAGTAATTGAATCATACCTTGATAAAGGTCGCGGTCCAGTTGCAACCATTCTTGTACAATCAGGTACTTTAAACAAAGGCGATATCGTTTTATGTGGCTTTGAGTACGGTCGTGTACGTGCAATGCGTGATGAGAACGGTAAAGAAGTAGAATCTGCTGGCCCATCTATTCCTGTTGAGGTATTAGGTCTTTCAGGCGTGCCGGCAGCGGGTGATGAAGCAACCGTTGTACGTGATGAGAAAAAAGCACGTGAAGTAGCTTTATATCGTCAAGGTAAATTCCGTGAAGTCAAATTAGCGCGTCAGCAAAAAGCGAAACTAGAAAATATGTTCAGCAACATGACTGAAGGCGATGTTGCAGAGCTTAACGTTATCGTGAAAGCAGACGTACAAGGTTCGGTAGAAGCAATTTGCCAATCATTACAAGAACTTTCAACTGCAGAAGTGAAAGTGAAAGTTGTGGGTTCTGGTGTAGGTGGTATTACTGAAACTGATGCAACTTTAGCTGCGGCTTCAAATGCGATTATGGTCGGCTTTAACGTTCGTGCAGATGCTTCAGCGCGTCGTGTAATTGAAAGTGAAAATATCGACTTACGTTACTATTCAATCATTTATGAACTATTAAATGAAATTAAAGCAGCAATGAGCGGTATGCTACAACCTGAATTCAAACAAGAAATCATTGGTTTAGCTGAAGTACGTGATGTCTTCCGCCATCCGAAATTTGGTGCAATCGCGGGCTGTATGGTAACTGAAGGTGTGATCAAACGTAACAACCCAATCCGCGTATTGCGTGACAACGTGGTTATTTTTGAAGGTGAGTTAGATTCTCTCCGTCGCTTCAAAGATGACGTTTCAGAAGTCCGCAATGGTATGGAATGTGGTATCGGCGTGAAAAACTATAACGATGTTAAAGTTGGCGACCAAATCGAGGTATTCGAAGTGGTTGAAATTAAACGCTCGATTTAATTCGTAGGGCGTGTGGACTTAGTATCATACGCACAAGTAAATACCTTGATTTTCGTGCGTGAACATTAGGTTCACCTTCCCTACAAGCGGTTGGATTTTGCAAAAGTTTTGCGAAATTCGACCGCTTTACATATACAAAAAAGAGAAAAATATGAGTAGAGAATTTAAACGCAGCGATCGTGTTGCGCAAGAATTAAAAAAAGAGGTGGCTATCATCTTACAACGTGAGGTAAAAGACCCGCGTATTGGAATGGTCACTGTTTCAGATGTTGAGGTTTCACGTGATTTGGCCTATGCCAAAATTTTCGTGACTTTTTTATTTGATAGCGACCAAGCTGCTATTGAACAAGGCATGGCGGGGCTTGAAAAAGCAAGTCCGTATATTCGCAGCCTTGTGGGCAAAGCTATGCGTTTACGTATTGTGCCGGAATTACGCTTTATTTACGATGAATCATTAGTTGAAGGGATGAGAATGTCTAATCTGGTTTCAAACGTGATTCGTCAAGATGAAGCTAAGCATAAAGAGGACTAATTGTGTCCAGACCTCGTAAAAAAGGGCGTGATGTGCATGGCGTCTTTTTGTTAGATAAACCACAAGGTGTTTCTAGCAATGACATCATGCAAAAAGTTAAACGCCTATTTAAAGCGAATAAAGCAGGGCATACTGGCGCGCTTGACCCACTTGCCACAGGCATGTTGCCTATTTGTTTAGGGGAGGCGACCAAGTTTTCCCAATTCTTATTAGATTCAGATAAGCGCTATGTGGTAACGGCTAAACTAGGTGAACGTACAGATACTTCTGATGCAGAAGGTCAGGTAGTACAAAGCCGAGAGGTGAATGTGGCTGAAGCGGATATTTTAGCTGCATTGCCGGCATTTCGAGGCGAAATCCTACAAGTGCCAACGATGTTCTCAGCCTTAAAGCATAATGGTAAACCTTTGTATGAATATGCCCGAGCTGGCGTTACCGTTGAGCGTGAAGCGCGTCCGATTACTATTTTTGAGCTCAAATTTATCGACTACCAAGCACCATTTTTAACACTAGAAGTGCATTGCTCAAAAGGCACTTATATTCGCACGTTAGTTGATGATTTAGGAGAAGCTTTAGGCTGCGGTGCGCATGTTACCATGTTACGTCGGTTAGCGGTTGCGGATTATCCGATTGAGGAAATGATGCCAATTGAAGACTTAGCACTCTTAGCCGATAGTTTTCCAAGTAGTGAATTAGACCGCTTATTATTGCCGATGGATACTGCTGTGACATCATTACCGCAATTAAATTTAACCGCCGAGCAAACTAAAGCAGTTGGGTTCGGTCAAAGAGTCAAATTTGAGAATCCACAAGCATTAAGTGGCTTAGTTCGATTATTTTCAGAAAATGGGCAATTCTTAGGTATTGCAGAAATCACGGTAGGGAATATAATTCGCCCTAACAGAATGGTTAATCTTTAAACAAAGTGGTGTTTTGCAAAAAATTAGTCAAAACAGACCGCTTGCTCATAAATCAATAGCATGAAAAAACACCTTTTAGCAATTTCTTTTAGTGTCGCGCTTGTTTTAGGCGGTTGTTCGTCTCAAACGGCTAATAAAGGCGGATATTCCAGTCTTGCGATAGATGCGCCTTATAGCAAACCACGTACACAGAATAACTTTAATGATTATGTGAACTTTTTAAAACAAAAGGCAGCGGGTGCGGGCGTGTCTGCTAAAACCTTGAAGTCACAGCAATTTATTCAATACAACGCGCGTTCAATTGAATTGGATCAACAGCAAGCTGCACGTCGTCGTGATCCCAATTTACCGCCACCGCCACCCAATCCAAACGGGGTGACGAATTATTTAAACAAAGTATTAAGCCAAAATAAAGTTAACCAAGCCGTTGACCATTGGTATGAATACGCAGCACCTTTAGAAAAAGCCAGCGCAAAATTTGGGGTACAGAAAGAGTACATCATGGCGCTGTGGGGAATGGAAAGCAGTTTTGGTAACCATCAGGGCGATTTTGATGTGTTATCAGTGCTAGCGACCCTAGCTTTCGATGGTCGCCGTGAAAAATTATTTACGCAAGAATTCGTCAATGCCATGAAAATGCTAGACGAAGGTACATTGAATCGCTACCAAATGGTGGGTTCTTGGGCAGGTGCTATGGGGCAAACTCAGTTTATGCCAACAGCGTATTTAAGCTATGCAGCAGATGGCGATGGCGATGGTAAAAAAGATATTTGGAACAATGAAGCGGATGCTTTTGCGTCCATTGCATCTTATCTTTCTACCGTAGGTTGGGATAATTCCTTATCATGGGGCGTTGAAGTGAAGCTTTCTTCGCCGATTGATATGTCATTTTCTGGTATTGAAGATAACAAAGCAAAAAGCCTTGGCGAGTGGCAATCTTGGGGCGTTTATTTAGCCTATCCAAATGGTCGTGAGTCAGCAAAATTGGCGAAAATGAATGTCAAAAAATTATGGCTAGTTCGCCCAGATAAAGAAGCTGGCAGAGCTTTCTTAGTCACAAGCAACTTCCGCACGTTAATGGATTGGAATAAATCAAATAACTTCGGTATTAGTATTGGTAAATTCGCTGACCGAATTTTAGAAGGCGTGGGGCAATAATCTTAAAAGCTAAACTCATAAGAGTTTAGCTTTTTTTATGTCTTAATTTGACTTTAAATGCAAAATAATTGCATAATTATGCAATAAACATATAAAACAGATTCTATTTTTAATAGTGAGTGAATTATGCGTAACACAGAATTAGTTCAATGGTTTCGGCAGTCAACCCCTTATGTCAACATGCACCGAGGTAAAACTTTTGTGATCATGTTAGACGGTAATGCGGTGGCACATCCTAATTTTTTCAATATTACCAACGATATCAGTTTACTGCACAGTTTAGGCATCAAGATTGTCATTGTATTTGGCGCGCGTTATCAAATTGAACAGCTACTGCAAGCCCATCATATCGGAAGCCGTTATCACCAACATATTCGTGTTACAGATCCCCAAACGTTATCGCTGATTAAGCAAGCCGTAGGGGGATTGCATTATGACATTATTTCTCGCCTTTCACTTCGGCAGCCGAATTCTCCAGTGTTAAATGTGGTTAGTGGAAATGCAATTTTAGCGCAACCTATTGGGGTGATTGATGGCGTAGATTACGGTTTGAGTGGAAAAATTCGCCGCGTTAACGTGGAAGCGATTGAACATCAATTATCACAAAATGCAGTGGTTGTGATAAGCCCTATTGCACCGTCTGTGACTGGAGAAATGTTCAACTTACCATTTGAAGAAATTGCCACGCAAATTGCGATTAAACTAAAAGCAGACAAGCTGATTGGTTTTTGTGATACGCAGGGATTACTGAATGCACAGGGTGGAACCATTACCGATATTCACCCACGGGAAGCAAAACGTTACTTAAATGAGTTAATTACCAACGGCGGTTATCACCATTCCGCTGCACGTTTTTTACAAGCCGCAGTAGATGTATTAAATGCAGACATTAAACGAGCGCATTTAATTAGTTACATTGAAGATGGTTCATTGCTGCAAGAATTATTCTCACGCGATGGTATCGGCACGCAATTTTCGCTTGAAAGCTCTGAGCATATTCGCATTGCGACTTCGCATGATATTCCGGGCATTTTAGAGCTGATTCGCCCGCTGGAAGAGCAAGGTATTTTAGTGAAACGTTCGCGCGAGCAGCTGGAAATGGAAGTAGGGCGCTATACTATTATTGAGCGTGATGGGATTGTCATTGCTTGTGCTGCGCTTAATGTTTTTTCAGCGGAAAAAATGGCAGAAATGGCGTGCGTCGCTGTGCATCCGGATTATCGTGATTCATCCCGTGGCGATGTGCTTTTAGAGGCAATTAAGCGCCGTGCGCAAAAATTAGGGATTGAAAAACTCTTTGTATTGACGACTCGAACAACCCAATGGTTTCAAGAGCGAGGGTTTGAGCTTGCCTCTCCAGATGATTTACCTGCTTATAAGCGGGAGAATTACAACTATCAGCGTATGTCTAAAGTGCTGATTTTAAACCTATAAACTTATCGCGCTACAAGCGGTCATATTTGACTGCTTGTTTGCAAAAGTTAACGCACTAAATACGTTTTTTGTTCTTCTAGTAATTGAGCAAGAAACGCCATAAACACTTTTACTTTAGGCGATAAAAAACGGCGATGCGGATAAAGTAGGCTAATATCAAATTGAGCTTGATGCGCCTCTGTTAAAATAGGTACTAGCGCTCCAGATTGTAATTCATCTTTTAACAAGAATTTTGGCGAGTTGATAATGCCTTGTCCCGACTTTGCCATGGCAACTAATGCAGAACCATTATTGCTTTGAACGCGTGCTTGAGGTTGGAAAATCACTTGTTCATCACCGATATTGAATTTCCAAGCACGATGCGTGTGGTAAACCAAACATTGATGATTAGCTAATTCGCTTGGGTGGGCTGGGGTGCCAAATTTAGCTAAATAAGTAGGTGAGGCGACAATAATGTTATCGGATGCGCCAATTTTTTTGACAAATAATGAACTGTCTTCTAAGCGTCCAATTCTTAAAACTAAATCATATCCTTCAGCCACTACATCTACACGACGATCGCTAAACTCTAAATTTAATGTTACGTTAGGATACTGTTCTAAAAATTGATTCAAATGCGGTGCAATAAAACGCGTACCAAAATCCATCGGAAGAGAAATAGATATTGACCCTTGTAGTGAACTGGCAATATCGCTTATGCTGTCTTCTGCGTCTTTTAAATCATTGATAATTGGCACACAGCGCTGATAGTAGAGCATTCCCGCTTCAGTTGGGGTGATTTTTCGGGTTGTGCGATGTAATAGGCGAACATTTAAGAACTCTTCTAGCTGAGAAACTAATTTACTGGCCATCGCGAGCGAAATGTTCATTTGTTTTGCTGCTTGGGTAAAACTTTGGGTTTCGATCACCTTACAAAAAAGGTTAATTGCGTTTAGTTTGTCCATTCTCTTCTTTTTCTGCTTTATTCTGTTGTAATTTCTGTTTAGCCTTGTTATCGTAAAAATAGCGCGTAAAAAAATCAACCCAAAAGGAATAATTTTGCGCAAATATTTATTTTTATTCATATTGAGTTAATTTCAGGTTAGGTAGATTGCTATGGGAAAATCATTAGTGATTGTGGAATCGCCTGCAAAAGCGAAAACCATCAATAAATATTTAGGTAGCGATTATGTTGTGAAATCTAGCGTTGGCCATATTCGTGATTTACCTAAAAGCGGTTCTGACGAAAAGAAAGAACGAGCTAAGCCGATCTCGACAAAAGGCATGAGTGCCGAAGAAAAAGCTAAGGTAAAGGCAGAAAAAGATCGTAGCGCATTGGTTAAGCGTATGGGCATTGACCCTTATCATGATTGGAAAGCGAACTATCAGATTATGCCAGATAAGGCAAAAGTCGTCGCAGAACTCAAATCATTAGCAAAAAAAGCAGACCATATCTATTTAGCAACCGACTTGGATAGAGAAGGGGAAGCGATTGCTTGGCATTTACGCGAAGTTATTGGGGGTGATGAACAACGTTTTAGCCGTGTAGTATTTAATGAAATCACCAAAAATGCGATTCAAAAAGCGTTTGAGCATCCAGATAATCTCAATATGGATCGCGTCAATGCACAGCAAACCCGCCGTTTTCTAGACCGCGTAGTGGGCTTTATGGTTTCACCATTATTATGGAAGAAAATTGCTCGTGGTTTATCCGCTGGTCGCGTGCAATCTGTGGCAGTTAAATTATTAGTTGAGCGTGAGCGTGAAATTAAAGCATTCCAACCTCAAGAATATTGGGAAATTGTTGCTAATACTTTTGCACAACGTAAACCCTTACCGTTAGAGTTAGTTAGCTTTAAAGGCAAAAAATGGCAAGCGAAAAACGAAACGCAAGCCATGCAAGCGGTCGAAAATTTACAGCAATCTGCATTTGTTGTCTCAGAAGTTGAGAAAAAACCAACCGCATCCAAAGCGAGTCCGCCATTTATTACTTCTACGTTACAACAAACCGCTAGCACCCGTTTAGGTTTTGGTGTGAAAAAAACAATGATGTTGGCGCAACGTTTGTATGAGGCGGGTTATATTACTTATATGCGTACCGACTCAACCAATTTAAGCCAAGATGCTTTAAATATGGCGCGCAGCTATATTGAAAGCCAGTTTGGTAGCGAATACTTGCCGGCAAAACCAAATTTCTATTCCAGCAAAGAAAACGCACAAGAAGCGCATGAAGCCATTCGTCCTTCTGATGTTCGCAACACCATGCATGATTTAAAAGGAATGGATAAAGATGCTGAACGCCTTTATGATTTAATTTGGCGCCGTTTCTTGGCTTGTCAAATGCCACCTGCACAATACGATTCAACCAGTTTGAGTGTTCAAGCAGGTGATTATGAATTGAAAGCGAAAGGGCGTGTTTTACGTTTCGATGGTTGGACGAAAGTACTACCAATTCAAGGCAAAACAGCTGAAGACCAAGAATTGCCAGCAGTGGAATTAGGCCAAACTTTAACGCTAGATACAGTGTTACCAAGCCAGCACTTTACCAAACCGCCTGCACGCTTTAGTGAAGCTGCTTTAGTTAAAGAGCTAGAAAAACGTGGTATTGGACGTCCTTCAACGTATGCAGCAATTATTTCTACCATTCAAGAACGAGGTTATGTTCGTGTAGAAAACCGTCGATTTTATGCAGAAAAAATGGGGGAAATTGTTACCGACCGTCTAGATGAATCTTTTAGTGATTTAATGAACTATGATTTTACCGCGAACATGGAAAAAACGCTGGATAAAATCGCTGAAGGTCAAGAAAACTGGAAAGCGGCGTTAAACCGTTTCTTTAAAGATTTTTCTGAACAGTTAACGCAAGCAGAGCTTGATGAGATTGAAGGCGGTATGCGCCCAAATAGTTTAGTGCCGATTGATGTAGCTTGTACTCATTGTGGTCGCCAAATGGCTATTCGTACTGCTTCTACCGGCGTATTTTTAGGTTGCACTGGTTATGCTTTACCTCCGAAAGAACGTTGTAAAGAAACCATGAATCTGATTCCTGAGGCGGAATTATTAAACGTATTGGATGATGAGACTGAAACCAAAGCGCTCATGGCCAGAAAACGTTGCCCGAAATGTGATTCGGCAATGGATAGTTATATGATTGATGCGCACCGTAAATTGCATATTTGCGGTAACAATCCAAATTGTGATGGCTATTTGTTAGAGCAAGGCTCATTTAAGATCAAAGGCTATGATGGCCCTGTTGTTGAATGTGATAAATGTGGTGAAGACATGCATTTGAAATTAGGTCGATTCGGCAAATACATGGCATGTACCCATTGCGACAACACGCGTAAAATCTTGAAAAATGGAGAGGTTGCACCACCACGTGAAGAGCCAATTGCGTTCCCAGAACTAAAATGCGAAAAAGCTGATGCATATTTTGTATTGAGAGATAGTGCAGTGGGGGTATTTATGTCCGCGCATAATTTCCCGAAAGTACGTGAGAGTCGTCCAGCAAAAGTGGCTGAATTAGCGCAATATCGTGAACGTTTACCGGAGAAATTGCAGTATTTAGCCAATGCGCCTTTAACTGATCCAGAAGGGAATCCAGCCATTATTAGCTTTAGCCGTAAAGAAAAACGTCAATATATCACCTCAGAAAAAGGTGGTAAGAAAACGAAATGGATAATGGATTATCTAGATGGACAATGGGTAGAGCGTAAGAAATAATATTAGATAAGTAAAAGGCGAACATCATGTTCGCCTTTATTTTTGCTTTTGCAAAAAAGTTTCAAAAACTAACCGCTTGTTATTTCTTCAGAAACCTCAATAATAGGGATTTGTGGACGTTTTGCACCAGATAATTCTTCTAACATTTCCATATCATTGATCATAATATATTTACCTTGTACGGTAATCATGCCACTTTTTTGGAAACGCCCTAGTAAGCGGCTGATGGTTTCAATGGTTAAACCTAAATAGTTACCGATATCGCCACGTGTCATCGTTAAGCGGAATTCTCTTGCAGAAAAACCACGTGCAGCATAACGTTGAGAAAGATTATATAAAAATGCGGCCAGTTTCTCCTCAGCGTTCATTTTTGATAATAATAAAATCATCTCTTGATCGCTTTTAATTTCATGACTCATTAAGCGCATGATTTGATGGCGAATTTTCGGCATTTTACCCGCCAAGTCATCAAGAATTTCAAATGGAATTTCACAGATCATAGAGGTTTCAAGCGCTTGAGCAAAACCAACATGTTGCATATTCATAATGGCATCGAAACCAACTAAATCACCTGGTAAATGGAAAGCGGTAATTTGTTCCTCGCCACTTTCGCTTAAAGTGTAACTTTTGATAGTGCCAGAACGAATCGCATAAATAGAACGTAATTCATCGCCAGATTTGAAGATGATTTGAGATTTTTGAACCGGTTTTTTTCGCTCAATGATGTTATCAAGCTGAGTTAATTCATGCTCGTTAAGTGTGAATGGTAAACAAAGCTGACTGATGCTACAATTTTGGCAATGAATTGTGCAAGAGCGTCCGGTATGTTTGGAATCAGCAACAAGTTTCATAAAAAAACGTCCGTGAAATGTTTTATAAATTTGATTTATCGCAAAGTTTAACACTAAAAAGGTATTGAGAAAAGTAGGTTGAGTATTTTATTAAGGGCTTAAAGTAATTTTCAAAAATGAGAAGTTAATCACATTTTTCCCTAGTAAAGAATGGTAGTATTTATTCATAAATTAAAAATTTAATAAGCAAACGCAAGGAGCTTCTTATGTATAAACATGTTTTAGTTGCTGTTGATCTTTCTGAAGAAAGCCTCGTATTACTTAGAAAAGGGGCAAATATTGCAGAAAAATTCGGCGCAAAACTTTCTCTTATTCACGTTGATGTGAATTTTTCTGATCTTTATACCGGTTTAATTGATATCAATATGTCTTCGGTTCAAGACAGTGTAATTGCAGAAACAAGCAAAGCGTTAAATGATCTTGCAGGACAAATTACTTATCCTGTAACAGAAAAACTGAATGGTACAGGTGATTTCAGCCAAGTGCTAGAAGAAGCAGTAGATAAACATGATGTTGATTTATTAATTACGGGGCATCACCAAGACTTTTGGAGCAAATTTATGTCTTCAACCCGTCAATTAATGAATAGCGTGAAAGTGGATATGTTGGTTGTACCACTTGATGATGAGTAATAAATTACGATAGAAATTCCTAAAGGGCGAAGCTGTAAATGCTTCGCCCTTAGTTTTTCTGATTTTAATTCTTGACGACATGCTTTTTTGGCTTGATACTCCACCAAATTTTGTTATCTGGAGGTTGGTAAAATGTGAAACCAAACGAAGCTAAAGCCTGTCGAAAAATTTGTTTTGTGTCACATAACCATTTCACAACAAAATAAAAGGAGCTTTCCATTCTGTTATTGCGTGGAAGCAATCAAATCATTTCAAATATATGACTATTATGAAAAAACGATCTTCACTCTTTCCCATATTCTTTTTTGTATTGGTAAATCTCATTGTCTTTACGCTTTCCCGTTTAGGATTGGCATTATGGCAATCAGAACGTGTTTCTGCAGTAGATGCATGGGGGCAATTATTCTTACAAGGGCTACGTATTGATATTGTTGCACTTTGTTATTTATTCGGTGTGCCAGCATTATTAACCGTATTTTTGCATAACAACAAATTATGGTTAAAAGTGCTACGTGTATGGCTAACATTAGGCAGTGTGTTTATTCTGTTTATGGAGTTGGCTACACCTGCGTTTATTGAAACCTACGATTTCCGTCCAAATCGCTTATTTATTGAGTACTTAATTTATCCTCAAGAAGTCTTCTCTATGTTAGTAGAGGGACATTTGACCGCAGTAGTCGTTAGTTCAGTGATTACTTTAATCGCAACGATGTTCTATTGGAAACTTTCGGCCTATGCAGTCAAAAATTTAGCGGTTATGCGTTGGACATTACGCCCTGTTGTAGCATTGCTAATCATTGCCGTAAGTTTTATTGGAGCACGTTCTAGTTTCCAACACCGTGGCATTAACCCTGCAATGGTCGCTTTTTCTTCTGATGCATTAGTGAATTCATTAGTATTAAATTCAGGCTATTCTGTTATTTATGCGGCACAGCAATTCAAAGATGAAGATAAATCTTCCGAAATGTATGGCAAAATGGATACTGATGAAATGCTACGTATTGTCAAACAAAGTCGCGGACGCCCAGACAGTGATTATATTTCTGATAAATTCCCGACTTTGACAAAAAACCAAGCGACTTATCAAGGTAAGCCAAAGAATATCGTGATTATTTTGGAAGAAAGTTTAGGTGCTCAATTTATTGGGACATTAGGCGGAAAGCCACTTTCTCCGGAGTTTGATAAATTGGCTAAAGAAGGTTGGTTATTTGAAAATTTATACGCAACAGGCACACGTTCTGTGCGTGGGATTGAAGCCGTAACCGCTGGGTTTACACCAACACCAGCCCGTGCTGTGGTGAAATTAAATAATGCACAAAATGGCTTTTTCACTATTGCTGATTTGTTAAGCCAACAAGGTTATAACACCTCATTTATTTATGGAGGCGAAAAGCATTTTGATAATATGGCAACGTTCTTCTATGGTAATGGATTCAAAACTATTGTCGATCAGCAAGATTATAAAAATCCAAAATTTACTGCAACATGGGGCGTCAGTGATGAGGATTTATTCGATAAGGCAAATGAAACATTTACAGCGTTACAAAAAGAAGGAAAACCGTTTTTCAGCCTTGTGTTTAGCTCAAGCAATCATGATCCATTTGAGTTCCCAGATGGCAAAATTGAGCTTTATGAACAACCTAAACAAACGCGAAATAACAGCTCAAAGTATGCTGACTATGCGATTGGGCATTTCTTTAAACTAGCTAAAGCCTCAAACTATTGGAAAGATACCATTTTCTTAGTAATCGCAGACCATGACTCGCGTGTTGCGGGGGCATCGTTAATGCCGATTAAACATTTCCATATTCCAGCACTGATTTTAGGTGAAGGCATTCAACCACGCCGAGATGATCGATTAGTGAGCCAAATTGATATGCCGACAACATTACTTTCCGTTGCAGGAGTTAGTGGAAATTATCCGATGATTGGATTCGACTTGACCCAAAATGTGAATCCGGATCGGGCTTTCATGCAGTTTGATCAAGTTCAAGCAATGATGAAAGGTAATCATGATGTAGTCATTCAAGCGCCAAAAGTAGAAGCCAAAGGTTACTATTATGATAAAGCGACAGAGACCTTAACAGAAAAAGCTGTGCCAGAAACTATGAAAAAAGAAGCCTTAGCGCATGCATTATTAGGAAGTTACCTCTACAAAGGTCGCCTATATCAATCTGGCAATGAAAAATAGCCAGAAAATTTAAGCGAAAACGACCGTTTTGTGACAATACAAGCGGTCGTTTTTTATTTATATTTAACAAATTTTAATAAGAGACAAAAATAGGCGCAATTCTATTTAGCAATCTATATGAAATACGTGTAAAATGAGAAGAGGATTATTGCCTGCCGAAATCATGCGCGGGTAAATCTTAGATATTCAAATAACGATTTTTTAAGAGATGATTTAAATGAAAACAACATCAGAAATCAGACAATCTTTTTTAGATTTTTTCCATAGTAAAGGGCATACCGTTGTAGAAAGTAGTTCTCTAGTGCCTGAAAATGATCCTACCTTGTTATTTACTAATGCAGGGATGAACCAATTTAAAGATGTATTTTTAGGTAATGAAAAACGTCCTTATACCCGCGCAACTACTGCGCAGCGTTGTGTGCGCGCCGGTGGTAAACATAATGATTTAGAAAACGTAGGATATACCGCGCGCCATCATACTTTCTTTGAAATGATGGGGAATTTCAGTTTTGGTGATTATTTCAAACAAGATGCTATTAAATTTGGTTGGGAATATTTAACATCTCCTCAATGGTTAGGTTTACCAAAAGAAAAACTTTATGTAACCGTTTATGAAACTGACGATGAAGCTTATAACATTTGGCATGATGAAGTAGGCGTGCCAGCAGAACATATTATTCGTATCGGTGATAACAAAGGTGCACCATATGCTTCAGATAACTTCTGGGCAATGGGCGATACCGGTCCTTGTGGCCCTTGTACAGAGATCTTCTATGATCATGGCGATCATATTTGGGGTGGATTACCAGGTTCCCCAGAAGAAGATGGTGACCGTTTCATTGAAGTTTGGAATATCGTATTTATGCAATTTAACCGTCATGCAGACGGTACGATGGAAAAATTACCAAAACCATCAGTAGATACTGGTATGGGATTGGAGCGTATGACTGCTGTATTGCAGCATGTTAACTCAAACTATGAGATTGATATTTTCCAAACACTGATCAAAACGATTGCAGAATTATTAAACGTAACAGATTTAAACAATAAATCATTACGCGTAATTGCAGACCACATCCGTTCTTGCGCTTATTTAATTGCAGACGGCGTTGTTCCATCAAATGAAGGTCGTGGCTATGTATTACGTCGTATTATTCGTCGTGCAGTGCGCCATGGCAATATTTTAGGTGCAAAAGGTGCATTCTTCTATGAGTTAGTTCCAACTTTAGCTAAAGTTATGGGGCATGCAGGTGAAATCATTTCACAAAAACAAGACCATATTCAAAAAACGCTTAAAGCAGAAGAAGAGCAGTTTGCACGTACGCTTGAGCGTGGATTGGCATTATTAGAAGACGAATTAGCAAAAGTAGCTAATAATCAGTTATCTGGTGAAGTTGCATTTAAACTTTATGATACTTACGGTTTCCCATTAGACCTGACGGCGGACGTTTGTCGTGAGCGTAATATTGCGATTGATGAGAAAGGTTTTGAAGCAGAAATGCAAGCACAACGTGAGCGTGCAAAAGCTAGCAGCAACTTTGGCATGGACTACAACAATGTAATTAAAGTTGAGGGTCAAACGCAATTTAAAGGTTATGAGACATTAAATACCGATGCAACCGTAGTCGCATTATTCAGCAATGGTGAGTCTGTTAATGAAATTAAATCTGGCGAAAATGCGGTAGTGATTTTAGATCAAACTGCATTCTATGGTGAATCTGGTGGTCAAGTCGGTGATAGCGGTTTAATTTCTTCAGAAATTTGCAATTTCCAAGTTAATGACACACAAAAATATGGACAAGTTTTTGGTCATATTGGTCAATTAACTTCTGGTAGTTTAAAAGTAGGCGATAAAGTTAAGGCTGAAGTTGAAGCACAACGTCGTCACGCTATTACTTTAAATCACTCAGCAACGCATTTATTACATTCAGCGCTACGTGAAGTGTTAGGTAACCATGTTGCACAAAAAGGCTCTTTAGTGAACGAGCAGGTATTGCGTTTTGACTTCTCACAACCAGAGGCTATCAACAAAGCGCAACTGGCAGAAATTGAGCGTATTGTTAACCGTAAAGTAAGAGAAAATATTCAAGTTTTGATTGAGCAAATGGATATTGAATCTGCAAAAGCAAAAGGGGCAATGGCGTTATTCGGTGAGAAATATGGGGATGTCGTACGTGTTGTAGATATGTCAGACTTCTCAATTGAACTTTGTGGCGGAACGCATGTCAACCAAACTGGAGATATTGGTTTATTTAAAATCACTTCTGAAGGTGCAGTTGCTGCTGGCGTACGCCGTGTTGAAGCTGTTACCGGTGAAAATGCATTAGCATGGTTGCATAATCTTCAACAAATTGCACAAAATAGTGCGGAAGTGTTAAAAACTGATGTGGCAAGTTTGGTGGAGAAAATCCAACAACTTCAAGATAAAGCAAAACGTACAGAAAAAGAACTTGAGCAGTTAAAAACAAAACAAGCTTCACAAGCAGGTGCAGATTTAGCAAAACAAGCAGAGCAAATCAATGGTGTGAATGTAGTTGTTCAACAAATTGATAATGTTGATGCCAAAGCATTAAGAACAATGGTTGATGACTTGAAAAATCAACTAGGAACTGCCATTATTGTGTTCGGAAGCGTAGTTGATGATAAAGTTAACCTCATTGTTGGGGTAACGAGAGATTTAACTGACAAGGTCAAAGCTGGCGAATTAGTAGGAGAAATGGCCCAGCATGTAGGTGGAAAAGGTGGTGGCCGTCCAGATATGGCGATGGCGGGTGGCTCTGAGCCGCAACATTTATCTAATGCACTTACATTTGCAAAAGAATGGATTCAGGCAAAAATCTAATAACTATAACTTGTCGTCTAGAATGATTCTAACGGCAACTGCCTTGTGATTTTAGCCTTCACAAGGCAGATATAAATAGACCTGTGGAGGTTTTTATGCTTATTTTAACCCGTAAAATTGGGGAAAGTTTGATTATAGGGGATAATGTGGAAATTACGGTTCTTAGCGTAAGAGGGAATCAAGTGAAATTAGGTGTGAATGCACCAAAAGAAATTGCTGTACATCGTCAAGAAATTTATGAACGCATTAAAGCAGCGGAAGATAGTAATTCTGTTGAAGAATAGAGCGCGATACTAAAATACTAAACAAGCTTGTCTATGCAAGTTAAGTAAATCATCAAATCCTTTGCCAAATATGGTAAGGACGTCTCGTATAAGGAAAAAATATGAAAGCTGTAATTCCTGTTGCAGGTTTAGGTACAAGAATGCTTCCAGCAACGAAAGCAATTCCAAAAGAAATGTTAACCATTGCGGATAAGCCATTGATCCAATATATTGTTAATGAATGTGTAGCAGCTGGTATTAAAGAAATTGTACTTGTCACTCATTCTTCTAAGAATGCTATTGAGAACCATTTTGATACTTCATTTGAACTCGAAACCATGCTTGAAAAACGCGTTAAACGTCAGCTATTAGATGAAGTACGTTCTATTGTGCCAAAAGATGTAACGTTAATGCACGTTCGTCAAGGTCAGGCAAAAGGTTTAGGTCACGCAGTACTTTGTTCACGAGCAGTAGTGGGTGATGCACCATTTGTTGTTGTATTACCTGACGTTATCTTGGCAGATTTTACAGCGAATCAAAAAACTGAAAACTTAGCTGCTATGATTAAGCGTTTTAATGAAACTGGATATAGCCAAATTATGGTTGCACCAGTGCCAATGGAAACCGTGAGTAGCTATGGCGTGGCAGATTGTTCAGGTGAAGAAATTCCAGTAGGTGGTTCAGCCAAGATTGTTAAAATGGTTGAAAAACCAGCAGTGGAAGAAGCACCATCTAATTTGGCTGTAGTAGGACGTTATGTTTTCTCGAAAAATATTTGGAACTTGCTAGAGAAAACTCCAGTAGGTGTTGGCGATGAAATTCAATTAACTGATGCAATTGACATGCTGATTGAACAAGAAACCGTAGAAGCATTTAATATGACCGGTCGCAATTTCGACTGTGGCGATAAGTTAGGTTATATGGAAGCATTCGTAGAATATAGCTTACGCCATAATAAATTTGGCGCAGAGTTTAAAGATTATATTAAAAAGCTCGCTAAAACACTTTAATTCCAAGAATTTAAAAAGCCCCATTAGGGGCTTTTTATTTTACAAAACTTAATTCTTCTTCTAATTTTTCAATCGCAGCAATGCATTTCTGTTTTCGGTATTCTGTTTCTTGAATACTATTTTCAAATTGTTGCTTAACTCTAGCATCTGTCGCTTTCAAATTCTGTTCAATTAACCAGCTTGTTTTTTCATGTAATGCTCTTAATGCTTTTCGATACTCATTGAGTCGTTTGGGTGCTGGTAAGCTATGAATGTTTTTCGGGAATTGATAACTTGATTGGAATAGCGCTTGTTTCTCAGGCTTAATATGGGCAACTGCGCGTTTTAGGGCATCGAACTGGCGTAATAATCGTGCAGCATAAACTTCAGCGTGTTCAGTATCTTTTTGTTGAGTGAGTTGTGTAATAGTTTCTTGCATTTCATAAACAAAATGCAAAACGAGTTGCGTTTTTTTAGTAAAACAGTCATCAAAAACGACCGCTTCTTGGTTTAAAAATGGTGTAAAAAATGCTAAATAAGAGGAAAAATCTTGAGCGTGAATAGGCATAAATTAACGAATAAAGTTGTTTTTTCTATTATAAAAGGGAATTTTTGAAAATAAAATGGTATTTTTTTGTGTATGGAAGCTACTATAAAGCAAGTTTTTTTTAAAATTGAGAACTACATCACAAAATAATTTTTTAAAAGCGTAAATTTAAGTTGATTAAGGTAAAGTCATTATAAATCAATAAGTTATGTTAACTTTCCAAGTGAAGAAAAAATGCATTTTAAATGTTGAAAATGCTCCATTTTTGATGATAAGTTTATAACTAATTGTTTTTATTATGTTTTTTTAATAAATAAATTTACATCATTGCCTATTGACAGCATGGTGTCTTTTTGCGATTATTTCCACGCAAAAGACATTTACCCGAATTTACGGAACTAAATGTAAAATTTTGGAAATTACTCTTAACGCTCTCAAAAGAGTAGTTGTATAAATATAAACCTACACTTGGAAAGGTGATTGTTATGAAAAAAACTCTTGTTGCATTATCAGTTGCGGCTTTCGCAGCATCTTCAGCTCAAGCTGTTACCGTATTAGACACAGATCAAACTAAAGTTGATTTTGATGGTTCATTACGTTTAATCTTAGAAAAAGCTAACACGAAAGAAACAACTGTTGCTACTAACAAATCTGAGAAAACTAAAGGCTCAGCGTTACGTAATGCGGGTTCACGTTTTGGTGTGAAAGTTAAACACAACTTAGGTGAAGACTTCTACGCATTAGGTCGTTTAGAGTTCCGTTTTGATAAAACTGAATCTCGTGACCAATTCGGCGATTTATACGCTAAACGTGCTTATGTAGGTTTAGGTAGCAAACAATACGGTGAAGTAACATTCGGTCGTCAATTAACTATCGCTGATGATTTAAGCCAAGCGAATGACTACGAATATGGTCTTATTCCAAAAGGTGCTTATGTTGAAACTGCTGGTACTGGTGTAGTACGTTATGACTATAAAGGTGTTGAAGGTTTACAACTTAGCGCAAACTACAACTTTGGTCAAGGACACAAAGAGAATGGTGCTGCATTATCGGCTCCAACTAAAAATGCATATGGTGTAGGTGCATTATTCGCACAAGATAACTTTGATGCTCGTTTTGCATATGGTCACACTAACTATGAAACTGGTTCAAACGATGTAAAACACCGCAAAGATGGTTACTTAGCATCTCTTGGTTATACAGTTGATAACTTCAAATTAACTGGTGACTTCGGTTATGCTCACGTGAAAAAAGCTGGTGCGAAAATCAATAAATTCTATGTTTCTCCAGGCTTTGCATATCAAGTAGTTCCAGCCTCTAAAGTATATGGTAACTATTTATACGAACGTGCTAAAGAACAACACGCATCTAAAGCAACTGCACACGGTTTCTTATTAGGCGTAGATTACAAATTCAGCAAAGAAGTTGTTGCATTTGTTGAAGGTAAATACGTACGTGCTAAAAAATTCGATTACACAGGCAATGGCTACAACTACACAGCTAAAGTTCAAGATAAAGCTATCGGCGTAGGTATGCGTGTATTCTGGTAATTGTTAAACAATTATCCTAAATTGAACCAACCCCAGCATAATGCTGGGGTTTTTCTTTGTTAAAAATTTGATCTGCTTCTCATTTTTTTAATTTATCTCTTGTTATTTCAAGGATAAAGCACTACGCTATGCAAAATGGAGTGCATCTTCATTTAGAGAATTTAATTTAGGAGCAATAGTGCTCGTTAAGGAGAATAATATGTTATTAGGTGATCTTACTCGAGCGGATTATGCGAAATCATTACCGCCAGTATTTGCAAAATTATGTGAAAAATTAACCGCTTTAGATCTTGCTAGTTTGCCATTAGGTTGGCAACCATTAGTAGATGACATTCAAATGAATGTTATGACATTTGAAACCTCAATGCCAGAAGGCAAACAAGCAGAAATGCATCGTAAATTTATTGATATTCAATTAGTTATTGAAGGCGAAGAGATGATTGAATATGGCTTGCAACAACCGGATTTAGCCAAATTTGATGAATATCGTGATGAAGATGACTACCAATTAACACCAGCCATTGAAGATAAAAATGAGGTTATCTTAAAACCAAATCAATTTGCTATTTTCCTTCCTTATGAACCGCATAAACCGGGCAACACCGTTAACGGCAAATCTCAAACGATTAAAAAATTAGTGGTCAAAGTACCAGTTGAGGCGCTATAAGCGGGAGGTGTGTTATGTCCACACAAGGTAAAATTCTAGACAAAATTGGTGCATTGCATAGTAGCTTAACGAAAACAGAAAAGAAAATTGCCACCGCAATTTTGGCGCGTCCGGATTTATTAAGTCAATGTTCATTATCTGAAGTCGCAACTCAACTCGATGTGGGGGAGGCGACCTTTATTCGTTTTTGTCGCACATTAGGATTTAAAGGTTATACAGATTTTAAATTAGATCTGGCTATTGAGCTTGCCACCCAAGATAGAGCAAATCGCGTTCTATTAGATACAGATGTTTCTGAACGCGATACGCCAAAAGAAATTGCAGTTAAATTGCAAGCGAGCCTTAATAATGTGATTACTGAAACACTTAATTTGCTTGATTTCGAAGAGTTGAAAAAAGTTACGCAAGCGCTTCGCATGGCAAAACGCATTATTTTGTTCGGTGTAGGGTCTTCAGGGCTGACTGCAGAAGACTTTAAATTTAAACTAATGCGAATTGGTTATCCAATTGATGCTGTTACCAACAATCACTTTATGTATATGCAAGCCTCTTTAATGAAAGAGGGTGATGTTGCAATCGGGATTAGTCATACTGGTTATTCAGAAGAAACGTATAAATCGTTAAAACTAGCGAAAGAAAATGGCGCGATTACCATCGCTTTAACGCATAATATGCGTTCGCCAATTACTAATGTGTCTGATTATGTGTTAGTCAATGGCAATCGCCAAGGGCATATTCAAGGGGACTCTCTCGGTACACGAATGACCCAATTATTTGTGTTGGATTTGATTTATATGTTGATTGTTCAAGCTAACCCAGGTAGTGCATTAGAGTTTAAACAAAAAACAATGCAAGTATTGCAAGATCATCGTTTGCCGATCAAATAAGGTCTTTTGCAAAAAATTCGATAAAAATGACCGCTTGCAGCTTGCAATTCAAGGGTATTCTATTAGAATTTTAGGACAAACCTATTTCTAGTAGGTGCCCTTTTTCATTTCAACAATAGAGGCAAACACATGACACAAATTTATAACTTCAGCGCAGGCCCTGCAATGATGCCTAAAGCGGTATTAGAACAAGCTCAAGCAGAATTATTAAACTGGCAAAATCAAGGCACTTCTGTAATGGAAGTGAGCCACCGTGGTAAATATTTCTCAGAACTAGCTGCACAATCAGATAAAGATTTCCGTGAGCTTTATCACATTCCAGATAACTACAAGATTTTATTCTTGCAAGGCGGCGCACGCGGACAATTTGCGGCAATTCCAATGAATTTAATTGGTAAGAAAGGTAAAGCGCTCTATTTAAATAGCGGTCACTGGTCTGCAACAGCAGCAAAAGAAGCGCGTAATTTCTGCGAGATTGATGAAATCAATATTACAGAAACAGATGCTAACGGTGTGATTTCTGTGGTGAGAACTGATTTTTCTGATATTGCAGAACAGTATGATTATGTCCATTACTGTACAAATGAAACGATTTCTGGTGTAGAAATCAAAGAAATTCCAAATGTAGGGAATGCAGTATTGGTGGCAGATATGTCATCTAACATTTTATCAGGTGAGATTGATATTAGTCAGTTTGGTCTGATTTATGCGGGTGCACAAAAAAATCTTGGGCCAGCGGGTATCACAATTGTTATTGTGCGTGAAGATTTAATTGGTCATGCTCGCCAAGCAACGCCATCTATCTGGAATTATGAAACGCAAGCCAATGCAGATTCAATGATTAACACACCACCAACTTTTGCATGGTATTTATGTGCGCTAGTGTTTAAACACTTATTGAAAGAAGGTGGCGTAAAAACCGTGGAAGCGCGTAATCTGAAAAAAGCAGAATTGCTTTATCAATATTTAGACAGCAGCACTTTCTATCATAACTACATTGCTAAGCCAAACCGTTCTGTGATGAATGTGACTTTTACGACAAATAACGATGAATTGAATGCGAAATTTGTAGCAGAGGCAACTCAAGCAGGTTTACAGGCATTAAAAGGGCATAAAGTATTAGGCGGAATGCGCGCTTCTATTTATAACGCAATGCCGATTGAAGGTGTTGAAGCACTGATTGCATTTATGGACAAATTTGCGAAAGAAAACAGTTAATTTCATGAGTAAACAAGCGGTTAAATTTGATCGCTTATTTGCAAAATAATAAACAGATATGAAAAAGGCGAACTTTGAAAAGTTCGCCTTAATTTTTACCGCTTGTACAGATTAGAAGTTCGCATTACGCGGTGCACGAGGGAATGGAATCACTTCACGAATGTTTTGTAAGCCAGTGACATACACAATTAAACGTTCAAAGCCTAAACCAAAGCCAGAGTGCGGAACAGTACCGTATTTACGAAGATCACGATACCACCAATAATCTTCTGGGTTTAAGCCCATTTCTACCATACGTTTATCTAATACTTCTAAACGTTCTTCACGTTGTGAACCACCGATAATTTCACCGATTCCTGGTGCTAAAACGTCCATTGCAGCTACTGTTTTACCGTCTTCATTTAAACGCATATAGAATGCTTTAATGTCTTTCGGATAGTTTTTCACAACCACTGGCGATTTGAAGTATTCTTCTGCTAAGAAACGCTCATGTTCAGAAGAAAGGTCGATACCCCAAGAAACTGGGAATTCAAATTCTTTGCCTGATTTTAATAAAATCTCGATGGCATCAGTGTAATCAACTTGCGCAAATGGCGATGCAATGAAGTTTTCAAGACGAGTAATGACATCTTTATCAATGTGTTTTGCAAAGAATGCCATATCATCAGGGCGTTCCGCTAATACTGCTTTAAATACATATTTCAACATATCTTCGGCTAATTTTGCATTGTCCGCTAAATCTGCAAATGCAAACTCAGGTTCTACCATCCAGAATTCAGCTAAGTGACGAGTCGTGTTAGAGTTTTCTGCACGGAAAGTTGGGCCGAATGTATAAACTTTGCTTAATGCACAAGCATAGGTTTCGCCGTTTAATTGACCAGATACAGTTAAGAATGACTCTTTACCAAAGAAATCTTGGCTGAAATCGACTTTACCTTCTTCAGTACGTGGTAGGTTTTCTAAATCTAGTGTTGAAACACGGAACATTTCTCCAGCACCTTCAGTATCAGATGCAGTAATTAACGGAGTTGCAACCCAATAGAAACCTTGCTCATTGAAGAAACGATGAATCGCTTGCGCTAAACAGTGACGCACACGTGCAACTGCACCGATTAAGTTAGTACGCGGGCGAAGGTGTGCGACTTCACGTAAATACTCAATAGAGTGGCGTTTTGCTGCCATTGGATAAGTATCAGGATCTTCAACCCAACCAACCACTTCAACATGCGTTGCTTGTAATTCTACTGCTTGACCTTCTGCCGGAGATTCTACAATCTGACCTGTTACAACCACAGAGCAGCCAGCTGTTAAGCGTAATACTTCATCTTGATAATTTGGTAAGTCGTTATTGATAATAGCTTGGATAGGATCAAAACAAGAACCGTCATAAACGGCTAAGAAAGATAATCCCGCTTTAGAATCGCGACGGGTACGCACCCAACCACGAATTGAAACGGTTTCGCCTACCGCAACTTTACCGGTGAGGACTTCTGAAACTGTTGGAAATTTAGACATTGAATACCTCAAAATAATATTTTCTAGAATTTTAGATAAAATCCTCACTATTCTACTAGAAATCTAGCTATGGCGGGGGATTTTTTTCTCATCTAACTCAAAAACAGAGCAATCATTTCAGGAAATATCCCACCTTTTTGAACAAAAAGAGTAGCACCAATAAAAAAATTTAAAATTTTTATAAAAAAAGATGAACTTTGTGAAAGCAATTTAGTCAGATATATCGCTAACTGACTGAATTTATCAGCAAAGTTTTTTTCATTTCCTTAGGTAAGACCTCCGCCCGTTTCTGATTATTGGATTCGGGCTTTTTTTTATGTTTCAGATTTTCTTATCAGTGCAATAAGAAGGCTTACTTCCCATTCTGTTAATTTATACACTAACCGCTAAATGTGATAAAATCTTATTAAGACAAAATAGGATTTTTTATGCGTAATACTCAAGACCTAAAACAAGGGAAACCTTTTATTTTACACAGCCCGTTTAAACCTTCTGGCGATCAACCGTCGGCGATTGCAAAATTAACAGAAGGATTAAAAGATGGCTTAGCGCATCAAACTTTATTAGGTGTGACTGGCTCAGGAAAAACGTTTACGATTGCGAATGTAATTGCGAAACTAAACCGCCCAGCCATGTTACTGGCACCGAATAAAACGCTTGCTGCACAACTTTATGCGGAAATGAAAGCCTTTTTCCCAGAAAATGCAGTAGAGTATTTCGTTTCTTATTATGATTATTATCAACCAGAGGCCTATGTGCCTGCCAGCGATACTTTTATTGAAAAAGACGCCTCTATCAATGAGCAAATTGAGCAGATGCGACTTTCTGCCACTAAATCTTTCCTAGAACGCCGAGATACCATTGTTGTTGCTTCCGTTTCAGCCATTTATGGTTTGGGTGATGTGGATGCTTATATGCAAATGATGCTGCATTTACAAGTAGGTGCAATTATCAATCAACGTGAAATTTTAGCGCGGCTTGCCGAATTGCAATACACCCGAAACGATCAAGCGTTCCAGCGTTCAACCTTCCGTGTTCGCGGAGAAGTGATTGATATTTTTCCCGCAGAATCCGATGAAGTTGCATTACGCGTGGAATTATTTGACGATGAAATTGAAAACTTATCGTTATTTGATCCACTTACAGGTCATAGCTTAGGGCGAGTTCCACGTTATACGATTTATCCTAAAACTCACTATGTGACACCAAGAGAACGAATTCTTGCCGCAATTGAAGAAATTAAGGCTGAATTAGTCACTCGTCGTGAATATTTTATCAAAGAGAATAAGTTGATTGAAGAACAACGTATTGCGCAACGTACACAATTTGATATTGAAATGATGAACGAGTTAGGGTATTGCTCAGGCATCGAAAACTACTCCCGCTATCTATCTGGTCGAAAAGAGGGCGAACCACCTCCAACTTTATTTGATTATATGCCTAGCGATGGTTTGTTAATTATTGATGAATCTCATGTGACTGTTCCGCAAATTGGTGGAATGTATCGGGGAGACCGCGCGCGAAAAGAAAATTTGGTGCAATATGGCTTCCGTTTACCTTCCGCATTAGATAACCGCCCACTCAAATTTGAAGAGTTTGAGCGTCTAGCGCCCCAAACGATTTATGTTTCCGCCACGCCAGGCAATTATGAGTTAGAAAAATCCAATGGAGATGTCGTGGATCAAGTCGTGCGTCCAACCGGTTTGCTTGACCCGATTATTGAGGTTCGCCCAGTAGCGACACAAGTGGATGATTTGCTTTCAGAAATTCATAAACGCGTTGCGGTGGATGAACGTGTGCTTGTGACGACATTAACGAAAAAAATGGCGGAAGATTTAACCGATTATTTAGATGAACATGGCGTGCGAGTGCGTTATTTGCATAGTGATATTGATACGGTTGAACGCGTTGAGATTATTCATGATTTACGTAAAGGTATGTTTGATGTATTAGTCGGCATCAACTTATTACGTGAAGGGTTAGATATGCCAGAAGTTTCATTGGTTGCAATTTTAGATGCAGACAAAGAGGGTTTTTTACGTTCCGAACGTTCACTTATCCAAACCATCGGGCGTGCTGCGCGTAACCTCAATGGTAAAGCGATTTTATATGGCGACCGAATTACAAATTCTATGCAAAAAGCGATTCAAGAAACCGAACGTCGTCGTGAAAAACAGATGAAATACAACGAAGAACGAGGCATTGTTCCGCAAGCATTGAATAAAAAAGTAGGTGAATTGCTCGATATTGGTCAAACGGACAAACCAAAACGTGGCAAACAAGCGGTCAAAAAATTAGATAGTTTTGCAAATGATGCTAAACCGAAATCTCGTCAAGCGTTAGAAAAAGAAATGAAACAGTTAGAACAACAAATGCGAGATTTTGCAAAAGATCTTGAGTTTGAGAAAGCGGCTGCAGTGAGAGATGAAATTCATAATTTGAAAATGTGTTTATTAGAAATTTAAACGTAGAAAATGATGGGTATAAATAATAATTTTGCGCAACAACTTGCAAATTTCTGTGCAGATTGGCAAGCAAATGTTGAATTATCTGTAGAATCAAATATGCAGAAATTTCAATACATCCCTGATGCCAAAAAACTTCAACAATTTTTGACTGATTACCAACAAATAACAGCAGGGATTGAGCAAGAAAAAGCAGAAGGGAAATATATAAATGTTTGGCAGATAGCGAACATTGGACAAAATGAAGTAAGAAACAGCAAAGTATTACGTTGGTTTTTAGATATGTATGCAGATCATGGGCAGGGAAAAGCTTTTTTAAATGCATTATTTGAAAGTATACATTTATCATCATCTTTACCAACTTTAACTCAATACCGTACTACAGCTGAAAGCCATCCGCTAGGTGAAATAAGTGAGCGTGTTGATATTGAAATTGAAGCTGAGAATCTATTAGTATTTATTGAAGTGAAAATTAATGCTATTGAGGGTGAAAAACAGTTAGAACGGTATTTAGACAATGCTAGAATTAAGGCTGGAAATCGGACTTTTGTAGTAATTTATTTAACGCGTGATGGCTTATTGCCTATTAATTATCGTAACAGACAAGATATTATTGGATTATCATGGAAAAGGCTTGCTACTGCATTTACTCAATATACTCGTAGAACCAATCAGCAAGTATCACAACATAAAGGTATCTGGTTAGCAGAGCAGTTTATACAACATATTCTTACATTTTAGGGAGTAAAAATGAGTAAAAAAGCCGCTTTTAGAATTATTATTGAAAATATTCAAATATTTGATGAAGCTTCATTACTTATAAGGGATGAATTTAATGCATTGTTATTTAATAAAATTGATGAAGTAATTCAGGATGAGTTTCCTGAGTTTAAAGGGAGATTCGATTTTTTTCAACATGGCGATGTGCTTTTTTATCCAATTAAATGGCTTGCTAATAACAATAATGATGCAGATTATAAAAACTGCTTTGCTCATTATTATTTTGGATTTGAATGTGATGAAGGAATAATAGAAAAAGGAACGTATTGGTGGATAACACCACTATTCTCACATAAAAATGAACGTATGGTATTAGGCTTCTATAGTTATAAGAAGCAATTTACCCAATGTAGTGAGAAAGAATGGAAAAACTTTATTAGCGAACAATACAAAAAATATGAAACAAAATTAATTTCTTTTGGATTTAAGCTTAATGCTAAAGAAGGCGATATCTATTTCCCAATAGATGAAAAACTCGAACCAAAACAAGTAATAGAATGTTACCCAGATAATTTAGTCGATGCGATGCAACCTATTCGAAATGCATTGAATAGATTCAAAAGAGCGCATTCTATTTTTGAACAGATTGTGGAAGCAGCAAAGGAACGTTTTATTATAATAGGAAAATAGTGATTTTTATCATGAGGCAAGTTAAAACTTTTCTCATACAGGAAAATTTCCCAAAATTTGTAAGAAAAATCTGCACCTTAATTTGTTACCAATATAAGTAATCGATTTTAAGGTGCAGATTGTTTAATAAATCTAATTTCTTTTTAGATTAGAGCACTTTTACAATAGCTTCACAAAGTGCATCAATGTTTTTGTCGGTAATGCCGGCAACGTTGATTCGACCTGATCGTACCGCATAAATGGCAAATTCATCTTTTAAGCGATCAACCTGTTCTGGTGTTAAGCCACTAAAAGAGAACATTCCATTTTGTTCAGCAATAAAGCTGAAATCTTGTTTTGCGCCTTTTTCTTTTAGCAATTCTACCATTTTGGTGCGCATGGTTTTAATGCGATCACGCATGCCATCTAATTCTTTAATCCAGCTTGCTTTTAATTCTGCATCATCTAATACACGAGAAACCGTGTTTGCGCCGTGAGAAGCAGGGTTAGAGTAGAGCACACGAATAATAGACTTCACTTGTGAGAAGGCATTATTTGCAATTTCTGGTGTTTCAGCAATTAAAGTAAAGGCGCCAACGCGCTCATTGTATAAACCGAAGTTTTTAGAATATGAGCTTGCAACTAATAATTCTTTATTGACTTTGGCAAATGCACGTAAGCCGTAAGCATCTTCTTCTAATCCGTTACCTAAACCTTGGTAAGCAAAGTCAAATAATGGTAGCCAACCTTTCTCAGCTGACATTTTTGCTAAGAAATCCCATTGTTCTGGTGTTGGATCGATACCGGTTGGGTTATGGCAGCACCCATGGAATAACACAACATCGCCTGCTTGTGCTTGGCTTAAGTCAGCAATTAAATTATCCCAATCTAATGCGTGGGTTTCTTGGTTGTAGTAACGATAGTTTTTAACATTGATACCAGCAGAATTTGCAATCGCTGTATGGTTTGGCCATGTTGGGTTAGAAATCCAAATGTTTTGCGCAGCAGTTTGGCGTTTAATAAATTCTGCTGCGATACGTAACGCCCCAGTTCCGCCTAAACTTTGTGCAGTTTTAACACGTCCAGTGTGGATAATTTCAGCATTTTTCCCGAATAGTAATTCTTGGGTGTGTGCATTAAATGCTTGTACGCCATCAATTGTGAGATAGTTTTTATTGATTTCTTCCTCTAATAGGCGAGCTTCAGCAATTTTAACTGCGCTCATAATTGGCGTAACACCTTCGTTATTCATATAAACGCCAATCCCTAAGTTAATTTTACCAGGGCGTTTTTCTGCTTTAAATGCTTCACCTAAACCTAAAATTGGGTCTGCTGGTGCAGCCTGAATATGTGCAAATAATGACATCTTATTATCCTCATTGTTGTGTGTGAACTAAGGTTACTTATACAACTGATAGTCGCTTTTGACAATAGAAAAGCGGTTAAAATGAAAAATTTTTTGCAAAACTTTTTACAAATTTAACCGCTTGTAATGTGCTCGTTATTTTAATTTCTCAATTGCCCAATTTAAGCCGCTTTGGAAATCTTCGGTAAGATGCGGGCGAAGCTGCTCAAGTAATGCGATCAATTGGGTGTTACTTGGATGAGTGAGATTGATATGCCCAACTTTACGTCCTGCACGAACCTCTTTACCGTACCAATGTAATTGTGAAAACGGTATATTAAGCCAAGCATTGTTATGTTCAATGCCGATGAGATTAACCATCACACTTGGTGCAATGGGCTCAAGTTTTGGAGTAGGGAGATCTAATAACGCTCTTAAATGAAGTTCAAACTGACTAATTGAACAACCAAGTTGAGTCCAATGCCCGCTATTGTGTACGCGAGGAGCCAGCTCATTGATGAGGAGTTTATCGCCCACAACAAAACATTCCATTGCCATCACGCCGATATAATTGAGTTCATCCATAATTTTTTTAAGCATTTGTTCAGCTTGCGCTTGGAAGTGGGCTTGCTGTGGAAAATCAGGATGATAAATCGAATAACGTAAAATGCCGTTTTGTTGTAAGTTATGCGTGACTGGATAAAAACGTGTTTCGCCATTTTTAAACCGTGCGCCGACTAGAGAAACTTCACCATCAAATGGAATAAATTTCTCTGCGATGACTTCTCCAAAGAGATCATCCGTAATTTGTGCGCAATTTTCTTGAGTGACAATCCATTGACCTCGTCCGTCATAGCCACCTGTGCGGCGTTTTACCACCACTTTTTTTCCAACTTGGCTAAATACTTCATCCCATTGTGCTTTAGAGGAGAGTAGTTGCCATGGTGCTGTCGGTAATTGTAGTTTGTCTAATAAGCTTTTTTGTGTGAAACGATCGGCCGTTGTGCCAAACACATTTAGATTAACGAAGTTAGAATGATTACCAAGTAATTGGGTTAAAGGTGTTTGCGTCCAACGTTCAATTTCTGCGGTAATGATGCTGTTTGAAGGCAGTTCAAACACTGGCGCATCAAAAGCAAGAGGCAAAACTTCAATATCTAAAGGCGCACCAGCATAGCGTAGCATTCTGCCTAATTGACCATTACCTAGAACATACACTGGTGGGTAAATTGCACTTTTTTGCATGGTTTGGATTCCGTTTTTGTTAAAAATAATCGGCAAGCGGTTTTTCACGTTGTTGGTTCAATAATACCATCAGTTTAATGCGTGCTTTTTGTCCGCTAAGACCCGTTGTAAAAATGATACCTTGCTGTTTGAGTTGTTTTCCGCCGCCAAGATAATCATAAACATCTTGGGTAACGCCGTGGAATGCGCGTGAAACTAATACGACGGGAATATTAGCCTCTAATAATGCGTTTACACCCGAAAGTGAATCTGGCGGAAGGTTTCCTGCGCCTAAAGCTTCAATAATGACACCATCGCATCCATGTTGAGCTAATTGGGTAAGTAAGAAACTATCCATTCCCGCATAAGCTTTGATAACTTGAATGTTTGAGTAACAGATTTCACGTACAGGAAAACGTTCATAAACGGTTAGTTGCTGGAAATAAAGCACATTATTTTTCGTAATTAACCCGCAAGGTCCAAAAGTTGGTGTTTGGAAAGTAGCTACGTTTGTAGTATGGGTTTTCGTGACGAATTTTGCGTGATGAATTTCATCATTCATGACAACCAAGACGCCTTTGCCACGACTTTCTGGCGAAAGCGCCACTAAAATTGCACTTTGTAGGTTAATTAAGCCATCGGCACCAAGTTCATTACTTGAACGCATTGCGCCAGTAATGGCAACTGGTACATTGATATTTAATGCTAAATCTAAAAAATAAGCTGTTTCTTCTAATGTATCTGTACCGTGTGTGATAACGATGCCATCGTAAAATTCGTCATTAACCGCTTTTTCAATCCGTGCTTTTAACGTTAGCCAATGCGTTAAATTGATATGTGGAGAAGGAACATTAAAAATAGACTCTTGGAATAGTTGTGCAGGATGATTTAATTTCTCAAGAGTGTCTAATAACGGATTTCGCTCAGAAGGCGAGACTTTTCCATCTTTGCCTTCGCTCATAGAAATCGTGCCGCCAGTGTGTAGAATCAATAATTTTTTCGACATATTATGCGACTCTAGGATCTGGATTATCTAATACAGTTTGTGTTTGTGCTTGACGGAAAGCTTGTAGTTTTTCAGTCAATTCAGGATGGAACATCGCTAAAATTTGTGCGGCTAATAACCCCGCATTGGCTGCACCAGCTGGCCCAATGGCTAACGTGCCAACAGGAATCCCTTTGGGCATTTGCACAATAGAGTAGAGGCTATCTACACCGCTTAACATACTACTTTTAACAGGGACACCTAAAACAGGAACGATAGTTTTAGCTGCGATCATGCCGGGAAGATGAGCTGCGCCACCTGCGCCCGCAATAATGACTTTATAGCCGTTTGCCCGAGCATTTTCAGCAAAAGAAAAAAGTTTATCTGGTGTACGATGGGCTGAAACGATTTCAACGTGATAGGGTAACGAAAATTGATCTAAAATTTGTGTTGCTTCCGACATTGTTGCCCAGTCGCTTTTAGAACCCATAACAATGGCAATTTCTGGTTGAGACATAGAAAACCTTATGTTTAGTCAATAAATAATAAAAAGTATAGCATGATGAGCAAACGATTGCTTGGGTATTTTAAATAATCCTTCCTTATCGAAGGAATACGCGACAAAGCATGATTTTATACTGTTATTTTAGGCAAGGAAATGCTATAATTTATCGTTGAATTCGCTATTGCAATGTGTTTTTCAATAGCATGCGTATCATATCAGTTATCGGAGAGAATAATAAATGACAAGTAGTGCCAATAAACGTTCTGTAACCACCTTGTTTTCAGAGAAAAACGATATTTATAGCCATCAGGTGCGTATCGTTTTAGCCGAAAAAGGGGTGCCTTATGAGATTGAAAATGTGAGCCCTAATTCGATTTCTGAAGATTTAATGGTATTAAATCCTTCCGGTAATATTCCAACTTTAGTTGATCGCGACCTAGTCTTGTTTAATTCGCGTATTATTATGGAATATCTTGATGAGCGTTTTCCTCATCCACCACTAATGCCTGTTTATCCTGTATTACGTGCCAAATGCCGTTTAACGATGTATCGTATTGAACAGAATTGGTATTCTTTGATCAATATCGTAAATCGCGCACCTGAATCAAAAGAAGGACAAAAAGCATTAGCACAACTGCGTGAAGAAATGATGGCATTGGCCCCAATTTTCGCAGCAACGCCTTATTTTATGAGCGAAGAGTTTAGTTTGGTTGATTGCTATGTTGCACCACTATTATGGCGAATGAATCAACTTGGTATTGAATTTAGTGGAAGCAGTGCAAAAGCAATCAACGCTTATATGACGCGTGTATTCCAACGTGATAGTTTTGTACAATCTATCGGTGGTGCTGCACCGAAACATTTAATGGATGATAAAGAATAATGAAACCTTTACGCCCTTATGTTTATTATGCTTATTACAACTGGATTTCAGATAACGGAAACACCCCTTATTTATTAGTCAATTGCAATTATCCAGATGTAGATGTTCCTGTTGAATTTATACGGGACGGAAAAATTATCTTAAATATTTCCCAACGTTCAATTGGGCAATATGTGGTTGATGATGAAGCAATTCGTTTTAGTGCACGTTTTCAAGGAATGTTACGAGATATTTATATTCCATTTGGGGCTGCAGAAGCGTTATATGCTCAAGAGTCTGGAGATGGCATTTTGTTCCAAGAAGAGTCGTATTATAGCGAACAAGCTTATCTTGAGCGTTCGAAACAATTATGTGAGTCCACAACTGAGAAAAAAGTCGTGAAGAAAAAGTCATCTCACTTAAAATTAGTGAAATAACAAGCGGTCTGATTTCTACTATTTTTTGCAAAAAGAAAGCTCGGTAAATACCGAGCTTTTTTATGTGCGAAAACTATTTATTTAATGTTTGTTGCATGATTTCACCTAGACTATCTAACATTGCAAAACGTTTCCGATACATTGAGCGCTTTTTGCTAGGAATAGACTCAAGATCACGATCTTCTTGCAATGGTAAAGTCCAATAATGCCCAGCTTTCCCACCAGCTTCAGAAAAAATAGCATCATAATCCACCACATAACGCTTACTTTGTACTAGGCGAGATTTATTCTGATATTTTTGGGGAATACCAAAAAGTTTCTGGTATCCCAGTATTTGGGTAAGCAGTTTCATCGCTTCAACCATTAAATATGCTGGGCGTAAACCATGACAATATTTGGTAAGCTGTTTAACCAGCTCCTTAGCGCCTTCAAAGTTCGGACCTTGAACTACTGCAATCAGTAATGCATCATCTAACTTACCGAACGTGAGTAAATAGATCAGTTGATTATGTGGTTTATAGCGAAGCTCTAATGCCCAGAACCCCTCCATTGGTTGATGTTCATTGATATTGAGTAAAATCTCAAAATCTGGAATTACCTCACCAAAGCTTATTGGTTGTTGCCAAAGTGGTTCAGTCAAATGGGATAATTGTTGTGGTAAAAATAATAAATTTTCACAAATTGCATTAAAGCGCTGTTGAGCACTAAATCGTTTATCTAAAAAACGATGTACCAGTGGATAGCTATAATTTACCCGCTGTTTTAAAAGAGGAATAAGTATTGGATGTTGTGCAACAAATTGTTCAAATTGCTTAACTTGGCGACGATGAAGGAGTGAACGAAGTCTATAACGCAAGCGTTTGCCTGCATAGGATTTCTTACCTCGGTTTGGGTAAATTTCCGTTGCCTTAGTCCACCGATATTGAGATAAGTTCATAACTGCTCCTTGAAATCGGTGGCCATTTTTGCATAATTTTGGCAAATTAGCTAATTTTTCAATTTAGGCTATTTGCCAAGCCTTTCTTTATAATGTTTACGGCAGACGGAAAGATAACGGTCATTCCCGCCAATTTGGATTTGCTCGCCATCTTTAACCGGTTGACCGTCCGCATTTAGACGCAATACAAAATGGGCTTTATGCCCACAATCGCAAATAGTTTTGAGTTCTATCAATTCATCAGCCCAAGCTAACAAATAGTGGCTACCTTCAAATAATTCTGCTTGGAAATCGGTACGTAGTCCATAGCAAAGCACTGGAATATTTAATTTATCAACGATATCGGTCAGTTGATAAACTTGTGATTTAGTTAGAAATTGTGCTTCATCAATCAGAATACAGTGCAGTGGCTGTTTTTCTACCTCGTTAGCAATTTCAAGGAAAAGATTAGTTTCGTTGGTAAATAATTTGGCATCTTCTGCAATACCAATTCGAGAGGTCACTTTACCTAACCCAAAACGATCATCGATGGCAGCGGTATAGATAAGTGTATTCATACCACGTTCGCGATAGTTATAAGCAGATTGAAGCAGAGTAGTTGATTTACCTGCATTCATTGAAGAATAATAAAAGTAGAGCTTTGCCATAATCCAGTGTAATAAAAAACGGCTAACTAAGTAGCCGTTTAGTGTTAATCAGTAATTAAACGTTGTCAATTTGGCCTAAAAGTGCACGCAAACGATCTTGGAAGTTTTGGTGCTCTGATTTTAATTGCTCATGTTCTTGGCGTAATGCCGCTGATTCTTGTTCTGCTGCCGCTTTTTGTTCTTTTAAATCTTCTAACTCTAATTGAAGGAGTTGGATAGTTTCAACGGCTTGTTTAATTTTTTCTTCAAGTTGGTCAAGAATTGTTAATGACATAGTGTTTACCTCTAAATGGGAAATGTGTGACTAAAATACATAAGGATTATACCTAATTAAGATATTGATTTCATTGAAAAGTTCCATGTTTTTGTAAAAAATAATTTTTTATCACGTTTTTATGCAAATTTTTGTTCGCAATCGTTTGCGTTGCGTTAAAATAATAATGTTTTTTTAGTAAAGGAGTCAGAATCATGAAACGGGCAATTGCATTTGAATTTTCTCGCGTAACAGAGGCAGCTGCGTTAGCTGCTTTTGATTGGATTGGGCGAGGGGATAAAAATGCGGCAGATAATGCTGCGGTAAAAGCAATGCGTCAGCTACTCAATCAGATGGAAATTCGTGGTGAAGTAGTGATTGGAGAAGGCGAAATTGATGAAGCGCCAATGCTTTATATTGGTGAAAAAGTTGGACAAAACAAACCTGACCAAGAAGAGGTTTCAATTGCGGTTGATCCAATTGATGGAACTCGTATGACAGCTATGGGGCAATCTGGTGCATTAGCGGTGTTAGCAGCTGGGGGAAAAAACACATTCTTACAAGCGCCAGATATGTATATGGAAAAACTAGTGGTAGATAGCGATGCCAAAGGGATGATTGATTTAAACTTACCGCTTGAACAAAACATTCGCCGAGTGGCTTCTAAAAAAGGAAAATTGCTATCACAAATTACGGTAGCTATTCTTGCAAAACCTCGACATGATGAAATTATCAAATCAGTACAAGCCTTAGGCGTAAGAGTTCTTGCTATTCCAGATGGCGATGTTGCTGCTGGTGTACAATGTTGTTTGCCTGATAGCGATATTGATTTAGTTTATGGCATCGGTGGTGCGCCGGAAGGGGTTGTGACTGCGGCTGCTGTAAATGCACTAGGGGGAGATATTCAGGCAAGATTGATTCCACGTAATAAAGTAAAAGGGAATACACCTGAAAACTTAAAAGCTGCGGAAAAAGAAATTTCGCGTTGTGCTGCCATGAATGTTCCTGTGAATACGGTATTAAAAATAGAAGAGATTGTGCGAGATGATAATGTCGTTTTTGCTGCAACAGGCATTACTACAGGAGATTTGCTTAGAGGTGTGCAACGCAAAGGCAGTATGATCTTTACAGAAACGTTGTTAATTCGAGGCCGTTCACGAACTATTCGTAAATTAGCGTCTTACCATGATATTTCTCATTTGACGGACGATTAGCAAAAAGAATGCGGTAATATTGGTTATTACCGCATTGTTTTATGGGTTTAAAGATATACTTTTATCGGTTGAACTATATCGAATTCCTGAGTGAGAGCCTTCCGCACCATTGAAATAAACGTTTTTTGATTGCGAACAAGCGCTGATGGCTAATATGCTAACTAATAATAGGATAATTTTTTTCATAACACTTTCCTCAAAATAAAATTGCAAGCGGTTGAAAAGATCCGACCGCTTGCAAATGTTCACTAGGCACTAAAGCCTTCTTTTAAACTCACTGTCAGGTTAAAGACTAAGTTCTCAGCTGAACCATCTTTGCTATCTAAGCAGTAGTAGCCTTCACGTTCAAATTGGTAACCTTGTTCCGCTTTTGCATTCGCTAAACTTGGTTCCACAAAACCGTGTTTCACCACTAAAGATTCAGGGTTTAATACGGTTTCAATGTCATCTGCTGCACCTGGATTTGGTACAGTAAATAAACGATTGTAAATACGGAATTCAGCAGGTTTATTCTCTTCAGCAGATACCCAGTGAATTACGCCTTTTACTTTACGACCATCCGCTGGATTTTTACCTAAGGTTTCAGGATCGTATGTGCAATAAATTGTGGTAATTTGACCGCTTGCATCTTTTTCAACACGCTCAGCTTTAATCACATAAGCATTACGTAAGCGAACTTCTTTGCCTAATACTAAACGTTTATATTGTTTATTTGCTTCTTCACGGAAGTCCGCTTCATCAATATAAAGCTCACGCGTAAATGGCAATTCGCGTTCACCTAATTCTGGGCGGTTCGGATGGTTAGGTGCTTTTAAGATTTCTTTGTCACCAAAGTTTTCAATCACCACTTTAACAGGGTTAATCACGGCCATTGCACGTGGTGCATTTTCATTTAAGTCTTCACGAATACATGCTTCAAGCGCAGAGTATTCTACTACGTTATCTTGTTTGGTTACCCCGATACGACGACAGAATTCACGCAATGATGCCGGTGTATAGCCACGACGACGTAAACCTGAAATGGTTGGCATACGAGGATCATCCCAACCATCGACAATACCATCTGTAACCAGTTTTAATAATTTACGTTTAGAGGTTAATGTGCCTTCTAAATTTAAGCGCGAGAATTCATATTGATGCGGTAATGGGCGTTCAATAGAAATATTGTCTAGTACCCAGTCATATAAGCGACGGTTGTCTTGGAATTCTAACGTACATAAAGAGTGGGTAATACGTTCAATGGCATCAGAGATACAGTGCGTGAAGTCGTACATCGGATAAATGCACCATTTATCACCAGTTTGGTGGTGGTGAGCGAATTTAACACGATAAATAACTGGGTCACGCATTACAATAAAAGGTGATGCCATATCAATTTTGGCACGCAAACAAGCTTTACCTTCTGCGATTTCGCCATTTTTCATTTTTTCAAATAGCGCTAAGTTTTCCTCTACTGAACGATCACGATAAGGGCTATTTTTACCCGGTTCAGTTAATGTGCCACGATATTCGCGCATTTCATCTGGTGAAAGTTCATCAACATAAGCTAAACCTTTTTTGATTAACTCAATGGCATAACCATAAAGCGCATCAAAGTAATCTGAAGCATAACGAGGTTCACCTTCCCATTTAAAGCCTAACCATTCCACATCAGCTTTAATCGAATCAACATATTCAACGTCTTCTTTTACGGGGTTAGTATCGTCAAAACGTAAATTACATTTACCTTGATATTCTTGTGCAATACCAAAGTTTAGGCAGATAGATTTAGCGTGACCAATATGTAAATAGCCGTTTGGCTCAGGTGGGAATCGAGTATAAACGTTGTTATGTTTACCTGATGCTAAATCTTCATCAATAATATGGGTAATAAAATTCGCACGACTTTCCGGTGCGTTAGTTAAAATCTCTTCGCTCATAACATTCTCTGTTTTTCAATAAAAAATAACTTGTATTCTACACTGTATTGATAAGAACGGAAAGGGCGAAAGCAAGCGCGTCTTTTTTGTAAAAATTTTGCAAATTCTGACCGCTTGCTTTTTATTTTGCCTTTAAAAAAGAGCATCGTTTAGTGTTATAACTTTTTATTCTTATACAAAAAAAGAATATTTAGTGGATTTTAGTTGGTTTTCTTGCCTAAAAAATTAAATTACTATCTATCATGCCATTCCATTTTTAACAATAAAAAAACAAATAAGGAGCAACACAATGTCTCAATTTTTCTCAGCAGAGTTTCTAGCATGGTTAAACCAACATGCCACTGAAATCGATCAATCAAATCAATATGCCGATGAATTATTTCAACGGATAGCAAACGAAGGCGTTTTTAAAATCGGAGTACCAGAGAATCTTGGTGGAGCAGGGGGAGATTTTGAACAAGCCATTGCCGCCGTACGTGAAATTTCCACTTATTCTTTAACCGCGGGGTTTATTTCTTGGGGGCATCGCACCCTAATTCAAAATCTATTAAGTAGTGAAAACCACGCACCAAGAGAACGTTGGTTAGCCGATTTGTTAGTTGGTAATCTCTCAGGCGGCACAGGATTATCAAATGCAGTAAAATTCCTATCAGGTATTGAAGAATTACAAGTAAAAATTATCGAAAAAGATGGAAAGCGCTATTTACAAGGGCGATTACCATGGATTACGAATTTAACCGCAAAAGGATTTGTAACCATTATTGCTGCCGAGTATGAAAATAGTAGCCATGCGCCAATTATTGTCGCGTTACCATCGAATGCACAAGGCGTTGTTCGGGCTAAAGAGCTTTCTTTAGTCGCGCTACAAGGAAGTAATACTGTTGCTGTGGAGCTAAATCATGTAGAGCTTGATCCCGATTGGATTATTGCCAACAATGCGGAAGAATATTTGTCTGATGTTCGCCCTACTTTCTTGGGGTTACAATGTGCAATGGCATTTGGTTTGGCGGCTCGCAGTCTAGCGGAAGTAAAAAAAGCATTAGATTATGTTGAGAATCGTTCTGTGCTAAAACCTGAATATGATGTTCAGGTAAAAAAATTAGCGGACTTAGAACAGCGTTTAGCTCAAGGTTTAGCACAAGGTAACTATTTTATTGAAAATCCTAAAGCGCTATTTAATATTCGCATTGAAATTGTGGATGTAGTCGCGCAAAGTTTATTGCTAGAACTTCAAGCCTCTGGTGGGCGTGGCTATTTACAAAATGCAGGTTCAGATTTTATTCGTCGTTGGAGAGAAGGCGCATTCTTACCTGTAGTAACGCCAAGCGCATTACAGTTGAAAACAATTTTACAGGCTGCTTAACAATATAAACGTTAATCTTCAGCCATTTTTTGAAGCAATAAAAAGCGGTAAGATTTTTTGCAAAGTTTGCAAGAAATTTTACCGCTTGTTTTGTTTAAACTGCGAAAATTAAATTATTTTACGCGTGAAACGTATTCGCCTGAACGGGTATCCACACGGATAACTTCACCGATTTGAACGAATAATGGTACACGAACTACTGCGCCAGTGCTTAATGTTGCTGGTTTACCACCAGTACCTGCGGTATCACCTTTTAAACCTGGGTCAGTTTCAACAACTTCTAATTCCACAAAGTTTGGTGGTGTTACTGCGATTGCAGAACCGTTCCATAATGTAATGATACATTCTGCTTGGTCAACCAACCATTTGTCGTTATCGCCTAATGCTTTTGCATCAACAGAAATTTGCTCGAAAGTTTCTGGGTGCATGAAATACCAGAAGTCTTCATCTTTGTAAGAGTAGTTGTAGTTATAATCTACAACATCAGCTGCTTCAACAGAAGAACCTGATTTAAAGTTGATTTCTAATACTTTACCTGAAATCAATTTACGGATTTTAGTACGGGTAAATGCTTGACCTTTACCTGGTTTCACGAATTCGTTTTCAACGATTACGCAAGGTTCGCCATCTTGGATAAATTTTAAACCTGGTTTGAAATCATTAGTGCTATAGTTAGCCATAAATTCCTCAATGTTTTACAAAAAATTAACAAACTTTGAATTACCCGCTATTGGGTTTTCCAAAAAGCCCCCTATAATACCGTAAATCTTCAAAGAACTCTAAAAAATTTTGTTATAATCTGTTAACTTTCTTAAAAAGAGGAATGAATATGAAAAAAATTATGGCAATTTCTGCCATTGTGGCATTCACCGTTGCAGGGTTTGCTGAAGCAAGAGGTGGGCGTTCAGGCGGTTTTGGTGGCAGTTCTTCTCGTGCAGTAGTTTCAAAACCTGTTCAAACACAGAAAACACAATCCACGCAACAAAAACAAGATGCGACCTTTGAAAATACGCCAAATCGAACTATTCCCAACCAATCCCAACAAGCGGTAAATGGGAATCGTATGGCAAACTTTGCAACAGGTGCAGCTGCAGGGTATTTATTAAGCAATGCGCTTGCGCCTAATGAGGCAGTAGCACAAGAGGGTACAACTCAAGCTCAAACGGTAACTGAAACAAAACAAGCACCAGCAACACAAAATGTAGTCTCTACAGTCGCACAATTTCATAGTATTGGTGGACAAATTGACCCATATTTAGTTGAAAAAACAGATGGATATCGTCGCTATTGTATTGGTGGTGTGCAATATTTAGCAGCTGCACAAGGTGGCCAAAGTACGCCTATTGTGATGGTAAATCCAAATGGCACTCCATTAGAATGCCAGCTCCTTCCTTAATTCTTCTATTTAGCCCCTTGAAATAGGGGCATTTATTATGCACTCATTGATTATTCCAACTGCTCAACAAACAGCTACAAAAGCGCAATGGTTAACCGATTTAGCTAATGCCTTTAATAACCCAGTCGCGTTACTTGAATTTCTTGAGTTAGATCCAGCTGATTTTTCTCAGGATATACTTGCGCGCAAATTATTTGCTTTACGTGTACCAAAATCATTTGCTGAAAAAATGGAGAAGGGAAATCGCTATGATCCCTTATTTCTACAAGCAATGGCTTCGGCTAATGAATTTTTGCAAGCAGAAGGGTTTGTTAAAGATCCACTAGAAGAACAGCATAGTCCAGCACCTAATATTTTGCATAAATATCAAAATCGATTGTTATTTATGATTAAAAATAGTTGTGCAATCAATTGTCGTTATTGTTTCCGACGTCATTTCCCATATGATGAAATCAAAAGTGGCAAACAGATTTGGCAACAAGGATTGGATTATATTGCCGCGCATAAAGAAATTGAGGAAGTGATTTTCTCTGGGGGGGATCCTTTGATGGCGAAAGACGCCGAGTTAGATTGGCTTATTACGCAATTAGAGCAAATTCCTCATATACAAACATTGCGTATTCATTCTCGTTTACCTGTAGTGATTCCAAATCGTATTACAGAAATATTATGCCAAAGATTCTTGCAATCTCGTTTGCATATTGTGATGGTGACACATATCAATCACGCTAATGAGATAGATGAAATTTTTACACAAAAAATGCAAATGCTTAAAAAAGCTAATGTTGTATTGCTTAATCAAGCTGTATTGCTTAAAGGTGTAAATAACCAGGCTGAGTGTTTAAAACAATTGAGTCATAAATTATTTAGTATTGGGATTTTGCCATATTATTTACACTTATTAGACCGAGTAGAAGGGGCCTCACATTTCTTCGTTGAAGATGCTGAAGCTTTAAAGATTTACCGAGAACTTCAAAAAATTACATCAGGTTACTTAGTTCCCAAACTAGCACGTGAAATTGGTGGAGAGCCGAATAAAACGTTAGTTGGATAACAAAGTTACTCAATCTTTTGTTAGTTTAATTATTCATTTAACATAATCTA
>NZ_AFNK01000008.1 GCF_000238795.1 Haemophilus sputorum CCUG 13788 | reverse complement strand
CATTATGCGAAACAAATCAATCTAAGTAATTGATATATAAAGATTTATTTTTCATCAGAAGGCACTAGGACAATATCAGAAACCTGTAAATCAGAATAACCACTGACTCTAAATGAACTTGGATGGACGTAATAATTACCCGGACCGTACGGAATTTGATCTTTCTGTAATGGGATTTTTACCATTACAGGAAATTGGCCACCTAAATCAATGTAAGCTTCTTGATTGCGGATATACCAATCTTTACCGGTTTTTTGGCTTACACCTGAACGCTCATCAATACGTGATGTTGCAAATACCTGCACTTTTAGTAAGTATTGGTTAATGTTTTGATTACTCATTTTAATTTCCTCTTTTTTATTCAACTATGCGGCGATGCCCCATTTCTCCAAAGTTGGCTCAACGTACCAATCAGGACGCTGACAACTAAAATCAATTTCAACAAGTTTCATCAGCGGAATGATGTTATGACGTTCATAAGCTTTCAGATTTTGTAATTGAGCTTTGGTTAAACCGATAGCAATTAAATCTTTCTCATATCGCCAGAATGTCTGTCTATTCATACAATTTTGCGTTTCTTGATAACCATCATTAAGTAAATTTTTATAAAAGCTAAATATCCGCTCAGCTTTTGCATAACTAATATTGCCTTTTGGTGTTATTGAAAAATAAGTTTTACATAATAATTTTTGTATATGATCTCTGTTATAAACATTCATCTTACTTTCTCCAACTGCTTTAATTAGGTCTTTAAATGCTTCTTGCCATAAATCTCTTATCAGGTTTCTACCCTTCTTTTCATAACTTTTTTGATATTTAATTAGATCAAATAAATTTCTTGGAATCTTATGCTTGTCTAAATAACTACCTTTTAACCTTGCTTCAAATCGAACACATTTTTTTGAAAACTCAATCAACTTAGGATCACTTAGTACATTTATCGTATTTTGCAGATGTTTTTTACTGGGTGTTTTTCTTAACTCAGATTTAGCCTCAGCCAAACGTTTTTGTACTTCATCTCCCTTCAAATAAACTTTCAAAGAACGATGTTCAGAGCCTGAATTCCATTCTGCTGTTGTTTCATATTCTCTGTTATATTTTGTTTTTCGTGTCTGCCCTACTTTTACATTCTGAAGAAATAAAATTACTTGTTTTTGTACTGATTCTGAATGAATGTGGGACGAGAACGTAACATCTATCCAATCAACAGATGTTTCATCAATGTCAACCATCTCATAAAGTTCGGGCATAGCTTTGAGAAATGATTCCAACATAATAAATGCACATACATCTAAATTTGTTGAACCGAAGATATTATGTCCTTGTAACAATTTAGCGGGACTTGCTTTCAACTCCACATAGGGAGGAGTTTTTAAAGTATCGCTACCATTAAAAATTTTCATCGCTAAAGATGAATAATTGCTGGGAATTGATTCATATGGATGTGAAAGTTCTTGAACATCAAGATCGCCATCAATCTCAAACGTAACATTAGATGATTTTAACTTTATGCCTGTTCTTCTAGCTATCTCTATCAAGCTATCTTTCAAAAACGAAGTCTCACCATCTTTACAGACGATGATATGCTCTGTTTTAAAAGGGATAGAAAGTTTCAAGAAATCAATCATAACCAAAACGCTCACTTGCTCACAAGTGATAATAAAATAAATCAAATTTCATTTGTGAGCAAGTGATTTTACTCACATAATAAAAAATATATTTGTGAGCTATCATAAATGCTTAATAGTGATAGTGGAGAAATCTCTAATGAAACGTAAAAATCTAGGCGTTCCAACAGAAACGCATATGAAAATTGAAAGGGTTGCCGTTGAAATAACTGCTAAGACAGGAAAGGTGACAAAATGGACGGACGTTGTTAATTATATGATTAACAATTATCTCAATGATGCTAAACACGATTTGATCAACCGAGCAGAACAAGAAAAAATAGAAAGAGAGATTATTGAAGGTAAAATCAACTAAATAGAGTAATAAACAATCAAAGATGTAACAAATTGTTACAAGAGTGGACTATTAAAGAGTAGTCCACTACTCTAGCGAGCTCAGACAAACATCACTATTACCGCCTATAATAGCGTTTTTTAGTTGTTTTTTTATACATCTTAATAAATTCTTCCAAATCAATCGGCACATCCGAATTTACTAACTCTTCCAGAAAATGCATAAAATGCTCCAGCTTTTCAAGTCTTTCGTTAGTCTCTTCTTTACTCTCTGCTTGGTTATATTGAAATCGGACTTCCAGAGAGTTAACAGTCAAATAAATACGGTGTTCAGACATTTTTAAGAGTCTAACTGTCTCAAAAAAATGTTGTGGTGTGATATGAGATAAGGTTATATCTGCCATAGTTTAGCTTTAAAACCCTATTTAATATTTTTAGTAACATATAAAGAATACATTTTTAGAGCCTCTAACATTGCTGGATTAGGTTCTCTAGGATGTTCTAAATAATCAAGAATTAACTTTTGATCATTAGCAGAAAGGGCCAGAACTACATTATCAGAACTTTTCTCTATTTCTTCCATTTAACTACCTTATTGATAAACTTCGCATAACAACAGGTTATGTGTAAATTTTCGGG
>NZ_AFNK01000009.1 GCF_000238795.1 Haemophilus sputorum CCUG 13788 | reverse complement strand
TTAAATTTCAGACCATCACGCATACCACCGGCGTAATCTTCGAGGATCTCGCGTGCGGTGGTGCCGAACGGCAGTTCCCACAGTCCCGGATTTTTCACCCGACCGGAGAAGCCCATCAGCTTGGTGCCAGCATCTTTACTTTTCGAGATGTTCTGATACCACTCCACGCCGTTAGCGAGGATCGCCGGAACGTTACACAGGGTTTCGACGTTGTTGACACAGGTCGGTTTACCCCATGCGCCGGAGGTTGCCGGGAAGGGTGGCTTCGAGCGTGGGTTAGCACGACGTCCTTCCAGGGAGTTGATTAACGCTGTTTCTTCCCCGCAGATGTAGCGCCCTGCCCCGGTATGGACGAACAGTTCGAAATCGAAACCTGTTCCCATAATGTTTTTGCCAAGCAGACCCGCTTCGGTGGCTTCGGCAATGGCACGGCGCAGATTAACTGCCGCTTCGATATATTCGCCACGCAGGAAGATGTAGC
>NZ_AFNK01000010.1 GCF_000238795.1 Haemophilus sputorum CCUG 13788 | reverse complement strand
AGCCGCAGGTGCAGCGCAAACTACTGCAGATCAAGCAAATGCAGCCGCAGGTGCAGCGCAAACTACTGCAAATGACGCTAAAACAGCCGCAGGTGCAGCGCAAACAACTGCAGATCAGGCAAAAGCAGCTGCAACGACAGCGCAAACAACTGCAGATGATGCAAAAGCTACCGCAACAACAGCTAAAACTGCTGCAGATGACGCAAAAGCGACTGCAACTGACGCGAAAACTACCGCAGAGGGTGCAAAAACTACTGCTAATGAAGCATTAGAATTAGCTAAAAACTCATCAACTAACTATTTCCATGTAAACGATGAACATAATGTGGATCCTACTGCAACAGCGGCTTTAACCACTAATAAAGATAAAGTGGGTTCAGCTGGCGGTGCGCAAGGTGCAAATTCTATTGCAGCAGGTGTAGAAGCAACAACAACCAGTGCAGCAGCCGGTTCGGTTGTGATGGGTTACAAATCTTCAGCGGCATCTGAAGATGCAGTTGTAATTGGTTCTGGTAGCGCTGTTTACACTGGTGCAGCAAATGCAACAGTTATTGGTAAAAACTCAAGCGTACAAGCGGGTGGTACTAATGCAACAGTATTAGGTTCTAACTCAGAGGTTCAAGCAGGCGCGCAAAATGCGACGGTTGTAGGTCAATACTCTGCAGCTGGCACGAACTCATTAAATGCAACTGTTGTCGGTGCAAGAAGTTATGTTCGTCCAAACACAAATAACGGCACAGCATTAGGTTACTATGCAGGTGTAGATAACAGCACAGTAAATGGTACTTCTGTGGGGGCACACACTTGGGTGGGTGCAAATGCAGAAAATGGTACTGCTTTAGGTGTGCGTAACATAGTTGGTAATAGTACTCATAATACTATTGCGATTGGTGTGGAAAATAACATCGCCGATGGTAAACAAAATAATACGGTTATTGGTCATAACAATAAGATCAAGGCAAACGGCACAACTGTAATTGGTAATGGTGTTGAAGTTGCAGAAGGCTTTGATAATGCCGTTGTTTTAGGCAACCATTCAACCACTACGGGTTCTCATACTGTTGAAAATGTAACTTCAGCAACTGTAGGTAATTTAACTTATAGTGGCTTTAAAGGTACTGTTTCAGGTAAAGGCAGCTTTGTAAGCGTTGGTGCAGTAGATAATGAGCGTAAATTGATCAATGTTGCGGCAGGCAATATTTCTGATACTTCAACTGAAGCGATCAATGGTTCACAACTTTATTCTGTAACCAAACAATTAGATCAAACAAACGAAACTGCAAAAGCAGCAGCTTCAACAGCAACAGCAGCAGAATCAACTGCAAAAGCAGCGAGCGAAGTTGTTAATACTAACTTAGGTAAGATTGAAGGCGCAGTAGCAGCAGCAGCAAGTTCAGCAACAGCAGCAGCATCTTCAGCAACCGCAGCAGGTTCATCAGCAACCGCAGCAGGCTCATCAGCAACTGCAGCAGGTTCATCAGCAACAGCAGCAGGTTCATCTGCAACC
>NZ_AFNK01000011.1 GCF_000238795.1 Haemophilus sputorum CCUG 13788 | reverse complement strand
GCGAAAGTATCCGACAGCAAAAAGAGGAATTGAAGCTTACCGAGTTCTATCAGGAATACAGCAAAGCCGCTCTGTATAAGCTGCCTAAGCTCAGTAAAGGCAGTGTTGAGTATGCTGTGTCCGAAATGGAAGCCGGTGGCTACATTTTTAAAAAGAAACCTTCTGGTAATACGATGAAATACGCGATGACGATTCAGAATGTCATCGATCTGTATAACCATCGTAAAGTACCGAAGTACAGGGATCGCTTCGATAAAGCCTTTACGATTTTTGTATGTAATCTTAAAGGTGGTGGTTCCAAGACAGTTTCTACCGCTTCATTATCACATGCTTTTCGAGCTCATCCTCAGCTTCTGTTCGAAGACCTGCGTATTCTGGCCATCGATTTCGATCCGCAGGCATCTCTGACAATGTTCCTGAGCCATGAGAATTCAGTGGGCTTGGTTGAAAATACGGCTGCTCAGGCCATGCTCCAGAACGTGTCTCGTGAAGAATTACTTTCCGATTTTATAGTACCGTCTATTATCCCTGGTGTTGATGTAATCCCCGCTTCCATTGACGATGCATTCCTTGCTGAAGGCTGGAAGGGATTGTGTGAAGAACATCTGCCAGGGAAAAATATTCATGCGGTGCTTAAAGAGAACATTATCGACAAGCTCCAGCATGACTACGACTTTATTTTCCTTGATAGTGGTCCTCACCTTGATGCGTTCCTGAAAAACTGCATTGGGGCGGCAGACCTGATGTTGACCCCTCTTCCACCGGCGACGGTTGATTTTCATTCTTCCCTGAAGTTTGTGGCCAGCCTCCCTGCCCTCATAGATTCCATCGAAATGGATGGGCACACCTGCAATCTCATCGGTAATGTCGGCTTCATGTCCAAGATCCTGAACAAGTCTGATCACAAAATTTGCCATAGTCAGGCCAAAGAGGTTTTCGGTGCCGATATGCTAGACATGGTTCTGCCAAGACTGGATGGTTTCGAACGTTGTGGGGAGACTTTTGACACAGTTATTTCAGCAAATCCAGCAACCTATGATGGAAGTACAGAGGCACTAAAAAGCGCAAAATCAGCAGCGGAAGACTTTGCGAAGGCAGTCTTTGATCGCATCGAGTTCATTCGTACTAACGGAGGTATGTGATGTCGAATGAGAAAAGAAAAACCATCGGCAGACAGTTAAATACCCAGGCGTCAATTGCGGAAATGACGGACACCGGTAGAAGCCAGGTATTTACCTTAAAAACCGGCAGGAAGGTAACGTTCAGGTTTGTTCGGGTGCCTGCATCTGAAGTTGAAAGTAAGACCTTCGTAAACCAGGAAAACAACGGAAGAGATCAACTTGCACTGACCAGGGAATCCCTGAAATCCATTATCCAGACGATTAAGTTTCAGCAGTTCTTTCCCTGTATTGGTATTAAGCAAAGTGAAAGGATTGAGATACTGGATGGTTCAAGACGGCGAGCCTCAGCAATTTTTGTCCGTACAGGCCTTGATGTAATGGTTACCGAAGAGCATTTATCAGCTGATGAAGCTCGCCAACTGGCTAAAGATATCCAGACAGCTAAAGAACATAATCTTCGGGAGATTGGCCTGAGATTGATCGCTCTTAAAGAGTCCGGATTTAATCAAAAGGAAATTGCTGAACTGGAGGGGTTATCTCAAGCTAAAGTTACCAGGGCGCTGCAGGCGGCGGCCGTACCGCAAGACTTGATTTCTCTGTTCCCGGTTCAGTCGGAGCTATCGTTTAGTGACTATAAACTTCTTTTAGAAGTTAATGAAAAACTCAGTGAAAAGGGATTAACGCCTGAAGAACTCATTCAGTCTGTATCAGCTCAGCTCGATGCAATTTTGAGTGAAGGCGAGCGACCAGAAGACGAACAGAAAGCCAGTATACTGAAGCTGATTTCTCAGGCATCTCAGGCATTGATAGATCCATCTCCCAAGGAAAAGTCAGTGGTTTCCCCACTCTGGTCTTTTGAAGAAAAGGACAAGTTCGCGCGTAAGCGTGTGAAAGGGCGTACGCTGACTTATGAGTTTAGCCGTATGTCAAAAGTGATTCAGGATGAACTGGACAAGGCTATCAACGAGGTCCTTGACAGAAATTTGAGTCAATAATTTCGCCATGGCGATTTCACATCTAACTTATTGTAATTAGGCAGTTTAGGCTGAGAATTTCAAGGTGAAATCGCCAAAGTTTTACGCCAGTTTCGCTGAAGGAATATCTGACCATCGTGTCGTATAAGCAGGAGAAAGCATCTCCCGTTTCATCTGCCATTCCGGGGCAATACCCCGCCCCGCAAACCATACTTTACCCAGCCCTGAGTTGTTGATCCCGTCCAGAACCTTCATCAGCTCAGCACTGTAAGGGCGTGGCGGGCGTTCGTCGAACAGCTGCAGCTGCGAAACGCCGGAGCCGGTGAAGTCATTCAGCATAACTCCGGCTTTGGCATACCGGTGCCCATCCCTCCAGATACGCTCCAGAGCCGTTGTAGCGGCTGCAATGATGTCCCTGGTGTCCTGAGTGGGTGTAAGAAGTTTTTCCGTAGCCACGTTGCCGTAGTAAGGCTCTTTAATGGCGAACGGAGACGTTTTGATGAAAACGGAAATATGCCGGCAATACTGGTGCTCTTTACGCAGTTTTTCAGAGGCCCGCTCTGCGTGCTGACAGATAGCCTGACGGAGTGACTCGTACTCCGTGATCTTCACGCCAAAACTGCGGCTGCAGACAATTTGCTGTTTCGTCGGAGGGGCTTCCTCAAGCGAAAGGCAGCTTTCCCCGTTCAGTTCCCGTACCGTTCGCTCAAGGACCACAGAAAAATTTTTGCGGATGAAGGCCGGGTTCGTCAGGGCGAGATCGAGCGCGGTCTTAATGCCCAGTACATTCAGCTTGCGTGCAATACGGTTACCCACCCCCCAGATTTCTTCAACCGGCTGCAGTGAAAGCAGTTTCCGCGTTCTCTGCGGATTTCCCCTGGTCAGAGCAAGTACGCCACGAAACTGTTTCCACTCTTTTGAGGCCCACTGGGCTGATTTTGCGAGGGTCTTCGTTGGTCCGGCGCCCACGCCAATGGTCAGGTGGGTACAGTCATACACGTGCTGACGCAGCTGCCGGCCGAAGTCCTCAAGCTCCATACAGTGCTCCACGCCGGTCAAATCGAGGAACATCTCATCAATTGAATACTGTTCCACTCTGGGGGCCAGTTCCTCCAGGCTGTTCATCACGCGCGCCAACATCGAGGCATAAAGTTCATAGTTACTTGAAAACGCATATATTTTTTCCGGGTATCTTTCGTTTTTTATCTGAAACCACGGAGTTCCCATTTTGATCCAGGGCTTCGCCTCGGCACTGCGAGCGATTACATTCCCGTCGTTGTTGCTCAGGACGACTATCGGCTTTCCTTTCAAATCCGGGCGGAAAACACGTTCACAGCTGGCATAGAAGCTGTTCACATCGGCCAGGGCAAACATCAGTACATCTCCCTCGGGCGGTGGATGATATGCGTGACGACGCCAAAGATATCCAGCTCGTCGGGATCAGGATAAATCGGCGACCAGGAGGCATTCATGGGCTGCAGCGTCAGTCGCGGCGTCAGCAGAAGCCGTTTCACCGTAAACTCCCCCTGCATGCTGGCGACAACGATATCGCCGTGCCGCGGCTTTTCAGCACTGTCCACAACCAGCAGATCGCCATTGTACAGACTGCCGTCGGCCATGCTGTCTCCGCTGGCACGCAGGTAGTACGTCGCGCTCGGATGCCGTATGCAGTAATCATGGAGATCCAGATCGGACTCGACATAGTCAGCAGCAGGGCTGGGAAAACCGCAGCTGGCCAGATCGGCAAACAATGGATGGGCCTGTGGCGGGAGTTCTTTCCCGGTGCTGAAAAGTTGTAGTTTCATCTTTCCTCCTGACACTCTAATTTTACTGGTTATACATACAGTGTTCACCGGGAGACCGGTAGAGATCAAGGGGTGAAAGTCCCCGACCATTGAAGGACCAGCAATCCACAAGGTCCCCGAGTCATGCGTTGCATACCGCGAGGTATGGGGCGAAGCGTTGACAGGGGGTGTTGACAGGCCAGCCATTGAGCCACGAAATGTATATTAAATTACCGGGTGCCGACGTTGTACTGTTAACGGAAGGCAACATC
>NZ_AFNK01000012.1 GCF_000238795.1 Haemophilus sputorum CCUG 13788 | reverse complement strand
TCAACAGAAAATTTTAAGTAGTACCTATCCAATCACTGGTTAACTCAGCAACGATATTGTTTGTTGAAAAAGGCTATCAAGCTGTTTCAATAGATGAGATCTCGGGAAAAGCGTTGGTGACCAAAGGTGCCTTTTATCATCACTTTAAAAATAAAAAACAATTACTCAGTGCCTGTTATAAGCAGCAATTAATTATGATTGATGCCTACATCACAACAAAAACTGATTTAACAAATGGTTGGTCTGCCTTAGAAAGTATATTTGAACATTATCTTGATTATATTATTGATAATAATAAAAACCTTATCCCTATCCAAGAAGTGATGCCTATCATTGGTTGGAATGAACTTGAAAAAATTAGCCTTGAATACATTACTGGTAAGGTAAACGCCATTGTCAGCAAATTGATCCAAGAGAACCAACTTAAAGCTTATGATGATGATGTGCTTAAAAACTTACTCAATGGCTGGTTTATGCATATCGCAATACATGCGAAAAACCTAAAAGAGCTTGCCGATAAAAAAGGCCAATTTATTGCTATTTACCGCGGCTTTTTATTGAGCTTGAAAGATAAATAAAATAGATAGGTTTTATTTGAAGCTAAATCTTCTTTATCGTAAAAAATGCCCTCTTGGGTTATCAAGAGGGTCATTATATTTCGCGGAATAACATCATTTGGTGACGAAATAACTAAGCACTTGTCTCCTGTTTACTCCCCTGAGCTTGAGGGGTTAACATGAAGGTCATCGATAGCAGGATAATAATACAGTAAAACGCTAAACCAATAATCCAAATCCAGCCATCCCAAATTGGTAGTGAATGATTATAAATAACAGCAAACAGTAATGGGCCAATAACACCGGTTGCATTGGTAAGGCTCACCAATAATCCCTGTAAAGCACCTTGCTGATGACTCTTTGTTTGGATAGACATCACTCCCTGTAATGCAGGTAAAGCGATCCCACCACCAGCCAATAAAATTAAAACAGGGAAAACTAACCAACCTTCAGATATAAACGCTAAAAAGGCAAATGCACTACTATCTGCAATAAATCCGAGCAGTACTGCCGTTTTTTCGCCCCATTTAGTGGCTATTCTTCCTGCCACAAAGGCTTGGAATACTGAGTGTAAAAGACCAAGACCCGCTAATGAAAAGCCAACCATCATGCTATTCCATCCAAAACGATTTTCGGTAAATAGCACCCACACCGTTGCGGGAATTTGGCCTATCAATTGCGCTGAAAAATAAATAATCAACAAAATGGGCATCGTTTTAAATAAAGTGATGTATACCGAATTCGATTGCGTCTCAACCCCTACTTCGGTATCTGTATTATCACGTGTATTTTTGGTTTCACGGAACCAAAACATAACCACAAGGAAAGTGACAATATTTAGCAACGCAGCGATAAAAAAGGGACTATGCGGTGAAATCTCTCCTGCAAAACCACCAATAATAGGCCCCGCTATTAAACCAAGCCCAAAACTTGCCCCTAACCAACCGAACCACTTCACGCGTTGAGAAGCTGAGGTGGTATCGGCAATGACCGATGCCGCGACAGCCCCAGTAGCTCCTGTGATCCCTGAAAGCAAACGGCCTAAATACAGCATCCAAAGCGCACTTGAAAAAGCCAGCAATAAGTAATCCAGCGATGCGCCTATTAATGACAACAACAGCACTGGGCGCCGACCAAATCGGTCAGACATTTTTCCAAGCCAAGGAGCAAAGATAACCTGCATTAACGCATAAAGTGCAAGCAATACGCCAAAGTGGTTAGCGATATCTTCCGAAGCAATAAATTCACGTAATAACGTTGGCAAGACTGGCATGATAAGGCCAATCCCCATGGCATCGAGTAACGTAATTACCAATGCGATCTTTGTCGAACTATTCATTTCACTTTTCTCTATCACTGATAGGGAGTGGTAAAATAACTCTATCAATGATAGAGTGTCAACAAAAATTAGGAATTAATGATGTCTAGATTAGATAAAAGTAAAGTGATTAACAGCGCATTAGAGCTGCTTAATGAGGTCGGAATCGAAGGTTTAACAACCCGTAAACTCGCCCAGAAGCTAGGTGTAGAGCAGCCTACATTGTATTGGCATGTAAAAAATAAGCGGGCTTTGCTCGACGCCTTAGCCATTGAGATGTTAGATAGGCACCATACTCACTTTTGCCCTTTAGAAGGGGAAAGCTGGCAAGATTTTTTACGTAATAACGCTAAAAGTTTTAGATGTGCTTTACTAAGTCATCGCGATGGAG
>NZ_AFNK01000013.1 GCF_000238795.1 Haemophilus sputorum CCUG 13788 | reverse complement strand
CTGGAGCAGTTCGACTTTACCTTCCAGCCGGGCATCGACCGTAAGGTTGTCCGGGAACTGGCTGGTCTGGCGTTCGTGGAGCGCAGCGAAAACGTGATCCTGCTGGGACCTCCTGGTGTAGGAAAAACACATCTGGCCATAGCTCTTGGCGTGAAAGCGGTGGATGCGGGACATCGGGTACTGTTTATGCCACTGGACAGACTGATCGCGACACTGATGAAAGCGAAACAGGAAAACCGGCTGGAGCGTCAGCTACAGCAACTGAGTTATGCCCGGGTGTTGATCCTGGATGAAATAGGCTATCTGCCGATGAACAGAGAGGAAGCCAGCCTGTTCTTCCGGCTACTGAACCGTCGATATGAAAAAGCGAGCATCATACTGACGTCAAACAAGGGGTTCGCAGACTGGGGAGAAATGTTCGGAGATCACGTGCTGGCAACAGCGATACTGGATCGGTTGCTACATCACTCAACCACGCACGAAGTA
>NZ_AFNK01000014.1 GCF_000238795.1 Haemophilus sputorum CCUG 13788 | reverse complement strand
TACTCCGTGTGTGGGGTATGGACTATTGGCGATATATATTCCACATTGGAACACGGAAAAGAATATTCTGAACAGGAACTAATAAAAATGATTAAGGAGGGTAAAGTAATCAGCAAATACTAATTTGGGGTTGGTAACAGGCTGTGGGGCAGCCTGTTACCAAATGACAGATGCATCTTTGGAGATTCTCAAATGTCAGTATGTGAAATGATAGAGCTTGCAAACCGCATTGTAAATGGGGAACCTGTAAAAACACCCGCGATAGAAGCATGGATTATTAGCGAAATCATTTGGTGGGCGCATAACCGGGATAATGCTTTAGTTTGAGTCATATATGGGGAGAGTGTCATGCTCTCCCTTTCTTATTGTGTAGCGCGTTGTATTACATAGTTAGCTTTACGTTGTAAAGATTTTATTGTCTTTACAGTGTGGTGCGTTTTCCGGCGGTTGCGCTGCGCTTAGGGGTATGTGGCCTCGCTGCTCCCTGGTATTTTCTTTCACCCTTCTATCTGATAACTTTTCTTGAAAGAGGCTGGGGTTTTATGAAACATTTAAAATATAAAGGATATTTAGGTACAGTTGAGCCGGATTTTGAAAATAATATCCTGCATGGAAAGCTGGCATTTATTCGAGATCTGGTGACTTTTGAGGCAGAAACATTAGCTGACCTGGAACGGGAATTTAAAACATCGGTTGATTTGTATTTACAGTCCTGTGTGGAGGACGGAAAGGAGCCTGACGCGCCCTTTAAAGGTGTGTTTAACGTCAGGCTTGATCCAGAGCTAGGCACTGGAAAAAGAAGTCATTAATCATCGCGCAGGGGCTTAATCGCCCCTTTTTGTTGCTCGCTGGCGTTGGTGTTTTCTGGTATTACGATGTAGTGTGTTGTATTTACCACGAGGTA
>NZ_AFNK01000015.1 GCF_000238795.1 Haemophilus sputorum CCUG 13788 | reverse complement strand
TTAGGTTGGCAGCATCACCGAAAAAATGTATATTTGTCGGCGAATAGATAGCATTCTTTGACGCCGATAGCACCAGCGAACTTATATTTTTAGGTTCGTTACCTGACGCCTTAAATATTGCGGCTCCCGGTCAGTCGAAGATTCTATTAGCAGTGGCATAAATCAGCATCGCCTGATGTTTCTGGTTCTATGCGAATTCACAGTGTGCTCATTGATTCGTAATTCACTCTGACAAGGAAATGGCAATGAAAAAGGTTCTTCTCTCTGCAGCAATGGCAACCGCGTTTTTTGGCATGACTGCTGCCCATGCAGCTGATACCACTGTTGGCGGCGGCCAGGTTAATTTCTTCGGTAAAGTTACCGATGTATCCTGTACTGTTTCCGTTAACGGCCAGGGCAGCGATGCGAACGTTTACCTGTCTCCGGTAACCCTGACTGAAGTTAAAGCGGCAGCAGCGGATACTTACCTGAAACCGAAATCTTTCACCATTGACGTCTCTAACTGCCAGGCTGCTGATGGCACTAAACAGGATGACGTAAGCAAACTGGGCGTGAACTGGACCGGCGGTAACCTGCTGGCTGGCGCAACCAGCAAACAACAGGGCTACCTGGCGAACACCGAAGCTTCCGGTGCTCAGAACATCCAGCTGGTGCTGTCTACTGACAACGCTACCGCGCTGACCAACAAAATCATCCCGGGTGACAGCACTCAGCCGAAAGCGAAAGGCGACGCTTCCGCTGTAGCTGATGGTGCGCGTTTCACCTACTACGTAGGCTACGCCACCAGCGCGCCGACCACGGTAACCACCGGTGTGGTTAACAGCTACGCGACTTACGAAATTACTTACCAGTAATTCCGTCAGAAAATAAAACTGCCCCGCGATGGGGCAGTTAATAACAATAATAAAGCGGCAATGTCCGCCGCTTGTATTTTTATTCTGAGGTCAGCATGAAGCGTATTGCCCTTTTTTTCTGTTTCATTTTTAGTTTTGCGGCCCATGCCAACAATATTATTGTTAACGGTACCCGCTTTATTTATCCAGGAAATGAAAAAGAAATAACGGTACAGCTTTCAAATAACGCCGACCGTCCGGCGCTGGCGCAGGCCTGGCTGGATAACGGCGATGCCGATGCCACACCGGATACCATTACCACCCCGTTTATTATCACCCCGCCGATTTCGCGCGTTGACGCCAAGAGCGGCCAGACGCTGCGTATTAAGCTCGGCAGCAGCGCCGGTCTGGCGAAAGATAAAGAGACGCTGTGGTGGCTGAATCTGCTGGAAATTCCGCCGGTGGTGGCCAATCAGAAAAATGAAGGCCAGAACGTGCTGCAGCTGGCGATCCGTTCGCGCTTTAAATTTATTTATCGTCCTGCCGGACTGGGCAACCGCGATGCGGCGGCCGAGAAGCTGACCCTGACCGCCAGCGGCAGTAGTCTCGCCATCAACAACCCGACGCCGTTCTACATTACCGTCAGCCGTATTTCCCGCGACGGCGGTAAAGCCCTGAACAGCAAAACCGTGATGCTGGCGCCGCAGTCCAGCCAGACGGTGGCGCTCTCCTCCGCCGTCAACCGCGGCGAAACCCTGACCGTTAACAACATTAATGACTATGGCGCCGATGTCGCAGTGAAAGTGGCCGTTAAATAAGGGAAAAGCTAATGAAGCAGAGGTCATTCTGCCCGGGAAGATTAAGCACCGCGATCGCCATCGCGCTGTGCTGCTTTCCGCCATTTTCCAGCGGACAGGAAAACCCGGGAACGGTATATCAGTTTAACGACGGCTTTATTGTCGGCAGTCGCGAAAAGGTCGATCTGTCGCGCTTTTCGACCAGCGCGATTACCGAAGGCACTTACTCCCTTGACGTCTACACCAACGACGAGTGGAAAGGGCGCTACGATTTACGCATCGCGCGCGATAAAGATGGTCGGCTGGGCGTCTGCTACACCAAAGCGATGCTGGCCCAATATGGCATCGCGGCGGAAAAGCTCAATCCGCAGCTGAGCGAGCAGGAGGGCTACTGCGGTAGCCTCAAATCCTGGCGCAACGAAGAAAACGTCAAAGACAACCTGGTCCAGTCCTCCCTGCGGTTGAACATTTCGGTACCGCAGATCTATGAAGATCAACGCCTGAAAAACTATGTTAGCCCGGAGTTCTGGGACAAAGGTATTACCGCGCTCAATCTTGGCTGGATGGCGAACGCCTGGAACAGCCATACCTCTTCGGTGGGCGGGTCGGATAACAGCAGCGCCTATCTGGGCGTCAACGCCGGACTGTCGTGGGACGGCTGGCTGCTGAAGCACATCGGCAACCTGAACTGGCAACAGCAGCAGGGTAAAGCGCACTGGAACAGCAACCAGACCTATCTCCAGCGCCCTATCCCACAGCTCAACTCCATCGTCAGCGGCGGGCAGATTTTCACCAATGGTGAATTTTTCGACACCATCGGTCTGCGCGGGGTTAATCTTTCCACCGATGACAATATGTTCCCGGACGGCATGCGCTCGTATGCTCCGGAAATTCGCGGCGTGGCGCAGAGCAACGCCCTCGTCACCGTGCGTCAGGGCAGCAATATTATCTATCAGACCACCGTTCCGCCCGGACCGTTTACCCTGCAGGATGTCTATCCTTCCGGCTATGGCAGCGATCTTGAGGTCTCGGTGAAAGAAGCGGATGGCTCGGTAGAAGTGTTTAGCGTGCCTTACGCCTCCGTCGCCCAGCTGCTGCGCCCGGGCATGACCCGCTACGCGCTCTCCGCCGGTAAAGTGGACGACAGCGCGCTGCGCAACAAGCCGATGCTCTATCAGGCGACCTGGCAGCACGGGATCAACAACCTGTTGACCGGCTACACCGGGGTCACCGGTTTTGACGACTATCAGGCCTTCCTGGTGGGGACAGGGATGAACACCGGCATCGGCGCGCTCTCTTTTGACGTCACCCATTCGCGGTTGAAGAGCGATGCCCATGATGACTCGGGTCAGAGCTATCGCGCGACCTTTAACCGCATGTTTACCGATACCCAGACCAGCATCGTGTTGGCGGCGTATCGCTACTCGACGAAAGGTTATTACAACCTCAACGACGCGCTGTACGCCGTCGATCAGGAAAAAAATAGTCGCAGCAACTACACCCTGTGGCGGCAAAAAAACGGCATGACCTTCACGGTGAACCAGAACCTGCCGGACGGCTGGGGCGGGTTTTATCTCAGCGGCCGTATCTCCGATTACTGGAACCGCTCCGGGACCGAGAAGCAGTATCAGGTCAGCTACAACAATTCATTTGGTCGTCTCTCCTGGTCGGCGAGCGCGCAGCGCGTCTATACGCCAGACAGCTCCGGTCATCGTCGCGACGATCGTATTTCACTCAACTTCAGCTACCCGCTGTGGTTTGGCGATAACCGCACCGCCAACCTGACGTCGAACACCTCGTTCAATAACTCGCGCTTTGCCAGCTCGCAGATTGGTATCAACGGTTCGCTGGACAGTGAAAACAACCTTAACTACGGCGTGTCGACCACCACCGCCACCGGCGGTCAGCATGATGTGGCGCTCAACGGCAGCTACCGTACGCCATGGACCACCCTCAACGGCAGCTACAGCCAGGGCGAAGGCTATCGTCAGAGCGGCATTGGCGCCAGCGGGACGATGATCGCCCACAGCGGCGGCGTGGTGCTCTCACCGGAAAGCGGCTCGACGATGGCCCTGATTGAAGCCAAAGACGCGGCCGGGGCGATGCTTCCGGGATCGCCGGGCACCCGTGTGGACAGCAATGGTTACGCTATCCTGCCGTATCTGCGCCCGTACCGGATTAACGCCGTGGAAATCGACCCGAAAGGCAGCCATGACGACGTGGCCTTCGATCGCACCGTGGCGCAGGTTGTGCCGTGGGAAGGCAGCGTGGTTAAGGTCGCGTTCGGCACTAAGGTGCAGAACAACCTCACCCTGCAGGCGCGCCAGGCGAACCACGAGCCGTTGCCGTTTGCGGCAAGTATTTTCTCCCCCGACGGCAAGGAGATCGGCGTTGTCGGCCAGGGCAGCATGATGTTTATCAGCGATGCGAACGCCAAACGCGCGATTGTGAAGTGGAGCGGCGGGCAGTGTTCGGTGGATCTGGGACAGCAAACAACAAAGGATAGCGTATGTCGCTGAGGA
>NZ_AFNK01000016.1 GCF_000238795.1 Haemophilus sputorum CCUG 13788 | reverse complement strand
TACTCCGTGGATTTTTTAACCATAGTTATTACAACAGTTATATTCTTTTCTAAGAAGAAAAATTAATCATTCAGATAAAACTCAATCAGTCATTTCGGTGGGTCGGAGGTTATCAATCAAAGGTTAAACAAAACATAAACAAAATAAGAGCCAAAAATTAGCCGCTTACTTTATAAACCTTAATGTTTTTTGACAGGCAATTATGATGCAGGGATTGATAGCGCATGGCAATCAATAAACCAAAAATCAATTCAAAAAAACTTTCACAGCAGAAAACAAGAACAACAAAAACAATTTGAAATCAATGTGTTATTTTATTCCCTGGTGCGTAAAGAATTAATGACGGGATTACAGAGCAGGGTTAATACCTGTAGCTTGAATTAAAAAAAAACAAAATTTCTACACAGTTTTGTTTTAATTTTTTTGTTTTCAAACCACAATAATTAATTCCATAGGTAATTATTTCTTGTGATTGTATATATACATTTACAGATGCAATGCAATTATGTATCCCCTGCGTTACAGAAAGGCTTCGTATAGATACAAGCTCCCCTCAAGGAAGGTCTATGAGACGACAATAACTCAGTTCGCCTGGCGCCGATTATTCTGGCCGGTTTTGTAACCTGAGTGTCATTTTCATAGTTGCAGAAATGAGGTCTGTCCGTCTTT
>NZ_AFNK01000017.1 GCF_000238795.1 Haemophilus sputorum CCUG 13788 | reverse complement strand
TACTCTGTGATGCTACGAAATGCACTAGTTATAACCTGTATTGAAGGAAAGATCTTCTGATACTCTTTCCAGAGATCTTCAAGTCTGGCCATGGAAATTGACTTGGCTGCATATTCTAGGTCAGTGTTTATGATAGTTTCTCTATTCTCTCTGAATGCGGAAAAAAAAGCTTCATTCAACAATGATAGTAAATCCCTGGGCCGGTAAAGGGTAAATTGCAAACATCGCTTAAAACCATTCCTCCCTTTAAGATCATCCGCTGTGCATCTATCCCAAACTCGTTGATCTTTCTCAATATCTAGCTTAAATGCTACTTTCATTCTTTTAGCTGACAGCATTAGGAGTTGTGCCCAGTCCCAATGCAACCTTATGACTTGACCCTCTATATTTCTCGAGTAATCAGGATCTTCCTTTGATAGCGACCTAAATATATTATCCCTTAAAAAAATTATTGGACGAATGCATTTTGCTTTTTGATTTAATTCAATAGATGCATATGCTAGACCTGCAATGATTCCAATTCCTATATTATCCGGTTCATACGCCTCATCTAGCTTATCCATTAATATGACAACTTTCCTGTCTGAGCGTTCAAGAAGTGATACTATATTATTTTCTATTTCTGAGATATTCAAATTGAATTGAAGATCACCAATTGATTCTTCTGGGTTATTTTCATCTAAATACTCCTTTGCGACAAGCCTACACTTTCTTAAAATGTCACCTTGTGCAGAATTCCATTTTTTCAAATGTTCATTCAACAATGTTTCTGCACGGAGTA
>NZ_AFNK01000018.1 GCF_000238795.1 Haemophilus sputorum CCUG 13788 | reverse complement strand
TGATTTAGTGTATGATGGTGTTTTTGAGGTGCTCCAGTGGCTTCTGTTTCTATCAGCTGTCCCTCCTGTTCAGCTACTGACGGGGTGGTGCGTAACGGCAAAAGCACCGCCGGACATCAGCGCTATCTCTGCTCTCACTGCCGTAAAACATGGCAACTGCAGTTCACTTACACCGCTTCTCAACCCGGTACGCACCAGAAAATCATTGATATGGCCATGAATGGCGTTGGATGCCGGGCAACTGCCCGCATTATGGGCGTTGGCCTCAACACGATTTTACGTCACTTAAAAAACTCAGGCCGCAGTCGGTAACCTCGCGCATACAGCCGGGCAGTGACGTCATCGTCTGCGCGGAAATGGACGAACAGTGGGGCTATGTCGGGGCTAAATCGCGCCAGCGCTGGCTGTTTTACGCGTATGACAGGCTCCGGAAGACGGTTGTTGCGCACGTATTCGGTGAACGCACGATGGCGACGCTGGGGCGTCTTATGAGCCTGCTGTCACCCTTTGACGTGGTGATATGGATGACGGATGGCTGGCCGCTGTATGAATCCCGCCTGAAGGGAAAGCTGCACGTAATCAGCAAGCGATATACGCAGCGAATTGAGCGGCATAACCTGAATCTGAGGCAGCACCTGGCACGGCTGGGACGGAAGTCGCTGTCGTTCTCAAAATCGGTGGAGCTGCATGACAAAGTCATCGGGCATTATCTGAATATAAAACACTATCAATAAGTTGGCGTCATTACCTGCTCTGCCTACTACTTCTTCAATGAAGGGGGGAAAAAACGGAAGTACAGCTGAACGACAAGCACAAAAAAACCCGACTGGTAATTTGGCTTTTTTGTGTTTTCCAGCCTTGAGTTGGTGGCTCTGACTGGAGGAAGATACTCTACACCCAACACTCATAGTATTATGGCACTAGACACCTGTTGTCTAGTTTGACTTCAGATTGTCTGTCAATGGTAATTTCTTTAAATGAATTTTATGCATGCATCTGTATAATCTTTGTGTTGGCGCTGTACAGTGTGTCTCCCTTGCTTCTAACCCCTGCGCTATCTGGGGATGAACGAATTAAAGTCCTGGCTGAACAAACGGGTGGTGCTGTGTTCAGTGCTCTGGTAGAGGGAAGGTACTCTACATCCAACAATGTGAGAGAGCCGTTGTGACAGGCGATGTATGAGCAAGCTACGGTGACTTCCTCCAGTATCAACCTAGAGAAACGGATGATGAATCTGTTAATCATCGTTCTCAGGGCTGTGCTCGCCATTGCAAACGCGCTGATTGCCATTCAGAAACTAATCGAGTGATTGATGGCTT
>NZ_AFNK01000019.1 GCF_000238795.1 Haemophilus sputorum CCUG 13788 | reverse complement strand
TGGCGCTGGGAACCACCTCGTCCTGGGCCTCCTGTACGCGTCTCTCATCGCCAACGGTGATGCTGGACATGGTGGTGGGCAGGGTGGTGGTGCCCCCGGATCTGCCGGTGGGCTCGGTGATCCTTACCCGCGACTGGACGATGAGCGCTCCCGGCGGGGCAAGCTATCGCTGTACTTCCGGCACCAACCGCTTTGCGGCGAAGATCGTGTCGCCAGGGGCCACGGACCTTGGAAATAAAATCTACTCCACCAACGTGCCGGGAATCGGCATGCGTTTCAGCCGCGGCGGCGCAACGGTAAATATCGTCTATCCCGACGTCTTTTCGTCCCGGGTATATAAGACCACCTACTATTCCCTCGAAGGGTCGCGCTTTACGCTGGAGATTATCAAAACCGCGGCAACCACCGGCAGCGGCACCCTGGCGGCGGGTAAGTACACCTCCTATGACTGGGAGAGCGGCGGTAACCCGATCCTCGAAACCTATCTGAGCGCCAACGCCATCACCGTGGTCTCGCCCTCCTGTTCGGTGCTGAGCGGGAAAAATATGAATGTCGATGTGGGTTCCATCCGGCGCACCGACCTGAAAGGGGTCGGCACCACCGCCGGCGGGAAGGATTTTAATATCGACCTGCAGTGCAGCGGCGGCCTGAGTGAAACGGGATATGCCAACATTAGCACCTCGTTCTCCGGTACCCTGGCCACCAGCACTACCGCTACCATGGGCGCCTTGCTGAATGAAAAAGCCGGCAGCGGGATGGCGGAAGGCATTGGCATCCAGGTGCTGAAGGATGGCTCCCCGCTGCAGTTTAATAAGAAATACACCGTCGGCCGCTTGAATAATCAGGAGACCCGCTACATCACCATACCGCTGCACGCGCGTTTTTATCAGTATGGCCCGACGACCAGCACCGGCGAGGTGGAGTCGCATATGATCTTTAACCTGACGTACGATTAATACGGGAGGGGGAATGAAGGGATTGCCGAAAAACACTATCGCGTGGCTGCTATTTTGCGGCAGCCTCGCCGCCCCCTCGGCGTGGGGTTTTGAGACCAATTACGATCGCGGACGGGTCGATTTTGCCGGGCGGGTGACGGATATTTCCTGTAGCATCGCGCTAAACGGCGGCCAGCATGCCGGCAGCGGTAATGTCTGGCTGGCGCCGGTCAGCCTGGCGGAAGTCCACGATCGCGGTGCCGGGGCGTTTATGAAACCGCAGCCGTTTACCCTGGCACTGTCAAACTGCCAGCTGCGCCATGATGGTGGGGCAGCCTCGCAGGATGAGGTGCGTCGGGTCAGCGTGCGCTGGGTCGATGGTTTTTTACTGACGGCGGTCGGTAACGAAAACGCCGGGTACCTGGCCAATACCTTGCCGGATGGAGCGCAGAATATTTATCTGGCGCTATCGACTAACGATAATAATACGCTGGATAAGAGTAATAAAATTGTCCCGGCGGACCCGCAGCAAAATCAGGTGCGTTTGCAGGAAAGCGCGGTCAGCGGCGGCCTGTTCACCTATTACGTTGGCTATGTTTCGCCAACGCCGAAAAGCGCCACCAGCGGGCCGATTACCAGCTGGGCAACGTGGGAATTAGTTTATAATTAAGTGACGTTAAAAAGCCGGGAATTCCGGTGATGCTGCCAACTTAC
>NZ_AFNK01000020.1 GCF_000238795.1 Haemophilus sputorum CCUG 13788 | reverse complement strand
ATCCCGTTTATGGACCGCATAGGTCAACGGATCAACATGATGGAAACCGTCCTGGATGTTCCTAAACAGGAAGTTATTTCGAAAGACAATGCAAACGTAACTATCGATGCTGTTTGTTTTATCCAGGTCATTGATGCAGCGAAGGCAGCTTATGAAGTCGATAATCTTGCATCAGCTATTTCAAATCTTGTCATGACCAATATCCGAACTGTCGTTGGTGGAATGAATCTCGACGATATGCTTTCTCAACGTGACAGCATCAATTCTAAACTGTTAACGGTTGTCGATTATGCAACTGATCCGTGGGGAATTAAGGTCACACGTATTGAAATTCGGGATGTTAAACCACCAGAAGAACTGACTAAGGCGATGAACGCGCAAATGAAAGCGGAACGTACTAAGCGTGCCCAAATTCTGGAAGCGGAAGGTATACGTCAGTCACAAATTCTGAAGGCGGAAGGGGAAAAACAGTCTCAAATACTGAAAGCGGAAGGGGAACGGCAATCAGCATTTCTTCAGTCTGAAGCACGCGAACGTCAGGCAGAAGCGGA
>NZ_AFNK01000021.1 GCF_000238795.1 Haemophilus sputorum CCUG 13788 | reverse complement strand
GGAGTGACCCCGAGCCCGTAGACAAATCTGCCCTATAGTTTGAGCATAGGAGGAGTCTATGGGCACATCACGTTTTACCCCTGAATTTAAGGAAGAGGCCGTCCGCCAGATCACCGAGCGGGGCTATTCTATTGCTGAAGTATCTGAACGGCTCGGCGTGTCGGCGCACAGCCTATATAAATGGCTCCGGGCTGTTAAGCCTGACAACAGTGGACAGCAGGCACAGGATTTACTGGATGCCAGAACAGAAATTCTCAGGCTGAAAGCACAGCTTAAACGCACTGAGGAAGAGCGGGATATTCTGAAAAAGGCAGCGCGGTACTTTGCAAGGGAGCCCGACTGAAGTATCGCTTTATCAACGATCACCGTGAAATCTGGTCGATCGTTACAATGTGTCGGGTCCTTAAGGTTGCCCGTGCCGGATTTTATGTCTGGCTCCATAACCCTGTATCTGCCGGAGAAAAGGATAACCAGCGACTGCTGGAACTCATCCGCGACTCCTATACGCTGAGTGGTGGAGTTTACGGTTATCGCAGGGTTCATGGCGATCTTCGCGAAATTGGCGAAGTGTGCAGCAGAAACCGGGTTGCCAAAATCATGAGGAAAAACAGGATTCAGGCTATACATGGTTATAAAGTGCCACGCGGGAGCCGGGGACGACCGTCACTGATAGCGCCTAATCACGTGCGGCGTGAATTTACTGTAGTGAAGCCCAATCAGGTGTGGGTCACCGACATCACCTACATCCGCACCTGGCAGGGCTGGCTGTACCTGGCAGTGGTTATCGATCTTTTTGCCCGTAATGTGGTGGGCTGGTCGATGAAGCCGACACTGTCGCGCGAGCTGGCACTGGATGCGCTGCTGATGGCGGTCTGGCGACGTAAACCTGAAGAAAACGTCATTGTGCACAGCGATCAGGGCAGTCAGTATGGCAGTGATGACTGGCAGCGGTTCTGCCGGGCCAATAATCTGGTACCGAGCATGAGCCGTCGCGGCAACTGCTGGGATAATGCAGTGGCAGAATCGTTCTTCAGTTCACTCAAAAAAGAGCGCATCAGGAAGCGGATATACAAAACCCGGGACATGGCCCGGGCGGATATTTTCGATTATATTGAAGTGTTCTACAACCGGGCCCGGCGCCACAGTCATCTCGGCGGCGTCAGCCCGGAGGCCTTCGAAAAGGCCTCGCAGTGAGGACAGAAACTGTCTACCGGAGCGTGGTCACTCCACATTTAAAGAAACGAGCTTTGGTAAACATACCTGTAATGACTCCATAAAATGGAGCGTCAAACGACACCTAATCAATTAACCCCAAGCGCCTTAAACACGGCATCGACGGGGTCTGCATAAAAGCTGATCTGGAATTTTGAGAACAACTCAGCAGGAACCGTTGGAATATCTGAGGCTGAGGCCATTGGGAGCAAAATACGCTTTGCGCCACTGTCCATAGCTAACTGAAGACTGCCTGCAAGATCTTGAACAGGATTGACGACACCACCTAAAGTCATCTCACCCAAAACAACCATCTGCTCTTGAATCGGTCGGTTCATCAGAATTGAACAGAACGCAATTAATGCAGCGAGCGATGACTTTGTACTTGGCCCCGTATTGTGGAGCTCAACAACATGGAGGTGATACTCATGATCAGAAAACTTCGCCGACGCACTGATTCTATTCAGGTTACCTTTGAAATAATCAAAGCCAACACGCACAGCTTCTTTCGCTGCGGTATTCGAACCAAGGCCAGACACTGAGTGTTTACCAGAACCAGCCATCATCTGGGTTTCATAGCGATATAACCCAAGCTGCCCAGTGCTTCCCTGAGTAACCAAGTGCACGACACCAGCGCGAGGTAAGCCCTCAGGAATTAGCTTGCTGCCACCTTGTTCCGGTACATTGACGAAGAATTCTTCTAATGAATCGTTATCGATGTAGCTAAAGTGCACATCAAAAAATTCCATTCCGCCAAGCTTTTTCAATTGCTCTTTGACTCTACGTCTAGTTTCCAGCGCATAGGTCAGGCAGGCTCTTACATCATCTTTTGTGTACTGTGCGTCGGGGTGTAGTAGCTTTAACAAGCCCGAAACAGTTCTGCGTACAGCAATTACATCACGCTGATTAAGGTTATTACCGAGTTTGAAGAACTTATCGATAGCATCCGCAAAACTTCTTTTGCGCATTTCACGCATGTATTCAGCAAGATAGTCTGTGATTAATCCGTAACTATTGGTGAAAAACTCAGGACGCATCTTCGGTATTTCCCATCCAGGAATATAGGAATGGAAACGGTCAAAAAAAGCAGTGTCAATCATGGCTTCAGGAAAAGGTGCCAACAGATGACTGGTCTTCACCAGTGTCTCAACGCTTTGATTGATGTTACCGACGAATACCATGGAAGCCTTCGCTTCGATTGAATCACGACCACGGGCAAAAGACCCTGACGCCATATAATCTTTCATTATTTGGACGCCGTCTTTGTCTTTAAAGTTAATACCCGCTACTTCATCAAAGGCGACAACATCCCACATTCCGACCAACCCAACTTGGCGCGAGCTCATGTTATAGAACAAGTTCGCCACAGTTGTTTGTCCGCCCGAGACAAGCAATGAGTTTGGTGAGCACTCCTTGTAGACATGGCTTTTACCTGTCCCTCTTGGTCCGAGCTCACAAACGTTGTAGTTGTTTTCAACGAATGGGATCATACGAGTGATAAGATGCCATTTCACCCGATGCTCTAAGTTGGTTGGCTCCATACCCACGGAACGAAGCAACACATCCATCCACTGATCGGTACTAAAATGTCTTCTGGTTGAAAACACCTCATCCATGTTCATGGACGGCATTTGTATCGGTTTTAAACTCATAATGGAGAAAGGTGATGTCTTCTGACCTTCCTCAAAGAAATACTGCACGGTAATAATGCACCAGATGCCGCCAGTTAATAATTTTTCGTTGTCTTGTACTATTTTGGTCGGTACAAGGGCATCCTTGATACCCAGGTTCGACAACGCAGCTTCATAGACGTCTTTTTTCTTGATTGAGCTTAACGCTTACTTTGTCGATGATTTTAAACATGCCGCGTTCACGGATCAGTGACTTCACTTTCTCCGCTTCATCTGGTCGGACATAGTTCTCAGCCAAGATTTTTTTCACATTATCAAGGCCTTGCATTACAACTTCGTCGTCATCGGACGCACAATACATGCCTAGTAAATACTCAAGCACATAGACAGGGACGTTAGCGCCTTCTTTCAATTGCTTTGTCAGATCTTTTCGAACGACACGGCCTTTAAAATATTGGTTGAGCAATGCGTCTAAATCGGCGCTTTGCATCTGATTTTTTTCGTCTTTATGATCTTGTGAAAAATCAGTTGTCATGTTTCACCTCAGCGCCTTAGAAAAAATCATCTTGGAATGCCAAATCAATGGTTACCGCGTATTGGCTATAACGGGTTCTCATTTCCGCATTCTCAAGAACTAATGTGTATTGAGCGTTCCTGTCGAACTGAGAGCCAATAAGCTTTAACCTAGCTTCGCGAGTACGCTCATCCATAACTTTACTCACGCTATCAAAGTTAATCGTTTCACGACTGGATACTTCATTACCTTGTGCATCGACGATATAGACATCCAACAACCGTGCGACAAAACGCTCGCCTACAGGGTCTGTCTGAATAAATCTGACCTTGTCGATATTGTTTACTAATTTGATGGGCTGAGTGGCTGCAACAACACCTACCGGTTGTTTCTCATGTTTTGCTGCTTGTTCTTTTTGCAGCTCTCGCGCATGCAGTACCGGGACGCATACTTCCTGTAGCATCGCTCCGCCATGCACAAACTTGGCACCACCAACAAAGTGGAAGCGTTGAGCCGCTTTTGGAAGCAGGAACTCGGTATCACTAGAGCCATGAGCCGTATCGTTTATTGAGCCTTTCCAACAGGCTTCATCTGAAGGCAAGTTATTACCAACGATATAACGTTTCTTGGCTTCTATCGCGCCAGCAGGTTTGGTTTTCAACGAGGTTTTGTCAGCCGCTACAAGTACTTTTTGTTGGAAGAGGAAGCCATGGTCAGCGGTGATCACAACTCGGCTGCCGTTTAGACGGTTGATGACCCGCCCAACGAGATCTTTTAGCTCTTCAATGGCACTACGACAGGCTTCAAACGTTTTCTCTTCAGTTGCAGCCTTATCACCAATCGCATCAATGGTATCGTGATAGATATAAACTACTTCTACGTCTCGAACCTTGTCACGCCCCTCCTGGTTACTCCAGCTCATCAGTTCCTTAGAACTCACTGCCATACCACCTACTTTTTGTAGGATGGCGTTGCGGTTGTCTAGACCCTGTGAAGAAATACCATCCACATAAACAGCCGTGCCTTGCTCTGGCTGGTAACTGAGCGCCTTATGAGGCAATAATGCCGCCATCCCAAGTTGGGTATAACTCGGCAAAACGCCCAACTGCGTAGACACCTCAGCCTTAAATCGCTTCTCGTTGTTAATGATAGCGCCAAGCTCATTCGCAATTTCAAAACGCAGTGCATCAGAGATGATCACAAACACTCGTTTTGTCTGTTTCAGACTCAGTCGTGTGCGAACTTCTTTTTCATAGAAGTCATACTGGTGCGGTACGCCAGAAATCTGCCACTTTTCAAGTAATTTCTCATTGGCCAAGTGACGATCCCAGGCAAGGCCAAGCTCATATAAGTACCAGTTGGTATAAATGCTTTCGACTTCGTCGTCGAGCTGACGCAGTATGTCTGCACCTTTACTCAATACAGAGTGCACATGTTCATTGAACAAACGGTAAGCCTGGTCAAAACGATAAATGTCTGTGGTATAGGCGTCGTACATTGCTTTCGCGTTATCAAAGTGGAACCCGTCCACATAGCGATTTCGCAAGTGCATTAACTCTTCAGCGTTGCGGATAGCTTCATAAATTGCGAAGTATTCTTTGCGTGACAATGTCCAGTGGCTAGCAAGACGTCTTGATAAGACCGTATCAAACTGAACCCGGTCTAGCGCTTTACTGCTATCGAGCAAATCACGAACTAAACCACGGATTATGGCCTGTTCCACAGCCTCGAACGTTTCGCATTCGATAAGTTCAACCGGATGGTACTGGCCAGCACGAGTCGAAATTTCCAACTGTTGGCTAAGCACCTTAGAGATGCTTTCGTAGTAAGCGGCGAAAGAGCGGCTGTCGCGCCAGCTCACCATAAACGCCAAGGCTGTCGCCCGGCCTGATGCGCTTTTTAGAACATTGTTAAGCAACCAATCGCGTTCAACACCTTCAATTTGGCTCCAGAATTCAGTACAGAATAATTTCAACACGAAGTCTGGGAAGGTTGGCTCTTCGACTGTATAGCCAAAACCCTCACTCAGATATGCCCAGAGTGAGGTCTCAAGATCAAACTTTCCTAGCTGGCTCCATAAAGGTTGGCCAAGGCTTTCATCTTCGATATAAGCCGCATATTCGCGTAGTAACCCAAGCAGAATGTCCGACAAAGACGCAGAATCAGCTTTTACAACCACTGCCATCATCTTCCTGTCTAACGACAGTTCGTCTTCGTTCTCAGTCACCCACTTTTTTAAACCGGCTATGCGCTGTTTATTGGCAAAAAAGCTCTGGCGCTTACGAATGTGCGTGCGTAGCGCCATTTTCGGGATACCCAGCTCATTAAGCAGCATTGAGCTGTGATCAGCAAAAAACTGCTCGCTATACAAACGCACGTCTAGCAACCAATCGCGGTCAGGCTCTGGCTCAGCGCTTGGAAAATAGATAAGGAATTTAGCTTCACGCTCATCTACTTCAATGCGTTTTTTCACTGCCAATACAGACTCATTGCCCATATTGAGGATGGTCAAATCATTTGGCAGTACCCTAGCAGTTATATCTGCCGCGCTATCGCCTACTTCTTTTGCAATAGATAGGGCGTTAGCTAAATGCTCAAGCTCTTCAGTAAAGCTTTGCTCTGGGTCGTACCAAAACACAATGCGGCTTTGTTCAAGTTTGGCAGCAACGCCTTGTGCCAGTTCGCTAATCTGCATTAGTTAACCTCCGGGGCCGAACCGGTAATGGCCTTAACATCAGCCAACAGATCACCAAACTTGCCGTAATTCACTTTCACGCCATCATCCAGATCCAGTGAAATACGCATATCGGCATAGTGTTTTAGCTTGTCATCAAACTCTCGTAGTTCGACCTGTTTCTTGATTAAGGCATCCAACTCTTTCTTGAAGCGGTTTGCTTCACTGGTCGAGTCGGCCGTTTCAATCTGCTTCTCAAGTTGCTCTGCATAAGCAT
>NZ_AFNK01000022.1 GCF_000238795.1 Haemophilus sputorum CCUG 13788 | reverse complement strand
GCCAGAACAGACCGAAAATAATATCGCTGCTACCCGCAGTGTCTGTCATGATTTCAACTGGATTCAGCCCTGTCTGCTGCTCAAGAAGTCCTTCCAGTACAAAAATCGAATCCCGTAATGTACCGGGTACCACAATGCCATGGAACCCAGAGTACTGATCAGATACGAAGTTATACCAGGTGATGCCTCGTCCAGAACCAAAATATTTTCTGTTAGATCCTGAGTTGATGGTCTTCACTGGTGTGACAAAGCGCATGCCGTCAGCTGATGCCACTTCTCCACCTCCCCAACGACCAGCAAGCTCCAGTGTGGACTGAAAATCAACCAGGCGGGCATTGGCGCTGACCAGCGTTTCTGCACGAAGGTAATTCTGTTTCACCCAACTGAGCCGATGGCGGGTCAGTGCTGGTATATTGTGCTTTATCAGCGGTTCCAGTCCGATATTACAGGCTTCAGCCATCAATACCGCACATAAACTGATGTGCAAATCTTGCGCTCGAGCACCAGATTCACTGACATGCGCAAACTCATGTGTAAATCCTGTCTGGGCATCTATCTCAAGTAACAGTTCCGTTAAATCTACCGGTGGGAGTAGCTGTTTGATCCGATTATTTAGACGAAGCAATGATGGTGGCTCTTCCTGTTTCTCCAGACAACTGATAGTCAGGGATGGATATTTACCTTCATTACAGATATGAACTTCC
>NZ_AFNK01000023.1 GCF_000238795.1 Haemophilus sputorum CCUG 13788 | reverse complement strand
CTATTTTAGTTGTCGGGGTGATTTCAGGCGCGATATACTTATATAACTTAGCGATCTCATTGTTTGATTCAAACCCGACGTCTGTGCAATTCACCTTTTGCGGAGTAGGCTGTTTTATTGCTCTATTACTTCAATGGATATCTAATGTTGATGCAAATTACAGAGAAAGAATTGGGGATCAACCAGGTACAATAAAAAACATTGTACAATATTTATTTGCAGCCATTATTACCATTAGTTTCATTACAATGGCATTAACAGCCATATTAGTCTTAAAAGACTCGTCCAACATATGGCTCAACATTACTTTTATTGCATTATTACTGTCCATTTTTGTAGCTATTATTTCTGTTTGGGGTTGACTTTTTTTCTTAAAAAGCCCGAAAACCGGGCTTTTTTCTTAATTAGTGCATGTCCTGTGAATCGTCACGCTGCTGCTGCGATTCCTGATGATCTTCTCTGGCCTGGACAAATTGTTTTCCAAGAGCATCTTCTGCCATTTCACGAGTGAATCCGTGATTAAGCAAATCGGATTCGGCCTTCTCCCTTTCGAACTTCAGTCCTTCCCCTCTGAACTTGTCCTCAAAGCGATCAATTGCCTCAAGAATCTTGCCGTCTTCCGGCGTGCAATCCCGTCCCTGTGCTTTCTCAATTTCATGAGTA
>NZ_AFNK01000024.1 GCF_000238795.1 Haemophilus sputorum CCUG 13788 | reverse complement strand
AGCATCCGGGCAACGTCTTTCGGATTGTCTGTCAGCTGACGACCACCTGTGACTTCATTTTCGCTCTGTTGTTTACCCTGACGCCCCAGAATCCAGGAGACAACAAAGAAGGTAATCAGGCAAATAACCAGTGCCACAACTGTAGCCAGAACGAATGCGGACCATAGCTGCTCTCCACACCAGATCATATATTTATCATGCAGTACCTGAGCAGCGTTCATCCGGAAGGTTTTGCCGTAATACTGGATCTCATATACCGGCTGGGACTTGATTAAATCCCGCATGCCTTCCAGCGTGGTACACCACCAGTAAATACAGCCGTTCACAAACGTCTGCCAGCTTATTTTTACCCATAAAACCAGACCAACGAGTATCCAGAAAAAAATAAACAGGCAGTAAAGCATGATATTGGCGATCTGGCTGAACATGCGGATACGCATGGACGCAATCTGACCGCCC
>NZ_AFNK01000025.1 GCF_000238795.1 Haemophilus sputorum CCUG 13788 | reverse complement strand
TATCTCCTGATTTCTTTTATTCGTTCGAGTAGCCATCTGTTTTGAGTGCTGTTTTTCTCCAGCCTTTCCAGTGCTTTTGCAACGGGAATATCAATACTTAACATGGAGGCCATGTTGAAGAGAAAACTTACACCATTAAATGTTTTATAAAGTGACCAGGGGGGAATGTAATCAAGATACTGACGGCCCGGTCCTGTATAACGCGCAAGCGAATATCTGATCAGGAAAAACAGCACGATGCAGAAGCAGAGAATATACGTTCCGTTTTCTATCAGGAAACCAGACGTATCTGTCAGTAATCGCATAGAACTTGTCCAGCGCTCTTTCGGTGCGAGAGAAAGGAAAACAGGTGTTATGGTTATCGTGGACCATATACATGTTTGCCAGACAACCAAAAACCAGTACGGATGGATAAATCATCGACATAACAAGAGTCATTGTCATTTCCACGAGGTA
>NZ_AFNK01000026.1 GCF_000238795.1 Haemophilus sputorum CCUG 13788 | reverse complement strand
ATACGTGGGTTGTTTCGTGGTTGATATCAGGTAAAGAGGATATATATGCTTATTGGTCTGAACGGTAACGTTTGTATCCGGTTCTTCTGCTTTTGGACGCAGAAACAGAGTGTTGTCCCTGACCGATACTGACCAGGCTTCTGGATCACCAATTCCGACATCTTTTTATTGTTTCGTCTTGTCCGAACTTAATTGTTGTTTGTGCGCCTGCTTTTACGCGCACATTAAATACATCCTGCTCGTTATAATCTACGGTCTGAATACGCCCGTCTCGTTCCGATGGTGTGCCGTACATAGCTGCTAAAGCACCAGGTACTTGTAGCATCGACAAAAGAACTATCGCAGTAGTGCGTTTAAGCATCATTTTATAACCTCTGGATCAGGTTGGTAGCTCAGAACTTGCAGTCCCAGCGGATTCACAAGGCGCTCTTTTTCTGTTTTGATATCTTTATCCCAGTCAAAAGAAATCGTCGAAATCCACTCTGTTGCTCTGTATCCGGGGGCGGGTTTACCAGATAAATCCA
>NZ_AFNK01000027.1 GCF_000238795.1 Haemophilus sputorum CCUG 13788 | reverse complement strand
GCGCGGGGCTAACAGGTAAGATGAAATTAAGGTTTTACGAACACTGCCACTGTAATTAATTACCGCTACTTTCATAAATCACCTCAGAATTTTTTGTTGAACTTCTTAGGGTCGAAATTCTCACCGATTTTCTTGAAGAATTCTTTATCAATAATGCCGGGACTCTCTGCTTTTTTACTTTCCTGCACTTCAGGCTCAGACGGTTGTGTATTGTGCAATACACTTTCCGCTGCACCCTTCGCGCTACTCTTATCATGCGTATTGTGCAATACATTTTTTCGGTTTTGCCGCGTTCTATACAGTGCCATCTCAAGCCCTTTGGCTGTTACCGAAAAGCTGTATTCGCTGTCGAGGATTTCAGCAATTTCATGCCGCGTTAGCCCTCTGTCCAGCCAGTTCTCGATTTCATTTAGGCGCAATCTGACAGCAGCCGATAAGTTGCGGGGTTTCAGATCTGCTGGTTTATTCATAACCCCCTCCGTTGTATGAAAATGACTCTACAACACTCGTAAGAAGGGGTCAATCGAGTTTTGTAGTTTATCTGTAGTTTTATTGTAGTCTATTTGTAGTCTGTCACGTTTTTTGTAGTTTATTTGTAGTTTTATTGTAGTCTATTTGTAGTCTTACAACACTAAGGCAAAACGTTTTTTGTAGTTTATCTGTAGTTTATCTGTAGTTTTTGGTTGCTCAGATGGTCATGCAAGCATGACCATCAAAGAATAGGACGCTTTTTAGCCAAATGCCCCTTAACCTACGGAGATCGCCCTACCAAAAAAAGATGATTTTTTATCCCTTAACCTGCTATACACCTAACGCAGCGTGATAAATCACGCTATTGCACTGATTTAAAAGAAAAAAACAAAATTTAGCCATGCTGCGGTATTACCCAGGTATTACAAATCAAATCTAAATTACTGATTTAAATAACTTTTTATTTATTACTTTGGTAATACTATGATTTCACCGTATTAGACACCCTTTTTTCGTTTAAAAAATGCACAAATTGAGGACTGAATGGGCTTTGTTGAATAAATCGAACTTTTGCTGAGTTGAAGGATCAGATCACGCATCTTCCCGACAACGCAGACCGTTCCGTGGCAAAGCAAAAGTTCAAAATAACCAACTGGCCCACCTACAATAAAGCCCTCATCAACCGTGGCTCCATAACTTTCTGGCTGGATGATGAAGCTATTCAGGCTTGGTATGAGTCAGCAACACCTTCTTCACGAGGCAGACCTCAGCGCTATTCTGACCTTGCCATCACGACTGTGCTGGTCATTAAACGCGTATTCAGGCTGACCCTGCGCGCTGCGCAGGGCTTTATTGATTCCATTTTTTCTCTGATGAACGTTCCGCTACGCTGCCCGGATTACAGGGGTCGTTTGCGGGAGAGGGCGAAATCCTACGCTAAGGCTTTGGCCAACGATATTCTCCGGTAAGATTGATGTGTTCCCAGGGGATAGGAGAAGTCGCTTGATATCTAGTATGACGTCTGTCGCACCTGCTTGATCGCGGCCGCGATAGCTAGATCGCGTTGCTCCTCTTCTCCATCCGCGTTCCAAGCTGCGGAAAGGCACCCATAAGCGTACGCCTGGTCGAGCAGGCGACGCGGATCGACGTCCAGCGCACGAGAGAATGCGTCCGCCATCTGTGCAATGCGTCTAGGATCGAGACAAAGGTCGTCTCTGTCAGCCGGATCGTAGAACATATTGGCGGCGCCAAAGCCCACTTCACCGACCAGACCGACGGGATCTATCACCAGCCAGCCGCGACTGGAGAACATGATGTTTTCATGATGCAGATCGCCATGTAGCCCACGCAGTTCCGAGGCATTGCTCATCATTTGATCGGCTATAATCGCCGCGTGGACGTAGTCAGTTTGACAACCTGCGTTTTGATCATCGCGCGCCCGCTGAAACAAAGCTGCAAAGCGATCCCGGATCGGGAGAAGGGCAGAAGGCAGGGGTTCCTCAGATGCGGCATACAGCTTCGCCATTAGTTCCGCTGCAATTTCGGTCGCCTGGTAGTCGCCGTGCTCGGCAACGATGTGAGAGAGCATTCGCTCCCCGGCATATTCGAGCAACATCAGATTGTTCTCACGACCGAGCAACCGGACTGCTCCCCTCCCATTGCGCCATACCAGATAGTCGGCCCCGCGCAGTTCATCAGCAATGTCTTCTATAGGTTTCAATCCCTTGACGATTGCAGGAGTCCCGTCTGGCAATGAAACTTTCCAAACGAGGCTGGAAAAGGTGTCCGCAATGAGAACAGGTTGCGAAACGTGCCAATGAGCAGGAAAAACAGGCGGCATGAACATCAACCCCAAGTCAGAGGGTCCAATCGCAGATAGAAGGCAAGGCGTTCGCGGTCGGGGGCTTCGATCCCCAATACATTGAATAGGACAGCGAAGGCGCGCTCTGCTTCATCTGGCGCTGCCCAGTTCTCTTCGGCGTTAGCAATCATGAGTGCCAAATCGGCATAGCGATCTGCTGTTCCGAGCCGCCCAAGGTCGATCAGACCCGTGCATTGAAGAGTTTTAGGGTCCACCATGAAGTTCGGCATGCAGGGATCACCATGGCAAACAACCATATCGGTGCGCTCTTGGTCGAGCCGCACCGGTAGCTCTCGTTCGACACGAGCCAAAAGATCGAGCTGCGGCGTACTCTTGTCCTCGTCCGGTAAGAAGTCGGGATTGACGGCATTGCGGGACACCACATCAACGGCGCGTCCGAACATTCGCGACAGCCTGCGCTCAAACGGACATTGATCAACCGATAGGCTGTGAACAGCGCCAAGTTGCTGCCCCATTGACGGCCACGCTTTGAGCAAATCCGCTCCAGACAGATCAGCCGCCGGTACTCCCGGAATTGCCGTTATCACCAAGCATGCACCCTCCTGTTCCTCCTGCCAGTTGATCACCTCGGGGCAAGCCACACCTCGACCTTTGAGCCAAATGAGGCGGTCACGCTCTCCAGCGAGCTCACCGCGGCGGGAAGCAGGTGCGATTTTCGCGAAGGCATGCCCGTCACCACGTCGAAAAACAAAATCACCAGATTCTCCGCCTCTGACAGGCAACCAGTCAGAATGCGATTCACCAAAAAAATATTAGTTCGATTCAATGGAGGTTCCTTCAGTTTTCTGATGAAGCGCGGAGGTGGCTCAACCTGCGAAAAGAAACGAGTTGCTACGTAAGTCCGAGAACATGCTTTCCATGGTCTTGCACCGGTTGTGTTCCGGTCTATCTCTCATTTTAAGCGGCTTTTTTCTCAAATGCCACCGGCGATTTCCAGCCGAGTGCTGATGAATCCCCTAATGATTTTTATCAAAATCATTAAGTTAAGGTAGATACACATCTTGTCATATGATCAAATGGTTTCGCCAAAAATCAATAATCAGACAACAAAATGTGCGAACTCGATATTTTACACGACTCTCTTTACCAATTCTGCCCCGAATTACACTTAAAACGACTCAACAGCTTAACGTTGGCTTGCCACGCC
>NZ_AFNK01000028.1 GCF_000238795.1 Haemophilus sputorum CCUG 13788 | reverse complement strand
CCATTGATGGAGAATAGAATTTTGACAATGCTTTTTTAAGCAGGTTTTCAAAAAAATACCTTGCTCTGTTCACATCCAGCGCATTCTACAAATCAACATGGTATTTAACATTTGGGATTCCCTACGATGATGTTGATACCGGAATCGAGCGCATGAATGAAATGACACAACAGGCGCAAAAAGCACTTCAGCCATTTAACGCTTCTGTTTTATCAGTTCACAATACTTATATTAGTGAGGTGGCAGACTATTTATCACTATTGCTAAATACAGAACATAACATGATTCCTTTATCATCCACTCCCTTATCATCCAGTATTTGTGATTCTGAATGGTATTTTGGTGCTGATGTTCTTGAACTGCGTAACAACGAATCGGATAGTAAAAAGTTTGCAACGAATTATATTTTGAAGGATTTCCCTATAGAAACGACCCCCGGACAATGGGATTTTCTTCTCAAGCAACCCTATGAATTTATTCTTACTCAATCGTTTACACGAGATA
>NZ_AFNK01000029.1 GCF_000238795.1 Haemophilus sputorum CCUG 13788 | reverse complement strand
GTTCTTTAAAAAATTAGAAACAAGCTGAAAAACTGAGAGATTTTACTCAAGTCAGTAAAACTGATAAGAGAAAGTCTGAGTAATAAAAAATCTTAGCTGAACAAAAGCAGCTAAGTGTTTAGTTTAAAAACTTATCTCAATGCTTTCTAAAATGAAAACATTTGAGGTTGTATAGTTAAGTGACTAAGCGTACACGGTGGATGCCTTGGCAATCAGAGGCGATGAAGGACGTGCTAATCTGCGATAAGCTTGGATGAGTCGATAAGAGGCGTTTAATCCAAGATTTCCGAATGGGGAAACCCAGTAGATGAAGAATCTACTATCACTTACTCAATACATAGGTAAGTGAAGCAAACCGGGAGAACTGAAACATCTAAGTACCCCGAGGAAAAGAAATCAACCGAGATTCTGTGAGTAGCGGCGAGCGAAAGCGGAAGAGCCTGTTAGTGATAGCAGTTTTGTTAGGAGAATGTGCTGGGAAGCACAATCATAGAGGGTGATAATCCCGTATCCGAAAACATTATTGTGGTACTAAACTAACGACAAGTAGGGCGGGACACGAGAAATCCTGTCTGAATATGGGGGGACCATCCTCCAAGGCTAAATACTCCTGATTGACCGATAGTGAACCAGTACTGTGAAGGAAAGGCGAAAAGAACCCCTGTGAGGGGAGTGAAATAGAACCTGAAACCGTGTACGTACAAGCAGTGGGAGCCCTTCGGGGTGACTGCGTACCTTTTGTATAATGGGTCAGCGACTTATATTTTGTAGCAAGGTTAACTGAATAAGGGAGCCGTAGGGAAACCGAGTCTTAACTGGGCGTCTAGTTGCAAGGTATAGACCCGAAACCCGGTGATCTAGCCATGGGCAGGTTGAAGATTGGGTAACACTAATTGGAGGACCGAACCGACTAATGTTGAAAAATTAGCGGATGACTTGTGGCTGGGGGTGAAAGGCCAATCAAACCGGGAGATAGCTGGTTCTCCCCGAAATCTATTTAGGTAGAGCCTTGAGCGGACACCTTCGGGGGTAGAGCACTGTTTCGGCTAGGGGTCCATCCCGGATTACCAACCCGATGCAAACTGCGAATACCGAAGAGTGATACTCAGGAGACACACGGTGGGTGCTAACGTCCATCGTGAAGAGGGAAACAACCCAGACCGCCAGCTAAGGTCCCAAAGTACTAGTTAAGTGGGAAACGAAGTGGGAAGGCTTAGACAGCTAGGATGTTGGCTTAGAAGCAGCCATCATTTAAAGAAAGCGTAATAGCTCACTAGTCGAGTCGGCCTGCGCGGAAGATGTAACGGGGCTAAAACTAGTCACCGAAGCTGCGGCATCAGTAGCAATACTGTTGGGTAGGGGAGCGTTCTGTAAGCGGATGAAGGTGAATCGAGAGGTTTGCTGGACGTATCAGAAGTGCGAATGCTGACATAAGTAACGATAAAACGAGTGAAAAACTCGTTCGCCGGAAGACCAAGGGTTCCTGTCCAACGTTAATCGGGGCAGGGTGAGTCGGCCCCTAAGGCGAGGCTGAAAAGCGTAGTCGATGGGAAACGGGTTAATATTCCCGTACTTGGTATAATTGCGATGTGGGGACGGAGAAGGTTAGGTTATCAACCTGTTGGATGGTTGTTTAAGCCGGTAGGTGGAGCATTTAGGCAAATCCGGATGCTCATAACACCGAGAAGTGATGACGAGGTGCTACGGCACTGAAGTAACTGATACCACGCTTCCAGGAAAAGCCACTAAGCTTCAGATTATACTAAACCGTACTATAAACCGACACAGGTGGTCAGGTAGAGAATACTCAGGCGCTTGAGAGAACTCGGGTGAAGGAACTAGGCAAAATAGCACCGTAACTTCGGGAGAAGGTGCGCCGGCGTAGATTGTAAGGGTTTACCCCTGAAGGTTGAACCGGTCGAAGATACCAGCTGGCTGCAACTGTTTATTAAAAACACAGCACTCTGCAAACACGAAAGTGGACGTATAGGGTGTGATGCCTGCCCGGTGCTGGAAGGTTAATTGATGGTGTTATCGAAAGAGAAGCTCCTGATCGAAGCCCCAGTAAACGGCGGCCGTAACTATAACGGTCCTAAGGTAGCGAAATTCCTTGTCGGGTAAGTTCCGACCTGCACGAATGGCATAATGATGGCCAGGCTGTCTCCACCCGAGACTCAGTGAAATTGAAATCGCCGTGAAGATGCGGTGTACCCGCGGCTAGACGGAAAGACCCCGTGAACCTTTACTATAGCTTGACACTGAACATTGAATTTTGATGTGTAGGATAGGTGGGAGCCTTTGAAGCAGTCACGCCAGTGATTGTGGAGGCGTCCTTGAAATACCACCCTTTAACGTTTGATGTTCTAACGAAGAGTGGAAACACGCTCTCGGACAGTGTCTGGTGGGTAGTTTGACTGGGGCGGTCTCCTCCCAAAGAGTAACGGAGGAGCACGAAGGTTTGCTAATCACGGTCGGACATCGTGAGGTTAGTGCAATGGTATAAGCAAGCTTAACTGCGAGACAGACAAGTCGAGCAGGTACGAAAGTAGGTCATAGTGATCCGGTGGTTCTGAATGGAAGGGCCATCGCTCAACGGATAAAAGGTACTCCGGGGATAACAGGCTGATACCGCCCAAGAGTTCATATCGACGGCGGTGTTTGGCACCTCGATGTCGGCTCATCACATCCTGGGGCTGAAGTAGGTCCCAAGGGTATGGCTGTTCGCCATTTAAAGTGGTACGCGAGCTGGGTTTAGAACGTCGTGAGACAGTTCGGTCCCTATCTGCCGTGGGCGTTGGAGAATTGAAAGGGGCTGCTCCTAGTACGAGAGGACCGGAGTGGACGCATCCCTGGTGTTCCAGTTGTTTCGCCAGAAGCATTGCTGGGTAGCTACATGCGGAAGAGATAAGTGCTGAAAGCATCTAAGCACGAAACTTGCCTTGAGATGAGTTCTCCCAGTCTATAAGACTGTAAGGGTTGTTGGAGACTACGACGTAGATAGGTCTGGTGTGTAAGCGGTGTGAGCCGTTGAGCTAACAGATACTAATTGCCCGAGAGGCTTAACTATACAACGCTCAAGTGTTTTTGGGTGGGAATGAAAGGTTTTGAGGCTTGTTTTTGGTTTTGAGAAGAAGAATAGATAAGATAATGAGATGAATCATGACCGGATATTCCGGCGACCATAGTGCAGTAGTTCTACCTGACTCCATACCGAACTCAGAAGTAAAATGCTGTAATGCCGATGGTAGTGTGGGGCTTCCCCATGTGAGAGTAGGGCATCGCCGG
>NZ_AFNK01000030.1 GCF_000238795.1 Haemophilus sputorum CCUG 13788 | reverse complement strand
AAAGATAATGTCTTTCGACGATCATCATTACTAAACACACAAGACTGGTAAATCTTTATTAAAATTTTACCGCTTGTATCCTTAGTAATGATGATTGGTGGAGATAAGCGGGATCGAACCGCTGACCTCCTGCGTGCAAGGCAGGCGCTCTCCCAGCTGAGCTATATCCCCAACTTCATTACTTTCCTTTTAGTTTCACTCATTTGCCAACTAACCAAGGTTAGTTTGAGTGGTGGGTCTGAGTGGACTTGAACCACCGACCTCACCCTTATCAGGGGTGCGCTCTAACCACCTGAGCTACAGACCCAAAAGGATTTCGGTTTTCTTTGTTAACGT
>NZ_AFNK01000031.1 GCF_000238795.1 Haemophilus sputorum CCUG 13788 | reverse complement strand
ACCGCTTGTTGAAAATTACGACAGCGAGTATAAATTCGCATCAACACGCGGTCTATTTTTCTCCAAATTTTGCAAATTATAATTTGCTTAAATCCACTAACGCATCTGGTTTAATATCTGCAATGGTGCGATTGCTCGTAAGCGTCATGGCTACACGCATTTCTTTTTTGAAAATATCCAACATATTTTCAACACCTTGACGACCTGCTGCACCTAATGCATAAACGAAAGAACGCCCAATCATTGTGCAATCCGCACCTAATGCAATCATACGCACCACATCTAAACCGTTACGAATGCCACTATCTGCAATAATTTTAATGTCTCCTTTCACTGCATCTGCAATAGCAGGAAGGGCTCTTGCGCTAGAAAGTACACCATCTAACTGGCGACCGCCATGGTTTGAAACCACAATGCCATCCGCACCAAAACGTACTGCATCTTTTGCATCTTCAGGATCAAGAATTCCTTTAATTACCATTGGACCATCCCAAAACTCACGAATCCACTCTAAATCTTTCCACGAAATAGACGGATCAAAGTTTTCTGTTAACCAACCGATGTAATCATCTAAACCAATTTGTTTTCCAGTATAAATAGAAACATTGCCTAAAGTATGCGGTTTACCTTTAAGACCAACATCATATGCCCAATAAGGATGCGTAATGCCTTGTAATACACGGCGAATTTCTTTGTAAGGGCCACTCATTCCAGAATGCATATCGCGATAACGCGCACCAGGTGTGGGCATATCTACCGTAAAGACTAAGGTAGAACATCCTGCCGCTTTTGCACGTTCAAGCGCATTTTTCATAAATCCACGATCTTTCAACACATAAAGCTGGAACCACAATGGACGCTTAATTGCTGGTGCAACTTCTTCAATCGGACAAATAGAAACCGTTGAAAGCGTAAATGGAACACCTTTATTTTCTGCTGCTTGAGCAGCTTGAACCTCACCACGGCGCGCATACATACCGCAAGCCCCTACTGGTGCAAGCGTTACCGGCATAGAGAGCTTTTCACCAAACAGCTCAATTTCAGTATCAAGCTCAGACATATCTTTTAATACGCGCTGTCTTAACGCGATATTGGCTAAATCACTGACATTACGAGCTAGTGTTTGTTCGGAATAAGAACCACCATCAGCATAGTGGAACATAAATGGAGGAACGCGACGACGCGCAGCTTCGCGATAGTCATTTGCGGATGAGATAATCATGTTAACCTCTTGTTGAAAGGAAGTAAAAAAAGAGGCATGAGTGTAACAGTATTTTAAATTATGTAAATAATAATTATTCCTATTTGTGATCTTCATCACGATTTAACAGATGTTCTTACACCTGAAAAAAACAAGCGGTCAATTTCTTAGCACATTTTGCAAATGACTCATAAAATCTGACCGCTTGCATAAACGAAACCCCAGCCTTTCGGTTGGGGTTTATTATTTTTATCTTCTTCTCGAAAGCTGTGAGCTAACAATATCGTAAACACGTAGTTTCGCGATTTCGCGAGAAAGTTTTGCTGAAAGGTCAACGTCGTTGGCCTTGCTTAAACTTTCCTCTACTTTACGTTTAGCTGCTAAGATGCGTTGTTGATCAAGTTCTTCGCCTCGAATCGCCACATCTGCTAGTACGGTAACCACGGTTGGCTGTACTTCTAAGAAGCCACCTGAAACATAAATAAATGCTTCATTGCCATCAGATAAAGTATATTTCACCATACCTGGTTTGATTGCGGTTAATAATGGTGTATGCCCTGCATACACACCTAACTCACCATCAATCCCAGTTACTCGTACGCTAACAACTTGCCCTGAGAAAATTTTTTGCTCTGCACTGACTACGTTAAGTTCAAATTGAGATGCCATTTTGTTCTCCTTGCGTTCCTATGAAGTTAGGGAACAATTACATCTTACTTGCTCTTTCCACAACTTCGTCAATTGAGCCTGCCATATAGAACGCTTGTTCTGAAATATGGTCAAATTCGCCTTCTAAAATACCTTTAAAGCCACGGATTGTGTCTTTTAATGATACATATTTACCTGGTGTACCGTTGAATACTTCAGCAACGAAGAACGGTTGTGATAAGAAACGTTCAATTTTACGTGCACGTGCTACCACTAATTTATCGTCTTCAGATAACTCGTCCATACCAAGAATTGCGATGATATCTTTTAACTCTTTATAACGTTGTAATGTACCTTGTACGCCACGTGCTACGTTATAGTGTTCTTCCCCCACCACTAATGGATCTAATTGACGTGAAGTTGAGTCTAATGGGTCAACCGCTGGGTAAATACCAAGTGATGCAATGTTACGACTTAATACGACTGTTGAGTCTAAGTGCGCAAAGGTTGTCGCTGGCGATGGGTCTGTTAAGTCATCGGCTGGTACATACACCGCTTGTACAGAAGTGATAGAACCCGTTTTGGTTGAGGTGATACGTTCTTGTAACACACCCATTTCTTCTGCCAATGTTGGTTGGTAACCTACCGCAGATGGCATACGACCTAATAACGCAGATACTTCAGTACCAGCAAGGGTATAACGATAGATATTATCTACGAAGAATAATACATCACGACCTTCATCACGGAATTTTTCCGCCATGGTTAAGCCTGTTAATGCTACACGTAAACGGTTACCTGGTGGTTCATTCATCTGACCATACACTAACGATACTTTATCTAATACGTTAGAGTCTGTCATTTCATGATAGAAGTCGTTACCTTCACGGGTACGCTCACCAACACCTGCAAACACTGAGTAACCTGAGTGCTCGATCGCGATGTTACGGATTAATTCCATCATGTTAACGGTTTTACCTACACCCGCACCACCGAATAAACCAACTTTACCACCTTTTGCAAATGGACAAATTAAGTCGATAACTTTGATACCGGTTTCAAGTAATTCCGTACTGTTTGATTGTTCTTCGTAGCTTGGTGCTGCACGATGAATATCCCAGCGTTCTTCTTCGCCAATAGGACCTTTTTCATCGATTGGCTCACCTAACACGTTCATAATACGACCCAATGTTTTAGTACCCACTGGTACTTGAATTGGGTTGTGAGTATTTTCAACTTTTAAGCCACGTTTTAAACCGTCTGATGTACCGAGTGCGATACAACGAACCAGTCCACCACCTAATTGTTGTTGGACTTCAAGCGTTAAACCTGATTCTACTTTTAACGCATCATATACTTTTGGTACTGCATCTTGTGGGAATTCAACGTCAATCACCGCACCGATGATCTGTACAATTTTTCCTGTTGCCATTACCGTTCCTCTTTTCTCTAAATTGCTGCCGCACCGGCGACAATTTCATTTAATTCATTTGTAATGCTTGCTTGGCGAGCTTTGTTGTACACTAATTGTAATTCATCAATTAAAGTACCCGCGTTGTCTGTTGCGGCTTTCATTGCTACCATTCGAGCGGCTTGTTCAGAAGCAAGGTTATCTACAATCGCTTGATACACCTGAGTTTCCAAGTAACGAACTAATAAACTATCCAACAATACTTGTGGATTTGGTTCATAAATATAATCCCATGAACCTTTAGTCTCTAATTCGTCATCTGCTAATTTTGGTAACGGAAGTAATTGTGCGATAACCGGTTTTTGTGACATTGTGTTTTCAAAACGGTTATACGCCACAAACACTGCATCCACTTCTTCATTGCGGTAGGCATCAATCATTTCATTTACGATACCCACAATACGTTCCATTTCAGGATTATCGCCTAAACCAATAACTTGAGAACGCACATTTAAACCAAGACTTTGGTAAAAACTTACCGCTTTTGAACCTACTAAGCCAAGCTCTGCACTAACGTTTTTATCTTTCCATGTTTTAAATTCATTCAATGTTGCTTTGAATAAATTGACGTTAAGACCGCCACATAAGCCGCGGTCTGTAGATACGATTAAGTAACCTACTTTTTTAATCTCACGTTCAGTTAAAAACGGGTGCTTATAACCAATGCTGCCTTTTGCAATATGGCTGATCACCTTACGGATAGTTTCCGAATACGGGCGAGAAGCCGACATACGCTCTTGCGTTTTACGCATTTTAGAGGTTGCAACCATTTCCATTGCTTTCGTAATTTTTTGCGTATTACGAACACTCGCAATTTTGGTTCTTATCTCTTTCGCACCTGCCATAATCTTTCTCCGCTAGTTAGTGATTACCATGCACCGTTCTTTTTGAAGTTCTCAACGATAGCTTTTAATTGATCCTTGATTGAATCGTTATAATCGCCAGATTTTGCTAAATCCTTCATAAAATCAGCATGGTTGCTATTAGCGTAAGCCAATAATGCAGATTCAAATGAGCCAATACGCTCAACATCCACATCATCTAAGTGGCCAAATTCAGCAGCAAATAAAACAAGTGCTTGTTCACTTACTGGCATTGGCGCAAATTGTTTTTGTTTCAACAATTCTGTTACTTTTTGACCGTGAGAAAGTTGTTTACGAGTTGCATCATCTAAATCTGACGCGAACTGTGCAAACGCTGCTAATTCACGATATTGCGCTAATGCAGTACGGATACCGCCTGATAATTTTTTAATTACTTTGGTTTGTGCCGCAGAACCTACACGAGAAACAGAGATACCTGGGTTTACCGCAGGACGAATACCTGAGTTAAATAAGTTAGATTCTAAGAAAATCTGACCATCGGTAATCGAAATTACGTTTGTCGGTACGAATGCTGAAACGTCACCCGCTTGAGTTTCAATAATTGGTAATGCCGTTAAAGAACCTGTTTGACCTTTTACTGCACCATTAGTGAAACGTTCTACATAATCTGCATTTACGCGTGCTGCACGCTCTAGTAAACGAGAGTGTAGGTAGAATACATCCCCTGGGAATGCTTCACGACCTGGTGGACGACGTAATAATAATGAAATTTGACGGTAAGCAACGGCTTGTTTAGATAAATCATCATAAACAATTAACGCATCTTCACCACGGTCACGGAAGTACTCACCCATTGCACAACCAGAGTATGGAGCAAGGTATTGCAATGCTGCAGATTCAGATGCAGATGCCACTACAACGATAGTATTTGCTAATGCACCGTGTTCTTCTAATTTACGTACTACGTTCGCAATAGTTGAAGCTTTTTGACCAATCGCAACATAGATACATTTTACGCCAGAATCTTTTTGCGCGATGATCGCATCGATTGCTAACGCTGTTTTACCAGTTTGGCGGTCACCAATAATTAACTCACGTTGACCACGACCAATTGGTACCATTGAGTCAACCGCTTTATAACCGGTTTGAACAGGTTGATCTACTGATTGACGGTCGATAACACCTGGTGCAATTACTTCTACTGGAGAGAAGCCATCGTGTTCAACTTCACCTTTACCATCAATTGGCTGACCTAAAGTGTTTACCACACGGCCCAATAAACCGCGACCTACTGGTACTTCTAAAATACGACCGGTACATTTTACTGTCATGCCTTCTGCTAAATCAGCATAAGGGCCCATCACTACCGCACCAACAGAATCACGTTCTAAGTTTAATGCGATTGCATAACGGTTGCCCGGTAATTCGATCATCTCACCTTGCATTACATCTGCAAGACCGTGAACACGAATAATACCATCGCTTACAGAAACAATTGTCCCTGTGCTTTGTGCTTCGCTTGCCACATTAAACTGGGCAATGCGTTTTTTAATCAATTCACTAATTTCAGTTGAATTTAGTTGCATTTTTTATTCCTCTTACAAGCTCAACGCTTGATTTAAGCGGTTTAATTGCCCACGGCTACTACCGTCAATGACGACATCATCATACTGAATGATTACCCCTGCAATAACAGACGGGTCAATTTGGCTATTTAAACGCACTTTTTTACCTAAGCGTTTTTCCATCGCTTGAGCGATTTTCTTTTCTTGTGCTTGACTTAATTCGCTAGCTGAAACCACTAACACTTCTTTTACCGCTTCATGCTCTGCACGAAGTTCGCTAAATTGCGCGAGTACGGATGGAAGGATTGCAAGGCGTTTATTTTCAGCCATCACACGAATAAAATTTTGCCCATATTGATCTAGCTGGTCACCGCAGACATTGCAAAAAAACTCTGCAATTTGACCGCTTGCAAGCGAAGATGAGAGATAATCTGCCACCTGCTCATTTTCCGCTACTGCGGCTGAAAAGGTAAGCATCGCTTGCCATTTATCCAACTGACCTTGTTCTAAAGCAAAATCAAACGCTGCTTTAGCGTAGGGGCGAGCTACTGTACTATATTCTGACATCTGCCCCACCTTATTATAGTTCTGCAACTAGCTTATCAATAATGTCATTGTTTGCCGCTTCATCAATAGAACGACCCACAATTTTCTCTGCACCAGCCACGGCTAATGCTGCTACTTTTTGACGAAGCTCTTCTTGAACACGTTTACGTTCGCTTTCAACTTCCGCACGACCTTGTTCAATAATACGCTGACGTTCCACCTCAGCCTCTGCTTGCACAGATTCTAAAATTTCATTACGTCTTTTCGTTGCTAAATCAATAATTTTTTGAGCTTCTTCTTTAGCTTTAAGGATTTCTTTATCCGCTTCAGCTTTTGAGTCTGCTTGCTCTTGTTTCGCTTTTTCCGCTGATGCTAAAGCGTTAGCTATATTTGCTTGACGCTCTTCAATCGCTTTAATCAGCGGTGGCCATACATATTTCATACAGAACGCCACAAAAAGGACGAACGCAATAAGTTGGCCAATTAGTGTTGCATTTAAGTTCACAACGCCTCCTATAAAGTTAGTTAAATTACCCGAAGGTAACGCCTATTATTTATAGGGATTAGCCTAATAAACCGATGAATGGGTTTGCGAAGATGAATAATAATGCAATACCAACAGCGATCATTGCGATAGCATCTAAAAGACCAGCAACGATGAACATTTTAGTTTGTAAGCTGCTTGCTAATTCAGGTTGACGAGCAGAAGACTCTAAAAATTTGCCACCTAAAAGTGCGAAGCCAATTGCAGTACCAAGTGCTGCGAAAGCTAATAAAATTGATGCACCAATAATAGTTGCTGTGATTACTGATTCCATAATGTTCTCCATTAAAAGATTGAGGAATTAGCCTCTCGGCTAAGGTTTTGTTTAAGTTAAAGAAAAATACAAGCGGTCTAATTTTTGCAAAATTTCACTAAAATTCCACCGCTTATGGGTTCGTTTAATGATCCGCTTTGTTATAAGCGATACTCAAGTAAACAATCGTTAGCATCATAAAGATAAAGGCTTGGAGCGTAATAACCAAAATGTGGAAAATTGCCCAAACTAAATGCAATGGAATACCCAATGCTTGCAATGCAAAATTGTCTGCCATATACATTACTGCAATTAAGATGAAGATTAACTCACCTGCATACATATTACCGAATAGACGGAACGCCAATGAAATCGGTTTTGCTAATAATGTTACGCTTTCAAGAATGAAGTTGACAGGAATAAATGCCCAGTGATTAAAAGGGTGGAGTGTATATTCTTTTACTAAACCACTAAAGCCTTTTGATTTCACTGTGTAGAAAAGGATTAAGCCGAATACACAGATTGACATACCGAGTGTTGCACTAATATCTGCGGTTGGTACAGCACGTAAATAGTGAACACCGAATAATCCAGCGAATTGAGGAAGAAAATCAACAGGAACTAAGTCGATGGCATTCATCACAAAAACCCAACAGAAAATGGTTAATGCTAATGCAGCCACTTTATGACGGATATGGTGAGAGGCGTGAAGGTTATCTTTGACTAAACCATCAACCCAGCCTACAACGATTTCAACAAAACATTGTAATTTACCCGGTACGCCCGTTGTCGCATTTTTTGCCACTTTACGGAATACATATAAGAAAATGAGTGCTGATACGATCGAGAAGAATAACGTATCTAAATGCACGTTCCAAAAGCCATCACCTGTCGTTGCAAACGTAAGGTGGTGACCAATATATTCAGCAGTATTTCCAGCCATAATAAGTCCTTGATAAGGTAAAGGTAAATTTAAAATTGTTTGGACAACCACATCGGAATGAGGTTATTCAATAAAAGCGTTATAAAATATCCGGCAAAAAAAGGAATTGCTTGAAAATTTGGGATTCCCAGAAAACTAACAACAAGCCCTGACACAACGATAAACCACTTAATTCCTTCGCCTTGATAAAAAGCGGTCATTTTTTTTGCTTGTTTGACTAATTTTCTAAAGAAAACCCAATAAACAAAAAAATAGTGGGCAATAAATATAATTAAAGAACCACTTAACACAGAAAGCATCGCTTGGGGTTGCCAAAACTGCGTAATGACAATCATCAATCCAATCAATACTAATTGAATTTTACAGGCTTTTAGGTACCGTTGTTTTGCACGATTGATTACAGCAGACATCGCTTAATTTCTCATTTTAAAAATAGGCGAAACTCGCCTCTGCAAATCAATAAAAATCAACCCTAAATTATACGGAACCTTACGGAGTATTCAACCAAAAAATACGCAATTCTGGGCATAATTTTAAATAAATTGTTAAAAATTCGTTAATTTTCAGCCAAACTAGTTAAAAACTGAAAAATTTCTCCAAAAATGGGCATTTTTATTACGCTTTCAAACATTACTTTTCTAAAAATTGACCTAAGACTGTTTGTAAAATAGCGACCATTTCTTCAGCAGATTCTTGACGACCTCGTCGAATCCATTCATCGAGTCCACCAAAGCAGATCCCCATGGTCATCGATTTTGCATAAGCTTGAGTATTTGGTTGCTCTGGCTGGGCACCAGTGACGGTGCGTAAATAATATAAAAAGAGGTGAGAAAGATTTTGCTGATAAAGTAAATCAACCACTTCATGTAGATGATCAATAGATTTAAACATCGCAATTAATTTTTCTTGCGTGCGTTGAGCCTGATATTTTGAAAATTCATCCATTGACTTTTCAAAGAGATATTTCACTAACACATCCTCTTTAGAGTCAAAATTACGATAAAACGAAATTCGACTCACACCCGCTAATTTTGAAATTTCAGTAATAGTAATCTCTTCAAAGGGTTTCTTTCGCATCAAGATAAACAACGCCTCGGTGAGGCTTTCTTTTATCACAAAGTTCAAATTTTTTTTCATACTGTTACATTTGGGTGAGTTTGTTTCAGTTTTGGGCGAAAGTGTTGACGGTTATTTTTAAATCCCGAAAAATACGCCCAGTTTTAACGCGTCATTTAGACGTCTATTTTTTAACTACTCGGAGAGACTCATGAAAAATTTAGTGAGCAAAATGTTAGTTTTAGTGGTTGTTGCTTCATCAGCGACAGCTTGTGGGCTGAGAGGTTCACAGCGAGATACCGCAACAGGTGCCGTACTTGGTGGCGTAGCTGGCGGACTAATTGGAGGCAACACCACCTCTACTGTGGTCGGTGCAGCAGTGGGTGGCTTAGTCGGTAGCCAGTGGAATCGTTAATCACCTTTATGTGAGGTCACTATGAAAAAATGGATCGTAAAAGGCATTGTATTAAGCTTATTTATTGGGGCTAATGCACAAGCATTAACACGTTCGCAACACGATACTGCGGTGGGCGCAGTATTAGGCGGGGTCGCGGGCGCAGTGGTGGGCAATGATGTCACCTCAACCATGGCTGGCGCGGCACTCGGTGGTGTAGTGGGTAGCCAATGGAACGCGCATAAAGAAGAAAAAAGACATCGTGCTGAGCGTGAAAGAGAACATCGCCATCATTACGAAGGCTTCCGCCCTGCGCGTTATGAATATGATGATTTTGATGATCGCCACCACAGACCACATAGGCCAAAACACCATAAACATAAACCACATCATCACGATGATGATTAAATCAAAATAAATTCATTCAGTTAGCAAAATCCAAATAACTTTATTCAATCCAATGAACCAAACGGCTAAGTTTTATCACAAAGTTTAGCCGTTTTATTTTACCGTTTTTTAGCCTTTTAGACGTCTAGACATATACAAGCGGTCATTTTTTACTTACAATCGGCAAAAAATTTAAAAAGGATATTTTTGTGTTAGAACAACTCTTAATGAGCCTTCCATTTATGGATGCTGCACGTGCGAAGCTCGTGATTGATGCTTTTTGGCCAATGGTTGAAGCTGCCGTGCTAGTTTCCATTCCCCTTGCGATTGCTTCTTTTATTATTGGGATGATTATTGCCGTGGTGGTTGCGCTCATCCGCATTTCGCCGTCTAACGGTATTGTTCATCGTCTATTGCTTGCCTTTGTGAAAGGCTATATTTCTATCATTCGTGGCACACCAATGTTGGTGCAAATTTCTGTGGTGTTCTATGGTTTGCCTGCTATTGGCGTTTTCATCGACCCAATTCCAGCTGCGATTATCGGCTTCTCACTGAATATTGGAGCTTATGGTTCAGAAACGGTGCGTGCTGCCATTTCCTCCGTGCCAAAAGGACAATGGGAAGCGGGCTTTACCATTGGTATGACCTATATGCAAACCTTCCGCCGCATTATTGCGCCACAAGCATTTCGTGTTGCCGTGCCGCCATTAAGTAACACTTTTATTGGTTTATTTAAAGACACCTCGCTTGCCTCAGTGGTTACCGTTACCGAAATGTTCCGTGTTGCTCAACAAATGGCCAATATGTCTTATGACTTTTTACCAGTTTATATTGAAGCGGGGCTAATTTATTGGTGCTTCTGTTGGGTACTATTTTTAATTCAAGCGAAACTAGAACATCGCTTTAACCGATTTGTGGCGAACTAAGATGATTAAAATAAGCAATATTCACAAAACCTTTGGTGAAAATACCATTTTAAAAGGGATTGATTTAAACATTGAAAAAGGGCAAGTGGTGGTCATTTTAGGGCCTTCCGGCTCAGGGAAAACAACCTTTTTGCGCTGTTTAAATGCGCTAGAAATGCCAGAACAAGGCACAATCACATTTGAAGATGGTGCGCCATTAACGATTGATTTTGGTAAAAAACCGAACAAAAAAGAGATTCTTGCCTTGCGCCGAAAATCAGGCATGGTGTTCCAAAACTATAATCTATTTCCGCATAAAACTGCGCTCGAAAATGTGATGGAAGGGCCTGTTTTTGTTCAAGGAAAAAACACAGCTCAAGCAAAATCAGAGGCTTTGGCTTTATTAGCGAAAGTGGGGTTATCTGATAAAGTGAATCTATACCCATTTCAGCTTTCGGGCGGACAGCAACAACGTGTAGGCATTGCGCGTGCATTAGCAATTCAACCTGCTTTAATGCTTTTTGATGAACCCACTTCCGCACTTGACCCTGAATTAGTGCAAGATGTACTCAATACCATGAAAGCACTTGCTAATGATGGTTGGACTATGGTGGTGGTAACACACGAGATCAAATTCGCATTAGATGTCGCAGACATTGTGATTGTGATGGATGGTGGCGTAATTGTTGAGCAAGGTTCGCCAGACCAGCTCTTTAATCATCCACAACACGAGCGGACTAAACGCTTCTTGCAACAAATTCGAGCATAACCCTATAAGCAAGCGGTCTAATTTTGTAAAAGTTTTGCAAATTTAGACCGCTTGTCTTTTGAACAGAGAACTTCATCCCCATTTTAGCTACTCATGTTTACTATCCCTCGATAAAAAGGAAACTGATATGGACTTTAATAACATTTTAAATCAGGTGCTTAACGTAGCGAAAGAAACCTTCAACGACACTAAAAACGGCAACAGCACGCAAGATAAAATCACCAAAGTCGGTGGTGGCGCGGCGGCACTTGGGTTGCTTTCTATGTTTTTAGGCAGAAAAGGTGGTGCGGGTTTAGCTAAATTAGGATCACTGGCAGCATTAGGCAGCCTTGCTTACCAAGCTTATCAAAAATACCAAGCACAGAATCAGCCTACACAAGAGGCTTTAAATGAAAGTGCTTTTCAGCTGACCGATCAGGCAAATATTATTTTACAAGCCATGATTTCTGCAGCGGCTGCTGATGGGGAAATTACGGAAGAAGAACGCCAAGCCATTCTTCAAGAAGCCGGCGACGATGTAGAAGTGCAACAATGGTTAAATCAAGCGATGGCCAATCCATTAAGTGCGGCACAAATTGGGGCAAAAGTGGAAAATAATCCAGCAATCGCAGCGCAAGTTTATTTAGCCGCTCGCGTTGTGTGCAAAGAATTAAGTCGCAAAGAAATTATCTTCTTGGCGAATCTTGCAGAAGCCTTACATTTAGATGAGGCGCTAGTTGAGCAACTCGAAGCGCAAGCAGGATTATAAAAAAACTAAAGGAGAGGTTAACCTCTCCTTTTTTCCATCTAACGAATTAACGCTTTCGGCTCTTCTATGTTTTTCAATAAGGCATATTTTTCAATCCAGCCAATTACACCATCTAAATTTTCTTTCTTCATTAAGTTGGTAAAGATAAACGGCTGACCGTTACGCATACGGCGTGCATCACGTTCCATGACGCTTAAATCAGCACCAACGAATGGCGCTAGGTCAGTTTTATTAATCACTAATAAGTCAGAACGGGTAATACCTGGTCCACCTTTACGCGGAATTTTTTCACCTTGTGCAACGTCAATCACGAAAATAGTCACATCCGCTAAATCTGGGCTAAAAGTCGCAGATAAGTTATCACCACCAGATTCGATAAAGACGATTTCTACATCAGGGAAACGTGCAACCATTTCATCGACTGCTTCTAAGTTCATAGAGGCATCTTCACGAATTGCCGTATGTGGGCAACCGCCTGTTTCCACGCCCATAATTCGCTCTGGCGGAAGTAGGCTATTTTTCGTTAAAAATTCCGCATCTTCTTGGGTATAAATATCGTTAGTAATGACCGCCACGCTATAACGGCTTGCAATTTCGCGAGTCAGTTTTTCGATTAACGCCGTTTTGCCCGCGCCAACAGGGCCTGCCACGCCGATTTTAATGTAGTTACGCATAATGTTCCTTTTGTGTTGATATCGTAGAGGCTCATTCTTATCACCTCTGCGATATGTAAAAATTTAATAAAAAATGACCGCTCTTACGACATATAAAGTCGCGTATAAAGCACTTCGTGCTGCATAGAGCGGATGTCATTTGCGAGAGTTGCTGCACCCAGCCAATCAAGATTTGGCTCAAGGCTTAATTCGACAGCTTGCAAGAGTGCACTACGCAAATCAAACAGAATATCTTGCCCGTCCATTTGGCTAAGCGGAATGAGTTTTACGCCATTGGTAATGGTACCAACTGCCGCATTGTAGTAAAACGCATACAGGGTATCCGCTTTGCTAAGCCCCATCGCTTGTGCCACCATCGCAAACACAATCGGGAAATAACCTTGCACGGTTTTATTCTGAATCGCTTGTTGAAATTGGCTCAACATGGGGTGTTGTTCATAGCGGATAAAAATTTTTAATAACCGCACGCCAAGTTTAAAACTGCCTTCGCGGCTTTCCCGCGCAATTTTGGTTGCAGATAACGAATGGTCTAATTCACACAAGCGCTCAAAATCATTGGCAGCCATGGCTTCAAATGCGAGCGAAAGATAAGCACCATCGCTATACACCCAGTTTTGCAAAAGCTGGGTTTGCACATATTCTTCTAGGCTTTGTTTTGAGGCAACAACACCTTGTTGAACAAAGGTTTCTAAACCATTTGAATGGTTAAAGCCCCCAATAGGCAAAGTGGGGTCAACCAGGTGCAACAAGGCGCCTAAATCTGCCAGGCTTCGGTTTAATGTTGGTGCCAATTGCCGTCTCCATGATGGTGATAGCCGTGATGATCGTGCGAATGACTATGCGAATGACCGTGCCCTTGTGCAGAATTGGCTCTTAACGCTTGGCTTAAACGGCGTTCCGCTTTTTGTGGATGAAATCCCGCTGCTTGTAACCATTCAAACATCGGCTTATCGTAAGGTAATGTCACTTCATCACCATCTAAAAAGAGTGGTGAATGTTTATTACCGATCTCATAACAAGCGCGAGCCATTTCAGGCAAGGTTTTCGGAGACAGCACGATTACTTCACTCGGTAAAATTTCAATCGCAATCACTAATTCATCGCTGATAAACACCACATCATCGTGTTTTAAACGTTGCCCTTCTTTGAGTAGGCGAAATGCCACTTCACGTCCAGTATTTGTGGTTTTACGCAGAATATTGCGCTCGCTTTCATACCACTGCAATGCTACGCGTTCAATGACTTGATGTGTAATTTTGCCTTCAGTTTGGAGGCTAGTTAAGTCACCTAAAATGGTATCCATAATAGGCAGAATGGGGTTGAGGATTTTCATATTTTATATTGTTTAATTTCTTCGTTAATTGAGGCAGCCAAATCTCCCCCACCCCTCTTTGCTAAAGAGGGGATTTTCTTTATAAATTTGCTGTCATCTGACTAATTTATATTTGCCATATCAAAGTAGAACAATGATATAAAACCTCGCTCATTCTTTCCCCTCTTTACTAAAGAGGGGTCTTTCTTTATAAATTTGCTGTCACCTGACTAATTTATATTTGCCATATCAAAGTAGAACAATGATGTAAAATCTTGCTCATTCTTTCCCCTCTTTGCTAAAGAGGGGATTTTCTTTATAAATTTGCTGTCACCTGACTAATTTATATTTGCCATATCAAAGTAGAACAATGATATAAAATCTCGCTCGTTCTTTCCCCTCTTTAGCAAAGAGGGGTAGGGGAGATTTGGCAGAAGGAAAAACAGAGAAATTAGGTTATTTAGACCAATTTCGTAACGCAAAAAAATGGTTACAAAGTTGGCTTTGTCTCGCTTAAAACCTCATATTTTTCATTCATCTCTGCCGCCCAAGCGGTTAAATTTGGAAATTCTTTTGCAAGATCTAATCCAATTTTTTCTGCTCTAAACAAGAACCAATCAATGACTGCAACAGCCATTAACGTACCAATGTTTAATTCCGTGCCAAACGGTTTTAAATCTAGCTCAAGTCTTGCAAAACTTTGACGATTGCGCTCAGTTAGTTGTTGATGACGAGCTGTCCACCATTCACTTTCAGGGCGAAGCATTTTTTCAGCCATCATCGGCACGGTGTTTTCCATAATGCCATCTGCTAAGTTATGTAAGGCGAGCACCGCCCAACGAGGCTTGCCACTTTCTGGAATGAGTTTAGGTTCTACCTTGCCTTTTTGGTCGAGATATTCGCAAATGAGCAAGCTGCCATAAAGCCAATTACCACAATTACGTTCTAACGCAGGCACACGACCCAATGGGTTGGCTTGATTATGCGGAGAGCTTGCATCAAATGATGAACCAATTTTAATCAGTTCTGTTTTGTCTAAGAGTTGTTGATATTTCAACGTTACCAGCACTTTACGTACATACGGACTGGTGGTGGAGTACCAAAGTTTCATTGTAAATTCTCCTTAAAATTTGACCGCTCTTTTCTGCTTAGAACATAAAATATCGTTGTCCTAATGGCACCGTGTCCACGGGTTCGCAAGTAATGAGCTCGCCATCTACACGCACTTCATAGCGTTCAGGATCAACGGTAATTTCAGGTGTTGCGTTGTTATGAACGAGATCTTTTTTACCTACGCTGCGGCAGCCTTTCACGGCAATGGTTTCTTTGTTTAAACCGAATTTAGCACGAATATCGGCTTTTTCAGCGGCTTGTGAAACAAAGAATACTGCGGTTTGTGCTGTTGCTAAGCCTTGTGCACCGTACATTGGACGGTAGAATACAGGTTGCGGTGTTGGAATCGAGGCATTTGGGTCGCCCATTTTTGCGTAGCTGATAAAGCCTTTTTTAATTACCACTTCAGGTTTTACCCCAAAGAACATCGGTTTCCATAACACGATATCGGCAATTTTGCCCACTTCTAACGAGCCAATATGATCTGCAATACCGTGTGCAATTGCTGGGTTGATGGTGTATTTCGCAATATAGCGTTTAATGCGGAAGTTATCGTTTCCTTCGTTGCCTAGCTCACCACGTTGCATTTTCATTTTATCTGCGGTTTGCCATGTACGAATAACGACTTCGCCAATGCGCCCCATTGCTTGAGAGTCTGAACTCATAATCGAAAAAACGCCCATATCATGCAAAATATCTTCTGCTGCAATAGTTTCAGGACGAATACGGCTATCGGCAAATGCTACATCTTCCGGCACGCGTTTATCTAAGTGATGGCAAACCATCAACATATCTAAGTGTTCATCAATGGTGTTTTTTGTAAACGGGCGAGTCGGGTTGGTTGAAGCTGGCAATACGTTTGGATACATCGCCGCCTTAATAATGTCAGGCGCATGACCGCCGCCCGCTCCTTCGGTGTGGAAGGTGTGAATCACACGTCCATCAATTGCTTTCATCGTATCTTCTAAGAAACCACTTTCATTTAGTGTATCGGTGTGAATCGCTACTTGAATATCCATTTCATCTGCCACTTTTAATGCAGAATCGATTACTGCAGGCGTTGCACCCCAGTCTTCATGGATTTTTAAACCTAATGCGCCCGCTTCAATTTGTTCACGTAGCGGATCTAAGGTTGAACAGTTTCCTTTACCGAAAAAGCCCACGTTGACTGGTAAAGCTTCTGCCGCTTGGAACATACGTTCCATATACCACGCACCTGGCGTACAAGTCGTTGCGTGCGTACCATCAGCAGGGCCAGTCCCACCACCAATTAACGTGGTAACCCCACTTTCAATCGCATGTTGTGCTTGTTGAGGGCAAATAAAGTGAATGTGGGTATCGATACCACCAGCTGTTGCAATTAAATGTGCACCGTTATGTACTTCTGTGCTTGCACCAATAATCATATTGGGCGTGACATTATCCATGGTATCAGGGTTACCTGCTTGTCCGATGCCGACAATGCGACCATCGCGAATACCAATATCCGCTTTGATAATGCCTAATTTAGCATCAATGATCATCACATTGGTAATCACAAAATCCAATACATTTGGATTGTCGCGAGTTGCAGTGCCACTTTGCGCCATGCCATCACGCACACTTTTACCGCCACCAAATTTACACTCATCACCTTTGGTTAATAAATCTTGTTCAATGGTTGCCCATAAATTAGTATCGCCTAAACGGACTTTATCGCCAACGGTTGGGCCATAAGTTGCTACATATTGTGCTCTTGAAATTGTTAATGCCATTTTGCCCTACCTTATAATTTGCCATCAATTTGATTATGGAAGCCGTAAATGGTTTGCGAGCCTCCAAAAGCGACTAATTCTACCGATTTTACTTCACCTGGTTCAAAACGTACGGCATTGCCAGAAGGAACATTTAAGCGCATTCCGCGCGCTAAAGTGCGGTCAAATTTAAGGGCGTTATTGGTTTCAAAGAAATGGTAATGGGAGCCGACTTGGATTGGGCGGTCGCCTGAATTAGTTACTTCGATTGTGACGGTTTTTCTGCCAACATTGGCAATAATATCACCTTCAGCTAATTGATATTCACCTGGGATCATTTTATTTAAATCCTTCTATTTTAAAATTTTTATGAAAGCTCCCCTCTTTGAAAAAGAGGGGCTGGGGGAGATTTTTTTTGCGTTATAACTTTACGCACAAAGTCGAATTTTCTTCTGCCCAATCCCCCCTTTCCCTCTTTGCTAAAAAGGGAAATTTTCTTTTATCTAATCGGATTGTGCACGGTAACAAGCTTCGTGCCATCTGGGAAAGTTGCTTCAATTTGTACTTCGTGTACCATCTCAGCGACGCCTTCCATTACATCTTCAACGGTGAGCAGGGTTGCACCATATTGCATCACTTCCGCCACACTCATGCCATCTCTAGCAGCTTCTTGCAAATGACTTGCAATGTACGCGATTGCCTCAGGATAGTTTAATTTTACGCCACGCGCTTTGCGTTTTGTGGCTAGCTCGCCGGCTAAAAAGAGCATCAATTTCTCTTGTTCTCTTGATGTTAAATGCATATAAACCTTCTTTATGTGATTGTTTTGTCAAATTTTACGCCTTTCGGCGTGATTTATCTATGGCTTAGGATAAGCTCCAACACGATTGGAATAGGTTAGAAAAGCACGATTCTATCGGCTAAATTTTCGCTAAATGCGAGATCGTGCGTAGCAATAATCATGGGCTGTGGTAAGTTCTTTAATAAAGCGGTTAAATTTGCTTTATTTTTTGCATCTAGCCCATTAGTTGGCTCATCTAATAACAACACTTGCGGTTGCATGGCTAGTACGCCCGCTAATGCGGTAAAGTTTTTTTCTCCCCCAGAAAGCAAATTGACTGGACGATCTTTAAGATGCGTGATGCCTAATTTTTCAAGTTGCATCAGCGCAATATCAAAGGCTTGTTGCTCGCTTTTTCCTTGATTTAAACAGCCAAACGCCACATCCTCTAGCACGGTAGGGCCCAAAAGCTGATCTTCTGCATTTTGAAAGCAAATTCCCACTTGATGCCCGCGAATTGGTACAAAATCAGCCTCTTTTTCGCATTTTTTCTCAAACCAATAAAGGCTACCCGAAGCTAACGGCACAAAGCCAAGTAATGCTAATAAGAACGAAGATTTGCCGCTCCCGATTTCGCCTTGCAAGACCACTTTTTCGGAATAATCTAACGTAAAATTTAAGTCAGAAATGACCGCTTGTTGATTGCGAACAATGGTTAAATTTTCGGTTTGTAAAATCATATTAAATGTTAAACCCTCTCGCTTTCATCGCTTGTTCTGCTTTTTCTGCTTTGACCATTGCATGAATTAACAACAATGCCACGCGCTGCGCATACACTTTTAACGTAAAACGGTTGCAGTGAGGTTGGAAGCCACGGGCTTTCATAGCCATCTCCATTTTGTCATTTAATTCGCCTAATAAACTGATGTAACGAATGCTCAAAACAAACAGATGAATCAATTTCTTCGGCAAAGGCAGTTTGGCAATGGCTTGTACTAAAAGCGTGTCAGTAATGTGATGAAGCAACAACCAAATTGAAAGCACAATGAGGTTCATTCTCAGGCTAATCAGCGTTGCTTGAGTGATACCTAGCGGATTAAGCACAATCCCGTGCGGTTCAATTTTCCAGCTTAATGTGAGCCAAATCAGCAAACTGAATAGGTTGAGTTTAAGCCAACGTTTCAGTAAATGTTTTGGCTGATGACTATGCAAAAACACCACCCAAGCAGCCATACAAGCGGTCAAAATTAACAGGAGATTTACCGATTGAATGCTGCTAATCGCAATGCTGAATAAAAAAGCATAAATTAGCCGATAATGAGGGGAAAACAGCGTTTTCATTCGGCATTCTCAAAAGCGGAAGGTAACATTTTAGCTAGTGTGAGTAATACGCCAACACTAATTAAACTATCAACAACGAATACAGGTAAATGAGAGACTAGCAATAAACTAATTAAGTCGTGATATTGATTGCTACCATCAAAAGCTAATACGCATGAGGCCAGTAGTGCGGCACCACCAACACCAATTACCCCAGATAAAATGCCACTCACGATGAGCCGCTGGCGACAAAAATTTGCTTTTAGCCACGGGAATACACAGAGTCTGACCACCACCGCAGGTAGTGCCATAATACACAGATTGACGCCCAATACCGCCAAGCCGCCAAATGAAAACATTAAGGCTTGCAAAGTTAATGCTATCAGAAAGGCAGGAAATACTCGCCAGCCTAGAAATAAGCCAGCAATGCCATTTAAGATGAGATGCACACTGCCAATTCCAACCGGAATATGAATGGTGCTCGCGACAAAAAATGCTGCTGAAAACAACGCGGTAAGCGCAAGCTTATCACCAGTCATTTTTTTCAAGCCAATCGCTAAACCTAGCACCGCTCCAACAGCACCAATTAACAAGGTACTGCTATGCAATACGCCTTCAGATAAGTGCATTAGTCGCGGCCTCGTTTGTTTTTTAACAGCGCCCAAAAACCGAAGAAACCAAGAATATAACCAATGCTTCCTAACACATCTCGCCAATAGATTTTATTTTTAAGCTGGTCAATTTCTTCTCGTAACAAAGTGATTTCCGCAGCACTCACTGAAGCAGAGGTATTTGTGGCAACCGCTTTAGCTTGCACGACCGCCTCAATACGATGCCCCTCCATCCCTTCCACCACAACCGTAAAAGTGCCGGTTTGATTCAGGGGCAAGCTAAAATGCCCTGAAGCATCTGTTTTACCATAAACAGTCGGAGTAGTTTCCCCCGTTTTTATCACTTCAACATAGGTTTCAGCGGCAGGAGTTTGATCGGAATAATAGGCTTTACCAGAAATGGCATTACCATCATAGTCTGCAAATAAATGCAGACTATGTGCCATCGCCGAATTGGTAAAAAACAAGCCTAAAATGACCGCTTGTTGCAAGATTTTGGGAGAAAATTCCATCCAAAATGCGCCTTAATTTACATCAAAGGTCAACATATATTCATATGAACGATCGGTATAATCCGGATTATCTGTAACCTTCTCTTCAAACTCCGCCCACACTTTATTAAAACCTTTAGTTGGCGTAAATTTAGCGATGCCTTGCGCATTAGATAGTTCAAACGGTTTATCTTCGCCTAAACCCACTTTAATTCCTTCAACTGGTTTGCCATTTTTCAATACTAAAATCTCTAACGGCTTACCTGCTTCTGGTTTGCTTTGTGGCACTAATTCATAGGCCATATTGTGATACTTGGTTGCATTATCATCCCATTTCACAATCGATTTACCCAGTTTAATTGGGTTGATAGAAAGTTCAGCTTCAGGGACTTCACGCTTGGTTTTCTCAACGTATTTACCACTCGGTAATTTTGACCAGACACCATTATTGAAAAGCGCGTAATAAATGACTGCACCTTTATCACCAACAACTGCTTCGCCTTTATTACCTTCTTTAGTTTGGAAAGCAAACTGCGTATCGTGAACCATCCCTTTTTCATCAATATAACGAACGCGCTTGACTTTCGCTTCAGGGTAAAATTCTGGGGTTTCATGTCCGAATTTCAGCACATACTGTTGATTTGCGGTTGGTTCAAACCAAACATTGTGGGCTTGAGCGGAAAATGTTGCACAAAGTGTGGTTAAAAATAAGGATAATTTAAGTGTTTTCATAAGGATTCTCCAAGTCACCTAACGTGGCGCGAATTTTAACTTAAAATATCTACTCTTTAAAATTAAAATCACTAATTTTAAAGTGAAGCGGATTTTGAATAACAAAAAACAAACAAGCGGTTAAATTTGCAAAACATTCTGCAAACTCAACCGCTTGTCAATGAAGCTTAACGAGCAAAAACTATTTTACGCTAACATCTTGACCGAAAAATTGCTCGCCTAATTTTTTCAATGTTCCATCTTTTTGCAATTCAACAATTGCTGCATCAATTTTCGCTAAAGCTTCTTGGTTACCTTTGTTTGCCACTAAACCTGCTCCAACTTTGTCAGATGATTGCCATACAATCGCTAAATCTGCTTTTGGATTTTTCTTTAAATAATCCAATACAGCTAATGAATCATTAAAAGTGACATCAGCGCGTTTGGTTTCAATCACTTTAATACTTTGTGCTAGACCATCAACCGGCACAAGTACCGCTTCATATTTCTTCGCTAATTCACCATAGTTTGAAGTTAGAGATTGCGCCGCTCTTAAACCTTTTACCTGTTCTGGTGCAGTAATTTTTGATTCTTTAGGTGCTGCAAGCACAGCGCCAGACCAGTTATAAGCTTCTGATTTATCAAAAGTAGCTTGGCGCTCTGGCGTGGTTAATGCCACTTGATTTGCTACTAAGTCAAAACGTTCAGCTTTTAGCCCCGCCAACATTGAATCCCAGTTGGTTTCTTTAAATTCGACTTTAACGCCTAATTTTTCTGCGACTGCACGTGTTACTTCAACATCATAGCCGGTTAATTTACCGCTTTCATCATGATAAGTGAATGGCGCATAAGTGCCTTCGGTGCCAACTGTAATGACACCTTTTTGATTGATTCTCTCAATTAAGCTCTCTTTTGCCATCGCCAATGAAGAGGTGGCTAACGTTGCTGCGACTAAAGTTAATGCTGAAATTTTCTTGAACATAAATACTATCCTTTTATGAAACCTGTCAAAATTGGTTGCTAATGTAGAAGGGAACTCGCGCTCGTGCAAATAACTAAAGGTTATATCTTTAAATGAAATGTTTGGTTCTTCCGTTAACGCACTAACCAAGCGCCACAACAATGTTTAAATTTTTTCCCTGAACCACAAATACATGGCTGTTTTTGATTCGGTAATGGCACAGTCGGATCAACAAAGTACCAGCGATTTTCAATTAACACAAAAAGAGAGTGTTCTTCATGCGCTTCAATACCGGTTTCAGTTTGAAACAATGCTTTGAAATGTACCAAGCTATGTTTGGGCGTGATGAATGGCTGGTGACGTAGAATTTCAAGCCCTTGCCAATTTGTTTCTTCTGCCCAATTTTGCATCGCGTGTTGATCTAACAACGCCTGTTGGGCCGGAATTGTCGTTTCCACAATATAGCCAATATGACACAACGTATAAGCACTATAGCGTGAACGCATTAACACATCTGCACTTTCTGCTTGTGCAGTGTGCTGATGATAAGGAGCGCAGCAATCCGAATAACGTTGACCAGATTGGCAAGGACACATTGATTTAATCATATTCTTTCTCTTAAATTTTACTTAATGGAATAAAAAATCAGCAAACAATAAAAAAGCGTGACAAACCCCATGTGGATAACTTTGTGAAAAGTGTCCAGAAAAGCTGAGTATTTTCTCCCAATAACTTTCCACAGATTTTTAGCTGTGGATAACTTACTATTTTATCCACAACCTATTCCGATAAGATAATCAACCTGAACTCAACTTTATTTCGTAATTAAACTATTGATCTTATTTTATATTTTAAGGTTATCCGCAAAAAAATGATCTGCTAATAATGATCATAATAAAGATCTTTAAATAGATCTATTCTATTTATAGCGCGATCTAAAATTCAGATCTTAACTCTAATAAAAATGCCTTTTCCAGATTGCATCATTTTAAGGTAAAATGCGCCTCTTATTAGATTGAAGAAAAAGAAGGCTATATGATTTATCAAGAACAATATGACGTCATTGTTGTCGGTGGCGGCCATGCCGGTACGGAAGCAGCATTAGCGCCAGCACGTATGGGATTAAAAACGCTATTATTAACACATAATGTTGATACGCTCGGCCAAATGTCTTGCAATCCGGCAATTGGCGGGATCGGTAAAGGACACCTTGTTAAAGAGATCGATGCAATGGGTGGTGTAATGGCGAAAGCGACCGATGTGGCTGGGATCCAATTTCGTACATTAAACAGCTCAAAAGGGCCTGCGGTTCGGGCAACTCGCGCCCAAGCCGATCGTGTACTTTATCGTCAAGCGGTTCGCACTACATTAGAAAACCAACCTAATTTAGATATTTTCCAGCAAGAAGTCGTTGATATTTTAGTTGAAAATCACCGCGCTTGTGGTGCGGTAACCAAAATGGGCTTAATTTTTAAAGCGAAAACCGTCATTTTAACGGCAGGCACTTTCTTGGCAGGAAAAATTCATATCGGGTTAGATAATTATACTGGTGGACGCGCAGGCGATCCTGCTGCGACCGTATTAGCAGAAAGATTACGTGATCTGAATTTACGTGTTGATCGCCTAAAAACAGGAACGCCACCTCGCTTAGATGCGCGCACAATTGATTTTTCTATTCTTGCTCAACAACATGGTGATGCAGAGCTGCCAGTGATGTCATTTATGGGAAAAGTGGAAGACCACCCACGCCAAATTCCTTGCTATATCACGCACACAAATACCCAAACCCATGACATTATTCGCGCGAATTTAGATCGTAGCCCGATGTATACTGGAATTATTGAGGGGATCGGTCCGCGTTATTGTCCATCGATCGAAGATAAAGTCATGCGTTTTGGTGATCGTAATGGACATCAGATCTATCTGGAACCTGAAGGGCTTTCAACGATTGAAGTGTATCCAAACGGTATTTCAACCAGTTTGCCGTTTGATGTTCAAATAGGCATCGTCCACTCAATGAAAGGTTTAGAAAATGCACGCATTATCAAGCCAGGCTATGCGATTGAATATGACTATTTTGACCCTCGTGATTTAAAACCGACGCTGGAAACTAAAGGGATTGCAGGATTATTCTTTGCAGGCCAAATTAACGGCACGACAGGGTATGAGGAAGCGGCTGCACAAGGTTTATTGGCTGGCATTAACGCAGCTTTACAAGTTCAAGGAAAAGAACCGTGGTTCCCAAGCCGTGATCAGGCTTATACCGGCGTATTGGTCGATGACCTTTGCACGTTAGGAACGAAAGAACCTTACCGCGTCTTTACTTCTCGTGCGGAATACCGTTTGTTACTACGTGAAGATAATGCAGATATTCGTTTAACGCCGATTGCTCATCAATTTGGACTAATTGACGAAGCGCGCTGGCGTCGTTTCAATGAAAAAATGGAAAATATTGAGAAAGAGCGTACACGTTTACAACAAACCTGGGCACATTTGCAGATGGCAAATTTAACCGAGTTGAATGCCATGTTAAATAGCCCATTAGCGCGTGAAGCGAGTGGCGAAGATTTAATTCGTCGTCCTGAGATGTCTTATGAAAAACTGACTCAAATTGAGCCATTTGCGCCAGCCTTAGCCGATAAACAGGCCGCTGAACAAGTTGAAATTATGATTAAATATCAAGGCTATATTGAACATCAATTAAATGAAATTGAGCGCCATAAACGCCATGAAAATACATTGATTCCTGCTGAGTTTGATTATGACAAAGTCGATAGCTTATCCAACGAAGTTCGTGCGAAACTTATGCAACATCGCCCGGTTTCCATCGGACAGGCTAGCCGAATTTCAGGGATTACACCAGCTGCGATTTCCATTTTATTGGTCAGTCTGAAAAAACAAGGGATGCTGAAACGCGGCGAACTTTAAGGTTGGTAAAATGAAAGCAAAATTAGACCGCTTGATAAATCAAGCAAATTTGCAATTAACAGAAAAACAGCAGCAACAGCTGCTGGATTTTGTTCGCCTTTTAGATAAATGGAATAAGGCATATAACCTAACATCGGTTCGTGATCCGCAAGAGATGCTGGTTAAGCATATTATGGATAGTTTGGTGGTTAGTGAGCATCTAGAAGGTCAATCTTTTATTGATGTGGGAACTGGCCCTGGGCTTCCGGGTATTCCATTAGCGATTATTAACCCAGAAAAAAAGTTTGTGCTGTTAGATAGTCTCGGTAAACGGATTACGTTCATCAAAAATGCGCTACGAGAGTTAGGAATTAGTAATGTCACGCCTGTGCAGAGTCGTGTTGAGGAATATCAAGCAGCGCAATTTGATGGAGTGTTAAGCCGTGCCTTTGCGTCTCTTGAAGACATGGTTAATTGGTGTTATCACTTACCAAATGAAACAGGGCGATTTTATGCACTAAAAGGTGTTTATGATGAGGCTGAAGCCAGTGCTATTACGCGTGCGGTTTGTGTGGAAAAGGTGATTCCACTACAGGTACCTGAATTAGTTGGTGAACGCCATTTAGTGGTATTGAAAAAAGCATAATAAAAACGCTAGGAAGTTAACTACTTCTTGGCGTTTTTATCATTAAAGTATTAGGTGTGAGTTTTTAGTTTTAAGTATTGCTATTTTTCTTTTTCAAGTTGTAAAATCCCCGAAAAGCGTTGAGTGAGTTGCGCTTGGATGGTTTCAACCTCTGCTGGATGAAGCGCTAAAGTGAGGCTTACTTGTTCAGTAAATTGCTGATCTCTCATCTCAACATCAAAGTGGCTTAATAGATGTGAGACTGTATTAAATTGTTCATAATTACATCTTAAGTAATAAGTTGAACGTAATACTTTTCTTTGTTTTTTAACTGCTAATAAGGCTTGTTGTACCCCACCACCGTAAGCTTTAACTAGCCCGCCTGTGCCTAGTAAAATCCCGCCATAATAACGCACGACGACCGCGGTAATTTCTCCTAAACCTGAACCCAGTAAATAATTGAGCATGGGTTTACCTGCGGTGCCTGCGGGCTCGCCATCGTCAGAAAACCCATATTGTTGCGAATCGGTTGGGTGCCCAGCAACAGTCGCCCAACACCAATGTCGAGCATGAGGATGAAGCGTCTTCATTTCTTGCCAAAAAGCTTTGGCTTGCTCCATATTTTCTGTATGGCGTAAATAAGTCAGAAAGCGGCTTTTTTTGATCTCTTCTTCAAAAAGTACGTCCGATTCGGGGATAAAGTATTCCATAGGTGTTAGCATTATTCAGTTATCGTTATGTGATTTTAGCAAAAAAATAGCAAAATCCGACCGCTTGTTGCGCCAAACATGGTCTTTTTTACCCTAATCAGCTAAAATTTTGGCTATTCTTGCTTTGAAAACGGAACCATTATGTCAACACTCAATATTATTTTTGCCGGCACACCAGATTTTGCGGCACAACATTTACAAGCTTTATTAGACTCAGAACATCACGTGATTGCAGTTTATACTCAACCAGATAAGCCTGCAGGTCGCGGCAAAAAATTACAAGCCAGCCCAGTTAAACAACTGGCTGAAAAACACCAAATTCCAGTTTATCAACCAAAATCTTTACGTAAAGAAGAAGCGCAAGCAGAGCTGAAAGCCTTAAATGCCGATGTGATGGTAGTGGTGGCTTATGGTTTGGTTTTGCCACAAGCTGTATTAGAAGCACTGAAATATGGTTGTTTAAATGTGCATGGCTCGATTTTACCTCGTTGGCGAGGTGCAGCGCCAATTCAACGTGCAATTTGGGCAGGCGATCAACAAACCGGCGTGACGATTATGCAGATGGATGTGGGGTTAGATACTGGCGATATGCTTCATAAAGTAACGACACCAATTCTCCCTACTGAAACATCTGCTTCGCTTTATGCCAAATTGGCTGAATTAGCGCCACCTGCATTGCTTGAGGTCTTAAATGGTTTAGCTATCCAACAATTCAAACCAGAAAAACAAGATGAGTCTTTGGCAAATTATGCGGAAAAACTGACCAAAGAAGAAGCTAAATTAGACTGGACACTTTCGGCAACACAACTTGAGCGTAATATTCGTGCTTTTAATCCCGCGCCTATTGCTTATTTAATCGTCAATGTGAATGGGGTTGAAGAGCGGGTAAAAATTTACCAAGCACAAGTGTTACCTCACCAAGAAAAAACAGCGGGAACGGTGCTTAATGTGAGTAAAAATGGGATTGAAATTGCAACGGCTGAAGGTGTGTTAAATATTACTCAGTTACAACCATCGGGCAAGAAACCGATGAGCGTTCAAGATTTTCTCAATGGGCGCGCAGACTGGTTTAAAGTCGGCGAAACTCTGGTTTAATGGAAAGGCAATCTGATGACATTAGCTATTGCGCAAGCACAGTTTGCCTTGAAGCAATCACAAAAACTCACGATTGAATCGCTAATTATTGAACCCAAACAGTTTTGGGCGGTAATTGGTGAAAATGGTTCAGGTAAAAGTGCGTTAGGTTTGGCATTAAGTGGCGAGCTTACTTGTATTGGAGGAAGTGTAGAATCCAACTTCCAACGTATCGCTTTATTTTCATTTGAGCAACAGCAACGTATTCTTGCCAAAATTTTCCAAGATCGGAATAACGATAGTGTTTCGCCAGATGATTTTGGCTTAACTGCACGGCAAATTATCCTAAATGGCGGCGATAATGTTGAATTATGTGCGAAATATGCCTCAATTTTGCAAATTGAGGCATTATTAGAACGTCCATTTATGAAACTTTCAACGGGCGAAAGCCGTAAGGTGTTGTTTTGCCAAATGTTAGTCAGTCAGCCCGACTTACTGATTTTAGATGAACCCTTTGAAGGGCTTGATGTGCAGTCAGTGGTGGCTTGGAAAACATTGTTAAACGAACTTGCATCGAACAGTACAATTGTCTTGATTACCAATCGTCTTTCAGATTTGCCCGAGGCAGTTTCACATATTGCTTTATTAGATCAGCTTTCGCTTTCCCTGCAAGGCGAAAAAGCATGGGTGGAGCAACAAGCGGTCTATTTTCAGCGACAATTTGCAGAATCTCAGGCTTACGCCACACTTCCAGAAAGCATTACTCCACCGATTGTGCTTGATGGTAATCCGTTTGAATTGCGTAATGTGACGGTTAAATATGGCGATAAATTGATTTTAAATAACTTAAGTTGGACGGTAAAACCGCATCAACATTGGTGGATTAAAGGCGAAAATGGGGCGGGCAAGTCGACATTGTTGTCGTTGATTACCGGCGATCATCCACAAGGTTTTTCAAATGAGGTTTATTTGTTTGGACGAAAACGCGGCAGTGGCGAAACCATTTGGGAGATTAAGCAAAATCTAGGGTATGTAAGCAGCCAATTACATATGGATTATCGCGTAAATTGTTCAGCGTTAGCCGTAGTGGCTTCTGGCTTTTTTGATTCTATTGGGGTATATCAACAACTGCCTAGTAGCGTGCGCTTAAAAGCTTTGGAATGGCTTGCGTGTTTAGGGCTTTCGAATATGGCGGATAAGCCGTTTAGATCGTTATCTTGGGGTCAGCAACGCCTGTTACTCATTGCACGAGCCATGGTAAAACATCCGCCTATTTTAATTTTGGACGAACCTTTACATGGTTTGGATGGCGCTAATCGCACCATTGTAAAACAATTTATCGAACAGTTAATTAGCAAGAGCCAAACGCAGTTGTTGTTTGTGTCACACCAAGCTGAAGATGCGCCTAAAGGGCTAACGCATCTGTTTGAGTTTATTCCAACCGAACAGGGCTATCGTTATCAACAATCCTCTTTTAAAGAACAAGGCGAAAATTTTCATGAATAGCACGCTAACCCTTTCTACTAAATGTTCAACTAATGGTAAAACTCAGTTAGATGAGTATTTTGCTACCCCGCCTTTTAAAGTGATGACGGTGCCGGCTTATCAAGATGCGTGGCAAAACGGCTTGAACGCGATGCAAATGTCTTCCTCTCCCGGTTTGTTGGGCGGCGATAAATTAGATATTCGTCTTACGCTGGAGAAAAATACCTCGCTTTCTCTGGGAACGCAGGCATTCACGCGTGTGCAAGCGATGAATGAAGGTGAATTTGCAGAGCAACAGACACAGATTGAATTAGCTGAAGGGAGCCGCTTATTCTATTTGCCTCACCCACTTGTCTTGCATCGTGATGCTGCATTTAAGCAGGCAATCGAGGTACAGTTACGGGCAGATTGTGTGTTAATTTATGGCGAGATTGTGGCGATTGGCCGCGTGGCAAATAACGAGCGCTTTGCTTTTCGCGCGTTTTCTTCTCATTTAAATGTTCAGCTTTTGCAAAATGATGGCAAAATTCGACCGCTTGTGCGAGATTGTATTCAGTGGCACCCCGCTAATATGCCACTGACAGCATTAAGCCAAATGGAAGATTTTAGTCACCAAGGTTCTTTGATTTATCTGAATCTCACGCAAAATGCTCAAGAGATTAAACAGTGTGTTCAGCGCCTTCAAACACAGCTGGCTGAGGATGAAACTGTACTGGCTGGTATTTCCCAATTACATGAAGGCGGGCTGATTTTGCGGGTGCTTGGGCATAGAGCCGATACGATTGAGCAGTTATTTAAGCAAATCGGTGAACAACTCAAAGCGAACTAGCCAAACAAGCGGTAAGATTTTTTGAAAATTTTACCGCTTGTTGCTTTATAATGCCGCTATCAAATAAAAATGAGGTTATTGTGCAGTTTTTTACAATTGTCCGTATCGTTGGCGTGTTGGTCATGAGCTTTTCTGTGACCATGCTATTGCCGGCATTAGTGGCATTAATTTATGGCGATGGCGGAGGCCAAGAATTTTTACGCGCCTTTTTGTTGAATTTTTTAGTGGGTGCCTTTTTATGGTGGAGTTGTCGTGCGCATCATAAAGAGCTTCGCGCTCGCGAAGGCTTTTTAATTGTCGTTTTGTTCTGGATTGTATTAGGTGGTTTAGGGGCGGTACCTTTCATTTTACTTGAACACCCTGATCTCAATTTTTCTGAATCCGTATTTGAATCGTTCTCTGGCTTAACAACGACAGGCGGAACAGTCATTACCGGCTTAGATGAATTGCCGAAATCCATTCTGTTTTACCGCCAATTTTTACAATGGTTAGGCGGAATGGGGATCATCGTTTTAGCTATTGCAATTCTCCCAATGATCGGCTTGGGTAAACTCTACCGAGCCGAAATGCCAGGGCCGCTTAAAGATGAAAAAATGCGCCCGAGAATTGCTGAAACCGCCAAAATGCTTTGGCAAATCTATTTTTTACTGACGTTCTTATGTGCTGTGGCATTTTGGCTTGCCGGTATGAGCCCTTTTGATGCCATTTCTCATAGTTTCTCGACCATTTCGATTGGCGGATTTTCTACCCACGATGCGAGTATTGGCTATTTTGAAAGTTCAGCGATTAACTATATTGCGGTTTGTTTTTTGCTAATTTCGTCCATTAACTTCGGCTTGCACTATGCCTTGTTTAGTCGGTTAAGCGATCGCAAAATTGAACAAAAAGTGGGCGTCATCGGGCAGCTTTATTGGCAAGATTATGAGTTCCGCTCATTTGTGTTTATTCAGGTGACACTATTTGTCGTATGTGTTGCGGTGTTGATGTTGTATAACTACTATGGTGGTTTTTCGCTTACAGTAGAACAAGCAATGTTTGAGTCTGTTTCGATTTCAACTACTGCTGGTTTTTCGACAAGTGATTTCAGTGCATGGCCTTCTTTTTTGCCACTCTTATTAGTGTTAGCTTCTTTTATTGGTGGCTGTGCAGGTTCAACGGGTGGTGGTTTAAAAGTAATTCGCGTGTTATTACTGTATTTACAAGCTAACCGTGAAATTCACCGATTTGTTCACCCCAATTCAGTTAAACCGATAAAGCTTGGTAAACATATTTTCTCTGATCGCATTGAAGAGGGAATTTGGGCATTCTTCGCGGCTTACTTCTTTGTCTTTGTACTTTGCTGGTTTGCAGCCATTGCATGCGGAATGAGCATTTTTGATGCGTTTAATGCGGTATTGGCTTGCTTAAATAACTTAGGCACAGCATTAGGTAATGTGAGCGGAGGCTTTGCTCAAGTTCCGGATTCTGCCAAATGGGTATTAGTATTAGCCATGGTATGCGGACGTTTGGAAGTGTTTACCCTGTTAGTGATTTTAAGCCCTGTATTTTGGAAAGATTAACGAATGAAAACTTTAATTTTATATTTTACAACGGATGGACAAACGAAGTTGATCGCAGAGCGTTTGGCGCAACATATTACGCATGAAACGGAGCTTCGTTCATTGCGAGAACATGCAAATATGACGGATGAGCAACTTGCCGCATTTGATCAAATTGTGATTGGTGCTTCTGTTCGTTATGGACATTTTAATCCACTGGTTTATCAATTCATTGCTCAGCATTTTGCAATATTGAATCAAAAAACGACCGCTTTTTATGGGGTAAATTTGACGGCGCGTAAACCCAATCGACAAACTCCAGAATCAAATACATACATTCGTAAATTTTTGCAAAAAATTTTATGGCGACCAACGCATGTGGAAGTGATTGCCGGTGCGCTATTTTATCCTCGTTATAGTTGGTTCGACCGCACCATGATTCGCTTTATCATGAAATTAACTAAAGGCGAAACGGACATTACACGGGAATATGAATATACCGATTGGGCGCAAGTCGAGCGCTTTGCGCAAAGATTGAGTAAATTAAATTAAAGTCGCTACAAAAAGTTAACAACTCACGTATAATTCGCGCACTTCCTCGGCTTGTGGGGAATTTTTAAATTATTTAATAAGGATAAAACATGAGTCTTTTAAAAGAATTCCGTGAATTTGCGGTAAAAGGTAACGTAGTTGACATGGCTGTCGGTGTGATCATCGGTGGTGCATTCGGTAAAATTGTTTCTTCATTAGTAAGCGATGTTATTATGCCACCAATTGGTTGGATCATCGGCGGTGTTGATTTTAAAGATTTAGCTTTTGAAATTGCGCCTGCAAAAGAAGGCGCTGAAGCAGTAATGTTAAAATACGGTGCATTTATCCAAAACGTATTTGATTTCTTAATTATCGCAATTGCTGTATTCGGTATGGTAAAAATCATTAACTCACTGAAAAAAGCACCAGCGCCAGAAGCAGCGCCAGAGCCAACAGCTGAAGAAAAATTATTAACTGAAATCCGTGATTTATTAAAAAAATAATCAAGGCTGAATAAGAAAAGCGAATCATTGAAAAATGGTTCGCTTTTTTTGTTATCTGAAAGTGAATGGAATATGAAACCTACTTTTATCTAAACTGCATTTACCCACAGAATTTGTTAAAATGCGTTTTCCTTTTATGACCACATTCCACAAATTATGAGCCAAGCAGACCTTTCTAATCATACGCCAATGATGCAGCAATATTTACAATTAAAAGCGCAACATCCGGATATTTTATTATTCTACCGAATGGGCGATTTTTATGAATTGTTTTATGACGATGCGAAAAGAGCAGCCGTATTATTAGACATTTCGTTAACTAAGCGTGGAGCATCTGCTGGTGAGCCTATTCCGATGGCGGGTGTTCCTTATCATGCCGTGGAAGGTTATTTAGCAAAATTAGTCGCACTAGGCGAAAGCGTGGCAATTTGTGAGCAAATTGGCGATCCAGCTGCTGCAAAAGGCCCGGTTGAGCGTAAAGTCGTTCGGATTGTGACACCAGGAACAGTAAGTGATGAAGCCTTGCTGCCAGAGCGTCAGGATAACTTAGTTGCAGCCATTTATGAGCAAAAAGGCGTATTTGCACTGGCGACTTTAGATATGACTTCTGGGCGTTTTTTAATGACTGAATTGCCGAGTAAAGAAGCAGTCAGCGCGGAATTACAGCGTTTAATGCCGGCTGAAATTCTTTATCCCGAAGATTTTGCACACTCACAAATTCTTAATAATTATAAAGGGTTGCGCCGTCGTCCCGTTTGGGAGTTTGAGTTAGTCACAGCGAAAACCTTGCTTAACCGACAATTTGGTACGCAAAGTTTGGAAGGATTTGGGGTTGAGCAAGCGGAAGTTGGATTATGTGCGGCTGGTTGTGTATTGCATTATGCTCAAGAAACGCAACGAACCGCGTTGCCTCATGTGCAAAGTATTCAGTTACAGCAAAATAGTGAAACAGTTTTATTAGATGCTGCAACTCGCCGAAATCTAGAACTGACTCAAAATCTAGCCGGTGGAACAGAAGCTACTTTGGCGGCAGTATTAGACAAATGCGTGACGCCAATGGGCAGCCGTTTACTGAAACGTTGGATTCATCAGCCTATTCGTGACTTAAATAAACTACAAAAACGCCAAGATGTTATTGCAACATTACAAGAAAGTGGGCTTATTGAGTCGTTGCAACCTTGCTTACAACAGGTTGGGGATATGGAGCGAATTTTAGCTCGAGTAGCATTACGTTCTGCTCGACCGCGTGATTTAACGCGTTTGCGTACGGCATTGGCGCAAATTCCAATTTTGGTAAATTATGCCCAAAATCAGACCGCTTGTTTAGTACAAACGATGGCACAGTTAGCCGATTTTAGTGAGTTGCAATCGTTGCTTGAGCGAGCAATTATTGATAACCCACCTCAACTGATTCGCGATGGCGGTGTGATCGCTGAAGGTTATCATGCCGAACTAGATGAATGGCGCCAGCTTTCGGCAGGAGCAACCCAATATTTAGAACAATTAGAAATTCGTGAACGGGAGTCTACGGGGATTGATACGCTAAAAATTGGTTTCAATGCCGTGCATGGTTATTACATTCAGATTAGCCAAGGACAAGCGCATAAAGCACCGATTCACTATGTTCGTCGTCAAACGCTGAAAAATGCTGAACGTTATATTATTCCTGAGCTAAAAACGTATGAAGATAAAGTCCTGAAAGCAAAAGGGGCTTCATTAGCACTAGAAAAACAACTTTATGATGCACTGTTTGATGCCATTATGCCGCATTTAGCTGAATTACAGCTAGCGGCAATGGTGTTGGCTGAGTTGGATGTGCTCACGAATTTAGCAGAACGCGCGCAAACCTTGAATTATGTGCGCCCAATGTTTAGCCCACAACGTGGTGTGCAAATTAAGGGCGGTCGCCATCCTGTAGTAGAACAGATGATTTCTGATCCTTTTATTGCTAACCCAGTGTATTTGAATGCGCAGCGCCATCTTCTGATAGTCACAGGGCCGAATATGGGCGGGAAAAGTACGTATATGCGCCAAATTGCATTGATTTGCTTAATGGCTTATATCGGTAGTTTTGTGCCGGCTGAATCGGCTGAAATTGGCATGTTAGATCGGATTTTTACCCGAATTGGTGCAAGTGATGATTTAGCTTCTGGCCGTTCGACCTTTATGGTGGAAATGACCGAAATGGCGAATATTCTGCATCAGGCAACTGCGCAAAGTTTAGTGTTGATTGATGAAATTGGCCGTGGCACTTCAACGTATGATGGGCTTTCATTAGCCTGGGCGTGTGCAGAATGGTTAGCGAAGAAAACGCAGTCATTAACGTTATTTGCAACGCATTATTTTGAATTAACAAGCCTTCCAAGCCAATTAAAAGGTGTGGCAAATGTGCATTTGGATGCACGTGAGCATAACGATACCATTGTCTTCATGCATAGCGTACAAGAAGGGGCTGCGAGTAAAAGTTATGGATTAGCGGTCGCTGCACTTGCAGGCGTGCCTAAACCTGTCATTACGATGGCAAAACAGCGTTTAGCGCATTTGGAAGAACTTTCAGCGCAAACGCGTAATGTTAATGATAGCCCTCAGGCAGATTTATTATTTGCAGAACCAATTTCGCAAAACTCAGCAGAAATTTCACCGCTTGCAGAAGTCAAATTGCCTGAAGAAAGTCCACTTGAAAAGGCGTTAGCAGAAATAGAACCAGATGAGCTGACTCCGCGCCAAGCGCTTGAAGCTTTGTATCAACTTAAAAAAATATTGAAATCGTGATGAAAAAATTTCTCATTGTAGTGGCATTCCTGATAAATCCAGCAAGCGCGACTGAGTTTGCCAAGTTAATCAGTGATGCGCGCCAGCAAATTGGCGTAACCTTAGGTTATGATCCAAATTATCGGCAAATTGATTATCCAATGGGGGATGTACCACCGCAAACTGGTGTTTGTACAGATGTTGTGATTCGAGCTTATCGTGGGCAAAATAAAGATTTACAACAGCTAGTTCACCAAGATATGAAACAAGCTTGGGCAAAATATCCAAAAATCTGGGGACTGAAAAGTACAGATCGTAATATTGACCATCGCAGAGTACCTAATCTTGAAACTTTCTTCCAGCGACATGGAAAAACGCTTTCATTGACAGATAAAGCAAGTTTTAAAGCGGGTGATATAGTCACTTGGCGTCTTTCACCTAAAGCGTTGCCGCATATTGGCATTTTATCGGATAAAACCAATGCCGAAGGTGTGCCGTTAGTGATTCATAATATAGGGCGCGGAACCCGTGAGGAAGATATGTTATTCAAATACCCGATTGTTGGGCATTTTCGTTATTAGGAACAAGCGGTCGAATTATGTAAAAGTTTTGCAAAATTCGACCGCTTATTTTTTTATCCCCTTGAAATTATGGTAGAATTTCCCACTTTATCGCCTTTTTGTTAAAGGTGTTCTTTAACATGGTTTTGGGATAATACAGGAGCAAGTGCTTTTCCCAAAAACATGCTAAATAGACATAATCGGAATTGATAATGGAACAAAACTTAGTCGAATTTTTAACGAAAACTTTAGATGATTTAAAAGCGCAAGATATTCTTGCCATTGATGTTCGTGGTAAATCAAGCATTACAGATGCCATGATTATTGCAACAGGAACTTCAGTGCGCCATGTGGCTTCAACAGCAGAACGTTTAGCGACAGAAGCAAAACAAGCTGGATTTGAAGTGTTTGGTGATGAAGGAAAAGCGGTTGCTGATTGGATTGTAGTCGATTTCGGTCAGGCGATTGTACATATCTTGCAAGCCGATGCTCGCCAGATGTATCAATTAGAAAAACTTTGGGCGTAATGAATGAAAATTCAGCTGATTGCCGTTGGGACTAAAATGCCTGATTGGGTGAAAACAGGATTCGAAGAGTATCAACGCCGTTTTCCGAAAGATATGCCCTTTGAGTTGGTTGAAATTCCAGCGGGTAAGCGCGGTAAAAATGCAGATATAAAGCGCATTTTAGAACTAGAGGGTAAAGCGATGCTTGCCGCTGCTGGTAAAGGCAAAATTGTCACACTAGATATTCCTGGCAAGCCTTGGACAACGGTGCAATTGGCTCAGCAGCTAGAAGGTTGGAAAAATGATGGACGAGATGTCTGTTTGTTGATTGGTGGGCCAGAAGGGCTTTCGCCAGAATGTAAAGCAGCTGCTGAACAAAGTTGGTCAATTTCAGCGTTGACATTACCTCACCCTTTAGTTCGGGTTGTTGTGGCTGAAAGCTTATATCGTGCTTGGTCGCTTTCAACGAATCATCCATATCACCGTGAATAAAGTGTTTGGTTTTACTTTTTACTTATATATTTAACCTACAAGCGGTGAATATTAAATACCATTTTGCAAATTTGAGAGCATTATGTTTGGGAAACTAGGAAAATTTACCTCAACAAAACCGAGAGAATCGGTACGAAACGCGCAAGCAGAGAGTAATCTGTATGCGCGGCGTGCGGTTATCGCTTTTTTCGGTGTGCTAGTGCTTACCTGTATTTTGATTGCCAACGCTTATAATTTGCAGGTGGTACACTTTGAAGATTATCAAACTCGCTCAAATGGTAACCGTATTAAATTACTACCAGTTCCTCCAACACGGGGGTTAATTTACGACCGTAATGGTAAGGTGCTGGCAGAGAATATTACCTATTTTGGTCTTTATATTGTCCCAGAAAAAACGGAAAATCTTGAAGAAACCTTGCAAGAATTAAAAACGGTGGTCGGGCTGACTGATGAGGAAATTGAAGCTTATCGGAAAGAGAAAAAGCGCACTTCTCGCTATACGCCGATTTTGCTTAAAGGCAACTTATCCGAAGAGCAAATGGCGACGTTTGCGGTAAATCAGTATCGCTTTCCAAGTTTAGATGTTCAAGCGTACTACAAGCGTAATTATCCATACGGCGAAACGCTAACGCATATTCTGGGATATGTTGCGAAAATTAACGATAAAGATAAGAAAAAGCTTGAAGAGGAAGGTAAATTCGGTAATTACGCAGGTTCTCATGATATTGGAAAATTAGGTATCGAAAAATATTATGAAGATCAATTGCATGGTGAAACGGGCTTTGAAGAGGTTGAAATTAACAACCGTGGCAAGGTGATTCGTAAATTACGCGATCAGCCAGGGGTTGCCGGCAGTTCTATTCGCTTAACGATTGATGTGGAATTGCAACAATTTATTCAAGAACTATTAGGGCCTCAAAAAGGTTCAGTTGTGGTGTTAGATCCTCGCGATAGCAGTATATTAGCGATGGTAACTAACCCAAGCTATGATAATAATCTGTTTGTAGGCGGCGTTTCAGGCAAAGATTACAAGCGTTTATTAGACGACCCTGCTCACCCGCTTTATAGCCGAGCCACTCAAGGCACTTATCCTCCTGCATCTACCGTAAAACCGTTTTATGCGGTAATGGGCTTGGCTGAAGGCAAAATCACAACGAATACAACCATTTTTGACCCTGGTTTTTGGATTCTACCTGGTACAACACAACGTTATCGTGACTGGAAACGTGGCGGGCATGGTTCAACCAATCTTAATAAAGCGATTGTAGAATCTTCAGATACTTATTTCTACCAGCTCGCTTACGATACAGGGATTGATAAGATGTCGGAATGGATGACCAAATTTGGTTTTGGGCAGAAAACGGGCATTGATATTTATGAAGAGTCTGCAGGGGTTTATCCGAATAAAGAGTGGAAATTTAAAAAATATAAACGCGCATGGGTACAAGGCGATACGATTCCGGTTGGTATCGGTCAAGGCTATTGGATTGCGACACCTTTACAGTTAACTAAAGCATTGTCTGTGTTGATTAACAATGGGCGCGTGAACACGCCTCATTTAATGATGGAAGTAATCAGCAGTAACAAAACTGAGCCTTATCGTGATCCGCTGTTATATGAAGATATTAAAGGCGTTCCTGAGCGTTACTGGAATGCGGCAAAATTAGGCATGTATAATGTAGTCAATGCAGGTAATGGTACCGGTAAAAAAGCAGCGGGTTCGTTTTATCGTGCGGCTGGTAAGAGTGGTACTGCACAGGTATTTAACTTAAAAGGTGGCAAATATAATAAAAATGCCATTAAAAAAGAGTTGCAAGACCATGCATGGTTTATCAGTTATGCCCCTTTTGAAGAGCCGAAAGTGGCCGTTGCCGTGATTCTTGAAAATGCAGGGGGCGGTGGTGCAAATGCAGCCCCAGTTGCGAAAAGGGTGATGGATTTTGCATTAAGCAAAACATTAAAAATATCGGTAGAAGCTTTGCCAGAGCAACATTTGCAACAAAATGAAGAAAATCAACCGCTTGTAGAAGAGGCTCAGCCACATGAGTAAAGGTATCAGAAAATTATTTTGGAAGGTGTTTTCGCTAGATGTTTGGCTGCTTATCGGCTTGCTAGCTGTGACCGGTTACGGCTTAATCGTGCTATATAGTGCAAGTGGTGGCAGTGAAAAAATGTTCACCAACCGTATTGTGCAAGTGACATTAGGACTAGGCTTAATGTTCTTTATGGCTATGATTCCCCCACGTTTTTATCAGAAAGTGGCGCCTTATTTATACCTAGTGTGTATTGTGATGCTTATTTTAGTGGATGTGATGGGCGAAATTAGTAAAGGGGCACAACGCTGGCTCAATCTGGGGTTTATTCGCTTTCAGCCTTCTGAAATCGCCAAACTTTCTGTACCACTGATGGTGGCAACTTACTTAGGAAATCGTTCGTTGCCACCAAGCTTTAAAGACACCATTATTGCATTAGGCATTATTGTTTTTCCTACATTGTTAGTAGCGGCTCAACCAGATTTAGGAACATCAATCCTTGTGTGTGCAGCAGGGTTGTTTGTGCTATTTTTAGGCGGGCTTAGTTGGAAGTTGATTTCTGCAGGCGTGGTCTTTTTAGCCGGCTTTATTCCGATAATGTGGTTCTTTTTGATGCACGATTATCAAAAAACGCGCGTTATGACCTTGCTTGACCCAGAGAAAGACCCTTTAGGCGCGGGTTATCATATTATTCAATCTAAAATTGCAATTGGTTCAGGTGGTATGTATGGCAAAGGCTGGATGGCGGGCACGCAATCTCAACTTGAATTTTTACCTGAACCTCATACCGATTTTATCTTTGCGGTATTAAGTGAAGAGCACGGTCTGATTGGTATGCTGATTTTATTAGCAATTTATTTGTTCATTATCGGACGTGGTTTATTGATTGGTTCCAAGCTTGATAATGCCTTCGGGCGCTTGCTTTCAGGCGGAACTGCATTGTTATTTTTTGTCTATGTTTTTGTAAACATTGGAATGGTTAGTGGTATTTTACCCGTAGTTGGTGTACCCTTACCGCTGTTTAGCTATGGGGGAACGTCTTATGTGACGTTAATGGCGGCTTTTGGTCTAGTGATGTCGGCTTATGTACATCGCAAACGAGCCAATAGCAACAACCCTTATAATAAATAGGGCGTAAGTCCTGAACTTTTGCTTTTTTGCGGTATCAAAAAGCACATACAAGAGCAGTTGTCTATCAAAAGATAAACAGCCAACCATTTAGTTTCTAAATGGGCATACACATCGTTACACAGTACGATATCTAAATGAGGAACACTTATGCGATTAAGTAAAATGGTAACCCTGTTGTTAGCTGGATTCTTAACATTCGGATCATTGAATTCTGTTGCAGCAACCAAACACGCAAAAGCGCCAATTGTGAAGAAGCTAGATGCTTCTAAAAAGAAAAAAGCACAAGCGGTCAAATCTTCAAAAACTTTTGCAAAAAAAGTAAAAAAGAAAACATCTGTAAAAAATAAACATAAGCAAATGGCTAGCCAGCATTTTCAATCAGGTACGGCAAGTTATTACGCAGATGAATTCAACGGGCGTCGCACTGCAAATGGTGAACGTTTCAGTAACGCTGCAATGACAGCCGCACATAAAACATTGCCTTTTGGCACTTTGGTCGAAGTGACGAATATGCGTAATGGTAAATCTGTTGTGGTACGCGTAAATGATCGCGGGCCTTATTCTCATGCTCGAGTGATTGATTTATCAAAAACGGCGGCTCGCCAATTAGGCATGCATCATACTGGTACAGCTAAAGTAAAATTAGCTGTATTGAATAAAAACAAAAGAGAGCTGGAAGACAGTTAATTCTCTTTTTGTTGATACGCAATTGAATAAAAAAGGGGTTGTCGAAGATTCGGCAAGCCCTTGATTAGTTTGTCTTATCAAGAATTTTAATTAAATCATTGGATGAATGTGAAATGAAAAAAACATTAATGAAGTCACTAAGCCTTTGCGCGTTAGTATTTTCCCCGTTTACGTTAGCAGATACTAATACAGATTACGGTATTGCGGCACCACAATTAAATGCACAAACCTATATTTTGATGGATTACAACTCTGGTGCAGTGTTAGCAAGTTTAAATCCAGATCAACGCCAATATCCGGCGTCATTAACTAAAATGATGACTAGCTATGTTGTGGGGGATGCACTCAAAACCGGTAAAATCAAAAATAGCGATATGGTTACTGTGACAGAAAATTCTTGGGCACAAAAATTCCCAGGTTCTTCATTGATGTTTTTAGATTTAAACACCCAAGTTTCCGTATCTGATTTAATGAAAGGTTTGATTATTGTTTCAGGCAACGATGCAGCCGTTGCGTTAGCGGAACATACATCTGGCTCACAGCAAGCCTTCATTGAACAAATGAATAAATTTGCACAACAATTTGGCTTGAAAAATACTTATTTCACAACGGTTCATGGTTTAGATGATCCAAACCAATATTCTTCAGCGCGTGATATGGCGATTATTGGTGTACATGTTATTCGCGACCAACCAGAAGAATATAAAATTTACGCAGAGAAAGAGTTTAAATATAACATTAAAAAACCACAGCCGAACCGTAACGGTTTATTGTGGGATAAAACTATCAACGTAGATGGCATGAAAACCGGCCACACTAACAACGCAGGTTATAATTTAGTGGCTTCTGCAACCAATTCTAACACGCGCTTAATTTCGGTTGTGATGGGCGTGCCAACTTTCAAAGGTCGTGAAGTAGAAAGTAAAAAACTATTACAATGGGGCTTTGCAAACTTTGAAACAGTAAAATCTTTAGCCGCAGGTCAGCCGGTTAAAGAAGAAACCGTTTATTACGGTGATGCAAACAAAGTGAAACTAGGTTCGGTTAACGACAGTTTTGTTACAGTGCCTAAAGGTAAAGCGGGTGAATTAAAAGCGCGTTATGAGTTAACCGGTGGAAATCTTGAAGCGCCATTAACTAAAGGACAAACGGTTGGTAAGGTAATTTATCAATTAGATGGTAAAGATATTGCTAGCAACGACTTACAAGTGTTAGATAATGTTGAAGAGGCGGGCATTTTCGGTAAAGCGTGGGACTGGATTGCATTAACCATCAAAGGCTTATTTGATTAAACCTTGTTAAATTAAATTTTGCCCTTATATAGGTGCTATGCAAGCGGTCTGATTTGCAAAAAAATTGCAAATTCGACCGCTTTATACAATCAAGCGAAGGAGAGAGAAATAATGCAAAAAAATATTAACCTACAAGATTTACCACAACAAAAATTAAGAGATTTATTAGAGTTCCCGTGTGATTTTACGTTTAAAGTAATGGGCGTTCATCGTGAGGGATTAGTTGAAGATATTGTCTCTGTAGCTCAAGTTCATGTAAAAGGTGATTATTTACCTCGTGAACAACGCAGTTCAAAAGGCACATATAATTCAGTTTCTATCGACATTTTGGCAGAAAATATTGAGCAAATTGAAACCTTATATGAAGAATTAGCCAAAATTGAAGGCGTGAGAATGGTGTTATAAACAACCCATTTCTTCCGCGTAATGAAGGACGTGTTGCACACGTCCTTTTAGTTTAAATTATCTTAAGTAAGATACAATTTTCACTTCCAAACCTATCTATCCCTATGAATACAAAACTCATTATCCGCCAGTTGGGGACGCAACCCTATGAAGAAATTTGGCATAAAATGCAAAGCTTTACTGATGAACGTGATGAAAATACGCTAGATGAAATCTGGTTAGTACAACATCCTGCCGTATTTACACAAGGTTCAGCCGGGAAGCCTGAGCATTTACTTATGCGCAGTAATATTCCAGTAGTGCAAAGCGATCGTGGTGGGCAGATTACTTATCATGGTGAAGGGCAGCAAGTGATGTATGTGCTATTGGATATCAAACGTTTAAAAGCACAAGGTAAAGAGATTTCTGTGCGAGATTTAGTCACCGCGTTAGAACAATCTGTTGTAAAAACTTTGGCGGATTATGGAGTTGAAAGTTATCCAAAAGCTGATGCACCTGGCGTTTATGTTGATGGGCGGAAAATTTGTTCATTAGGGCTCCGCATCCGTAAAGGCTGTTCTTTCCATGGATTAGCGTTGAATATCAACATGGATTTATCGCCGTTTCATCAAATCAATCCATGCGGCTATGCAGGGCTAGAAATGTGCCAATTAAGTGAGCTGATTGGGCAAAGCGATCTAACTTGCGATGATGTCTCCCCTAAATTGGTTGCTCACTTTTGTGCGAGCTTAGGCTATAATAACCAACAAATTATTAACAAAATCGAAGAGTAGGATAAAGAATTTAATGACCACAGCAAAAATGGCGCCGTTTAAAATGGAAAAGGGCGTGAAATATCGTGATGCTGCAAAAACCTCTGTTATTCAGGTGCGCAACATCGACCCTGATCAAGAGTTGCTTCAAAAACCAAGCTGGATGAAAATCAAACTTCCAGCAAATTCTGCCAAAATTGATAGCATTAAAAATGGTATGCGTCGTCATGGATTACATTCTGTCTGTGAAGAGGCATCTTGTCCGAACTTGCATGAATGTTTTCATCACGGTACTGCAACATTCATGATTATGGGCGCGATTTGTACCCGTCGTTGTCCATTCTGTGATGTAGCACATGGTAAACCGTTACCACTTGATCCAGATGAACCGCGTAAAGTGGCTGAAACAGTACAAGATATGAAACTTAAATATGTGGTAATCACTTCAGTTGACCGTGATGATTTACCCGATCGTGGTGCGGCACATTTTTCTGCAACCGTTAGAGAAATTAAAAAGCTTAACCCAAATTGTAAAGTAGAAATTTTGGTGCCAGATTTCCGTGGGCGTGTAGAACAAGCAGTGGCAATCTTAAAAGAAAATCCACCTGATGTGTTTAACCACAACTTAGAAAATGTACCACGTTTATATCGTGAAGTTCGTCCTGGTGCAGATTATAAGTGGTCGTTAGAACTGCTTAAAATCTTCAAAGAAGAATTTCCAGGTATTCCAACTAAATCAGGCTTAATGGTCGGTTTAGGGGAAACCAATGAAGAAATATTAGAAGTAATGCAAGATTTACGTGATCATGGTGTAACAATGCTTACTATCGGGCAATATTTACAACCAAGTCGTCACCACTTAAGAGTAGAACGTTATGTTCCACCTGAAGAGTTCGATATGTTCCGTGAAGCCGCTGAGAAAATGGGCTTTGAACACGCGGCTTGTGGTCCATTTGTTCGTTCTTCTTACCATGCGGATTTGCAAGCTAGCGGTGGCTTAGTTAAATAGCGAGATTATACTAGCAACACAAAGTAAAAAAGCCTGAGTCATTGATACTCAGGCTTTTTGTTACATAATACTTTTGTGAGCGGAAGAGTTTATGCTTACTGATTTTAAGCTAAATTATTCCTTTGAGTCTTGGGCGGCAAAATAACGATTTGCTGGAGGATTAAAAAGTAAGAGTAATAATACGGCTTGTAGAACCCATTGGAAAATAATTTTGGATTGCTCATAGTATTCGATATATAAAAGCATTGAACCAATAGAAGCCGCTGCATATAAAACAGCTAACCAGCGTGAAAGTTTGGTCCCAGAGAGTACACCGGTGGCAATGAAAATAGGTAATGCAACAAGGATGACTGACAGGATGACAGAAAGCAATGGCGGTAAAAATGGATAAGCTTCCGATAAATTACTGAGAAATTCATCAGGCGTGTAGATTGCAAAACCTATAAAGGTCACGCAGCTTAGCGCGGTCAGAATAAAATAAAGAATACTTGCGATAGTGACAGAAATAGGGCGTTTCATAAATATCTTTAGTTGAGGTAAGCTGAAAAATATTCGGCAATCTGACCGATGCGATGAGATTGCCGAATGTTTGGATTACTCGTCTTTTTCAAAGTAAGAGTGTTTAACCTGTACCGGTACAATCACAAAATAGGCAAAAATAACACCAAGGATTGGGCCAAAATATGGCGTATGATCTGACATATTTACGCCAAACATAAAAAGAACGACAGTTAATAGGCAAAATAAAACCATGAAAATAGCAAGCTGTTTCCAAATATCTTTAAATACAGCACCTAAAGCCGGTTTGTGATATTTAATTTTTTTCTGACAAGATGGACATTGTTTAACACCTGCAAGTCCTTTAATGAGTGTACCTTTAACTGGTGCATTGCAATGAGGACAAGGTAGTTCAGGATTAAATTTGTTCATGGTAAGCTTCCTTTTTTCTTTGAGTTGAATTTAAAAATTAGTTTACAGCGTATTTATCGGCGATTTTCACAATCGCATCTTCAATGGCTTTATTTCCTGCCCCGATATTTTCTGAGATACGCTCAATTCTTAATTCTAGTTCTTTATCAAAATCTGTTGATTTGCTATTTAGAATAGTTTCTTGATTTTCTGCAATAACTTTCATCATTTTATAAAGCGTGTCATAAACTGTAACTGTACGATCCATAATCGCTTTGATTTCTGGGTCTTGAAAGTTTTGCGAAGTAATCAGTTGTTTGTATTTATCTGTTGCCGTCGCTAATTTAGCGGAAACTTCCAACATTTTGGTTTCCACTTCTTTTACTTGGCTTTTCGTAATGGTGGTTTGGTTACCTAAATTATTAATTTCAAATCCTAGTCTTTCAATTTTAGTAGCTTCTGGACTTTCAAAAATCGAAAAGGCTTTATCTAATTCGTTAGTGGCTGTTTGGGATTTTTTATCTGAGATAGCAATCGGTGCCGCTAGTGCTTGGTCAACTTCGGGAAGTGCATTTAGAATTTCATCATATTTTGATATGGATGAAGTTGAAGATGCAGATGCAGTTGTTTTATTACTTGCATTGTTTTCTTTATCGCCACAAGCGGTCAAAAAAACAGAGGCAAGTGCAACTGTTCCTAGTTTTTTTAAGGTGTTCATCATTGTTCCTTACTATGATTGTTAATTTTAAGCTATATATTCATTGGCTGATGTTGTTTGCGTTTTACTATCAACAGGTGAGGTCATGTTAAAAGTTGTTTTATTCTCCGTTTTGTAATAGTGCCAAACGGAGAATAAAAGGAGCATGATTAAACTCACTAGAAGCCTAATAGCGATATCTTTTCCGATCTTTTTTAGAACAGCTATCGAAAAGAAAGGAGCATCACGATAATCAAGCTCGCGTTTTTTTCGCTTATTGTGAGTATTTTTGGTTGAGTTTGTTATACGCATCTAGAAAAACTTTTTGTGCTGCGCGGAAATTCTTTTGTAACGCAAGATTTCTTTCATTGTATTCTTTGACGAACGCATTATCAGCTTTATCTTTTCCTAAATTATTTAGAAACTCACTATTTTCTCCAATAACAATCATTAAACTGTTAACTAACTTAGTATTGATAATATGCTGCTCGATTAAGCTCTTAACTTCTGGGTCTTGAATGTTAAGTGCAGCAATGTCTTGCTCATATTTATCAAAAAGTTCTTTAGCTTGTTTAACTGCCGCAAAGAATTCTGCTTTTTTAGCTTCATCATCTACAGAAATACGTTGACGAGCAAAAGATTGTAATTTGTTAGAGACTTTTTTAAGTTCGCCAGAGCGCTCTTTATCAAAGAAATCATTCAGTTTTTTTAGGTCTTTTGCGCCAGTAGCAGATTTTTGGTCTGAAATTGCGATAGGTTCTTCTAATTTAGGTTCAGGTTGCGGGATAGCTTTTAATACGGCTTCATGTTTTTCGGAAAGGGCTGGAGCTGCTTTTTCAACTTTTTTCTCAACTTGTTGAACTTGTGCTGTAGGTGTTTGGCTTTCCGTTGCCGTTGCATTTTCTGCTTTGCTATCGGAATCACCACATCCGGCTAAAACAGAAGAGGCGATCACGATCATGCTTAGTTTGTTTAATGCTTTCATAGAAACTCCTTCTAAATAGTATGAAATGTCAAAAACGTCAACAACAGCTGTTGTCTATAGATAGGTGATAAATGCTGATTGTCTTCACCCTATACCAAAGGGTGACAATATAATTAAAAGAAAGTTCCGCGTAAAAATAATGAAATTTGTCAAATTTTGTAAATTCTAATTAAAACGCAATCTGAGGAGAATAGTACTCAGTGAGTGTTACTACTTCATGAAGTTCAACTTCAGGGAGTGTGTTCATGTCTGTTAATCCGCGAGCATGCAGATCTTCGCTTAAAACATAAGTGCGGACATTTGCAAAACATTCAGTATTTTTGACCGCTTGTAATACCCCATCTTGCCATAATAATGCAATATCATTTTTATCAAATTGCGCGAGCGTTTGGGTTAGCCAAGTTAGGTCGTAATTGGCTTTGGAAAAAGTATAAAGCATGGTTTATCCCCTCTAGAAAGTCAGCACTTTTGCGGCATTTTTAAGTTTTTCAATCAATTCAGCGCGTGATTGAAGTTTGGCGTGTTTAAGTGAAAATGTTGAGCTTTCTAGCCCGCGTTCTTTGACGGATTCTTGACAGATATAGCATTCATTTAATTCATAAAGTTCGAGCAGTTTGAATGTGGCAAGATGGTTTTTCTGCAAGATGTCCGCTGGAGTTGCTCCTTCTAACAAATTAAATACACCGTCATCTAAAAAAAGAATGAGGATATCGTCTTCATCACAAAACGCACTGGCTGCAAGTAGCGCATCTAAGCCTTCACGGCTGGTTGCTGTACCAAATGGAGGTTGAGTAAATAAAAATGCAAATTGATATTTCATATTAAAAAGTCAGTAGTCTTTCAGCGGTTAATACCGCTTGGGAAAATTCACCTAAACCCGCAAGCACAAAACCTTCGGCAAGATTAGCGGTTTTGTTCGCGCTTGTTTTTTCATCGACTACGCCTCGACGTTGGGCAGCCGCAATACAAAGATGCAAAGACAAGCGGTGTGATTTTGCTAAATTTTGCCAATGTTCAACCAAGTTAATTTCATCGCTGGCGGGAGAAACCAAAGCATTGCCGTGGCTTACGCCTTCTTGAAAAAAGAACACCTGCCGAATTTGATGCCCCTTGGCTAACAAGGCTTCAGCCATCTGAAATGCAAGTCTTGCAGCTTGGCTGTTAATAGGTGATTTTATGGCTAAAACATAATCCATCACTCTTCCCCTTGCTTGATTTGTCGAATGTAGAGATAAACCGTATGGCGCGAAATGTTTAATCGTTCGGCCACTTGATTGATCGCTTCTTTAATGTCGAAAATGCCTTTTTCAAATAGTGACACCACAATTTGGCGATTTTTGTTATGGTTAGCGATACGGCGATCGTTCATTACTTCAATAATGCTATTTTCAATGGTTTGTGCGACTAATTCTTCTACTGAACCACCAAAACTCGTGTTACTTTCAGTTTCATGAATACTTGGCATAAAAGCGCTAAGAAATTGGGCTGCCGGCACATTCAAATTCATATTCAGACATAAAAAACCAATCACGTGCTGTTTGCTGTTACGAATTGCGATGGTCACGGATTTCATCAGTGGCTCGCCGTTTGCGGTGCGAATAAAATAGGGTTGGCTTACGCTATCGGTACGCATATGATGCAGTGAATGTAGCGCATGATCAGTCAGGGGTGAGCCGATTTTTCGATCACTATTTTGCCCATTTACCACATAAATTGCGGAGTTTTCTAAAAACTCTAAAGAGTGCAAAACAACTTCGCACTGCTCACCAAGCAGTGCGGCAATTCCGTCAGCAATCGGAAAGTAAGAGGCAAGGATAGCGTGATCTTCTTCACTAAAAGCAATAAATTTTGTCATATTGGATAAAAGCAAGCGGTCGGAATTTGCAAAAGATTTGCAAAAATCGACCGCTTGTTAGTCTGGTTCGTGATTATTTAGCGTCGCTATGGAAATCTAATAATTCGATATCGAACACTAAGGTTGAGTTTGGTGGAATTTTACCAGCTGCGCGGCTGCCATAACCTTGTTCAGGTGGCACAACGATTTGCATTTTTCCGCCTTTTTTTAACATTGGAATCGCTTCTTTCCATGCTGGGATGAGGTTATCTAATTTAAACTCAATAGGTTGGCCACGATCGTATGAACTATCAAAAACAGAACCATCTACAAGGGTACCTTTATAGTGTACTTTTACGGTATCACTTAAAGTTGGAGAACTGCCTTCGCCTAAGCTTTCGATTTTATAAAGTACACCGTTAGCAGTTTTCTTCACGCCATCTTTTTTGGCATAATCTGCGCGGAATTTATCGCCCGCTTCAATGGTGCCTTTATTTTTTTCAGCTAAAATTTTTTCTTCTTGAGCTGAAAGGTAAGTATCTAGCGATTTTAATTGTTTTTGCAAATCTTCATCGGTTAATTTACCGGTTTTTTTCAGCGTGTCTTTTACGCCATCTAAAATTTTGTCTTGGTTGTAGGTGAAAACGTCTTTTTGTGATTCCATTACACCTTCAATATTTTTACCCATCAATACGCCTACAGCGTAAGATGAATCATCAATAAATTGTTTGTCAGCTTTTTCTGCTGCCATTGCGCCACTACTTAATAATGTACCTAAAAGTAGCGTAGTCAAAGTTTGTTTGGTTTTTAACATAGTGTTTCCTTATAAAATACTGTTAAGCATCTTCAATATAGGGTAAAGTGTCTTTTCGCTTAAGACAACCTTTTTATGAAAAAATGCAAGAATTATTAAGCAGAATTGCTGAATTAGAGATGAAAGTTGCCTTTCAAGAACAAACTATTGAGGAATTAAACCAAGCTTTAGTTGACCAACAATTTGCATTAGACAAATTGCAGGTGCAGTTACGTCATTTCGCTGAAAAGTTTAAAGGGCTGGCGGCAAGTAATGTTGCTTCACAAGCAGAAGAAACACCTCCGCCACATTATTAGAGAAACAATAACAAAAAAAGAGGATAAAATAATGAAAATTGGAATTATTGGTGCAATGGCACAAGAAGTTGAAATTTTAAGCCAACTGATGATGGAACCTAAAGTGACAGACATTGCTGGCTGTAAGATTTATGAAGGCAAAATTAATAACAAAGATGTCGCATTATTACAATCGGGTATTGGGAAAGTTGCTGCGGCGATTGGGACAACATTATTATTAGAAATGACGAAACCCGATGTCGTCATTAACACCGGGTCTGCTGGCGGATTAGCCACAAATTTAAATGTGGGTGATTTGGTTATTTCAACCGAAGTTCGCCATCATGATGTAGATGTGACCGCATTTGGTTATGAAATTGGTCAGCTTCCAGCCAATCCAGCGGCATTTATTCCCAATGAACAATTAGTGATGTTAGCGCAGCAAGAAGCAGAAAAATTAGGCTTTCATGCAGAATCTGGCCTGATTGCGAGTGGAGATTTATTCGTTAACGGTAATGAAGCGATTTCAAAAATTCGCGCAAACTTCCCTGCTATTGTGGCAGTAGAAATGGAAGCGGCAGCAATCGCCCAAGTTTGCCATGCTTTTGATGTGCCGTTTGTGGTAGTGCGTGCAGTTTCTGATGTGGCAGATAAAACTTCACATCTCTCATTTGATGAATTTTTACCGTTAGCCGCGAAGCAATCTTCAGAAGTTGTGTTGAGTATGTTAAATAAATTGGGTTGATTCAGATAAATTTACAAATCTTTAAATGAAATTAACCGCTTGTTATCGCTTATTGATGCCGAATTCTGTAAAATTCGGCATTATTTTTAGCCTCAGTTTCTGAGGCGCTTTTCTATTTAAGTGATTTCCGAGATATTTTATGACCGCTTCGCCAAATATTGGTTTTATTAGTCTAGGTTGCCCGAAAAACCTAGTTGATTCTGAACGTATTTTAACTGAGCTACGTGCAGACGGGTATAACATCATCCCAAGTTATGAGGATGCTGATTTAGTTATTGTGAATACTTGTGGTTTTATTGATAGTGCAGTGCAAGAATCATTAGAAACCATTGGTGAGGCGTTAGATGCTAATGGCAAAGTAATTGTAACCGGTTGTCTAGGGGCAAAAGAAAACCAAATTCGTGAAGTGCATCCTAAAGTATTGGAAATTACTGGCCCACACAGTTATGAGGCCGTGATGGCGCATGTGCATAAATATGTCCCTAAGCCAGAATATAATCCCTATGTGAATTTGGTGCCGAAACAAGGCGTAAAATTAACACCAAAACATTACGCTTATTTGAAAATTTCAGAAGGCTGCGATCACCGTTGTACCTTCTGTATTATTCCATCAATGCGGGGTGATTTAGAAAGCCGTTCGATCGTACAAGTACTCGATGAAGCAAAACGTTTAGTCGATGCAGGTGTTAAAGAGCTTTTAGTGGTTTCACAAGACACTTCCGCCTATTCAATGGACTTAAAACGCAAAGAATCAGGCAGTAAAACGGTGTTCTGGAATGGGATGCCGATTAAAAATGATTTAATGACACTATGCGAAAAATTAGGCACTTTAGGCATTTGGATTCGTTTACATTATGTTTATCCTTATCCGCACGTTGATGATTTAATTCCACTGATGGCGCAAGGAAAAATTCTGCCCTATTTGGATATTCCGCTTCAGCACGCAAGTCCAAAAATCTTAAAAGCAATGAAACGCCCTGGCTCGGTAGAGAGAGTTTTAGAGCGCATTAAAAAATGGCGTGAGATTTGCCCTGAATTAACATTACGTTCAACTTTTATCGTAGGCTTCCCTGGAGAAACAGAAGAAGATTTCCAAATGTTATTGGACTTCTTAAAAGAAGCGCAGTTAGATCGTGTAGGGTGTTTTAAATTTAGTCCGGTAGAAGGTGCGCCTGCAACTGAGATGGCAGACCAGGTGCCAGAAGAGATAAAAGAGGAACGTTTCCATCGCTTTATGCAACTTCAACAAGAAATTTCTAGTGCACGATTACAGCAAAAAATCGGTAAAACTTTAGCGGTAATTGTCGATGAAATTGATGAAGAAGGAATTATTGGCCGCTCAATGGCAGATGCACCAGAAATTGATGGTGTAGTTTATGTTGATAATCTCTCAGAGATGGCTGTTAAGGTTGGAGATGTCATTTCAGTGAAAATTCACCAAGCAGATGAATATGATCTTTGGGGAACTTGTTAGTTTTATTTAAGGAAAAGGGAATAGACAATGTCAGAACAGAAACAATCAGCGAAACCTTTAAAATTTGGTAAGGCATCACAAAAAGTGCCAAGTGTAATGACGTTTGAAAAAGCAGTTAGTGAGAAAAATTATGAGGCTGCTTGTGTTGAGTTATTAGATATCTTGCGCAAAATTGACTCAAATTTTGGGGGGATTCATGATATTGAATGTGATTTCCCTGAGCAATTAAACGTAGATGAGCTCAATAAGGAAAAGCATATTTATTTTGCAACGCGTATGGCAAATGCTATTACCGAGTTATTTAAAGACCCTGCTTTATCCTTATCTGAGTCAGGTGCGCAAACTTTCTTCACGCTTCAGCGTTGGTTATCCATGATTTTTGCATCTTCCCCATATATTAATGCAGATCATATTCTGGTAACGTTAAACCAGAATGAAAACCCATATAATTTAGCGGATTTTCGTTTAAGCAATACACAAGATGCGATTATTAAATTCTGTGTACTTTATTTACCGGAATCTAATATCAATGTGAATTTAGAAGCATTATGGCAACTTAATCCAGAAGTGACAGGTTCTCTTGCTTTTGCATTACAGTCTCCACGCTTTATTGCTACTCAGCAAGCCTTTAGTAAGCGTGGTACGTTATTACAGTGGTTCCCAGAAAAACTCGCGACGTTTGAAAATCTCAATAATTTACCAAGCGCAATTAGCCATGATGTGTATATGCATTGTAGTTATGATGTGGCGAGCAATAAACATTGGGTAAAAAAAGCATTAAATACGGTAATGCGTCGTCATTTGATTGCTGGTGGCTTTAAAGATCGTGAAATTAACAATATTGGTTATGTAAATGGTAAGCCGGTTATGGTGGTTTTATTAGAGCATTTCCATTCTTCACATTCTATTTACCGCACACACTCAACTTCAATGATTGCTGCGCGTGAACATTTCCATATTATTGGTTTAGGCAATCATGCAGTTGACCAAGCAGGCCGTGATGTTTTTGATGACTTTAGATTCGTTGATGGCGAGAATATGTTTGAGCGTTTAGAGTTTATTCGACAAATCTGTGAAGAACATCAAGCAGCAGTATTCTATATGCCAAGTATTGGGATGGATTTATTAACGATCTTTGCAAGCAATACTCGTTTAGCGCCAGTACAAGTGATTGCATTAGGTCACCCAGCGACGACTCACTCTGATTTCATTGAATATGTTATTGTAGAAGATGATTATGTTGGCTCGGAAGAGTGCTTTAGCGAAAAATTGATTCGTTTACCGAAAGATGCACTTCCTTATGTACCATCATCAGAAGCACCTGAAAAAGTAGATTATAAATTACGGAAAAACCCGGAAGTCGTCAATATTGGTATTGCTTCAACAACAATGAAGTTAAATCCACATTTCTTGACGGCATTAAAAGCAATCCGTGATCGTGCTAACGTAAAAGTGCATTTCCATTTTGCATTAGGACAATCACATGGTTTAACTCACCCATATGTTGAGCGTTTTATTAAATCATATTTAGGGGAAGATGCGACTGCACATCCACACCTACCATATGCTCAATATTTAAGTGTATTAAGCAATTGCGATATGATGGTTAATCCATTCCCATTTGGTAATACTAATGGCATTATTGATATGGTTACGCTAGGTTTAGTTGGCGTCTGTAAAACAGGTGCAGAGGTGCACGAACATATTGATGAAGGTTTATTTAAACGTCTTGGCTTACCAGAATGGTTGATTGCGAATACGGCAGATGAATATGTTGAATGCGCGATTCGTTTGGCTGAAAACCATGATGAGCGTTTAGCACTTCGTCGTCATATTATTAAAAATAACGGATTGCAAAAACTATTTACTGGCGATCCTCGCCCGATGGGACGTGAATTACTTAAACGCGTACAACAATGGGCTGAACAAGCGGGTGTTACATTAACGTTACAAACGCAAATTGATGTTGAGGAAGAAAAGAAACCTGCTGCAAAGAAAAGCACCGCTAAAAGAGCTTCAACAAAGAAAACTGTAGATAAAAAAGAAACGCCTTTAAAGACTGCAGCCAAAAAATTGAAAAAAACAGCTAAAAACAAAGAATAACTGTTTTCAGAATCAAGCGCACTATAACTTATAGTGCGTTTTTTGTTTGAAAAATAGGCAATTGAAGGGGGGCAAGGAACCATTTCATGTACAGCTTGGTCTTAGAGGTAAATCTTGTTCAAATGATTCTTTATAAAAGCCATTTCTTTGAGGAGAAAAGCATGAAATCAATGTTTAAAGTATTTGGTGTAATCGCTTTAGCCACTACTTTAGCTGCTTGTAGCGGAATGAGCCGCTCACAAAAAAATACTGCTATCGGTGCAGCTGTCGGTGGTGTTGCTGGTAACGTGATTGGTGGTTCAACAACCGCTACACTTGCTGGTGCAGCATTAGGTGGGGTTATTGGTAGCCAAGTAAAATAATCATCATTTGTTTAAAGCCGTCATTGACGGCTTTTTTGATCGCATAACAAATCTTTGCAAGCGGTCAAAATTTAGCTATAATTTGCAAAGTTTTGAATCGAAACTTAATCGAAAGATGTGCGTATGTCGAAAAGAAATACTCAACAGCGCCGTCAAATGATTGCAACAATGGTGCAAGAGCAAGGAGAAGTCGGAGTCGAGCAACTCGCGCTCTTGTTTGAAACTTCTGAAGTCACCATTCGAAAAGATTTAACCGCCTTGGAAGAAAGCGGTTTTTTATTGCGTCGTTATGGCGGGGCGATCAGAATTCCTTCTGAATTGATGGAAGAAGAAAGCAATGAACAGCTTTCTCAACAAAAAATTGCTATCGCTAAAGCCGCGCGTGATTGCATCAGTGATCATAATCGAATCATTATTGATAGCGGTCGTACAACAGGGGCTTTAGTTAAGAGTTTAAATCAGAGCGGATTGGTTATTATGACTAATTCGCTCTCTTTAGCTTCAGAACTCACTACCTTAGAGTGTGAGCCTACCGTATTGATGACGGGCGGAACTTGGGATGCGCGTTCTGAATCTTTTCAAGGTAAAGTTGCTGAAAATACTTTGCGAGCTTATGATTTTGACCAACTATTTATTGGTGCAGACGGTCTTGATTTAGAGCGAGGCACAACAACTTTTAATGAATTAGTTGGCTTAAGTCAGGTGATGGCGGAAGTTAGTCGAGAAGTGATTGTGTTAATTGAGTCTCAAAAAATTGGACGCAAAATGCCAAACGTGGAACTCGATTGGACAAAAATTGACAAAGTCATCACGGATAAGCAAATAAGTTTCGAAACGAAAGTTGCTATTGAGAAAAATGGCGTAGCTGTGATTATTGCAGATTAAAAGAAACGAATTTGCAAATAAAAAATTTAAATTAACAAACAAATTAGGAATAAAAATTATGTGTGGAATTGTCGGTGCGGTAGCACAACGTGATGTAGCAGCAATTTTAGTAGATGGTTTACATCGTTTAGAATACCGCGGTTATGACTCAGCAGGTGTGGCAGTATTAGGTGCAGATAAACATATGCAAATCTTACGCCGTGTAGGTAAAGTAAAAGCGTTAGATGAAGCGCTTGAAGCTAAACCATTATTAGGTGGTACAGGGATTGCGCACACTCGTTGGGCAACACATGGTGAACCATCAGAAATTAACGCGCATCCGCATCGTTCAGGCAAAATTGCGGTGGTGCATAACGGCATTATTGAAAATTACGAAGAATTACGTAGTGAATTACAAGCGCGTGGTTATGTTTTCCAATCACAAACAGATACCGAAGTTATTGCTCATTTAGTGGAATGGGAATTCCGCACTTCAAATAGTTTATTAGAAGCAGTAAGAAAAGCTGTAAAACAATTACGTGGTGCTTACGGTACAGTGGTATTAAATGAAGAAGAGCCAGAACATTTAATCGTGGCTCGTTCAGGTTCACCATTAGTGATTGGTTATGGCATTGGTGAAAACTTCTTGGCTTCTGACCCACTTGCGCTATTAAGCGTAACCCGTAAATTTGCTTATTTAGAAGAAGGCGATGTTGCGGAAATTACCCGTACCGCAGTTGATATCTATGATAGTGAAGGCAACAAAGTTGAGCGTGAAATTCACGAAGGTAACTTTGAGCAGGATGCGGCAGATAAAGGCCAATATCGTCACTATATGCAAAAAGAGATTTTTGAACAGCCAGTTGCAATTATGAATACCTTAGACGGTCGTATCAAAGATGGTAAAGTTAGTTTAGATTCAATTGCACCGAATGCAGCAGAAATTTTATCGAAAGTACAACATATTCAAATCGTAGCATGTGGTACTTCATATAATGCAGGTATGGTGGCTCGCTACTGGTTAGAATCTTTAGCGGGTGTTGCTTGTGATGTCGAAATTGCCTCAGAATTCCGTTATCGTAAATTTGTGACTCGTCCAAATAGTTTATTAGTGACTATTTCACAATCAGGTGAGACGGCAGATACACTTGCTGCATTACGTTTAGCAAAAGAAGCTGGCTTTATGGCGGCAATGACTATTTGTAACGTAGCAACATCATCACTTGTTCGTGAATCAGATTTCGCATTCATGACAAAAGCCGGGGTAGAAGTCGGTGTTGCATCAACAAAAGCTTTCACAACACAGTTAACTTGCTTATTACTTTTAACCGCGGCATTAGGTCGTTTAAAAGGCAATATGAGTGAAGCACAAGAAGCGGATATTGTTCATGCATTACAACGCTTACCTGCACAAATCGAAATGGCATTAACTCATGAAAAAGAGATTGAAAAACTCTCTGAAGACTTTGCAGACAAACATCACAGCTTATTCTTAGGTCGTGGCGAGTTCTATCCAATTGCGATGGAATCTGCATTAAAATTAAAAGAGATCTCTTACATTCATGCAGAAGCATATGCTGCTGGTGAACTTAAACATGGCCCATTAGCATTGATCGACAGCGAGATGCCGGTCATTGTGGTGGCACCTGAAAATGATTTACTTGAAAAAGTGAAATCTAACATTGAAGAAGTGAAAGCGCGTGGTGGTCAATTATTTATCTTTGCTGACCATGATGCTGGTTTAGGTTATAAAACCGTGGTGTTCCCGAAAGTCGATGAAGTTACTGCCCCAATTTTCTACGCAGTGCCATTACAACTCCTTTCTTATCATGTAGCACTTATTAAAGGCACAGACGTGGATCAGCCGCGTAACTTAGCGAAATCTGTAACAGTAGAATAAGCTATTTAATACCTAAATAAACAAGCGGTCATTTTTCCAAGACGATTTGCAAATTGTCAAAGAAAAATGACCGCTTGTGTTTTATTAGACTTTGCGATTATGCCCAGTATTTGTCAATTTCAGCACGAATTGCTTCGGCAGTTTGTTTGCCTTTTTCACCAACTAATGCGCGGCCTGCGATGAAAGCTTTGGCATTTTTCACTTCTTTAAATAAGTGGATTTCTTCTGGAACAATACCGCCAGTAATAGAAAGTTCTAGGCCTTTGGCAGAAAGTTGTTTCATTAACTCAATGTCGTCTGCTGTCCAGCCTTTTCCTGCTAATTCAGCATCACGTGAACGGTGGTAAATAGCTTGTTTTACGCCTAAATCAACCCACTCTTGTGCATCTTTTTCCACAGTCCAGTTACCGTAGATTTCGATTTGAATCTCTTTTTTCACTTTGAGTTCTGGGTGAGCGGCATTGAAATCATCAGCCACTTTTTTACATGCGGCTTTGGTTGCTGGGTGTGCGGCTGCAGAAACAGTTAACCAGTCTGCACCGGCTTCAAATGCCATTTTTGCAAGAATTGCACCACCATCGGTGGTTTTTAAATCGCACACGATAATGTGATTTGGGTGAAGTGCACGTAAAGTTGAAACGGCTTTCATGCCTTCTGCGCACGCTAAAATGGTGCCGCATTCGATGATATCGACTACGCTTTCTGCTTGTTTAGCATCAGCAACCGCTTTTTCAAGGCTTAATGAATCAAGTGCAATTTGGAGAAGTGGTCTAGACATATATTGTTCCTTTTAAATAAATGAGAGGGAGGTTCTACGCATTTAATGCGGCATCGATCATGGCATAAACATCTTCAGGCGTTTTACAAGCAAGCACTTTGTCTAAGTTTACGCCGGTGTCGCTTTCTTCATCATCTAATGTTTGGGTGATTTCCATTAACCCTTCCATATGTTTATCGGAGTCGCTGCCTGCTAGTGTGATAAGCACTGAAACACCTTCATCTTCGCCATCAAAATAAACAGGTTCGCTAAGCGTCACTAATGCGAAAGAAGTTTTAATGACGCCTTCTTCTGGACGAGCGTGAGGCATAGCTAAACCTGGTGCGAGGATGATATATGGGCCCATTTTTTCAATATTGCCCACAATGTGATCGTAATAGCGAGGCTCAATAGCACCAGCCTTAATTAATAGATCTGTACCGAGTTTAATGGCTTCTTTCCAGTTGGTAACTTTTTGGTTGAGAAGGATTGAGTTATTTTCGATAAGTGATTCTTTTAACATTTGGGTGTCCTATATTGATTTTGATAGGGCGGAATAGCTTCCGCCCAAATGATGTTGGAGGGATTGTTTAGCACAACAATCGCTTATTGATATTTTTTAATGAGTGCTAAGAGTTCTTCACCGAAGGTGTTTGGATTTAGCATGTTTTGTACGCCTAGCACAGAAACATTACCTTCTTGAACGATTTCTTCTTGTAAGTGTTTAGAGCATACGATGATGTCTACACCTGACACTTTACCTTTATGGTCGGTCACAGCACAAGAGTCCATTACGTTTGGAATACCGCGTTTATCAAGGTATTGTTTAATTTTCATTTTCATCATCATTGATGAACCTTGACCTGAACCACACACCGCTAAGATACGCACGGCTTTCACATTTGCTGCAGCTTCATTTGCAACATTTTCAGCTTTTTCGACCGCTTGTTCAGGCTCTTCTTGTACTTGGTCTAAACCGTAGCCATCTAATTGTTCAAGCGTTAAACCTTTCGCTTTCGCTTCTGCTTCTTCTGCACGTAATTGGCGAGATGCAAAGAACATATACACGAGCGCTAATGCCACAATAACGAAGAAGAATCCTGGTACGCTGATGATACCTTGTAAGATTGGTGGGAAGAATAACGCCCAGTCAGCCATACCCATCCAGCCGTTGAAGGTTGTACCTTGGCTTGCAAGCATTTGGATAACCCATGCTGAGCCTAATACTTCAATAATACCCATCACGAAACAGATTTTCATTACCGCTTTCCAGCCACCGAATTGGTTTGCAAATACCCCGATAGTTGCGTTAGAGAAGAACATTGGGATAAAGCCTGGAATGATAAGAATTGGTGAGCTAAAGCCTAGTAATAAACCTACTGCAACGAATTGACCAATAGCACCCCACATGAAACCGAACACCATCGCATTTGGTGAGAAGGCATAAATTGCTGCACAGTCAATTGCCAGTACAGAGTTCGGAATTAAGCGTTCTGAAATCCCTTTGAAAGCTTCAGATAATTCCGCAACGAACATACGTACGCCGGTGACGATAATTTGAATTGCAACCGCAAATTTTAAGCCCATTTCTAAGATGTAAATAGACCAGTGCGTTTTAGCTGCCATTTGTTGAAGGTTATCTAAACCGAAAGAAAGGAGAATGATACCAAAGAAAAGGGTCATCACTAATGCAGTGGCTGAAATGCTGTCATGGAAAATATGTAACCATTTTGGCAATTTCATGTGATCGACAGAGTCATTTTTATCACCAAGTTTTGGTGCTAATTTTGTTGCAATCCAAGACGCAATTTGTTGTTGGTGACCGATAGAGAAACCTGCACCGCCAGTAACCGCTTGGGTTGCTTTATACATAATGTTAGAAGAAATCGCCCAATAAAGTGCCATTAATACTGAGGTGTAAATGACCGTTTCCCACATTGATGCACCAATGATCATGTAGAACACCGCAACTAAACCTGCTTGTTGGAACATGATATGCCCAGTCAGCATAATGGTACGAATCCCTGTGATTCTTCTAAATACAACTAATAAGATATTTAAGAATAATGCACCGATAACTGAATAACCCACCCACGCATAATTGTCTGCCATGGTTTGGATGGTGGCTTGCATACTAGTATAAGGGTCAATAACCGCACCAGTAAGATTGTGGAATTTAGATAAGCCTTCAATAACTGGCTTAAAGTTGGTCACTAAGAAACCAGAACCTGCCTGTACAATCATAAAACCAACGATGGTTTTAATGGTGCCTTTAATAATGGTAGTGGAATCTTTTTTTAAGAGAATGTAGCCCAAGCAGGCAACAATACCAAGTAAGAATGGCGCTTTATTTAACACCTGATCTTTAAAAAAGACCAAGATATCGGTGAGCATTTCCATAAGAGTACCTCTTATTTTGTAATCAAGTTTAATCAACAAGATGTTGTTTAGTTAGGATGTCATTCATAAATTGAATGTATCGGCTGAATAATAATCGCTATTTTTTGAATAACAAAGATTATTTTTGATTATTTGTGAAGTTGATCACATTTTATTTTTCAAGCGGTCAGATTTTGAGGGAATTTTGCAAAAAGCACAGAAATTGATTTTTATATGCGAATTTTTTGCTTAAAATGAAGAAAAATAGCGCTTACATGAGTATAATTTGCGCAAAAATGAGATCTAGATCACAAAACCGTGAAAAATCATTTTACAAAAAAATATGATTATTTATGATTATTTGTGATTAAATAATTTATCTTTGCTGACTAAAATGAGGAGCAGTATTATGGCTAAAGTCAATGAAATCACCCGTGAGAGCTGGATTCTTTCAACCTTCCCAGAATGGGGAACGTGGTTAAACGAAGAGATTGAAGAAGAAGTCGTGCCAGAAGGCAACTTTGCAATGTGGTGGTTAGGCTGCGTAGGTGTGTGGATTAAAACCCCGGCAGGTGCAAACATCTGTATGGACTTATGGTGTAGCCGTGGTAAATCAACTAAAAAAGTAAAAGATATGGTTCGCGGTCACCAAATGGCAAATATGGCGGGTGTTCGTAAATTACAACCTAACTTACGTGCGCAACCAATGGTATTAGACCCATTTGCGATTAACGAAGTAGATTTCATTTTAGCTTCTCACTATCACAGCGATCACATTGATGTGAATGTGGCAGCAGCAATTATCAACAACCCTAAATTAGATCATGTAAAATTCGTTGGTCCTTGGCACTGTGCTGAGTTATGGAAAAAATGGGGTGTGCCAGAAGAGCGTATTATTGTTGTAAAACCTGGCGATGTAGTAAAAATTAAAGACGTTGAAATTCACGCATTAGATTCATTCGACCGTACTTGTTTAGTAACCTTACCAGTAGAAGGTGCGGAAGAACAAGGTGGCGAATTAAAAGGATTATGCCCATCTGATGAAGAAATGGGTCGCAAAGCAGTAAACTATGTTTTCAAAACACCAGGTGGTACTATTTATCATGGTGCAGACTCACACTATTCAATCCAATTTGCAAAACATGGTAAAGAGTTCGATATTGATGTTGCATTAAATAACTACGGTGAAAACCCAGTAGGGATTGCAGATAAAATGACTTCAATCGACCTACTTCGCATGGCAGAATGTTTACGTGCTAAAGTGATTATTCCTGTGCACCACGATATTTGGACGAACTTTATGGCAAGTACGCAAGAAATCATTGATTTATGGCGTATGCGTAAAGACCGCTTACAATACAAATTCCATCCATTCATTTGGGAAGTCGGCGGTAAATATGTTTATCCGCGCGATAAAGATTTAATCGAATATCATCACCCTCGTGGTTTTGATGATTGCTTTGAACAAGAGCCGAATATTCAATTTAAATCAATGTTGTAATTAACCTTAGGGGGATATTCAGAATGGGTACATCACGAAATCCCCCTCTCCTCTTTCTAGCAGGAGTGGATTTGTTCATTGATTTAATGCTCAATATACAAGGATAACCAATGAACGAAACGTATCGACATCAGAATTTACTTTCGTTGTTAGAAGAAAAGAAAATACTTTCAACAACAGAGATTATCGATTTATTAGAAATCTCGCCGGCAACCGCACGTCGCGATATCAATAAATTAAATGAGCAGGGCAGATTAAGAAAAGTCCGCAATGGGGCTGAAGCTTTAAGCGTGAATTTCGGTGTGGCAAAGAAAAAAATTATCAATAATGCCAATGAAAAACAGCGCATTGCAATGATTGCTAGCCAGTATTGTAATGATGGTGAAAGCGTTATTCTCACTGCAGGTTCAACCATGCAAATGCTAGGTAACCGTTTATGTGGTCGGAATTTGCAAATCATCACGAATTTCTTACCGCTTGCAAACGATCTAATTCAACATAGTCATGAGAATTTAGTGATTATGGGTGGGCAATATAATCGTGCTAAACGGGTAACTCTTTCATTAAATACGCAAAATGAAATTAACTATTTTGCGAATGTTATGTTTACCAGTGGCAAAGGCTTAACCACAGCTGGGTTATATAAAAATGACATGATCATTGCGAACTCTGAACAGCCACTTGCGCAAAAAGCAGATAAGCTTATTGCGTTAGTCGATAGCACAAAATTAGGCAAACAAGTGGGCATGTTATTTAGCTCGCTAGATGAGATTGATATTTTAATTACTGGCAAAGAGGCCAATCCTGAAATTATCCAAGCATTAAGAGAAAAAGGCTTGGAAGTGGTTTTAGCGTAAGCGGTCGGATTTTGCAGATTTTTTACTAAAAGCATAACCAACATAGCCAAAGGGGTTGTTATGAGAAAACACAAACTAGGTATTTACGAAAAAGCCTTGCCGAAGAACATTTCTTGGCAAGATAGACTTTCGATTGCAAAAACTTGCGGTTTCGATTTTGTGGAAATTTCTATTGATGAAACTGATGAACGCTTAGCTCGTTTAGACTGGAGCAAAGAAGAGCGTATCGAATTAGTGAAAGCGATCATCAATACTGGTGTAACGATTCCTTCGATGTGTTTATCTGGCCACCGCCGTTTTCCATTTGGTTCACATGATGAGGCAACTCGTCAAAAAGCTTATGAAATTATGGAAAAAGCGATTCAATTAGCGGTTGATCTCGGTATTCGCACAATTCAACTTGCTGGCTATGATGTGTATTACGAAGAACAAGATGAAGGCACATTAGCACGTTTCCAAGAAGGTCTTGAATGGGCAGTTGAATTAGCGGCAAGTAATCAAGTAACCATTGCAGTTGAGATTATGGATACTCAATTTATGAGTTCAATTTCTCGTTGGAAAAAATGGGATGAAATTATCGATTCGCCATGGTTTACCGTTTACCCAGATTTAGGTAACCTTTCTGCATGGAATGATAACGTGGCAGAAGAGCTAAAATTAGGCATCAATAAAATTTCGGCGATCCACTTAAAAGATACTTATAAAGTGACAGAAACTTGCAAAGGCCAGTTCCGTGATGTTTCGTTTGGTGATGGATGTGTAGATTTCCCTGCTTGCTTTAACACGTTGGCGGCTTTGAATTATCGTGGAGCGTTCTTAATTGAGATGTGGACAGAAAAGGCGGAAGAGCCAATTGCTGAAATCATCAATGCGCGCCGTTGGATTGAACAAAAAATGAAAGAAGGAGGCTTTGAACTATGAGCCAATTAACTGAATTAACCCCAGCGCTTCAAGCATTAAGAGAGCGCGTATTAAAAGCAAATTTAGAGTTACCAAAATATAAGCTAGTCACTTTTACATGGGGAAATGTGAGCGAAATTGACTGTGAAACAGGGTTAGTTGCGATCAAACCTTCAGGTGTGGATTATGACACCATGACCGTAGAAGATATTGTGCTGGTGGATTTAAATGGTAACCGTGTTTACGGTAGCAAAAAACCGTCTTCTGATACGCCAACGCACCTAGAGTTTTATCGTCAATTCCCGAATATTGGGGGGGTGGTGCATACGCATTCTCGCCATGCAACAGCTTGGGCACAAGCTGGCGAAGACATTTTAGCGTTAGGCACGACTCAAGGTGACTACTTTTACGGTTCAATTCCTTGCACTCGCCGAATGACACCAGAAGAAATTGCTGGCGAATACGAACTTGAAACGGGAAAAGTCGTAGTGGAAACTTTCCGTACTCGTGGCATTAGCCCAGATCAAGTGCCGGGTGTATTAGTGCATTCTCATGGCCCATTTACTTGGGGTAAAGATGCCTTCGATGCCGTGCATAATTCTGTGGTGTTAGAAGAAGTGGCATATATGAATTTCATCAGCCATCAAATTCGTCCGAACATTGGTTCGATGCAACAAGAATTACTCGACAAACACTACTTACGTAAACACGGCGCTAATGCATATTACGGTCAGTAATTTAAACTAATATCGCAATATATGATCTGCCCCTCAAAAAGTTGGACAGGTTAGTTAACTTAAATATTGAGCTCGGTATTGCACTGGGCTCAATCCTTTTAAACCAAGTTTAATTCGTTTTTGGTTGTAATACACTAAATATTCTTCAATTTCAGCCTGTAATTCAGCAATTGAATGATAAGTTCGAGAGTAAAAGCACTCTGATTTTAGTATCGCAAAAAAAACTTTCAATCACCGCATTATCATAGCAATTTCCTCGGCGGCTCATACTTTGCACGGCTTTACCCTCCAACATCTTTACCCATTCCGCCGAGCCATACAATACACCTTGGTCGCTATGAATAATCGGGTACTCTGTCGGTTTAAGCCGACTAAGCCCTTGTTCTAACATCTTTTTACCAATGAAAACTTCGGGCGTGTCGCAAAGTTATAGGCAATAATTTCTCGGTTAGCCAAGTCCATCAACGGTGAAAAATAAAGCTTTTCTTGCCCAACCTGAAATTCCGTTACATCCGTTATCTGTTGTTGCCACAATGCGTAGATCAACATCGCTCTTTCCTTTTGCCATCGCAAAACGGTTTGCACTTAATGCAAGAAGACTGGTCGCACCAATTTGAATAAAATGACGTCTGTTCATCATAAAAACGCCACAAAAATTTTGAAAAAGTAGGCGGATAGAAATCCGCCCACATAAACATTTTTATCCTATTTTAAGATCATTCAAAACTATTTTAATAGCTTGAGTTAATTAAAACCTCTTCGCCATAGCCACCTAAAGTTGGCATTGGCTGGTAAGTTGAGTTTGCTGCACGCATTAGACGAATACCACGAATACCCGCTTCTTTCGCAGCTAAAATATCATCATCGCTGTCGCCATAGTGGATAGTGACTTTATGAGCAATAATACCTGGGGTTTTATTATATTTTGTTGTACGTTCACGACCGCCCATAAATTCCACTGGATGCATATTTTTAATATCAAATGCTTTTTGTAATAGAGAGGTTACGCCATCGGTTTTACCTGCTGTACGACCCGTAATAAAGTAAATCTGATCGCCACGCTCTTGGTGCATTTTGATTAAATCTGCACCAATTTGTTTTGGAATTGAGTAATTATCGCACCCTGCATTTACTTCATTCCAGAAGTCTTGATTTTTTAAGTAATCTTGTTTGCCTGGTGAGTATTTTTGCTGACCGTAGTAGAAGCAAGGGCTACTAAATAACACGGTGTCGTCAATGTCAAAGCTCACATTAATCGGTGCTTTGCCCTCTAATTCTTTTTTAATTTGATCAACTGAAATCCAGTGAATGGGTTGTTCAACCAACATTTCACGGGCGTTAGTGCCTGATTGAGTGTAAGGCTCAGTTTTAGACGCAAATGCTGGCATCATTAAACTACCGATAACGACTGCTAATGAGAGTTTAGTTAATTTGTTCATAAAGAATCCTCTTTTTTATGATTGAAATAAGCGGTCAATTCCGTGAAAAGTTTCACAAAAATTGACTGCTTGATGGGTTTTAGTGTCTTACACGTACTTTATAATTTACCTTATTATTTTTAATAAGTTGTAAATTTACTGCACGTATTGGTTTTACTACCTGTCTTACTTTTTCAGGAATTTTTGCTTCAACTTGTTTTTTTATCGCTGTAGTAGCTTCCGCTTTAAAATGTATTTGGCGACTATGATGATTTTTCATCTCAGTACGAGATTTCACACCTTTGACTACAACTGTATCCTGTGTTGCATTCATGCCAGCATTAGTTGCTGTTTGCTGATGTTTAGCGTTAACCTCTAATTTTGCATCCGCTTTCACACCTGCAATGGAACCGTTATTCCAGTCATTTTTTGCTGCTTCTGCCCACTTATCTGTAGTTGGTACAGCAAGTTTACCACTACCATTCGCAGCAAGGCTTACACTTACTTCATTGACTTTATTGGCTAATTGCTCACTGTGAGAGTCGCCTGAAATCGTACCGCTTGCCTGGTTAGCATTGACAGAGCCACCGATAAATTTCGCATCACCACCAGCATTGATTTTAGCTGTATCGGTGTTGAGAGTGGTTTCGGTATATGTTTCATTACGCACCACATTCACAGCAAGATGGCCGCTACCTGAAGACGGAGCCCATTTTTGTTCAGCCACGCCACCACCTAGTTTTAAGCCTACTGAAACATCAGTTTTGTTCACGCTATCTGTTGCTGCCGTTAACGCTAAATTGCCTTTGCCTGCATTAAGATTGAGCTGTTCAGAGGTTGAGGTCACGCCTTTTAAATTCACTCCGTTTTGAGCTTGAATGCTCACATTTTTACCGTTTACTGCCACGCCTGTGTGCGTTTGGCTGTTTTCAGTGTTTACGCCTACATTTGTATTAAAGCCTGCATTTGCTACTTTAGCTCCAATATTCACGCCTGTTGCGACAGAGGCTGCCACATTTTGAACGTGATTATTGCCCGCTGTAATGTTCACACGTTTGCCAGAAAGTTGAGCATTTTCAACCGCTTGCACGTTTGTGCCTTGCAAATTCAATACGCCTTGTGTTTGCACATTTACGTTTTTACCCGCAATGGTGTTCGTCACCGCTTGGCTTTGGTTGCCGTTTTTACCATTTGCAGAAAGGCTTAAATCAATAGATGGAACTGCTGCACCTGCTGATGGCACAACCATTGCACCAACACCTACTTTCGCTTCAAAACCACCACCTGATTGGGTTTTACTGCTTGTTGCTTGGCTGAATTGAGCACTTTGAGCTTGAATATTCACATTTTCACTTGCGTTAATATTTGCTTGACTATTAAATTTGCCTGTGTGAATGTTCACGTTTTTCGCATTAATTGAGCCTTGCACAGCATTGCTTTCTTGGCTAGCAGATTGATTGTAATTTGCTCCTACTTTTGCTGCAACGTTAAAGCGTTGGAAGTCGGTAGTATCGGCTGAAACGCCTAAACTCGCCCCAGCCGAAAGGCTGTTTTTCTCAACACGATTTGCAACTGCTACAAATTGATGGCTGCTTGAATTAAATTGTGCCGTTTCTCCTGCGCTGTATTGGGTAGCATTATCTTGAATGTGGTTTGCATTCACGCTGATATTTTTGCCTGCTTGTAACTGCGTTGCGGTATGCGTTATGCTTGATACGGTTTCACGTCCACCTTTTGCAGCAAGTTCTGCTTCCACGCTGAAAGCTTTGGATTTATCAATGCTCGCAGACACGGTGAGATCAACATTCACATTATTGCCAAAGCTATTTGTACTATTTTTCGCAGTAGTGTGGAGTACCTCTTTCGCATTTTCTTGAATATTTCCGCCTGCTTGCACTTGGCTGCCTTGATGCTCAATGCGATTTGCATTAAGTTTTACATCATTTGCCGCTGAAAGTTTGCTTACTTGGGCTTTGTTTTCCACGCTTGAATTCAAGGAATGAGCTACGCCAACACCTAAAGTGGCACTTAATTTGTTCTCGGTTACGGTGCCGCTCAAACCAATATTCACTTCGTTTTTCACGCTGTTGTTAATGCTTTGATTTTGGGCCGCTTGTGTCGTGATTTTATCCGCGTTAATGACTAAATTACCGTGAGTTGCCGCCACTTCACTACCTGAAACAGTCACAGTTTTTGCATTCAATGCTACATCATTACCTTTTACGCTTGAACCTGTATGCGTTGTTGTGTGACTATTTTGGCTGTTATTGTAAACGTTCAAGCCCAAGTGGAATTTACCTTCTGCATTTACAGCATCTGCTTTTTTCTCTTTGCTGATTTCAACATCCGCATCCACGCTTGGCTTACCTTTGTTATTATCAAGGTTGAGATTTGCGGTTAAATGCCCGTGTTGGAATGATGTTTTGAGGCTGTCGAAACCGCCCGCGAAACTAAAACCAGCCTTGCTTGATTCCGTACGAACATGGTTAGTTGCACCTTTCACTTCAATACCACTTTTTGCTGCAATATCGAGCAACCCTGCAGATTGCACGGTTGAGCCCACAATGCTCACGTTTTTGTTGGTAGAAAGTTGGAGATTTGATTCTGATTTTAAAGTTGAACCTTTTGCAGTAGAGGTATGTGTATAGCTACTTTGGCGAGCCTTGGTAATATCAAAAATAGTACCTTGACGAGCGTAATCAACTGCAGTGGTTTTCGCTTGAGTGCTATCAATAACTAATGCACCTGCATTGCCTTTTACCACACCATTACCGCCCGTTACGACACGGCTGCCTGAAATATGCACGCCACGGCTTGCATCTAAAGTCGTATCGCCTTTCACGGTAATATCTGCCCCGTGAACAGTTTCTGCACTTCTACCTGTACCAACGGTTTTAGAGCCTGCTAAACCACCCCAGAAACGCATATCATCGCTGAGGTTATAACTTTCGCTAGATCTTTCTGAGCCGAATGAAAGCGAACCGCTATTTTTCGCGAGCAATGTACCATCTACATTTGCCACGACGCCGTTTAAATACAGGTCGCCGTTACCGCCTAAAATAAGATCTTGTTCGGTCGTTAATTCTGTTGCAGTGTAGTGCTGCACGCTACTATCTTGGCTACTTAAACCTGTTTTTAAACGTGCAGTTTCATTTTTAAATTCAGCACGAGCCGTTTGAGTGGTAGTGGCTTTTGCACCACGTAAATTCACGCCTTGTTCGCCATAAATAGCGGTCGTTTTTGCGGAAACTTTTGCACCTTCTGTGGTCACTTTACCTTTGGTTGCTTCAATGTTTACACTATCGCCTGCAATCGTAGTGCGGTGTGTGGTTTCAACACGATTGCTCTCTTGTTCATTGCGATACCAACTGCCTTTGCTTTGGTTTTTGCTGTGTTCACGTAAATTTACGGTTTTTTCTGCCCCTAAGTGTACATTGCCACCGAGAATATTGCTATTTTTGGCTTGAATATCTGCTCCTGAAATGTTCAATTTACCACCGACATTCACGTTAAATTGATCAGTTTGCACACGGGTTGCTTGGTAGGTTTCGCTTGAGCCACTTTGATGATCGCGAGACTGTACGCCATTTTGATGCGTAATTTTTGCTTTACCACGATCTGTATGACGACTAATTCTACCGTTTAAGTTTGCATTGCCTGCGGTAATATCCACTTCTTTTGCTTGTAAATTAGCCGCTTGAGCGGCGATAGTCGCACGATCATCGGTTGAATGAATACGAATTCTGCCTGCTTGAATACTACCCACGACTTTGCCATCTAGCACTTGACCTTTACGCTCTGTAGTCGTGATTTTAAGCGTGCCATTATCTTCACGTGCAATTTTATTTTTTCCCGTAATCACATTCACCCCTTCGCTGGTGGTAATTTGACCGCCAACGGTCACTTGCGGGGCGATTAAATCAATGTCTCCAGAACTGGTAATTTTGCCGCTGGTGCTTAACGCGTTATCGCCTGTTGCATCATAGCCTTTAAGTTTACCCTCTGCGACTTGCGGTTTACCTACCACAAGCGAAGCACGAGGCGTATTAATAAAACCGCCTCCTTCCACGCTAATGCCGTTCGGGTTTGCTAATACATAATCGGCTTTATCACCAAAGATTTCTTGCTGACCTGCAATTTTAGATGGGTTGCGACTCACTACTTCATTAAGAATCACTTTTGCGGATTGGGTTTTGAGATTTGGGTTAGCGTTTAGATCGCCTGCAAGTTGAGATTTACCATTTTGGCGAGCATTGTTTAGCACAGCACCAGATTTATCTACGTTAAACTTATCATATCGGTTATGCGATAACCCTGCGGCACTTGGATTGGCGATATTGATAATTTCAATGCCTTGTTTTTTGCTAATTTGTGTGTTGGCATCTGCCGCACTAATTTCTGCAAAAGCAGATTGCCCCGCAATGCTGAATGCAATGGCGAGCGAAATTTTGCTTAAAGAGTAAGTTTTAGACATTTTGTACCTCGTAAAATGGAACATAACTAAATAAGAAATGCTCGTATTAAAACAAAAATGAACAGGTTAGACCAGCCATTTATGGAGTAAAAATGTGATCTGCTTCACAAAAAAATAATTTATTGAGTAAAAAATCAAGTGTGCATTAGTGTAATAAGCTTAGAATTTATAGCTGATGCTTCCCAACACTAATCGCTCTTGTTTGACACCATCAGTTTTCGAAAACAATCGTCCCATTGCCCATTCAAGGTTAGCTTGAAAGGTTTTCTGCTCCCAATTCAATCCAACGGCATAAGCAAAGGCTTGTTCTCGCTGAGCATTCGCTTGTGTTGATTTTTGTACGCCAAAATCAATGCCAACGTAAGGCAAAAATGTACCGAGTTCGGTTGCTTTTACCCACGCAATATCGTTGTGTAAAACAATATTTTTCTCTGCCGACAAACTTAAATCATTCAAGCCACGTACGCGATAACGCCCCGTCAAATCTTCCTGTTTAATCGAAGGCAAATAATCGTGGCTATATTGTGCTGTAAGCTGGTGCGAATGGCGAAAAAGTTGCTCTCCAATTGATTGATAGCGGTTAAATTTCAGCTCAAAGTTCCAACGGCTAAAAAGATCTTCTGGCTGATTTTCGCCTTTGTTTCGCCCTTGTTCATAGCGGAAATCTGTAGCAAAGGTAGCATTTTCAAACAGCTGCAAATGATTTAGCCCAATAGAAATGCTCGTTAATTTAGGGCTTTGAAGGTCTAAAATCACATCATCCAGTCGGTTTTTGCTGTTAATTTTCTCGATCTGCGTTGAGAATGTTGAAATATGGTTAGAACCACGATGGAAAACATAATCTGCGGTTAATCCCGTTTGGAGAGTTTGCCCTTTTTGTTGCAGGCTTAATGTCTGAAGTGAGAGCGGCGTTTTAAATTGGGAAATAGAAGCAAAGCCACTGAATGTCCAATAACCATAAGGTAAGGAATAATAGAGCAATGCCGAGCGGCTAAATTGATGACGAGATTTTAGTGTATGCGAACCACTTAGATAAAGCGTATCTGATAAGCCAAAAGGGCTGCTAATACTAACAGAAGAACGTACCTGCCAACGATCGTAGGTTCTTGACGCGTAATTATCCAATCCAATTGAACCATTGAAACGAGAAGTCGGTTCGTTCGTAAATTTCAGTTTAATTTCGCCATTTTTAGCTGGCAAAACATCAACAGAAACGCTGTTTCCCGTGATGCGATTCGCTTGATCAAGTGCTTGGTCAAGATCTTGCACTTTCAGTGGTTTACCTATCGCATTTGGCAAAATTTGGCTTAAATTAAACCGCTTGTTATCGCTTTCTATAGCAGCAATTTTGCCCTCAAATACGTGCAGGGTTAAAACGCCTGATTGATCGTCTTCAAACTGAAAAGGGTTGTGAATGTAGCCTTTTCTCACATAGGCTTGAGTAAGTTGTTGACTCAGCTGATTAAGACGAGCTTCATTCAAACATTCGCCCGATTTAGGCGCAAAAGGCATTGGATCAATAAGCGTTATTCCTTTAAATTTTACACCTTGATAATCTAAACAAATTTGCGAGAAATCGCCATTTTCAACCGCTTGAGAAGTAGATTGGAATTGATGTTGTTCTAACCAACGTTGTTGATTTTGGCTCTGTAGATCAGCAAATTGCTGTTTAGATTGTTGGAGCGATTGGGTGATATCATCAGCCCAAACATTTGATGAAAAAAAAGTAAGAAGAAAGGAAAAAGCAAGTTTATTCATAGCAGCGATAAAATAAAAAATATGATCTGCCCCCCAAAAGTTGGACAGGTTAGTTAACTTAAATATTGAGCTCGGTATTGCACTGGGCTCAATCCTTTGAAAGCAAGTTTAATGCGTTTTTGGTTGTAATACACTAAATATTCTTCAATTTCAGCCTGTAATTCAGTGATTGAATGATAAGTTCGTGAGTAAAAGCACTCTGATTTTAGTATCGCAAAAAAATTTTCAATCACCGTATTATCATAGCAATTTCCTCGGCGGCTCATACTTTGAACCGCTTTACCCTCTAACATTTTCTCCCATTCCGTCGAGCCATACAATACACCTTGGTCGCTATGAATAATCGGGCATTCTGTCGGTTTAAGCCGACTAAGCCCTTGTTCTAACATCTTTTTTACCAATGAAAACTTCGGGCGTGTCGCAAAGTTATAGGCAATAACTTCTCGGTTAGCCAAGTCCATCAACGGTGAAAAATAAAACGTTTCTTGACAACCTGAAATTCCGTTACATCCGTTACCCATTTTTGATTGAGTGCCGTTGCTGTAAAATCACGATTCAGCAAATTCGGGGCAATATGCGATGTTTTTCCACGTTTTCCATGTCTTTTCTTGCGTAAAATGGAATGAATACCTAACTCGTTCATCAGCTTTAGCACCGTTTTATGATTCAAATGAAAACCCCTTTGGCGTAATTTGAGTGTCATTGGACGATAACCATCTCGGTTTTTGTTCTTTTTATACAGCGATAAGATAGCTTCTTTAGCTTCGCGATAATTTTGCTTAATCTCTTTATAGTAAAAGCTTGAGCGAGGCATTTTAGCCACATGAAGTAAATCATTTAACGCATGGTCTGGCTTCAATTTTTCAATGATTTTTCTTTTTTCTGTCGCTGTTTTTGACGGTCGAGCGCCTCCAACTCCTTTAGATAAGCAATCTCCGCTCGAGCCAAGGCGAGCTCTCGCTGCAGCTTTTTAAACGCTTTAGGTGAAAAGTCTGTGGTTTCTGGAATTTCAATGTCTTTCTTTTTCATCTTTGGCTTCGCTATTTTCGGTGTTTGTATAAGGCGATTTTACGCCATCAAGCCCCCTTTCCCGAAATGCTTTTAGCCAATAAATGACGAGAGCGTGGGAAATTTTATGAAGTTTAGCCACCTCACGGATACCATAATCCTGTTCGGTGACGAGTTTGATAATTTTCAAACGAAATTGATAAGAGTAGGACATAATCTGCACCTCAAATTAGGTGTCCAGGTTTTGGGGTGCAGATCAATAAGCGGTCTGAATCTGCAAAACTTTTGCAAATTTAGACCGCTTGTTGCTTTTATTGTGATAGGGAAGTGATAAAATGCCGAGCATTGACAAACAATAAGAAAATGAAAATGAAAAAATATTTATTAGTTGCTTGTGCGTTAGGTCTTACAGCGTGTGGTTCTAGCACACCAGAAACGCCATTCCCTGGCGAATTTGCGAATGCGGATTATGTATTATCGGATACAGATGCTCAAAAATGGGTGGCGATGAGTAACCAAACTGCACAATGTATTTACCCGAATTTAACGCGTATTCAGAAAGAACATTTCTCTAAAGAAGATGCTTATATTCATGCGCAATATGTGTTGTTCTATCCGTTAGAAGAAATTATCGGCGAGCAATATGTGAAAATTATCCAAAATGATGAAAAATCAATGGGATATGCGCAATATCAATTTAAGCGATTCAAAGATCAACCTGCAGAAGTTGAATCACTAACAAAAGCACAATGTGAAACATTGCGTACCAAGGCGCGTGATGATTTAGCGGTTGTTAAAGGGCAATACAAAAGCGGGATGGTGGAAGAAACGAAATCTGAGCCTAAAAACACCGATGGTGTGGCAACGGGAGAGAATAAATTCTTCTTTGATATTATTAAATGGGGTTCAGCCTTATTGCTGTAATGTATCTTGGAAAAAATGGCGAACAATTAGTTCGCCTTTTTTATCTTCACTAAATTGCTTCTTTTCGAGGCGTAAAGCGCGCTTTGGCGGGCATTCGTAAAGCAATTCGTTCCCGATTGAGTTTAAGCGCATTCTCAGTAGGTTGATAATCTAGCCACAAGTCTGCTTGTTCGGGTAATTCAGTAGACCAAAAATATTGCACTTGAAAACCGCGAGCCAAGCACTCTTCGTGCAGAAGATCGTAACGCTTTTTTAAAAACATGAGTTTATTAAAAAAGAAACGAACATGTCCTTCGCCTAACTTGTAATCACTAGGTTGCCCTTTAAGACTAAATTTTCCTTTAGCAACCGCATTGGGAATGCGGGTCAGTTCGCGGTGTTCGGCAAGCAGGTGCTGATCGCAAAGTTCTGCCGGCGGGACAAGATTGATTCGAGTCATGATAATTCCAATAGAAAATAAAGGCGTTAAAAGTAACAGCAATCATACAAGCGGTCAAATTTTTGCAATTTTTTACCAAAAGCATCGGGCGATTATTTTGCATAATGCTTGAGGATAATGCGATAATGGAGCCAATCTTTCTTTTTTATGTGACGATTATGAATTATTTAACCAGCGCGAAGGCTACCTTAACACGTTATGCACAGGCGATTAACTTGCTAAATCAACGGTTATCAGATGAATTTAATGAAGCGGTGAAGATGATTCTCGAGTGTGAGGGACGTGTCGTCATTGCAGGGATTGGTAAGTCAGGTTTGGTCGGAAAAAAAATGGTTGCGACACTCGCCTCTACCGGTACGCCAAGTTTTTTCTTGCATCCAACCGAAGCCTTTCATGGCGATTTAGGCATGCTCAAGCCGATTGATGTGGTTATTCTTATCTCTAATAGTGGTGAAACGGATGATGTGAATAAGCTGATTCCAAGTTTGAAAAGTTTTGGAAACAAAATTATTGCGATGACGGGAAATCCGTTTTCTACACTAGGTCGTCATGCGGATCTCATTTTAAATATTGAAGTAGATCGAGAAGCTTGCCCCAATAATTTAGCTCCAACCACTTCCACTTTAGTGACGATGGCATTAGGCGATGCGTTAGCTATCGCATTGATTGAGGCAAGAGAGTTCAAACCAGAGGATTTTGCCCGTTTCCATCCAGGTGGCAGTTTAGGTAGAAAATTACTGAATCGTGTACAAGATGTGATGAATCGCAAATTACCGATTGCACAACCACAAAGTAGTTTTAGTGATTGTTTATCGGTGATGAACGAGGGCAGAATGGGCGTGGCAGTCATTATGCAAGATGAGCAATTAGTTGGCATTATTACAGATGGCGATATTCGCCGCACGCTAGCCCAGTTTGGTAGCGATAGTTTAAGCAAAACAGCTGAACAAATCATGACCCGTAATCCGAAAACGGTGAGTGAAACGATGTTCCTTGCAAAAGCAGAAGATTTAATGAAAGAAAAACATATTCACTCATTGATTGCTGTTGATGAGCAAGGTAAGCCAACCGGGTTATTAGAATTCTCAAGTTAATACTTAAAAACAAACAGGACGCTAAGCGTCCTGTTTTTCATGGATAGAGCAGTTGTTATTAGCGGCGTCCACCGAACATACCACCAAGCCCACCAAGGGCATTCATACCACCGCCCATTAAGCCTTTCATGCCTCGCATCATTTTTGCCATGCCACCTTTGCGCATTTTTTTCATCATACGTTGCATTTCATCGAATTGCTTGAGGAGTTTATTGACATCTTGTACTTGTGTGCCTGAGCCTTGAGCAATACGACGACGGCGAGAACCTTTGATAATTTCTGGGTTTGCACGTTCTTTTAATGTCATGGAATTGATGATGGCTTCCATTTTAATGAACATTTTATCGTCAACTTGATTTTTTACATGCTCTGGTAAATTTTTCGCACCAGGCAATTTATCTAACATCGACATCATGCCACCCATTTTTTTCATTTCAATGAGCTGATCGCGGAAATCTTCTAAGGTAAATTCATCACCTTTTTTAAATTTCTGCGCCATCTTTTCCGCTTTTTCTTGGTCAACGGATCGCTGTAAGTCTTCAATCAATGACATGACATCGCCCATGCCTAAAATGCGAGAAGCAATACGGTCTGGATGGAATGGCTCTAAGGCATCAGTTTTTTCACCTACCCCAAGGAATTTAATCGGTTTCCCTGTAATTTGACGAATAGATAATGCTGCACCACCTCGTGCATCCCCATCAACTTTGGTTAAAATTACCCCAGTTAAGGGTAATGCTTCGTTAAAGGCTTTTGCTGTATTGGCTGCATCTTGACCGGTCATCGCATCGACAGTGAAAAGCGTTTCGACTGGATTTAGAACCGCATGAATGTTCTGAATTTCTTCCATCATTTCGCCGTCAACATGCAAACGACCTGCGGTATCGACAATTAACACATCAAAGAAGTTAAGTTTGGCGTGTTTCAGTGCAGCTTCTGCAATATCAACTGGTTTTTGACTGGTTTCAGTTGGGAAAAAATCAACTTTTAATGCTTCCGCTAGGGTTTGAAGCTGTTTAATCGCAGCAGGGCGGTAAACGTCAGCCGAAACGACTAATACTTTCTTTTTATGACGTTCTTTTAAGAATTTTGCTAATTTGCCCACAGAAGTGGTTTTACCCGCACCTTGTAAACCAGCCATTAAGATCACTGCTGGCGGTTGAGCTGCAAGGTTTAATTCTTCATTTGCTTCACCCATCGCTTTTTCAAGCTCGGTGCGCACAATACGTAAGAACTCTTGACCTGGCGTTAGGCTTTTATTGACTTCTTCGCCTAGCGCACGCTCTTTTACTTGTGCGATGAATTCACGAACCACAGGTAAAGCAACATCAGCTTCTAAAAGTGCCATCCGCACTTCGCGCAAAGTATCTTTAATATTATCTTCGGTTAAACGACCTTTACCGGTAATGTTTCGTAAGGTTTTAGATAGTCTATCGGAGAGATTTTCAAACATAGTGCACTCTTTTTGCAAAAAATAAGGAAATAATGACCGCTTGTAGGACGGTCGAATGCGGTTATTATACAGAAAAACAGGGGGCTTTGGCGGAATTCTTCAAGCAGATAAAAAAGCGACATCACGGTGGGCGCGATGTCGCAAAAGAATTGACGATATTTGAGGAATCATTGTTGTTATTATTTTGCTTAATAATACTCCTTTTCCTCATAAGAATAAAAGTATTTATTTAAAAAAGCTTAAGAATAAGAATTTTTATTTTATAAAAAGAAAAACCCTGATGAAAAATTTCATCAGGGCTATCAATATGGCTCCTCCTGCGGGACTCGAACCTGCGACATATGGATTAACAGTCCACCGTTCTACCGACTGAACTAAGGAGGAAAAGATGGTGCCTCGAGGCGGAATCGAACCACCGACACGGGGATTTTCAATCCCCTGCTCTACCGACTGAGCTATCGAGGCAACTCGTCGTTTACGGGGCGCATTATGCCGATTAAGTTTAGGTTCGTCAAACACTTTTTTTCAAAAAATGAAAAAAATGTTTTATTTGATCTGTTTTTATACATATTGGGCTTTTATTCATCAAGATAGAGGGGTTATACTTTAGGTAACCTGAATCGATGGCGCAATCCTACTTTATAGAAAGCTTGGTTAGCTTCTTGAAGAAGCGCCATTTTCTTCTCGTGACTAAAAGAATAAATATTTTGAGAATGGATTGCGCCGTGTAGTCTAAATAGTAGTTAATCAGAACCATCAATACCGATTTCAATTAGTTTAATAAAAGTTGCGATTTCACCAGTATTTCTTAAATCATCGACAGAACAAATACCTACCCGTTTAAGCATTTTTTCTAAATTGATATTCATATTAGGTAATGAACGAATTTGTGAACGTTGTTTGGCTAAGATAGCTTCTTGTTCAGACTGTATTTGATGAATAATATTTTTTACCCATTGTGCGAAATTAGTGCTTTCCCAAAATTCTGAAGGTATCTTATAAAAGGATTTCGTTGCCAAGCCTACATTTGGATCTTCTAATAGCAATGTATTTGGTAGTAATTTAATCTCTTCTAAATCTGTTTTGGCTATACGAAGATAAAGTTGTTCATCTTTGTATAGTGCAAGCATAATTTTATCTTTAAAAATTCCGTAGTAAGAAAAATAGGTCTTTATTCTGAACTCGCCAATCAGTGGAGTAAAAATAGCAGAAAGTGGAGCTTTTAACTCATTAACAGATTTCATATGGATTTCCTTTTATTCATAGGTGTAGATATAAATTAGCGCACAATAATTACCGAAACATTTGTGTATGTTCAACAATAAAATTTCTGATTTGTGAACTTGATCGAAAAGTTATGATAAATTTCTTACGAAATAGGAGAATTTTAATAATTATTGATTAACTTCAAATGAAGTTTTGATGTAATAATGAATACTGGGGGACTGTATCTAATCTATTTAAAGGAGTTCTTAACTAAGAAATCAATAAATTTTTATAAAAAGGCTTGCTTTTAGAAGGCTTTTTGCGTATAGTTTACCCACTTTAGATGTGAGCCTTTTAGGCAAGTCATTTTTAGTCGTTTAGTGTAATCATTTACTAAACGGCGCTATCAATTTGATAGTGCGTATAATGTTCCTAATCTTGGAACTATAACATGTGTGGCTGAGCTACCTTAGTAGATTATCTCTAAGTGTTAGTTTGGTCTTTCTATTAGCTAAATTTTAAAATTGGAGCTCTGGTCTAATGCAGAACCAAAGAATCCGTATCCGCTTAAAAGCATTTGATCATCGTTTAATCGATCAATCAACAGCGGAGATCGTAGAAACAGCTAAACGTACTGGTGCACAAGTTCGTGGTCCAATTCCTTTACCAACTCGTAAAGAACGTTTCACGGTATTGATTTCTCCACACGTTAACAAAGATGCGCGTGACCAATATGAAATCCGTACTCACAAACGTTTAGTTGATATTGTTGAACCAACAGAAAAAACTGTTGATGCATTAATGCGTTTAGATCTAGCTGCTGGCGTTGACGTTCAGATTAGTCTAGGTTAATTGGGAATTTTAAGAGGTTATTACAATGATTGGTTTAATCGGTCGTAAAGTTGGTATGACCCGCGTTTTCACTGAAGACGGCGTGTCTATTCCAGTTACCGTTATCGAAATCGAAGCCAACCGTGTTACTCAAGTTAAAACCCTTGAAAACGATGGCTATTCTGCAATTCAAGTTACTACTGGCTCTAAAAAAGCAAGTCGTGTAACTAAGCCAGAAGCAGGCCATTTCGTGAAAGCAGGTGTTGAAGCTGGTCGCGGTTTATGGGAATTTCGTACTGAAGGTGAATCACAAGAATTCACTTTAGGTCAAGAAATCAATGTTGACATCTTCACTGATGTTAAAAAAGTTGATGTTACTGGTACTTCTAAAGGTAAAGGCTTCCAAGGTGGTGTTAAACGTTGGAACTTCCGTACTCAAGATGCTACACACGGTAACTCTTTATCACATCGTGTACTTGGTTCTATTGGTCAAAACCAAACTCCAGGTCGTGTGTTTAAAGGTAAAAAAATGGCTGGACACTTAGGTGCTGAGCGTGTAACCGTTCAATCACTAGAAGTTGTTCGTGTAGATGCTGAGCGTAAATTATTATTAGTTAAAGGTGCTGTTCCTGGTGCTACTAATAGTGATGTTATTGTTAAACCAGCAGTTAAAGCATAAGTCTAGGAGATAGAGATGGAATTACAAGTTGTAGGTGCAAACGCACTCACTGTTTCTGAAACTACCTTCGGACGTGAGTTTAACGAAGCGTTAATCCACCAAGTAGTTGTTGCATATGCAGCAGGTGCTCGTCAAGGTTCACGCGCACAAAAAACTCGTGCAGAAGTGTCTGGTTCAGGTAAAAAACCTTGGCGTCAAAAAGGTACAGGTCGTGCTCGTTCAGGTGATATCAAATCACCAATCTGGCGTTCAGGTGGTATCACTTTCGCAGCGAAACCACAAGATCACAGCCAAAAAGTGAACAAAAAAATGTACCGTGGTGCAATTAAAAGCATTCTTTCTGAATTAGTTCGTCAAGACCGTTTAGTGGTTGTTGAAAAATTCGAAATTGATGCGCCAAAAACTAAAGTTTTAGCACAAAAATTAAAAGAGATGGCGTTAACTGACGCTTTAATCATTACTGCAAATTTAGATGAAAATCTATTCTTAGCAGCACGTAACTTATACAAAGTAGATGTTCGTGATGTGCAAGCAATCGACCCAGTTAGCTTAATTGCTTTCGATAAAGTGGTTGTAACTGTTGATGCAGTAAAACAAATTGAGGAGATGCTAGCATGATTCAACAAGAACGTTTGCTAAAAGTGCTTAAAGCACCTCATATCTCTGAGAAAGCGACAAATAATGCTGAAAAAGGTAACACAATCGTATTTAAAGTTGCATTAGATGCTAATAAAGTAGAAATTGCAAATGCGGTTGAAGCACTTTTCGAAGTTAAAGTTGATTCTGTACGTACAGTGGTTGTTAAAGGTAAAACTAAACGTCACGGTGCAAAATCAGGTCGTCGTAGTGACTGGAAAAAAGCTTATGTAACTCTTCAAGAAGGTCAATCACTTGACTTCGTTGAAGGTGCGGCAGAGTAATTCGGAGGAATAGAAAACTATGGCTATCGTTAAATGTAAGCCGACCTCCGCTGGTCGTCGTCATGTAGTTAAAGTTGTTAATGCAGAACTTCACAAAGGGAAACCTTTTGCAGCACTTTTAGATACTAAATCTAAAACTGGTGGTCGCAACAACTTAGGTCGTATTACCACTCGTCATATCGGTGGTGGTCATAAACAACACTATCGTTTAATCGATTTCAAACGTAATAAGTTAGAAATCCCAGCGGTAGTTGAGCGTTTAGAGTACGATCCAAACCGTTCTGCTAACATCGCGTTAGTTCTTTATAAAGATGGTGAACGTCGTTATATCTTAGCACCAAAAGGTTTATCTGCTGGTGATACGATTCAAGCAGGCGCTTCAGCTCCAATTAAAGTTGGTAACGCATTACCTATGCGTAATATCCCAGTTGGTACAACTGTACACAACGTGGAATTAAAACCTGGTAAAGGTGGTCAAATTGCACGTTCTGCAGGCGCATATGTACAAATTATTGCTCGTGAAGGTAACTATGTAACTTTACGTCTTCGTTCAGGCGAAATGCGTAAAGTCTTAGCTGAGTGTACTGCAACCATCGGTGAAGTAGGTAACTCAGAACATATGCTTCGCGTACTTGGTAAAGCAGGTGCTAACCGCTGGAGAGGCGTTCGCCCAACAGTTCGTGGTACTGCAATGAACCCAGTAGACCACCCACATGGTGGTGGTGAAGGCCGTAACTTTGGTAAACATCCAGTTACACCTTGGGGCGTTCAAACCAAAGGTAAGAAAACTCGTCACAACAAACGTACTGATAAATACATCGTACGTCGTCGTGGCAAATAATTTTATTCATTAAAAAGAGGATAACCCATGCCACGTTCTCTCAAGAAGGGTCCTTTCCTTGACCTACACTTGTTGAAGAAGGTAGAGAAGGCGGTGGAAAGCGGGGATAAAAAACCAATTAAAACTTGGTCCCGTCGTTCAATGATCATTCCATCAATGATTGGTTTGACCATCGCAGTCCATAATGGTCGTCAGCACGTTCCAGTTTATGTATCAGACGAAATGATCGGTCATAAATTAGGTGAATTTGCACCGACTCGTACATACCGCGGTCATGCCGCAGATAAGAAAGCTAAGAAATAAGAGGTAAAAGATGGAAACTATTGCTAAACATCGTTACGCTCGTACTTCTGCCCAAAAAGCTCGCTTAGTTGCTGATTTAATTCGCGGTAAAAAAGTTTCTGTTGCATTAGAAATTTTAACTTTCACTAACAAAAAAGCAGCTGCTTTAGTTAAGAAAGTATTAGAATCCGCTATCGCAAACGCAGAGCACAATGACGGTGCAGATGTAGACGATCTTAAAGTTGCTAAGATTTTCGTTGATGAAGGTCCAAGCATGAAACGTGTTATGCCACGTGCGAAAGGTCGTGCAGATCGTATTTTAAAACGTACTAGCCACATCACTGTGGTTGTATCAGATCGTTAATCAGTAGGAGAATAACAATGGGTCAGAAAGTACATCCTAATGGTATTCGCCTTGGTATTGTTAAACCTTGGAACTCTACTTGGTTCGCGAATACACAAGATTTCGCTGATAATTTAGACGGCGATTTCAAAGTACGTAAATTCTTAAACAAAGAGTTAGCGAACGCTTCAGTATCTCGTATCACTATTGAACGTCCTGCAAAAAGCATTCGTGTAACTATCCACACAGCTCGTCCTGGTATCGTTATCGGTAAAAAAGGCGAAGATGTTGAAAAATTACGTAACGCAGTATCTAAAATTGCTGGCGTTCCTGCGCAAATCAACATTGCTGAAGTGAAAAAACCAGAGCTAGATGCAAAATTAGTTGCAGATAGCATCGCATCTCAACTTGAACGTCGTGTAATGTTCCGTCGTGCAATGAAACGTGCAGTGCAAAACGCAATGCGTTTAGGTGCTAAAGGTATCAAAGTTGAAGTTAGCGGTCGTTTAGGTGGTGCAGAAATTGCTCGCTCAGAATGGTATCGTGAAGGTCGTGTACCTCTACATACTCTTCGTGCGGACATCGATTATAACACTGCTGAAGCACACACAACTTACGGCGTAATCGGCGTTAAAGTGTGGATCTTCAAAGGTGAAGTTCTTGGTGGTATGGCTGCAGTGATTGAATCTGAAAAAGAACCAGCGGCACAGCCTAAAAAGGCGCCACGTGGCAAAGGTCGTAAATAAGGAGAATCACTGAATGTTACAACCAAAACGCACAAAATTCCGTAAAGTACACAAAGGCCGTAACCGTGGTATTGCGGGCGGTACTGAAGTGAGCTTCGGTACATTCGGTTTAAAAGCAGTTGGTCGTGGTCGTTTAACCGCACGTCAAATCGAAGCCGCTCGTCGTGCTATGACTCGTGCAGTAAAACGTCAAGGTAAAATCTGGATCCGCGTGTTCCCAGACAAACCAATTACTGAAAAACCATTAGAAGTCCGTATGGGTAAAGGTAAAGGTAACGTTGAGTACTGGGTAGCTTTAATCCAACCGGGTAAAGTATTATATGAAATGGATGGTGTTTCTGAAGAAGTCGCACGTAATGCATTTGCATTAGCAGCAGCGAAATTACCTATGAAAACCACATTTGTAACTAAGACGGTGATGTAATGAAAGCTCAAGAACTACGTAACAAAAATGTTGAAGAGCTGAATGCTGAGTTAGTAAACCTTTTAGGTGAACAATTCAAATTGCGTATGCAAGCAGCCACCGGTCAGCTTCAACAAACCCACCAGTTAAAACAAGTGCGTCGTAGTATTGCACAAGTTAAAACTGTATTAACCGAAAAGGCGGGTGAGTAATGACTGATAAAATTCGTACAGTACAAGGTAAAGTAATCAGCGACAAAATGGATAAATCATTTGTTGTTGCAATCGAACGCACGGTTAAACACCCGTTATACGGTAAATTTATCCGTCGTACGACTAAATTACACGTACACGATGAAAACAACGAAGCTAAATTAGGTGATGTAGTTGAAATTAAGGAATGTCGTCCTGTTTCAAAAACTAAATCACATACTTTAGTTCGTGTAGTAGAAAAAGCGATTGCTTAATTCTATCTAGCAAATTAAACAAGCGGTGTAATGCCGCTTGTTTTTTGCAAAAGGTTAAATATGTTAGCTAAAGCGGATTTTTATTTGCTTTAATTCTTGTTCAAAAAGCTATCTTTAACTTTACAAAGTAAATCAATTTCAGTAACATATTCGACCTATTTGCGGGTAACCGCGAACTTGATGGTGCTTAGCCTTTCTAAGCCTCATCTAAGACCGTAGGCGAGGGCGTAAGCTCTCTTAATTTAACCTACGTAGATGGTGAACAGACAGATTTTTCTGCTTCTGGACACCAGAGCCTCAAAAATATCGTGTAAGCGGTTTAATTTTTGGGATTTTTTGTAATTTCGCTTTTAAAGCGAAGTGTATCAGGAGCTAAAACCAATGGCATTAAATCTTCAAGACAAACAAGCAATTGTTGCTGAAGTAAACGAAGCTGCCAAAGGTGCCCTTTCAGCTGTTGTTGCGGATTCTCGTGGTGTAACAGTTGAGAAAATGACTGAATTACGTAAATCTGCACGTGAAGCAGGTGTAACTATGCGCGTGGTTCGTAATACTTTATTACGCCGTGCGGTAGAAGGCACTGAATTCGAATGTTTAGCAGAAACGTTCACCGGTCCAACTCTTATTGCATTCTCTAACGAACACCCAGGTGCAGCAGCACGTTTGTTCACTGAATTTGCAAAAACAAATAAAGAGTTTGAAATTAAAGGTGCAGCCTTTGAAGGTAAAACACAAGATGTTCAATTCTTGGCAACATTACCAACTTACGAAGAAGCAATTGCACGTTTAATGGGCACAATGAAAGAAGCGGCAGCTGGCAAACTTGCTCGCACGCTTGCAGCATTACGCGACAAATTAGAAGCAGAAGCGGCATAATTTTCCGCCGTTTTCTCAAATCGTTTAACTTATTTACTTTAGGAATTGATTGTTATGTCATTAACTAACGAACAAATCATTGAAGCTATCGCTTCTAAATCAGTATCAGAAATCGTTGAATTAATCTCTGCGATGGAAGAAAAATTCGGTGTTTCAGCAGCGGCAGCAGTAGCAGCAGCTCCAGCGGCAGGCGCAGCGGCAGTAGAAGAAAAAACTGAATTCGATGTAGTATTAGCAGATGCTGGTGCAAACAAAGTAGCAGTAATCAAAGCAGTACGTGGTGCAACAGGTTTAGGCTTAAAAGAAGCTAAAGACTTAGTAGAATCTGCACCAGCAGCATTAAAAGAAGGCATCTCTAAAGCAGAAGCTGAAGCTCTTAAAAAAGAATTAGAAGAAGCTGGCGCGAAAGTAGAAATCAAATAATTTTTGATTTAACTTTTAACCAATTCTTGGTTCTAGGAAAAGCCGATGAGTTATCTCATCGGCTTTTTCGTTTTTATTACCAGAACAAGCGGTTGTTTTTTATCAGGACTTTGCAAATCTTCTACAAGAGTATCGGAATCAAAAAGCCCGTACTTTACAGCACGGGCCAATGATGAGTGATTAGCTAATGTTAGATTTTAGAAAGCAGTTTTATAAATCTCTAAGATTTCTTCTGCTGTACAATCTCTTGGGTTTCCTCCAGTACATACATCGTTTAATGCATCTTGTGAAAGCGCAACTAAATCTTCCTCTTTAACACCAATCATATGTAATTTTTCTGGAATGCCAACATCATGCGAGAGTTGTTTTACTGCATCAATAGCAGCTTGACGATACTCTTCTTGGCTCATGTTATCAACGCCTTTAACGCCCATTGCGCGTGCAATTTCTCGGAATTTTTCACCTGTTGCCGGTGCATTGAATGCTAAAACATAAGGTAATAACACTGCATTTGCGATGCCGTGTGGTGTGTCATAGTAAGCTGAAAGAGGGTGAGCCATACTATGCACAATACCTAATCCCACATTTGAGAAGCCCATACCTGCGACATATTGACCGAGCGCCATACCTTCTCGGCCTTCTTTGGTATTAGCTACCGCACCACGTAGAGATTTAGAAATTAAGCGAATAGCTTCTAAATGTAAGGCATCGGTTAATGCCCATGCTGCTTTGGTGGTGTAGCCTTCAATGGCATGAGTTAATGCATCCATACCGGTTGCTGCAGTTAAACCTTTTGGCATACTTTCCATCATTTCTGGATCGACTAATGCAACAATTGGGACATCATGCACGTCAACACAAACGAATTTGCGTTTTTTCTCTTCATCAGTAATAACGTAGTTAATTGTCACTTCAGCTGCAGTACCTGCAGTAGTTGGAATAGCGATAATCGGTACACATTTATTACGCGTTGGCGCTACACCTTCGAGTGATAATACGTCACTAAATTCAGGGTTGTCGATAATAATCCCAATCGCTTTTGAGCTATCAATTGGTGAACCGCCACCAATAGCAATTAAGTAATCTGCGCCGCTAGCTTTAAATTTTTCTACGCCTTGCTTAATCACTTCTACGCTTGGATTAGCTTTGACTTCATCAAAGATCTCGTAAGGTAAGCCTGCTTCATCTAACAAGCGGGTAACTTTCTCAACAACTTTGAATTTTACTAATTCTTTGTCAGTTACGACAAAAGCTTTTTTGAATTGGCGACTGCGTACTTCATCAACAAGATGTCCAATCGCGCCTGCACCATGATAACTGGTTTCATTAAGAATGATTCGATTAGCCATAATAGACTCCATGATTTTACAAATTAAAGAAGAGGGTAAGATGGCACATCCTGTGCCATCAGAAATTTATTTTAAGACTTTCCAGCATCTGTAACCGTAGATAGTAATCACTACAAAACAGATAAGAGGTAAGATGAATGAGAAGTTTACAGCTGGGATGCCCATAATAACGCCTTGGTCAATGATCATACCTTGTAGTGGTGGCATTAACGCACCGCCCACAATCGCCATTACTAGACCTGCTGCACCTAAAGTTGACTCTTCTTTCAAGCCATCTAAAGCGATACCGTAGATAGTTGGGAACATGAGAGACATAAAGCCTGAAGTTAAGATTAAGCAATATAAGCCCCATACTCCGTCGATGAAAATGACACCTAAGATGCTGAAGAATCCGCCGATAGCAAAGAGCATTAACATAAATTCAGCTTTCAGATATTTCATTAAACTGGTGCTGACAAAACGGCTCACAATGAAGATACCCATCGCAATAATGTTAAAGTTTTGACCTTCCGCTTTAGTGAAACCTAAACGCTCAGCGTACTGTACGATGAATGTCCAGCACATGATTTGCACACCTACATAGAATACTTGCGCAATCACACCTTCACGATATTTCGCTTTTTGAATTAGGCGACCAAAAGATTCTTTAAATGAGATACGAGCAACTTCTTCTACTTTTACTGCTGGCATTTTATAAAGACCGATGATGACAAGCACGGCAACTACCACAAAACCTAGTGCTACATAAGGGTCACGAATTTCAGCTAAGTCATGAGTACGAATACCCATTTTTTCTGCTTCTGAAAGCGTATGGAAAATTAAGTTACCTGCAGCATCGCGTTTGTCTGATTCTAAATTAGTCAGTACTAATTGAGAGGCAACGAACATCCCTGTAATTGAGCCTAGTGGGTTGAAAGATTGTGCAAAGTTCAAACGACGAGTTGCAGTTTGTGGATCGCCCATAGCTAGAATATAAGGGTTTGCTGTGGTTTCTAAGAAAGCCAAGCCGAAAGTTAAGATATAAAGTGAAATTAAGAAGAAATTGAACACTTCATATTTCGCGGCAGGCCAGAATAAGAAGGCACCAATCGCATAGAGTACTAACCCCAACATAATGCCGGCTTTATAGCTATATCGGCTGGCAAAAAGTGCGGCAGGGATTGCCATTGTGCCGTAACCGCCATAGAAGGCAAATTGCACAAGTGCGGCTTCAGATGCTGGAATTTCCATTACTGTTTGGAATACGGCAACCATCGGGTTGGTAATATCATTAGCAAATCCCCATAGAGCAAATAAACTCGTAATTAAAATGAAGGGAACAAGATATTTCTTTTCTAAAACTTTGGTGCTCATAAGATTTTCCTTATATTAAGTAGATATGAACTGCCTTGGATTATTCTTCAATACGTAATCCGTAAGATTTAAATTTTTCAAGTACAACTGCCATTTGATCTTTGTTCAGAAGCGGAATTTCTAGACCAGTTGCTAAAAGTTGTAAATACCATGAAGCTAACACTTCAACTTCGTGAGCTAACCATAAGGCTTTATCAAGGTTTTCTTCACAAGCAATTAAACCGTGATGTGAAAGTAAAATAGCTTTGCTTTCTTTAATCCCTTCGCGGACATAATCTGCTAATTCATGGGTGCCGAAAGTAGCATAAGGTACGCAAGGAATATGATCTGTCCCACCAACTGCAATCATATAGTGGATTGGCGGAATCGGTTTTTCGAGAATAGAAAGCCCAGCACAGTTTCTAGCATGGTTGTGCACAACTGCATTCGCTTCAGGACGCGCTTGGTAAACCGCCAAATGGAATTGCCATTCGCTTGAAGGAAGTTTGCCTTCTTCATGTTTACCGTTATTATCTACGTAAACAATATCTTCTGGGCGAGTGAGTTCGTACGGTTTTCCTGTTGGTGTGATGAGCATACCGTCTTTATAACGTACGCTCACATTGCCTGCTGTGCCTTGGTTTAAACCAAGACGAGTCATTTCTAAACAGGTATGAATAATTTTTTCGGAAAGTTCTAGTCGGTTCATTTGATTCACCTTTTTATTGTAAGATTGGTAAAATTTCTAAGATTTGTGACCGCTTGTAGGGTTATTCCACAGGCGTAACGCCTTTCTTAATAATCACATTGCCATATTTGGCAGTTTCTCCTGTGATTACGACGGCATAAGTTTTTTTAGCACGCTCATAAAAAGCAAAGCGTTCGACGCGTTCTACTTTTGGTGCGGTACCGTTAATTTTTTTGATAGCTTCTAAATAACGAGCTTCTACGCTTGGATCGAGGCTATCGCCTTCTACCGCTTGCATCATTGCTAATGGTGCTTCAACGTATTGGTCGAATTCAAACAGCGGGGTAATGCCAAGCAATAAAGTTGAGATGTCAACACCATCAGCACGAATTACTTTGTGATGTAATTGATGCGCTGGAAAGTGAGCATCAGAAAGGACCAATTCGTCGCCATGTCCCATTTCTGCTAAGGTTTTTAGTAATTCTGGGGAAATCGCGGGGTGGATGCCTTTTAACATAGGGTGTCTCCTTTTATTATTTATCCGTAATATTGGCTGTTTTCTGAGGGCTCAACTCTTGTCACACTTGGTTTCATTGCCTGTTGTGCGGCTAATGGTGAGTCAAATTGCCCTGCACCGAAGAAAGTAAACATCGCTGCACCTAAAACCGTGGTTTCAGGGAAATCCACCACATCAATTGGGCAGTTAAGCACATCGGCACGAATTTGATTCCATAAAGCATTTTTAGAACCCCCACCCACGCAAATCAGGCTTTCAGCATTGAAGTTACCGACTTTTTGTAAAAGTTCTAGCCCGTTTTTCAAGCGGTGAGCCATGTACTCTAAGCCTGCGCGATAGATTTCTCCGCGTTGAGTATGCATAGACAGCCCAACGATAGAGCCCATTTGTTCGGTTGTTCCATCAAAATTGCCAATCAATCTCACGCCATTTGCGCCGGCTGGAATTGCTTTCGCTTCTTCTATCATGGTGCGGTAATAGGCATCCGTGCCTGCAACGTCGGCAAAGAAACGTTTGCCGAGCCATTCCATAATGCCAGATGCAACCCATTGCACACCTGGGTTGAAATAGCCTGCTTGGCTATCAAATTCAATGGTTAATCCATGTTGAGCAAATTGCCATTCAGGTTTAGCTTGTTGGGTACGAGCCATTAAGATTTCCCAAGTACCAGAGCTTAAAACAGGTTGATTGTAATCGGCACCTGAGCCCAAAATCGCAAATTGAGTGTCGTGTCCGCAAGAAATAACAGGGATGTCCGCATTTAAACCAAGTTCTGCGGCTAACTCTGTTTTTAATCCGCCAATCACTTCACCTGCACTTTTCATTGGTGGGAAATGTTGTTTGGTTAAGCCGAGCAGTGTTAAAACTTCACTATCCCAATCGTCCTGTTCAATGTTGGTCATCATCGATGTGCCAGCCATTGTACGGTCGGTACTTTGAATGCCCGTTAGGCGATATGTGAGGATGGAAGAAATAAACATAAAGCTTGAAGCTTTAGCATAAACTTCTGGCTGATGTTGTTTGAGCCAAAGTAATTTGAATAATGTGTTAAAGCTGTAATGCCCTACACCGTTGCGTTGATAAAGTTTTTCCACGTCAATATAGTTGGCGAGGTTGTTCATAATTGGCAAGGTACGTGGACATTTCCAGGAGATAATCGGGTAGAGCTGATAGCCATCTTTATCAAATAAAGCGCCATCTACGCCAAAGGTAGTCACGGAAATACCGACAATGTCCTGACGTTGTTCGTCAGATAATTCAGCTAAAGTTTTTTTAGCACAACAGAGAAGTTTTCCCCAAATTTCGTCAATATCCCAAATATGGAATTCTGCGCTTTCTGCGCCTGTTTGAGTGTTATTAGGTAGATGGTGGGCACTTAAAATTTTACCTGCATCATTGATGGCAATGGTGCGAAGATTGGTTGCGCCACAATCGAAGATAAATGCGATTGCCATGGTTATCTCCTAAAGTTTGAAAGGGATGCTACTTACCCCACTCTTTGAGTGTCGAGGAAGAGGGGAGATGTGGTAGAAGAAAATTCAACCTCATCGTTTAAGTAGCATCTTTTCAAATCTCCTCAAACCCCTCTTTTTTAAAGAGGGGTTTATTGAGGAAATTTGCAATTTATACGCAAATTCTTACCGCTTGCGTATTATTTATAAAGTGGGCCAAAGTTTTCACAAGCGCGATAATCTTGACCTTCTTTGTCTTGACCAAACATGTTCCATGCACTTGGACGGAAGACATCTTTTTCTTCCACGTTATGCATATTAACTGGAATACGAAGCATAGAAGCTAAGGTAATCAAGTCTGCACCAACGTGTCCGTAAGTTGCTACACAGTGGTTTGCACCCCAGTTTGCCATAACAGAATACACATCTTTGAATGCACCTTTACCATTTAGGCGAGGCACGAACCAAGTGGTTGGCCAAGTTTCATTGGTACGTTTATTTAAGATATCGTGTACATGTTCAGGTAACTCGATTGACCAACCTTCTGCAATTTGAAGAACAGGGCCTACACCTTTAACAAAGTTAATGCGGTGCATTGTAAATGGCATACCACCTTTGGTGAGGTATTGAGAAGATAAACCGCCCCCACGGAAGTATTCATACACAGCAGGGCACCAACGTGTATTTTCTAAACAACGTTTACCATCTTCTTCGGTCACTTCCCATGCTGGTTTGATAACAGGGTTACCATCTTTATCTTTGTGTTGACCAGTACCATCTAATGCTGCAGAACCAGAGTTGATTAAGTGAATGAAACCATTTTCTGGGCGCCAGCCGGTTACACGTTCTACTGAGTCTTCACTCCAGTAAGTACGTACGTCAGCAAAGATTTGAGCTTGACCGGTTAAAAGGTTACCGAACAACATATTTACTGCGTTTAAGCTGTCATTTTCAGTTGCAAGAATGTATGGAGGACGTACACCATTCCAGTCGTAAGTTGAGTTCAACATCGCTTCCATAAAGTCGCCATTTGGACGATGGTCTGTCCAATGACGTTGACCTTGGAAACCTGCTGCAATCGCATTGTGACCTAATGCTTCTTCGCCAAAGTTAAGTTCAGCAAGTTTTGGATTGCCTACCATTAAATCGCGCGCGATGATGGTCATTTTGACTAAAGTTTTACGTAACTCTGCTCTTTCTTCGGCATTCATTTGATTTTCTGGTGCGTTTACATCAACACCGTCAATGCAGTATTCGTTAGCCCATTTAAGTGCAAGTTCGTATTCTTCATGGTCGTAAATGCCACGGTCAATACGGCGGGTGATTTCAGACATGTCCACATATTCGTTGCGCATGCCTAAGTATTCTTGGAAGAATGGTTGGTTTACGATTGAGCCTGCAATACCCATCGAAACAGAACCAATTGAAAGATAAGATTTACCACGTAAAGTTGCCACAGCTAAAGCTGCACGAGCAAAGCGTAAGAGTTTTTCACGCACATCAGCTGGGATAGATTGATCATCAGCTTCTTGTACTTCGTGGCTATAAATTGAGAAAGCCGGTAAACCAAGTTGGTTATGGCCAGCAAGTGCTGCTGCTAAATAAACAGCACCTGGGCGTTCTGTACCGTTAAAGCCCCAAATCGCTTTTGGCGTATGAGGGTCCATATCAATTGTTTCAGAACCGTAGCACCAGCAAGGGGTTACAGTAATTACCGCGCCTACGTTTTCACGTTTAAATTTTTCAGCACAAGCAGCTGATTCTGCTACACCACCGATACAAGTATCGGCAATCACGCATTCCACGAAATCTCCATTAGTATGGCGGATTTCGCTGCTGATTAAATTTGCCACGGCTTTAGCCATGTTCATCGTTTGATCTTCGAGCGATTCACGCACCCCTAAACGGCGACCGTCAATGGTTGGGCGGATACCAATTTTTACTGGAGTTGATTTGAGAGTTGTCATAAAAAATTCTCCTGATTGGTTTTAAAAAAATAACTTCGTTGAAGTTTATTATTCACAATAAGAAAAGTTTTTGAATTAAAACGCCGTTTTGTGTTTGGATTTGTGAAACAGATCACAAATTTGACCGCTTGTAACGGGAAAACGTGGAAAACTAAATGCCCGTTTGGGAATAGATACAACCAAAACGGGCATTTGTGTTTTTTATAGGATATTTTTGGTTACCAAATGATGTTTGTGTGAGATTGGTATTTGTCTAAAAGTGTACTTTCCATCGGTAAATCGGTAAACAAAGCATCCACTTCTGCTAAATCACATAGCTTAAAGACATCTTTGCGTTCAATTTTAGAATGATCGGCAACGAGAAATTTTTGTTTGCTCATTGACAACATTTTGCGTTTAAAAGAGAGGTTAATTTGATTGGATTCCCAAATGGCACCTTCAAAAATACCCGTGCAAGAAAAAATTGCCATATCAATATGGAGTCGAGAAAAAAGATGTTCCGCAAATGGGCCATAAAAAGCATCAAACTTTTCTGAATAAATGCCTCCCGTTGCAATGGTTTCAATATGCGGTTTGTGCGCGAGGGTGTGAATAATGCGCATGGAACTGGTAATCACTTTACATGGTACATTTGGTAAACGTTGTGCAATGTTCCAAGCCGTTGAGCTGGCATCAAGCACTAAAACGGCATCTTCAAAAACTTTTTCGCGAATGAGTTCAGCAATATGTTTTTTTCCATCGTGATGAGATTTTCTTCGAGTAGAAAATGATTGTCCGATATTCTGATTTTGCAAGCTCATTGCGCCACCATGGGTACGGTAGAGTTTATTCTGCTCAGCCAGTTTATTTAAATCACGGCGAATGGTTTCAATCGACACGCCTAAATTTTCGGCTAGCTCCATTGAGCCTGCTTCCTCAAATTCATTTAAATAGCGCAAAATTAAGGCATGTCTTTTTTCCATATGGTTTCCTGTTGTTCATTACATAATGGTAAGTTTTGCCAAAAATCTGACCGCTTGTCGAGCGGCAAAACGTAAATTTGGGAACGCGATCACAAAATAGTGATAATATCACTGCACAAAAAAACGGCGATTAAGGTGTGGGTGGGAACTTCATTTGGGCTTGCCAGTCTTATCATGCAGTTTTTTCATTGAGCATTATGTTGCTGATAATGCTTGCATACTCTATTTCAACCCTACATAAGGAATTTAAAATGAAAACATTCAAATCTCTTCTTGCTTTAGGCATGGCAGTCGCATTTTCATCTTCTGCATTTGCGCAAACAACTGATGCAGTAGGTGCATTAAAAGAATCCGCGAAAACATCAATTAACAACGAAATTTCAAGCCAAAAAGCGAGTGCAACCTCTGCAGTTAATAGCAAAGTGAGCAGCGTGAAAGAAAATGTCAGCGCAGTGAAAACCGCAGGAACAGAAAAAGTGACAGCAGCACAAGCAAACGTCACTGAAAAAGCGAGCGCGGCAAAAGCACAAGTGACTGACAAAGTGACAGCAACTAAAGCTCAAGCGACAGAAAAAGTAGCGGCAACTAAAGCACAAGCAGCTGAAAAAGTCACTGCAACCAAAGCGACAGCAGCGCAAAAAACAGAAAATGCAGCGACTAAAGTAAAAGCATCTTCTAAAGTGAACATCAATAAAGCAGATGAAAAAACCTTACAATCATTAAGCAGTATTGGTGAAGCGAAAGCAAAAGCAATCGTAGAATATCGTAATAAAGTTGGCAAAATTAAATCGGCAGAAGAGTTATCTAAAATCTCAGGCATCGGCGATGCGACGGTTGAAAAAATTGCGCCATATTTAACTTTCTAAGTTAAAAACGAGATAAAGCCTCTCAAGCGGTTCATTTTTCGCAGAAATTTGCAAAGTTTCTGCTAAATTTGACCGCTTTTTTACATTTTGGCATTGAGTTTTTATTTTTAAGCCTCATATCAGCCGAGTCTTTCAACTAATACAACAAAAAGGAACATAAAATGGCATTAGATTTCAATGCAGTAGCATTAGACAGCGTAGAAGCAAAAGGTGGCTACGGAATTGGTTTACAAATTGGTCAGCAATTAGCTGGCAGCGGTATGGAGGTTGAAGCGGAAGCGGTTGCACGCGGTATTTTTGATGTGTTAAACAATAACCCACCAGCAATCGACATTAACGAAGTGACTAAAGCATTACAAGAGTTAGGTCAACGTGCAGAAGCAGCACAAGCAGAAGCATTCAAAGCATTAGAAGCAGAAAACCAAGCTTTCTTAGAAGAAAATAAAAAGGCAACAGGCGTGATCGTGACGGACTCTGGTCTTCAATATGAGATCTTAACCGAAGGTAACGGCGCAAAACCAACCGCAGAAAGCACAGTGCGTGTACATTACACAGGTTCTTTAATTGACGGTACTGTATTTGATAGCTCAGTAAAACGTGGCACTCCAGCAGAATTCCCAGTCGGTGGTGTGATTAAAGGTTGGACGGAGGCGTTACAACTAATGCCAGTGGGTTCAAAATGGCGCTTAACCATTCCACACAATCTGGCTTACGGTGAACGCGGTGCGGGTGCATCAATTCCACCATTTGCAACATTAGTGTTTGAAGTGGAATTATTAGATATCCTGTAATCTAAATAGTCTACCTACAAGCGGTTATCTTTCTTGAGATTTAGCAAAATCTTTTTGAAAAATAACCGCTTGTTGTTTTTTTCTCGTTGACAATTTTTGGCTTGTCGTTAAAATCCCAACGTCTTTTGACAATTCGTATATCGCAAGTTTGTGTATAGGAAGTGAGCAAATCCAATTGACTTTTCTCAACTCAATTCTATTTTTTCATCGTTATACCGCTTGCCTTTTTATCTTCGCTTAAGGACTTAAGGAATGTTAGAAATTTGGCAACAATTCAAACAAGATTATTTAATTAAATTTTGGAACCCAACGGCGGCAGTTATTGCAGCAGGGATTTTATCGGCATATTACTTTGGCTTAACGGGCACTTATTGGGCGGTTACTGGTGAATTCACCCGCTGGGGTGGCGAAATTTTGCAATCGCTTGGTGTTAATACTGAAGAATGGGGCTACTACAAAATTATCAGCTTAGAGGGCACCATTTTCTCTCGTATTGATGGCTTGATGATTTTAGGCATGTTCGCGGGTTGTATCGCGGCAGCCTTATGGGCAAATAACATCGGTATTCGTATGCCACAAAACCGTATTCGTATTGTGCAAGCGCTTGTAGGCGGGGCATTAGCCGGTTTTGGGGCACGTTTAGCGATGGGCTGTAACCTTGCTTCACTCTTTACTGGAATTCCTCAATTCTCATTACATGCGTGGTTTTTTACCATCACTACCGCTATCGGCTCATATGCTGGGGTGAAATTCACTTTGCTCCCAATGTTCCGCCCTCCGCTTAAATTGAAAAAAGGGGCGGGGCAAGTCAAACAAAGTGACCCAAACCAAGCGAAACGCCGCTTCCGAATTGGCATGGTGATTTTCTTTGCTTGGGCAATTGCTTCAATTTATGTGATGCAAGCGGTCAGTATTAAGCTCGGTTTTGCTATGTTGTGCGGGCTTGGTTTTGGTTTGTTGATTGAACGTGCACAAATTTGTTTTACCTCGGCTTTCCGTGATCTTTGGGCAACCGGTCGTGCTTATATGGGCAAAGCGATTATTTACGGCATGCTTATCGGCACACTCTGCGTGTTCAGCTACATTCAACTCGGCATGAACCCGAAAATTATGTGGGCAGGCCCAAATGCGATCATTGGTGGTTTATTATTCGGCTTTGGTATTGTGTTAGCCGGCGGTTGTGAAACAGGCTGGATGTACCGCGCGATGGAAGGACAAGTTCACTTTATGTGGGTGGGGGTTGGCAACGTGGTTGGCTCAACCTTACTGGCATATTGGTGGGATGATTTAGCGCCAGTTTTAGCGCTCGATTATGAAAAAATTAACTTACTCAAATCATTCGGCCCAATTAGCGGCTTGCTTATCAACTACGGCTTAATGATTGCCTGCCTAGTGTTTATCGTATGGTGGGAAAAACGTTTCATTCAAAAAGCAAAAGCCCGTTTAGTTACGGCATAATTTAACAATAGAAGGAGTTAACTATGGCATTTATCGTCATTGAGAAAAAAGACAAAGACCCAAGTGAAATTACCCCAACTTACACGTTGGATATGCTTGGCGAGCCTTGTCCTTACCCAGCAATTGCCACCCTTGAAACGATGCCGACTTTAAAATCGGGCGAAATTTTAGAAGTGTTGAGCGACTGCGCCCAATCAATTAACAACATTCCTGTGGATGCTAAAAATCACGGCTACACCTTATTAAGCGTAGAACAAGATGGCACCATTTTGCGTTATTTAATCCAAAAATAACCGCTTGTAAAAACGAAAGCCGCCTATTGATTGAAAATAGGCGGCTTTTTCGCATTTGAATGAAAGAAAGGCGATTTCTCTTCAAGCGGTCAATTTCTCTTGAGGTTTTACAAAGAAATTTCCTTTATACTTAGCACTTTTTCATTGCCAAAGAATTATGAAAACCGCTGATTTTCCTCTTGCCCAATCTTCTTCTGAATCGCCTTTTGCCGCAGCTGTTTTAGACTGGTTTGTGCAATATGGGCGCAAGCATTTACCGTGGCAACAGCAGAAAACGCTGTATAAAGTCTGGCTTTCAGAAGTGATGTTGCAACAAACGCAAGTAGCGACGGTGATTCCCTATTTTGAACGTTTTATCGCACGTTTTCCAACGGTGGTCGATTTAGCCAATGCTGAGTTAGATGAAGTGCTACATTTATGGACGGGCTTGGGCTACTATGCTCGCGCGCGTAATTTGTATAAGGCTGCACAACAAATTCGAGATCGTTTTGACGGTGAATTTCCGACAGCATTTGATGAGGTGCTGGCCCTTTCTGGTGTTGGGAGAAGTACGGCGGGCGCAGTGCTTTCTTCTGTGTTAAATGCCCCTTATCCTATTTTAGATGGCAATGTGAAGCGCGTGCTTTCACGCTATTTTGCCGTTGCAGGTTGGGCTGGCGAAAAAACGGTGGAAAATCGTTTATGGACGTTAAGTGCGCAAGTCACCCCGAATAGTCAAACGGGGGATTTTAATCAGGCAATGATGGATTTAGGGGCCATGATTTGCACTAGAAGTAAGCCAAAATGCACCCTTTGCCCGCTAGAAAACCAGTGTGAAGCGAATCGTCTAAACGCATGGGCAGATTATCCTGCGAAAAAACCAAAAAAGGTGATGCCAGAAAAACAAACCTACTTTTTGATTGTCAAAGCAGGCAACCGAATTTTGCTAGAACGTCGTGAAGCAACAGGCTTGTGGGGCGGTTTGTATGTCTTTCCACAATTTGAAACTTTAGCGGAACTCAAGCGGTCTGTTTCTAGCGAAAATTTACCAAAATTGCAGACGTTAAATGCATTTCGACACACGTTTACGCATTTTCATTTAGATATTACGCCTATTTTATATGAACTGGATTGGCAAAAAATTGACGAAACTTTACCGCTTGCAGGCTTAGAAAAGCAGGGTTTTTTCGGCGAATTAGTATCTTCAAAGGCTAATTATTGGTATGATCTGAATAATGCCAATCAGATAGGGTTAGCGACCCCAGTTAAGCGCATATTAGACGAATTTACACGCACTTTAACTTTAAGTGAGCAGAAAAAGGATTAAACATGGCACGCACCGTATTTTGTGAATATTTAAAACAAGAAGCAGAAGGCTTAGATTTTCAATTATACCCGGGCGAATTGGGTAAACGCATTTTCGATTCTATTAGCAAACAAGCATGGGGCGAATGGATTAAAAAGCAAACCATGTTAGTGAATGAGAAAAAATTAAATATGATGAATCCAGAGCATCGTAAATTATTAGAATCAGAAATGGTTAACTTCTTATTCGAAGGAAAAGAAGTCGTAATTGATGGCTATAAACCGGTTGAATAAGAGAGTGTCCGATGAAAAAGTATGCAAAATATCTCTCTTTATTGTTAATTATTCCGTTTTTAGCTTCTTGTTCTAGTAGTGGAAAAAAAGGTACCAAAAAACGTACCACCGGCAAAAAAACACGTAGTTACGACACCAAAGATACTAACGGCTTAGATATTCTAACCGGACAGTTTTCTCATAATATTGATGATATTTGGGGAAGCAATGAGTTATTGGTGGCAAGTAAAAAGGATTACGTAAAATATACTGACCAATTCTACACGCGTAGCCATATCTCTTTTGAAGAGGGGGCGATTACCATTGAAACGCTTGCTGACCAAAACCGCTTGCGTAATGCAATCATTCATACCTTATTGATGGGTTCTGACCCGAAAGGGATTGACTTATTTGCTTCTGGTGATACTCCAATTAGCCAAAACCCATTCTTACGCGGACAGGTACAAGATCAATTTGGTAGAGATATTACCAACATTGCAATAGCGAATGATTTCGCAACCTATCTTTTACAGAATGCACAAACACGTCGCTTAAAAAATGGACGTACTGCGACCTATGTGAACATCAAAATGGTGGCGGGACATATTGAGGTGCGTGCACGTCAATATTTACCATTAGTGCGTAAAATGTCAAAACGTTATGGTATTGAACCTGCGTTGATTTTAGGGATTATGGAAGTCGAATCCGCGTTCAACCCGTATGCGGTGAGTTATGCTAACGCAATTGGTTTAATGCAGGTGGTACCACGTACAGCTGGTCGTGATATTTTCGCCCGTAAAGGGTTAGGTGGTCAGCCAGATCGCGAGTATCTTTACCACCCAGAAAGTAACATTGATGCGGGAACGATGTATCTCACCATTTTGCGTGATGAATACTTAGACGGGATTTCTGATCCGGTTTCTAGACGTTATGCGATGATTTCTGCTTATAACAGTGGAGCAGGCGCAGTGTTGAAAGTATTTGATTATGATAAATACTCCGCAATCGACCGCATTAACGATCTTTCGCCGGATGCGGTGTATCGAATTCTCACCACCGCGCACCCATCTGCGCAGGCGCGAAACTACTTAAATAAAGTATCAAAAGCGCGTGAGAAATACGTAAGCATTCGTTAATTGTTCATCAAGGCAGGGAAACCTGCCTTTTTCATACCCGCACATAGCCGCCTGTTACTGATTTCACTACACCCAGTAATTCTAAATTCAACATTTCTACTAATAACATAGAAACCTCTAAATTGCAGGCTTTGGCAATATCATCAATGGATATTGGTTCAAGCCCAATCTGTTGGAAAATTTGCTGCTGACAAGCGGTCATTTCTGGCAAATTTTTTGCAATTGGTGGTGTTACGCTTTTTGCAGATTTTGGCAGAAAATCGACCGCTTGTTCATGCTCAAACAACGTAGGTTGTACGGTTGGAAACGGCTGAAGTTGGTATTGTATCGCTTGCAAAATATCTTCAATCGATTCAGTCAGTAGCGCCCCTTCTCGAATCAACTTATGGCACCCTGCAGAATAGGGATTTTGCGCGGTATTTGGTAAGGCAAACACCTCTCGACCTTGCTCTAGCGCGTAGCGTGCAGTAATCAGCGAACCGCTATTGATAGTGGCTTCCACCACTAGCGTGCCAAGCGAAAGCCCGCTGATAATACGATTACGGCGCGGAAAATTTTCCGCGACAGGGGGTTGGTTGGGAAAGAATTCTGACACTAATGCACTACCACAATCTACGATTTGTTCGGCGAGTTTTTTATGACGAGCTGGATAAACCTGATTCAAGCCAGAACCCAGTACGGCAATTGTTACACCATTTTCTGCCACCGCGCGTTGGTGGCAAAATCCATCAATGCCAATCGCCAAACCGCTAGTCACCGCTAAGCCATTTTTTACTAATTCGGACGTGAAAGTTCCAGCCCAGTATTCGCCATAGTGAGAGTAGTCTCGGCTGCCAACAATCGCAATTTGTGGCAGAGATAAACTTTCTATGGAGCCTTTAACAAATAGCACTGGCGGGGCAGTGTTAATTTGGTGGAGTAAAAAAGGGTAGGTATCATCAAATAAGGTCAGAATATGATGTTTAGGGTGTGCTTCTTGCCAGTTGAGGGCGGTTTCAATCCAACGCATATCTGGCTGAAGCCAACGCTGAATTTGTTTTTCATTCCAGCCAATTTGTCGAAGTTGGGTTTTATCGAATTGGCAGAATTCAGCAAAATCAACTTCACTCATCAGGCGTGCAATACGTTGTGCGCCAATTTGTGGCACTTGGAGGAGTTTTAATAAAGAGACTAAATGGTTCATAAGATGATAGACGCAGTAATGTTTCCCTAATCATAAGAAAACCGCTAAAATAACCAATTAAATTATTAAAAATTTTCGAGTGAGATCACAAAAAATGGCAGTATTAGAGGTTGTATTATACCCAGATGAAAAATTAGCAACGGTGTGTGAACCTGTTGCGAAAGTGGATGCAGAATTAAATCAATTTATCGATGATATGTTTGAAACCATGTATGAACATGAAGGCATCGGGCTTGCTGCGCCACAAGTGGGCGTGCTAAATCGGGTGATTACGATTGACATTGAAGGCGATAAAACCAATCAAGTGGTGTTAATCAATCCAGAAATTTTAGAAAGCAGTGGTGAAACGGGCATTGAAGAAGGTTGTTTGTCTATTCCGGGTCACCGAGCATTAGTGCCTCGCAAAGAGAAAGTGAAAGTGAAAGCGCTTAATCGCCAGGGCGAAGAAGTGATTTACGATGCAGATGGTTTGTTTGCAATTTGTATTCAACATGAAATTGATCACCTCAATGGCGTGTTATTCGTTGATCATATTTCAGCCCTAAAACGCCAACGTATTAAAGAAAAAATGCAAAAGCTCAAAAAGCAACTTGCGAGAGCAGCGAAGTAGTTTGCAAACTAACTCCGATAAACTGATAATACCCTCAAATTCTATCAATATAAGGAAAACGTATGATTATCGTAACAGGCGGCTTTGGGATGATTGGCAGCAACATCGTTAAAGCATTAAATGAACTAGGTCGTAAAGATATTTTAGTGGTGGACAACCTCAAAAACGGGGAAAAATTCATCAATTTAGTTGATTTAGATATTGCAGACTATTGCGATAAAGAAGATTTCATCGCTTCAATTATTGCAGGAGATGATTTTGGCGATATTGATGCGGTATTCCACGAAGGTGCTTGCTCAGCAACCACAGAATGGGATGGTAAATACTTAATGCACAATAATTATGAGTATTCTAAAGAGTTGTTGCATTTCTGCTTAGATCGCCAAATTCCGTTCTTCTATGCATCAAGTGCGGCAACTTATGGCGGTCGTTCAGATAACTTTATTGAAAAACGTGAATTTGAAGGCCCACTGAATGCTTACGGTTACTCAAAATTCTTATTTGATGAATATGTGCGTAAAGTTTTACCAGAGGCAGACTCTCCAGTTTGTGGCTTTAAATACTTCAACGTTTATGGCCCGCGTGAACAGCATAAAGGCTCAATGGCAAGCGTGGCATTCCACCTTAACAATCAAATGTTAAAAGGCGAAAATCCAAAATTATTTGAAGGTTCAGAAGAGTTCTTGCGTGATTTTGTGTATGTGGAAGATGTTGCAAAAGTTAACATTTGGGCGTGGCAAAATGGCATTTCTGGCATTTATAACCTTGGTACAGGTAAAGCTGAATCGTTCAAAGCTGTAGCAGAAGCGGTGATTAAATTCCATGGAAAAGGGGAAATTGAGACAATTCCATTCCCAGCGCATTTAAAATCTCGCTATCAAACCTTTACCCAAGCGGATTTAACAGCATTGCGTGCAGCGGGTTATCAAGGAACCTTTAAAACGGTTGCAGAAGGTACCGCTGAGTATATGGCATGGTTAAATAGAGCTTAATCGTTTCGTTAATTAACAAGCGGTCTAATTTGTAAAAAATTTTGCAAATTGATCTGCACCCCAAAAGTTAGACTAACCTTCTAACTGATTAAGGTGCAGATTTTTTTATGACTAAATACAATCAACTTTTCAAACAACAAGTTGTGAATTTCTATTTCGAACATCACGAAAACCTTGCTTTCACATTGAAGCATTTCAGCTTAGCGGCAAAAATCGTTAGATGTTGGATTGCACAATACAAATATTCAGGCACTAATAGATTAGCGGTATTACACCGTAAAAGACTTTACTCTCCTGAATTTAAACATAGTATCTTTCAATCTATCCTCTTTGGTATTGCTAGTAGTGGGACAATTAACTCGAATATATTTCATATAAAGGTGAACAAGGCAAAATTGCGCCGAACCTGTTACAACGGGATTTTAGTTAGTGCAAGAAATGCTGTTACAAGCGGTTAAAAAATTGCCGAGAAATGCGAATTTGATATTACATTCAGACCAAGGAATCCATTATCAAATGCCTAGCTATAAACGCCTATTAGCGAAAAATAGGATTTCTCAAAGTATGTCGCGAAAAGGGAATTGTTTGGATAATGCGGCAATGGAAAGCTTTTTTGGGCGAATGAAAACAGAGTGTTTTCACGGAAACTCGTTTACTAGCATTGATGAACTGGAAAAGGTTATCAATGATTATGTGCGGTACTATAATGAAGAACGAATCCAATTAAAATTAAAAGGACTGAGTCCGATACAATATCGAAAGCAGTCCTTTAAATAACAGTCTAACTTTTTGGGGCAGATCAATTGTTAATGATGTAATAAAATCTTACAAAAATAAGGATTAAAAATGTTTTTTAATAGAGAAGAATTGAAAAATAAACATAAAGAAATATATTTTGAAGCAAATTTTGCTGAGATTGATTTTCATTCAATAAATTTTCTTAAATTGACCAAGAATGTTAGTGTTAAATATGATGGGTTTAATTTAATTAAAAATAATATTTATCATATGTTGGTAAATAATTTTAGTAAATATCAACCATTAACTTATCAATATTTAACTAAAGGAGAGTTTTTTTATGCTATTGATAGGAATCCTATTCCTGTAATAGGGGATAGTACAAAGTTTGGGATTATTATCAATAATATGGCTTATTATATTAGTTATGATCCTTATTCTTATTCTATAAAAGAAACTATAGGGCATTACTATATTCCTATAGAATTACTAAATTCTTGGTTCTTTTATAGTGAAAATTGGAGTTCTGTGGAGACGTATACGTCTGTTGAGAAAACAAATCTTCCATCTCTTTTATTAAGGCCATTACATACTTTAATAAAGGGATTTGAAGATGAGTCTGGAAAATCTTTGCCTAAATACACGGAGTTTTTAGAGGAAAAGTTCAAACATTTATTTAGACAAAGTTACCAAGATGAAGTATTTAACGATAAAAAGTATTTTGAGTTACGTTGTTTATTAGATACTAGAGCCAATGATGATTGGAGTGAAAGTGGCTTTCAATTATTTGTGTCATCACATAATAATGAAAGAAATGTATATGTTATTCAAAATGCAGATGTATTTAGTATCAAGCAATTAATAAATCCTGCAGAAGCAATAGATCACTATGCCGCACATATTTTTTCAATAAACGAAGATGAGTTTGATTTTATGATATATGCGAAGGATTTTTAGTATGAGGGAAGTGTTCCCAAAAGTATGCTTTGCATAAAGTAATCTGTATTAAAGCCTTAATATTCGGTGAACTTTAATAGGTCATTTTATCACCAATATACAATTTGAAACACCAGTGTACTTGCCAAGCGATACGATTTACCAAGAAATTTGCAAATTTCATCTAGAATCATGCCGCTTGTATTTTAATCAATAATGATGAACAAACATTACTAGAAAGTTATTTTCAGCAAAACTCAACAACGCCTGGGCGATGGTTTCTATGAGCAACGTGGAGGTGCTTCAAAAAGTATGCTGTGTATAAATTAAACCGTATTAAAACCTTAAAACTAGGGCTTCTTTAATAGATCGTTTTATCACTAGCATACAATTTGTGTTAAAAACCACCAAAACAAAGAAAACAAAAGAATATGGGATTTGGTGGGAAAAAACGGGATTAAATGGGCGTGGATTATTGAAAACAGGGGCTTTGCGGTACAGATTTTTTTATGACTAAATACAATCAACTTTTCAAACAACAAGTCGTGAATTTCTATTTCGAACATCACGAAAACCTTGCTTTCACATTGAAGTATTTCAGCTTAGCGACAAAAACAGTTAGATGTTGGATTGCACAATACAAATATTCAGGTCGATTAGCGGTATTACGCCACAAAAGACTTTACTCTCCTGAATTTAAACATAGTATCTTTCAATCCATTTTCTTTAGTATTGCTAGTAGTGGGACAATTAACTCGAAGCACTTTCTTCTATCATCGCCAATCCAAACCTGATAGAGATAGCACACTAAAAGCCCGATGCATAATGCTAAATGCGGTGATTTAAATACGAATGTAGCTGATATTAGATCATCGGTTACAAATAATGGCAGAATTCATATGAATGGAAACTCCTGACAGCAAAAAGTAAATTCCATCGGATACAATAAAGACGAACTGTTAGAGATTAAAACAATATTAGAAAATAGTATAAAAGTAAGAAAATTAGAGAAAAATAAATTTAGAGGTGGTTTAGATTCTGGACATAAGGAAAGAATCAGAATTGAGCAAGATGCTTTAGATAAAGTAAATATAATATTGAAGGAGTTAAAATAATATGAAAATATACGAAGAAATAATTAAAGATATATTGAGCGGCAAATTAGAATACAACTCCGAAGATTGGGGGAGGGCAGTTAATGTTTTATTAGAAATCGAAAGCATAGATAATGATTATTCTATCGAACTATTGTCTTTATTATCTAACTCTCAAGAGTATATCTCAATAATATCAATAGCTTTTGTTTTAAAAAATATTTCTGCTAGCTTTATACTAAAAAACAAAACAAAATTAAAGGAAATGATAAAAAAATGCATGAGTAGAAAATGTATAAGAGCAAATGTTGATTTTATTCCAGTGTTTTGTCTATTGCTAGAAAATAAGAGTGATTATTTCTTTTATAATTCCTTTATTGAGTCGTTAGATGAATCAGAAAGTTCGGTGGCTATTAGTAATTTATTACTTTTAGATGATTCCACGATAATTGGATTTCATAACGTTTCAGATTTCAACTTCAATCTGTTTTTAGAGAATCTAGATCCAGACTATGAAGAAAGTTATCTTTTAAAAAGCAATGAGAAGCCGATTTATTATAAAAAGTTACTTATTACATCTTATTATAAGTGGAATAAAAATAAAAATTACATTTATTCATTAACAGAGAGAAATTATGAACTTTTTGAATATATATATATATGTTTAATTTCAAAGCAAACTGTGTTGGTTTTTTATTGGTCTTGAGGAGGTTGTTATTATACTAGGAAATATTTCTTCATTTGGAATAGAGGTTGATCTTAATAAGAAAGATAATATGTTAGTTCCTTTAAGATTATTTATAAAAAACAACCCTATAGGAACGCTAGATGATTATACTTATATTATAAGTTTTATTAATAATTTTATGTTTAAGTTGGAGCACTTATTTGAGTTGGACATTAATCTTAAAGAGTTTGATGAGTTAAATTTATTTAATTATATTCATTCTTTAGGGGAAGATTTGTATAGGTATAGACTGAAGTTAGGTGATTCTTTTGATGATTATTATATATATATTTATATGTATAATGATAAGACCTATTTAACATGGAAGATTGTTGATGCTCCATTCTTTACATATCATAAAAATCAAATAAATAGAGTTTTTTCTTGTGAGATAAATATTCATGAGATTCAAGGAGTAGTTAAAGAGCTTAAATATTTAATAGGTATGAATAAATGAGTTTATTAAAGAAAGAAGATTTAAATAATTTATTTGATCAAGTTTATTATGATTTTAAAAAGATTGATATTTAAGAAGTCAACAATGAATAATTTTGACGATTATATTTATGAAAATACTAGCAACTTGGGTAAGTTATTAGGTATTCCTATGCCCAACTGTGTATCACCTTTGGCATTAGTCATCAATTCGTGAAACAAGGGTGAGCGGATGAGCTACGGCTGTAATAAGGGAAATAGAAGATATGTTTAGGAAAATCGGTTAAATTGAGAAAAGGAAAACGCCCTTATTGAGCTAAGGGCATTGATTTTTACTGCAGGTAAGATGATTTTTAGCTCTTTATGCAACTGCTACATAATACCGAAAAATTTTGCAAATTAGACCGCTTGTGTTTATGCGTGATCGATACCAAATGAGATCACTTCTTCAATACTTTTTGCTCCAAGGGCTAACATAATCAAGCGATCCACACCTAGTGCGACGCCTGAGCAATTTGGCAAGCCTGCGTTTAATGCTGCCAGAAAACGGCTATCGAGTTGTTGTTGTGGCAAGCCCATTTTTTCCCGTTCTAAATTATCAGCGTTAAATCGGCGCATTTGTTCTTGTGCATCACTTAATTCATGGAAGCCGTTAGCCAGTTCTAATCCTTGATAATAGAACTCAAAGCGCTCGGCAACACGGTGATCTTCTGAACTCACTTGTGCCAATGCCGCTTGAGTGGAAGGGAAGTGATAAACGGCTATTGGGCAAGCTTTACCAATGTTTGGCTCTACGACTTCGCTAAAGAGAAATTGCAACAAGGTATCACGCATTTCATCATCTTCACATTGCAAGCCATGTTTACGCGCTTTTTCCACAAGCTGAGCTTTAGTGGCAGAGAGTGGGTCGATACCAACATGGGTTTGGAAGACAAATTGATAACTAAAAGATTCTGCTGGTGGGCAATCTAAAATTTGTTGCAGTAAGTCGTCCACTTCATTGATTAAACGATACATATCAAAATAAGGACGATACCACTCTAGCATCGTGAATTCAGGATTATGGCGATGGCCAGCCTCTTCATTACGGAAGACTTTGCACAACTGAAAGATTGCCCCTGATCCCGCCGCTAATAAGCGTTTCATATGATATTCTGGGCTAGTCATCAGATGTAGTGTTTTTGCTTCACTAGCGAAAGGTGCTAAAAATTGTGTGCTGAAGGTCGAAAGATGAATGTCGGTCACCGAAAACTCGCTTAAAACCGGTGTTTCAACTTCTAATACGCCACGATCGGTAAAAAATTGGCGAATTTGGCGCATGATTTCTGCGCGTTTAAGTAAGTTATCGATAGAAGCGGTTGGCTTCCAATCAATTTGTGTTAAATCTAGTTGCATAATGAATCTAAATGAAAAAATGATGCGCTATCATAGCGCAACTATGCCTTGTTCTCTATGTATCTCGGTAAAATTTGCAAATTCCTAATGAAATCTAACCGCTTTTTGCTTTATTATGATGGGAAAGTTGTAAATCAAAGGAATTGGCTATGAAAACATCTTCTCTTATTATCACCGCGCTTGGTGTGGCGGTTAGTGCTAATGTACTGGCTGAAGATACCAACTGGGTGGATAAACAACATCAAAATGTGCAAAATAAATTGCATAGTTGGTCAAATGGCATTAACGATTGGTTAGGCGAAACCGACCCAAATAAACCTGCAAAAGCATCATTACGTGTCATGGCGGATTCTGAGTGGGATAAACACAACGGATTTTCTGTGAAACCGCGTGTTCGTGGGAAAATTAAATTACCCGTGCTGAAAAAACGCCTGAGCGTGGTATTCGGGGATGAAGATATAGAGAACCGAGAAGGCGATAAAGGTCATGTAGGGGGGAACTACCGAAATTTAGAGCGTGAGAAATATTACAATAGCAAAGAAGCTCGTAACGACAGTGCTTCTATCGGTTTACGTTGGTCTCGAGAAATTGCTAAATATGGGATTGAAAGCGATTTAGATGGCGGTATCCGTTCGCGTGGGGATATTTTTGGTCGTTTGCGTGTCAGTAAAATTTGGGCATGGAATGATATATACAGCACCCGTTTAGAGCAAATTTATCGTTACGGGCATAAAAGCCAGCACTACTTGCGCACCAATTTAGAAAATAAATTCATTGATGGCGAAACCACCTTCATCATGAATCATAGCTATTTTGAATATACAAACCGCAAGAAAGATGAGCGCCGTTATTGGGGGAATAGCCTTTATCGTCAACACGATTTTGGCAATATGAAAACCTTTAACTACGGGTTGTATGTTGGCGGGCGTTTAGACCGTAATCACTCTAAACTGAATAGCTGGGGGCCATTTGTGACTTATCGTCAGCCGATTTATAAAGATTGGCTCTTTATTAAACCAGAAATCAGCTTCTACAACGATAGAGATAACGATTATAGTCATTACATCCGTACCTTTGTTCGAATTGAAGCGATTTTCTAATTTAGCAAAAATAGGGCGTGCATTGCACGCCCTATTTTTATTTTAGTTCTGCGGTTTCTAACATTGCCAATAATGACTCAAATTGCGCAACGGATCTTAAATCTAACCAGAATTTCTGTTGAGCAAAGCGACCAATTATTGGATTTGGAAGTTGCTTAAATTGATTTTCTAGTGCCAGTAAATCTGCTTGAGAGTCTGCACTGATAGTTAGCGCGACAGAAGGCAATCTCTCACTCGGCAACGCACCGCTACCAATTTGCGCAAGGCTTGGTTCGATTTGCAATTCATAGCGTGAATCTAACCGCTTGCAAAGTACGGCACGCAACTGTTCCGCCTTTTGCGTGAGCGCTTCAACAGATTGAGTTAAGAGCGCTAAGGTTGGCAAGGTTTGTGTTAATTTTTCTGGGGTGAGATAGCTTTGCAAGGTGGCTTCTAGCGCTGAAAGAATCACTTTATCGCAGCGTAATACACGTTTGAGTGGATGCGCTTGCAACTGGTCAATGAGTGCCTTTTTCCCCACAATAATGCCCGCTTGTGGGCCGCCTAAAAGTTTGTCGCCAGAAAAGGAAACTAAATCGACACCGGCTACCACTTTCTCTTGAACCATTGGCTCTGCTGGTAAGCCAAGGGCTTGCATATCAGTGAGAGAACCACTGCCTAAATCGCTGATAACAGGTAAGCCGAATTCTTTCCCAAGTTCAACTAATTCAGCCTCACTAACGCTGCTGGTAAAACCTTCAATATGATAATTACTGGTATGTACCTTCATCAAAAATGCAGTGTTTTCTGTGATCGCTTGGCGATAATCTTTCAGATGGGTGCGATTAGTGGTGCCGACTTCTACCAAAGTACAACCCGCTTGTTTCATAATGTCTGGAATACGAAATGCCCCGCCGATTTCTACGAGTTCCCCACGTGAAACAATCACTTCTTTACCAGCGGCAAAAGTCGCTAACATCAATAACACCGCAGCTGCGTTGTTATTTACCACGCAAGCGGCTTCGACCCCGACTAAACGTTGCATTAAGGCACTAATATAATTATCGCGATGCGAACGGCTGCCCTCTGCTAAGTCGAACTCTAGCGCAACATTATGACGCATGGCATCGCTTGCTGCTTCAATTGCTTTTTCAGACCATAAACTCCGCCCTAAATTTGTATGCAACACGGTGCCAGTGAGGTTAAACACGGGGTGCATATTGGGTTGATGCGTTTGGTTTAAACGTTCATGCAGCGCCGCAAATAGGGTGGATTCATTGGCTAAATAGTCGGGCAGTTGGCGTTGCTGTTGAATGAAGCTGCGTGCTTCAGTTAATAACGTGCGCAAGGCATCGACTACTGCAGTATGTGCAAATTGTTGTAAAAATTCGACCGCTTGCGGATGGCGGAGAAGTTTATCAATAGAAGGAACTTGACGGAAAAGAGATTGCATATTTAACTCATAAAAGAAATTTTGGACAATTTTAATAAATAAAGTACAATACTGCCACATTTTCCACGGAGGGGCGTCATCTCCGGTGAGGTGGCAGGACTTCAAATCCTGTTAAGGACGCCAGCGTTCTTGGGTGGGTTCGACTCCCATTCCCCTCCGCCAAATTCCAAGCCTCGCATTATGCGGGGTTTTTTATTTTCAAAATTGACCGATATAGGGGGAAACATGACCCAATCTATCTGTATTATTACTGGCAGCACCTTAGGCGGTGCCGAATATGTTGCTGACCATCTCGAACATTGTTTAACCGAACAAGGTTTTCAAGTTTCTCTGTTTAATCAAGCTACATTAGCCGATATTCAAAACCAATCTGCGTTAATTGTGGTCACAAGCACGCACGGTGCAGGCGAGTTACCAGAAAACATTCAACCCTTGTTTAATACCTTAGCGAATAGTGATGTCGATTTATCTGCGATGCGATTTGGTGTAGTTGGGTTGGGCAGCAGTGATTATGATACTTTCTGTGGCGCAGTTGTGATTGCTGAAAATGGGCTAAAAGCAAAAGGCGCGCAGCAAGTATGCGAATCAGAACGCATTGATGTGGTGAATAATTTTGACCATGATGCGACTGCAGAAGCTTGGCTGCCTAGTTTCTTAGCGGGATTGGAATAGTTAATTTAAGAAATAAGAGGATTTTATGGCAGCAGCAATTCAACAACGCGCAGAACTTCAACGCCGCATTTGGCAAATCGCTAATGATGTCCGCGGTTCTGTCGATGGTTGGGATTTTAAACAATATGTTTTAGGTACGCTTTTCTATCGTTTTATCAGCGAAAATTTTGCCAACTACATTGAAGGTGGAGATGATAGCGTTGATTATTCTACTTTTAATGATGACGACCCTATTATTGCAGCGATCAAAGAAGACACCATCAAAGCAAAAGGCTATTTTATTTACCCAAGCCAATTATTTAAAAATGTCGTGGCAACAGCCAACACTAATCCGAATTTAAATACAGACCTAAAAAACATTTTTACAGCTATCGAAAACTCCGCTACTGGCTACCCTTCCGAACAGGATATCAAAGGTTTATTTGCCGATTTTGATACCACTAGCAGCCGCTTGGGTAATACAGTTGCCGATAAAAACAGCCGCCTAGCCGATGTATTAAAAGGCGTTGCTGAGTTAGATTTTGGTGACTTTGAAGATAATCATATTGATTTATTCGGTGATGCTTACGAATTTTTAATTTCCAACTATGCTGCTAATGCCGGTAAATCGGGTGGTGAGTTCTTTACGCCACAATGCGTTTCCAAGCTGATTGCTCGACTGGCTTTGTATGGACAAGACAAGGTCAATAAAATTTACGACCCAGCAGCCGGCTCCGGTTCTTTATTGTTACAAGCTAAAAAACAATTTGATGAACACATCATTGAAGAAGGATTCTTTGGGCAGGAAATTAATCACACCACTTACAACCTTGCCCGTATGAATATGTTTTTGCATAACATCAACTACGACAAGTTTGATATCGCCCTTGGCAACACCTTAATGAATCCGCAATTCGGCGATGATAAACCCTTCGATGCTATCGTTTCTAACCCGCCTTACTCCGTGAAATGGATTGGCTCAGACGATCCAACGCTAATTAACGATGAACGCTTCGCCCCTGCCGGTGTGCTTGCACCAAAATCGAAAGCAGACTTTGCCTTTATTTTGCATGCGTTAAGCTATCTTTCTGCAAAAGGCCGCGCAGCGATTGTCTCCTTCCCCGGCATTTTTTACCGCGGCGGTGCGGAACAAAAAATTCGTCAATACTTGGTGGATAATAACTATGTGGAAACGGTAATTGCGCTTGCGCCAAATCTCTTTTTCGGCACGAGTATTGCGGTAAATATTTTGGTGCTTTCCAAACATAAACCCAATACTCAAACGCAATTTATCAATGCCAGCGGTTTATTTAAATCCGCCACCAATAACAATATTTTGGAAGAGGAACATATTGAGCAAATTCTCAAACTGTTTGCCGATAAAGAAGATGTGCCGCATTTAGCCAAATCCGTGTCCTTTGAAGAAATCGTTAACAAGGAATACAACCTTGCGGTGAGTTCTTATGTAGAACAAAAAGACACCCGAGAAGTCATTGATATTGATAAACTCAACGCAGAAATTAAGCAAACCGTTGCCAATATCGACCGCTTGCGTGCCGAGATTGATAAGATTGTGGCGGAGATTGAGGGGTAAAAAATACTATGAAAAACAACCGCACTTTTTTAGAAAAATTATTGGATGGGGCTGAGGTGAAGTGGATGCCCTTAGATGAAGTTGCTAACATCGCTAATAATGCAAGAAAACCTGTCAAATCATCCTTACGAATATCAGGAAACATTCCATATTATGGCGCAAATAATATCCAGGATTATGTTGAGGGATATACTCACGATGGCGAATTTGTATTAATTGCTGAAGATGGTTCTGCTAGTCTAGAAAATTACTCTATCCAGTGGGCTGTAGGTAAATTTTGGGCAAATAACCACGTTCATGTAGTGAATGGCAAAGAAAAATTAAATAATCGTTTTTTATACCATTATTTAACTAATATGAATTTCATTCCATTCTTAGCTGGAAAGGAACGTGCAAAATTAACAAAAGCTAAACTACAACAAATTCCAATTCCCATCCCCCCACTCCCTGTCCAAACCGAAATCGTAAAAATTTTGGACGCATTGACAGCGCTTACCAGCGAGCTTACCAGCGAGCTTACCAGCGAGCTTACACTACGCCGGAAGCAGTATGAATACTATCGGGAGAAATTATTAAGTGAGGAAGAGCTTGGGAAGGTTGGATTTGAGTGGAAATGTTTAAAAAATATTTTTAATATCTTTGCAGGGGGGGATGTTCCTAAGGAATTTTATTCACAACATAAAACTCAAGAATTCAATATTCCTATTTTATCAAACGGCACTGGTAATAAATCTTTATATGGTTGGACAAATAAAGCAAAAATTAATAAACCTAGCTTAACAATTTCAGCTAGAGGAACAATTGGTTGGACAAGTTATCGTGAAGAACCATTCTATCCAATTGTGAGATTGCTTGTATTAACGCCAAAAATTGAATTAAATTTAAAATATGCATACCATTTTATGAAAATGATTGAAAAAAATTATAAAGTTCCTGAAAGTGGTATTCCTCAACTAACGAAACCAATGATCGAGGATCTACGCATTCCAGTTCCCTCATTTTCAGAACAACAGAGTATTGCTTCAATACTAGATAAATTTGAAACTTTAACCCATTCCATCACTGAAGGCTTACCTTTGGCGATTCAACAAAGCCAAAAGCGGTATGAGTATTACAGAGAGCTTCTCTTAAATTTCTAAAAAAAGGAAAATTATAATATGAGTAAAAAATTAGAAGATATTGCAAAGGAATTAACAGAAAAACACTCAACTTCAAAAGTTAACCTGATTTATGCATTTAATGGTTCTGGTAAGACTAGATTATCAAAAGAATTTCAAAACTTAATATCACCTAAAAATGAAGAAGATATTAGTCTTGGCTTTAAAGATAAGAAAATAATTTATTTTAGTGCATTTACAGAAGATTTATTTTTCTGGAATAATGATTTAGAGAAAGATTCTACCCGCACCCTAAACATACAACCAAATCAATTTACTGACTGGATTTTAAGAGTTCAAGGTCAAGAAAATAATATTATTAGTAATTTTCAACGCTACACAAATGATAAACTCACTCCTAAATTCAATGAAAACTACTCTCAGGTTACTTTTTCATTTGAAAGAGGAAATGATGTAAAAGAAGATAATATTAAAATTTCTAAAGGGGAAGAAAGTTGCTTTATTTGGAGTATTTTTTACAGTCTCTTTGAACAAATAATATCCGTTCTTAATATTGTTGAACCAACACAACGAGAGACTCAAGACTTTAATAATCTAAAATATATATTTATTGATGACCCTGTGAGCTCCTTAGATGAAAATCATTTAATTGAACTAGCTGTTAATATATCCTGCCTGATTAAAGAGAGTGAGTCAGATCTAAAGTTCATTATCACGACTCATAATCCTCTATTCTATAATATTCTATGTAACGAATTTAGGAACTTAAAAAAAGGATGTAGAAAGTTTAGATTAGAAAAAATGGAAGACAATAATCACAATTTATGTAGTCAAAGTAATGATTCACCTTTTGCATATCAAGTTCACTTAATAGATAAACTTGAAAGCATATTTAAGCAGGAAATACAAATTCAGGAGTTTCTAAAAGAAATAAAACATGGATATAAAAACAAAGTAGAAACCATACTAAAAAAAGATGCATTGAATGATAATGAACTATCTGAATTTTATAGATTGATTAGCAATCGAACAATGAGCAGTCTTTTTTATATTAGAAAAAATTATGTTGGAGATAAATTTACACTATCCTTATTTAAAGAAAAAGAAATAAAAGAATGTGAAGTAGAAAAGTATCATTTTAATTTAATTAGAAACATTCTAGAAAAACTTGCTACATTTCTTGGATACCAAGAAATGAAAGATATGCTTCCTCAAGATAGAAGTGGACCAGACCCATATATGAATCGTATAGTTAACCTATCAAGTCATTCAAAACATTCAGGAGAAGAAACTATACTCATTTCAGATAATGACAAACGCGTTCTTAAAGGTTTAGTCGAACATATAAATACAAAATATAATTTTAGAAGTAAATTTATTAAACTTGGTAAGGATTAAATAGATAAGGAAAACCTATGATCAACTACTCCACCATCATCGCTGAATCCAATAATTTTATCGTTTTAGATCAATACAAAAAGTTTGTTATGGAAGAACCCAATGCTGGTTATCAAACAGAAGGGAGCCTTGAGCGTGAATTTATTTGTGATTTACAGGCACAAGGCTATGATTATTTACAAGGTCTCAATAATCATGATGCATTGGTTAAAAATTTACGGGCACAATTACAACTCTTAAATAACGTAGTTTTCTCCGATGCGGAATGGCAACGTTTTTTAGAGGAATATTTGGATAAACCGAGCGATAGTTTGATTGAGAAAACCCGCAAAATTCATGATGACTATATTTATGATTTTGTATTTGATAATGGGCGAATTCAGAATATCTATCTGCTAGATAAGAAAAATCTTGCCAATAACGCCGTGCAAGTTATCAATCAATTTGAACAAACCGGCAGCTATGATAATCGTTATGATGTGACAATTTTGGTTAATGGTTTACCACTTGTGCACATCGAACTGAAAAAACGCGGTGTGGCTATTCGTGAAGCCTTTAATCAAATTCACCGCTATAGCAAAGAAAGTTTCAATAAAGAAAATTCTCTCTTTAAATATATTCAGATTTTTGTCATTTCTAATGGCACGGATACCCGTTATTTTGCCAATACCACCAAACGCGATAAGAACAGCTACGACTTCACAATGAATTGGGCAACGGCAAAAAATACTCTGATTAAAGATTTAAAGGATTTTACGGCGACATTCCTACAAAAACATACCCTACTCAATGTGTTGGTGAATTACTGTGTATTTGATGTTTCTGACACTCTATTGATTATGCGCCCATATCAAATTGCCGCTACCGAGCGTATTTTATGGAAAATTAAAAGTTCATATCTGGCGAAAAATTGGAGCAATACAGACAGTGGTGGCTACATTTGGCACACTACAGGCTCAGGCAAAACGCTTACCAGCTTTAAAGCCGCACGCCTTGCAACGGAATTAGACTTTATTGAAAAAGTATTCTTCGTAGTAGATAGAAAAGATTTGGACTATCAAACTATGAAAGAATACCAACGTTTTTCACCCGATAGTGTGAATGGTTCGGAAAGTACGGCAGGGCTAAAACGCAATATCGAAAAAGACGATAATAAGATCATTGTTACCACCATTCAAAAACTCAATAATCTAATGAAATCAGAAGATAAATTACCGATTTACGATAAACAGGTCGTTTTTATCTTTGATGAATGTCATCGTTCTCAATTTGGTGAAGCGCAAAAAAATCTCACGAGAAAATTCAAAAAATACTATCAATTTGGGTTTACTGGTACACCGATTTTCCCAGAAAACGCATTAGGTAAGGATACAACAAAAAGTGTATTTGGAAGCCCACTCCACTCTTATATTATCACCGATGCGATTCGTGACGAAAAAGTGCTGAAATTTAAAGTGGATTACAATGATGTACGGCCACAATTTAAGAGCATTGAAACTGAAAAGAATCTTGAAGAGCTAACAAAACTCGAGAAAAAACAAGCCTTTTTACAACCTAAACGTATTGAGCAAATTGCCCAATATGTTCTAGATAATTTCAAACAAAAGACCCATCGCTTTAATGCTGGTAACAATGCCTTTAATGCCATGTTTGCAGTAAGTAGCGTGGATGCAGCCAAAGCTTATTATCAAACTTTTAAACAGTTACAAAGTACGGTCAAAAATTCACTTAAAATTGCAACAATCTTTTCATTTGCCGCGAATGAAGAGCAAGATGCGATTGGAGATATTGTTGATGAAAGTTTTGAAGTGGAGGCGATGAACTCCTCGGCTAAGGAATTTTTAAAATCTGCCATTGATGATTACAACGGTTATTTTGCCACCAATTATGATGTGGATGCGAAATCGTTCCAAAACTACTATCGTGATCTCGCCAAACGCGTTAAAAACAAAGAAGTGGATTTACTGATTGTCGTTGGAATGTTTTTAACTGGTTTTGATGCCCCAACCTTAAACACGTTATTTGTGGATAAAAACTTGCGTTACCATGGTTTGATTCAAGCTTATTCTCGTACAAACCGCATTTACAACAGCACCAAAAGTTTTGGCAATATCGTTACTTTCCGTGATTTAGAACAAGATACCATTGATGCGATTACCCTTTTCGGTAAATCTAATACGCGCAATATCGTATTAGAAAAAAGTTACCAAGAATATATGGAAGGTTTTACCGATGCAGGTGTCGCCCGTCGCGGGTATTTAGAGGTTATTGCTGAATTGCAAGAACGCTTCCCGGATCCAGATGTAATTCAAACGGAAAAAGACAAGAAAGACTTTGTAAAATTATTTGGTGAATATTTGCGAGTTGAAAATATTCTGCAAAACTATGATGAGTTCGCTGCTTTACAAGCATTTCAATCGCTCGATACCAGTGATGCAAAAGCTGTTGAAGCCTTTAAAGAAAAATATTATTTAACGGATGAAGCTTTTGCTGAAATGCAACCTATTGATATGCCAAGCGAACGTAGCATTCAAAATTACCGTTCAACTTACAACGATATTCGGGATTGGCTACGTCGTCAAAAAGATGGCGAGGAAAAAGCAAAATCGACCATTGATTGGGATGATGTGGTATTTGAAGTGGATTTATTAAAATCCCAAGAAATCAATCTAGATTACATCTTAGAATTGATTTTTGAACACAACAAAAAAATGAAAAATAAAGCTGAACTGATTGATGAAATTCGAACCACAATCAGAGCGAGTCTAGGTAATCGAGCCAAAGAAAGTTTAATCGTCGATTTTATCAATCAAACTGACTTAGATAGCATTGTCGATAAAGCCGGTATTATTGAATCCTTCTTCCAATTTGCTCAAAAAGAGCAACAGAAGGAAGCTGAAGAATTAATTAGCAATGAAGGCCTGAATATTAATGCCGCGAAGCGTTATATTAACGTATCCTTAAAACGCGGATACGCCAGTGAACAAGGTACGGATTTAAATGAAGCTCTACCGAAAATGAGTCCACTTAATCCGCAATATCTCACGAAAAAACAAAGTATTTTCCAAAAGATTGTTGCCTTTGTTGAGAAGTTTGTTGGGATTGGTGAGGTTATTTAACCTAATTTAATCTCATTATAAGCGGCTGGTTTTAAATTATAACCGATTAGAGTTTTTTGCTAAAATCAGCCACTTTGAGATTATAATGGAAATAAGACAGGCACCAAGAACGTGGTAATGAGCATTGTCATAATCGTCATCGGTAAGCCCACTTTGAGGAAATCGCTGAAACGATAGTTACCAAGTGCCACCACCATCGTATTAACTGGCGAGAATGGCGTCATGAATGCAGCGGATGCCGCAATCGCCACTACCATTACAAATGCGCTTGGTGATTGCCCTAATTGGCGGGCAACTTCAATCGCAAATGGTGCCATCAATACCGCCGTTGCGCCGTTAGAGATGAATAATCCGACCATCGCGGTTGCAGCAAATAGCCCCATCAATACCCAATAAATGCTGATGTTTGCACCACCGGTTAAGGCGACAAACTCTTGCACCATCATGGCGACCCCACCCGTTTTTTGTAGCGCAATTGAAAACGGCATCATCCCGATAATCAAAATAATGCTTGGGAAGTGAATCGCATTGTAGGCGGTTTTCATATCAATACAACGGAAAGCCCCAAGCAGTAAACAGCCAATAAAACCTGCAATCACATTCGGTACGACTCCGCTCATCATCAATGCCACCATCACTGCAACAGAAAATAGTGCATAAGGCGCTTGGCTTGCGGCGGGCGCCGCTAATTTACTCTCTTTGGGCATGTCGAGCAAAATCAGATCTTTCATATTTTGCGCCATCACAGTAATTTTTTGCCACACGCCCATCACAAGTAGCACATCACCCGATTTCACCGTTTCTTTGAGTAATTCTTGTTGCAGAATTTGTGCATCACGCTTAATGCCCACAACGCTCAAGCCGTAGCGTGAGCGGAAATTGAGGCTGTCAATCGTCCGCCCGATAGTTTCCGTTTCAGGTTTCACGGTAAATTCTGCCATTCCCACAGATTTCGCGTGGGTAGAGAAATATTCGCCTTTTAATTCGATGATTTGCAGTTTGAACTCTTGGCAAAGTTCTGTGAAACGTGCTTCATCGACATCAATATCCATCAATAAAATATCTTTTTTGCGTAGTTGGTCGTTGCCAAAAGCCGCTAGCGTGATGTTGCGGAAATTTTTATAACGCTGAATGGCAATAATGTTAAGGTGATAGGCTGAACGTAGTTTGAGCTGATCAATCGTTTTACCGATAAAAGGCGAGTGTTCGGTAAGAATAACCATTTTCGCGCGTCCGTTTAGATGATATTCGGCAATCAAGTTCGACATCGTTTCTTCTTTGCTCGTTGACGTTGCGGCTTGTTCGCCGTTATCTAACCAGTTACGCGCAATTAGCATATACAGCATCGCTACAACCATCACAACAAAGCCGATTGGTGCGAAATCAAAGAATTCAAATCCCGCATAGCCGGCTTTGACCAGTTCTGCATGGGTCACAAGGTTTGGCACGGTTGCGATTAAGGTCGTCATCCCACTAATTAAGCCTGCCATACTTAACGACATCATTAAACGGCGCGGGGCAATATTCATGCTGCTGCAAATTGCCACCACAACAGGGATGAAAATCGCCACAATCCCTGTAGAGCTCATAAATGAACCGATGGTGGTAATAGCAAACATTAGCAACATAATAATTTTCGCTTCATTAGCGCCAGCAATCCGCATCAGGTGTTCGCTGATTTGATAGGCAATACCCGTTCTAGAAAGCGCTTCTCCCACCACATACAACAGGGCTAATAACAACATATTTGGGTTACTAAAGCCGGCAAGCACTTCTTCAAGTGTCAAAATACCACTGAGGGCGAAACCCACGAGAATAATCAGAGCAATCACATCTAAGCGGAGTTTGTTTTGAAGAAAGAGAAAAATAGCCACGCCAAGCCAAGCTAGCACCCAGAACAAGGGTTGTAACATAAAGTTGGGAAGATAAGAGAGAAGAGATTCCATAAACGCCTCAATTTGCAAAAAATTGTGCAAATTATACCGCTTGTTGTCGCCGTTGGGGCAATAATTGACGGGCTTTTTGTGGTATGATGCGACATTATTTTTGAAAGGGGAAATGTATGATTTTTGTCACCGCAGGCCATGTTGACCACGGCAAAACCGCATTATTAGAAGCGCTGACCGGCACCAATACCGCTCACTTACCGGAAGAGAAAAAGCGTGGGCTTACCATTGATTTAGGCTACGCTTACATGCCTTATACCGATGCGAATGGGCAAGCTGCTGTGCTAGGTTTTATTGATGTACCTGGGCACCAGAAATTTCTTTCTAATATGTTAGCTGGCTTAGGTGGTGTAGATCACGCTTTGTTGGTGGTTAGTGCCGAAGAAGGGGTGAAGCCACAAACTGTGGAGCATTTAACCTTATTAGGCTTGCTGCATTTTCGTCAAATTACTTTGGTGATTACCAAAGCGGATCGTGTTGAACCAGCCAAAATTGAAACGCTGATTAACCAAATTCATCAGAAATTTCCGCAACTTGCGGATGCACCATATTTTGTCACTTCTGCTTATACGGGACAGGGCATCACTGAATTACGGGATTATTTAATTGCGCATGCAGCGGCTTCACAACTGACAGAAAAGCCATTCCGTTATGCGATTGACCGTGTCTTTAGTGTGAAAGGCGCGGGGGTTGTTGTCACAGGCACAGCAGTGAGTGGCACAGTTAAAGTCGGCGATTCGCTTTATCTTTCTCATGGTGAGAAAGTACGTATTAAAGCGATTCATGCACAAAATCAGCCATCAGAACAAGGCGTTGCGGGTGAGCGTTTAGCGTTGAATCTGGCGAACGTAGAAAAAGCAGAGATGACCCGCGGCGATTGGCTCACGGCACTTGCGCCAGACTTTGCAACAGATCGCATTACCGTACGTTTTCAAGCACAAGCACCGTTGAAAGAAAGCAATGCGGTGCATTTGTATCATTTTGCCTCTCACACTACCGCTAAATGTAACCTATTAAGTGATAAACAAGCGGTCAAATTTGCGCAAGGATTTGCAGAAATTATTCTAGATACACCATTGCATATTGCTGTGGGCGATAAGCTCATTTTGCGTAGCGGAGACGACCAACAAACACTTGCAGGTGCGGTGGTAGTCGAAATTGATTCTCCAAAACGTCATAAACGTACAGAAACACGTTTAGCCGAAGTGGCTCAATTAGCTGCGGCACAAACGCCATCTGCCTATGCGGCGGTCTATTTAGCGCAAAAAGCAGTAGAAGCGGCAAAATTACAATGGATGTTGCAATTAAGCGAGGCAGAACTTGCTGCGCTGGATTTAGGTAGCAGCCAAAAATGGCTGTATCAAGCTGGGTTTAAACAACAGTTACAAGCGCAAGTGTTAGAAAAAATGGCAGCGTACCATGCAGAACACCAAGACCAGTTAGGTGTAACTAAAGCGCGTTTGTATCGTATGGCATTGTTGGCGCAGCCTGAAGCGTTAGCCAATTTTTTAATTGATACCCTCATTGAAGAAAAACAGCTGCTGCAAACCCGTGGCTGGATTCATCTACCAGATCACCGTATTGAGTTTGATGCGAAAGAATTGCCAATTTGGCAACAAATCCAACCGCTTTTTGCCGCAACCACCCAAGCGCTTTGGGTGCGAGAAGTGGCACAAGCCTTGAGCTTAGATGAAACTTTTACGCGCAATTTATTATACAAAGCTGGCAAACTAGGGTATTTGATTCCTATTGTGAAAGATAGATTTTTACTCAGCGAACAAATCGCCGCATTTGCCGACCTGATTCGTGCCTTTATTGCCGAGCATGGCGAGATTTCGGTCAATCAGCTGCGTGATGAAATTCAATATGGACGTAAGTTAACCGTACAACTGATCGAATACTTTGATCGCACCGGTTTTTTACGCCGCAAAGGCAACGTTCATTTACTTCGAGATCAAGAGACTTTTAAAGCCTAATATGAAACCTTATTCATCCCGTGCCGTTGCGGCACAAATTTTGTTGCAAGTGTTTGACCAAGGCAAGTCGCTTTCTAGCCTCTTACCGGAAGCTGCGAGCCAATTAAAAGAGAAAGACGTGCCATTAGTGCAAGAAATTACTTTTGGCGTTTGTCGCGTGCTGCCTCGCCTTGAGCGTATTTTAAGCTTGTTGTTGGATAAACCGCTTAAAGGCAAAACCCGTTTGGTGCATTGCTTATTATTGGTTGGGCTTTATCAGCTGCTTTATTTGCGTATTCCGCCACACGCGGCAGTTGATGAAGTGGTTGGTGCGACTAAGCCACTGAAGCTAGATAATTTCCGCGCATTAACAAATGCTGTGCTGCGCCGTTTTCTACGTGAGCAAGAAGCCATTTTGGCGAAAGTGGATAAACATTGGCAAACCTTGCATCCAGAATGGCTGGTTAATCAACTGAAAAAAGCTTATCCAAATTGGCGAGATATTGTTGAAGCGAATAATGCGCGCCCGCCAATGTGGTTACGCGTGAATCAGCAGCAAAGTTCTCGTGAAAATTATCAGGCGTTGTTGGGTGAATTAGCAAATCGTTCTCCAAATCCGACCGCTTGTGTGCCAGATTGTGCAATTTTATTGAACCAGCCAACAGCGGTTAGTCGCTTACCGCATTTTGATGAAGGGCGTGTTACCGTGCAAGATGCGCATGCGCAGTGGTCAGCTGAATTACTAGATGCGCAAGATGGCGAATTGATTTTAGATGCTTGTGCAGCGCCTGGTGGCAAAACTACGCATATTTTGGAAAAAGCGCCTAAAGCAAAAGTGATAGCGCTGGATATTGAAGCGGGCCGTTTACAACGTGTAAAAGAGAATTTAGCGCGTTTAGGTCAGCAAGCAGAAGTCATTTGCGGTGATGCTAGCCGTCCTGAAACATGGTTGGCAGAGGGGGTGATGTTTGACCGCATTTTGTTAGATGCCCCTTGCTCCGCCACTGGGGTTATTCGCCGCCATCCAGATATTAAATGGCTCCGCCAAGAAAGTGATATTCCAGCATTGGCCGCATTACAAGCTCAAATTCTTTCCGCTTTATGGGCAAGACTGAAACCAAATGGTGTATTGCTTTATGCAACTTGTTCGATTTTGCCAAGCGAAAACCGTGAACAGATTGAGCGTTTTGTCGCAGAAAACGCGGATGCACAGCTTACAGAGATGGATTTCCACACTGAAAAAACGGCAATGAAGCAATTCTTCCCACAAAACGAGGGCGGTGATGGCTTTTTCTATGCCAAATTAACCAAACAGGCGCGTTAAGCAAAAAGTTATGAAAATTATTATTTTAGGCGCAGGGCAGGTCGGTTCGACCTTAGCTGAATCGCTTGCCAGTGAAGAAAACGATATTACGCTGATTGATGACAACCAAGATCGACTCGATAAACTGCAAGATAAGCACGATTTACGCGTACTCAAAGGGCATGGGGCTTCTCCGCGTATTCTGCGTGAAGCTGGCGCAAGCGATGCAGATATGTTGGTGGCAGTAACCGAAAGCGATGAAGTGAATATGGTGGCAAGCCAAGTGGCTTTTAGCTTATTTAATATTCCAACTAAAATCGCGCGGATTCGTAATGCAGACTATGTGCGTGAAAAAGACGAGCTATTCAGCCGTGAAGCGTTGCCTGTCGATCACCTTATTGCGCCGGAAATTTTAGTACGTAAGGATATTCTGCGTTTAATTGATTATCCAGGCGCACTGCATATTGCCCATTTCGCCAATGAAATGGTGAGTCTGGTGAGTGTTCGCGCTTATTATGGTGGCCCGTTGGTGGGAAACCCTATTTCAGCGATTCGAGATCATCTGCCGCATATTGAAGCGCGATTTGTATCGATTTTCCGTCAAGAACGTCCAATTATTCCGCAAGGTTCAACGATTATTGAAGCGGGCGATGAAGTATTTTTTATCTGCGCGACCCATCACATTAAAGCAGTGATGAGCGAGCTACAACGCTTAGAACATCCGCACAAACGTGTGATGATTGTAGGCGGTGGTGCTATTGGCTTGGGGCTTGCGAAAGATTTAGAACAGCGTTGTAGTGTAAAAATTATTGAGCGTGACCAACGCAAAGCGCAAAAATTAGCAGAGCAGTTAGAAAAAGCGTTAGTGTTGCAAGGAAATGCTTCAGATCAGGCACTTTTATTTGAAGAACATATCGAAAATATTGACCTCTTTTTAGCACTTACTAGCGATGATGAAGCGAACATTATGTCTGCCTTATTAGCTAAAAGATTGGGTGCGAAAAAGGCCATTGTGTTAGTGCAACAAATGGCGTATTTACACTTGGTGCAAGGCGGCACCATTGATATTGCGCTCTCTCCACAACAATCAACCATTTCTGCGCTTTCAAGCTATGTGCGTAAGGGCGATATTGTAAAAGTGGCTTCACTTAAACAAGGCTTAGTGGAAGGCGTCGAAATTGTTGCGCATGGCGATGAGGAATCTTCAAAAGTAGTGGGTCGCACGATTAAAGAGCTAAAATTGCCACAAGGGGCTATTGTAGGGGCGATTGTCCGTAACCAAACCGTGATGATTGCGCATAAATCCACGCGCATTGAAGAGAATGATCATGTGATTATTTTCGTCAATGATAAAAAACAGGTATCGGATATTGAAAAACTTTTTCAAATTGGCGCATTCTTCTTATAACCGATTTGGTAAAACATTGAAAAAATCTGACCGCTTGTAAACGGAAAAATCCCCGCATTTGCGGGGATTCTTGTTAGTCTTCTTTGCCTAAAATCTGATTGATTTCACTCTTATAGAGCACAGCTTTTGCACCATAAATGGCTTGTACGCCACCGCCAACTTCTAGCACATCAATTGCACCAAGCGCTTTTAATGTTGGTTTATTGACTTTTTCTACTGCTTTAACAGAAACGCGTAAACGGGTAATACAAGCATCAACATGCTCAATGTTTTCTGCACCGCCTAAGGCTTGAATAATCGCATGAGCATTTTCAGTGAGTGAGGTAGTTTGCGGGCTTAATTCCTCTTCTTGTTCATCGCCTCTGCCTGGTGTCATTACATTAAATTTGGTAATGAGGATACGGAAGCTAAAGTAGTAGAGCGCCGCCCAGAAAATGCCTACAACAATGACGAGAATCCAGTTCGTATTTTCATTGCCTTGTAAGATACCGAATAACAAGAAGTCAATGAAACCGCCAGAGAAAGTATTACCAATCGAGATATTTAATATATCTGCAATGTAGAACGATACCCCATCTAAAAACGCGTGGAAGACATAAAGCCAAGGGGCAACGAATAAGAACATAAATTCGATTGGCTCGGTAATACCCGTAATAAATGAAGTTAATGCGGCACCTAAGAATAAACCGCCAATCGCTTTACGGCGTGCTTTTGGTACGCAGTGATACATGGCTAAACAAGCAGCAGGTAAACCGAACATCATGGTATCAAAACGGCCAGCAAAGAAACGTGTTCCTTCAGTAAATAAGCCTTGATGGTTTGGGTCTGCTAATTGTGCGAAGAAGATTTTTTGTGCCCCAATAATGGTTTCGCCATTCACTACTTCTGTACCGCCTAATTCGCCGTACCAGAAGAGCGGATAAATCATATGATGCAAACCAACCGCGCCACTTAATCGCATTAAGAAACCATAAAGAAAAGTACCGAATGCGCCGAGAGATGCGATTTTCTGACCTGACGTGACTAACCAACCTTGGAAAGTTGGCCAAATTAAAAAGAAGGAGACACCAACAAAAATAGCAGCAAAGGCGGTAACAATTGGTACAAAGCGAGAGCCACCGAAGAAGCCTAGAATTTGCGGTAATTGAATGTTGTGGTAACGGTTATGTAAGCTGACAGTAATCAACCCCATCACTAACGCACCAATCACACCGGTATCAATGCTTTTAATTTCTGGATTAAATAACGGAATTAGTGCCGCAATTGTGCCGGTCATAATTAAGTAACCTACCACTGCGGCTAATGCTGCTACGCCTTTATCCCGTTTTGCCAAGCCAATGCCTAGCCCCATACAGAGTAATAATGCCAAATTGCCGAAAACGACACTACCTGCCGCCGACATAATTTGGAAAATGTTTTGTAATGTTGGATGGTCAAGCATTGGGTAGGCTTGAATAGTCGCTTTATTTGATAGCGCACCGCCAATGCCTAATAACAAACCTGCTGCCGGTAAAATGGCAATCGGCAACATAAAGGCTTTGCCAACCTGTTGAAGTTGTTTAAACATAATGTATCCCTCCATTGAGTTATGTTTGAAATATTACGCCATTTAAAGGGATAAAAATGTGATCGCATTCGCATTTTTGTATGCTAAAAATGAAATACAGGGCAAACTAATTTTAACGGCTCTCTTGAAAAACGGAAAAAATCCCCCAATCTAGAGGGCAGTTTTTATTTAAAACCAAGGATAAAAAATGACAACGATCGTATGCGTTCGCAAAAATGGCAAAATTGCTATCGGTGGAGATGGCCAAGCAACTTTAGGTAATTGCGTAGAAAAAGGTACAGTGCGCAAAGTCCGCCGTTTATACAAAGATAAAGTCGTCACAGGCTTTGCAGGTTCAACAGCTGATGCATTTATTTTGCGTGATTTGTTTGAGAAAAAATTAGAATTGCATCAAGGGCATTTAGTGAAATCTGCCGTTGAATTAGCAAAAGAGTGGCGCACAGAACGCTCACTACGCAAGTTAGAAGCGATGATGATTGTTGCTAACCATGAAGACTTTTTATTAGTTTCAGGTTCTGGTGATGTGATTGAGCCAGAATTTGATGTATTAGCTATCGGTTCTGGCGGTAACTATGCCAAATCGGCAGCATTAGCCTTATTAAGAACAGAAAATAATCTGACTGCGAAAGAAATTGTGGCAGAAGCACTGAAAATTGCGGGTGATATTGATATTTACTCAAATCACAATCACGTTATCGAAGAAGTGTAAAAAAGTCCCCCTCTTTAGAAAAGAGGGGTTAGGGGAGATTTGAAACGATCTTCCCTTTGCAAATATTAGCGAAAAAATCATCGCTTGTAACAAATCTTCCCCAGCCCCTCATAAGTAAATAGGGGCGTTTTTCAAGGAATAAATTATGTCAATGACCCCTCGTGAAATCGTCTCTGAATTAGACGCACATATTATCGGACAAACAGAAGCTAAACGTGCAGTGGCAATCGCATTACGTAACCGCTGGCGCCGTATGCAGTTACCAGAAGAGCTTCGCCAAGAAGTGACCCCAAAAAATATTTTAATGATCGGGCCAACTGGCGTGGGGAAAACTGAAATTGCTCGCCGTTTAGCAAAATTAGCCAATGCACCATTTATCAAAGTCGAAGCCACAAAATTTACCGAAGTGGGTTACGTGGGTAAAGAAGTGGAGTCGATTATTAAAGACTTAACTGATGTTGCAGTCAAATTAGTGAAATCGCAAGCGGTCGAGAAAAACCGTATGCGTGCACAAGATGCAGCAGAAGATCGTATTTTAGATGTATTGTTACCACCAGCAAAAGATCAGTGGGGTAACGTGCAAGAATCTGATAACACCTCAACTCGTCAAGTTTTTCGTAAAAAATTACGTGAAGGTCAACTTGATGACAAAGAGATCGAAATTGATGTGGCGGCACAAATGAGCGTAGAAATTATGACGCCGCCAGGCATGGAAGATATGACTTCTCAGCTGCAATCTCTATTTGAAGGGATGTCGCCAAACAAAACGAAAAAACGCAAAATGAAAATCAAAGATGCGTTAAAAGTGATGTTAGATGAAGAAGCAGCAAAATTAGTCAATCCTGAAGAGTTGAAGCAACAAGCGATTGAAGCGGTTGAACAACATGGCATCGTCTTCATTGATGAGATCGATAAAATCTGCAAAAAAGGTGAGCATTCAGGTGGTGATGTCTCTCGTGAAGGGGTTCAGCGTGATTTACTACCAATTATCGAAGGCTCAACGGTAAACACCAAGCATGGTATGGTGAAAACAGACCATATTCTCTTTATCTGTTCAGGCGCATTCCAAGTAGCTCGCCCATCAGATTTATTGCCAGAATTACAAGGTCGTCTACCAATTCGTGTAGAACTCAAATCACTTACCAAAGATGACTTTGAGCGTATCTTAACTGAGCCAAATGCTTCTTTGACACTACAATATCGCGAGCTAATGAAAACCGAAGGAGTAGAAGTGGAATTTACCCAAGATGGTATTAGCAAAATTGCCGAATCTGCTTTCCGCGTAAATGAAAAAACCGAAAACATCGGCGCCCGCCGTTTACACACGGTATTAGAACGCTTAATGGACGGTATTTCATTTGATGCAAATGAACGCAGTGGCGAGAAAATTGTGATCGATGAAAATTACGTTTTAACTGCATTAAATGATGTGGTGGAGAATGAGGATTTGAGTCGGTTTATTCTATAATATAGTTGCCTTTTCCTCAAAAAGAGTATATTGTATTCAATCATATTTACTTAACTTAGGAGTTATTTATGAAAAATATTGTAATTTTTGGCCACGGTGCTTTTGAATAAGCTGAAGCATTTTGTTTATAGGGGCTGCATTCTAATGTAGCCTCTTTTCATATTTAAAGGACTAAAAATGTACATTCTAGATAGATTACTAAAATCTGAAAAAATAAGATTTTTTATATATGGGACAACATTTGTTTTATTTTTAGTAATATCATATTTAAATAAAGAGTTCATATTAGCAAAAATTACTTCTTTACCATTTTTAAATAGTATCACTTTATTGCTATTTTCTGTTTCTATATCCGCTTGGCTTTATAATAAAATTGTCAGAAAACATCCAGAAACTAGAAATGGAATGTTCTATATTTTTTGGTTATTTCAAATTAGTGTATTGGGATTATTATTTGCTGCCTATTCAGGATGTATCTTAAAAGATTATCAAACCGTATTCTCATTTATTATCACATCTATATTTGTAGCTGCTGGATGGTGGGTTCAAGATATTATCTCAAAGACAACATCTAGAAGAAGTCATACATTAAATGTTGTTATGAATCAAAGAAATAGCTCTGATTTCAATCATCATGTTTTAAATGCACGCACATATTTGGGAACAGATAAAATCGTAAATGAAGAAATTATAAATTATTATACTAAAGGAAAAAAACAAGAGTTATTAAAAAAGGAATGTGATAAAAATGAGAAACTAGATAATATAATTTCAGCATTAGATAGTTTAATATATTTAATAAACTATTATGAATTTATTGCTGCAGGTGTGAGAAATAGAGATCTTGACGCTGAACTACTAGAAAAATGTTTTTCTGGAATACTAATATCACTAGAAAAAAGAGCCTTCTATCTTATATATTACTTAGCTAAAGATGAGTATAATCAAAATAAGAATTCTTATTCTTATTGCGAGTTACTTACTTGGATAAAATCTTTCAATTCAGAAAGTCAAGTACTCAAAAAACTAGAAAAAGACGATTTTAAAATTCTTAATGCCAAATATGTTTTAACGGAAGATGAAATAAAAGACATTTTTAAATAGTATTAAAAATCCAAGTGGTTAAAACTTGCAAAAAATTTACAGATTTTGACCGCTTGTATTTTTAGCTTTTCGGCTTACTCACCATTATTTCAATCACTTGTCTATCCGTATACTGCATACTTCGACTGGCTATCGCACAAAGATTGTTGATCGAACGGTCGATTTGGTGTTCCACAATCCCCTCATTACCTGTTACCTGCGTATTATCTAATGCCATTAAAATCGATTTATAGCTGGAAGTTACACTGGTAGAAACCTTCATTGCACAGCTGTTTGCCGCACCATCGCAGATGATGCCACTGATGTCGCCGATCATACTGCTGATTGCCATACTGATTGCATCAAAACTCTCGGTCAGCAACCATGCCACACCTGCACAACTGCCCATTGCCGCAGTAGTTACCGCACAGAGAGCTGAGAGTTTAGGTAGTTTACTGTGAATATAAATCGCCATTAAATGCGAAAGGAATAGGGCGCGAATAAGCTGTTCTTCACTGGCGTTGATATGGCGAGCGACCACCACTACCGGCATCGTGGCAGTAATGCCTTGGTTGCCTGAACCTGAATTACTCATGGCTGGTAAATTGGCGCCGCCCATTCGAGCATCACTCGCTGCAGTGGTTTCAATCACAATGCGGTTAAGCAAATCATCACTAATCAACCCTCGCCCAATTTGCTTTTGCAAGGTTCGTCCAATATGTAAGCCGTAATCGACTCGTAAGCCTTCTTGTGAAAGGGCAGAATTCAGTTCCGCGGCACGTTGGATAAAACGAATTTTCTCTAAATCAACCCACAGTGAGAAATCATACATATCTTTGGCTGTGAGTTCTGAAAACACAGAAAGCGCATTACCGTTATCGACTAAGCAAGGCACGGAAAACAGAACTTCTCCGTTTTTCTCAATATAAATAACGTTGGTGTGATGAGCGGCGATGCGAACCGTTACGCTATCATTCGCTGCAAATAGCGTTGCTTCAGAATACAAAATATGTTCAGTATCAGAAATAGTGACGTTAACCAGATTTTGGTTGAGCATCGCTTTTGCAAGCGCAACTTGTTCTGCTGAGATCGCTTTTAATACCTCTAAACCTGCCTGATGATCGCCTCCAATAGCGCCTATGGCTGCTGCCATTGGAAGACCAACCGTGCCCGTATTTGGCACGGTAACGCCCATTCCATTTTTCATTAAGTTTGAGGACACTTTCGCTTCAATTCGTTCAGGTAATTTACCTAAATAATGGCGCGCGGTTGCAGAGGCGAGCGCTAAAGAAATGGGTTCAGTACAACCCAATGCGGGTACAACTTCTTCTTGTACGATACGTAAAATATTTTGTTCAATAGTCGGGTCAAAGGTTCTCATCACTTTTTTCTAATCTAAAAAATAAACTGTATTTTATAAAATGGGGCATATTGTATCGTTTTTTATCATTATGATTAACTACTATACCCAATTGGAGCATGAAAAAGTGTGCTGAAACCAGATAGGCTCCTGGAAAGATTTTGTGATCTACATCATAAAACCAAGAGAAAAACATGGCTAGAATAGACCTAAATAGGTACTATAAAACCCGATCGAAACATCAAACATTGTTGTTTTTCTTGTTCACCACTAACGGAGTATTTTATGGAATTTCGTATTGAAAAAGACACTATGGGCGAAGTAAAAGTACCAGCAGATAAATACTGGGCAGCGCAAACTGAACGTTCACGTAATAACTTCAAAATCGGGCCAGCAGCATCTATGCCACATGAAATTATTGAGGCTTTCGGTTATTTGAAAAAAGCAGCTGCGTTTGCTAACCATGATTTAGGTGTGTTATCGGCAGAAAAACGCGATCTGATTGCGCAAGCTTGTGATGAAATTCTTGCCAATAAACTTGATGATCAATTCCCGTTAGTGATTTGGCAAACCGGTTCAGGCACACAATCAAACATGAATGTGAATGAAGTGGTTGCGAATCGTGCACATGTATTGCACGGTGGAAAATTAGGTGAAAAATCTATTATTCACCCGAATGATGATGTGAATAAATCACAATCTTCTAACGATACTTTCCCAACAGCAATGCATATTGCTGCATACAAAAAAGTGGTTGAAACCACTATTCCTGCAATTGAGCGCTTACAAAAAACTTTCGCAGCAAAATCTGAAGCTTTCAAAGATGTCGTAAAAATTGGTCGTACGCACTTAATGGATGCAACACCATTAACATTAGGTCAAGAGTTCTCAGCTTATGCAGCACAATTACACTTTGGTTTAATTGCATTGAAAAACACCTTACCGCACTTACGTCAATTAGCATTAGGTGGTACAGCCGTGGGTACAGGTTTGAATACGCCGAAAGGCTATGATGTGAAAGTGGCAGAATACATTGCTCAATTCACTAAGCTACCATTTGTGACTGCTGATAATAAATTCGAAGCGCTTGCCGCCCATGATGCAATTGTGGAAACGCACGGTGCGTTAAAACAATTAGCCGTTAGCCTATACAAAATTGCTAATGACATTCGTCTATTGGCTTCAGGCCCTCGTTCAGGTATTGGTGAGATTTTAATCCCAGAAAATGAACCTGGTTCATCAATTATGCCGGGTAAAGTTAACCCAACGCAATGTGAAGCGATGACCATGGTTTGCTCACAAGTGTTAGGTAACGATACTACGATTTCATTTGTGGGTTCACAAGGTCATTTCCAATTAAACGTATATAACCCAGTGATGATTGCGAACTTCTTACAATCTGCACAATTATTAGCAGATGCCGCAATTTCATTTGATGAGCATTGTGCAGTAGGTATTGAGCCGAATTATCCACGCATCAAACAACAGTTAGAAAACTCATTAATGTTAGTCACTGCGTTAAATACGCACATCGGCTATGAAAATGCAGCGAAAATTGCGAAAACTGCGCATAAAAATGGCACAACCTTAAAAGAAGAAGCGATTAACTTAGGATTATTAACCGCTGAACAATTTGATGAATGGGTTCGTCCAGAAGATATGGTAGGCAGCTTGAAATAATTGCCTCATAATAAAAAACCGCCGAAAGGCGGTTTTTTTATGACTTAATACAAGCGGTTAAATTTCTCGAAAAATTTGCAAAGTCTCAGCAAAATTAGACCGCTTTAGTATGGGTTATATGGGCATCTCAATATCACTCGATTATAGAAACTACCATTAATCATGGTTTTATTGAGATGATATTTGCGGTAAGCCTCAAACAGTTGCATATCTGGCTCGGTTGGATTTTGCCAAAATGAAGCTAAATCCCCTTGGTGTGTGAGACCTTCAAAATGATAATTAGCGCGTCCAAGTGTTATAACGGGCATACCATGTAATAATGCTGAAATACCACTTGTGCTGTTCAGCGTTACCATGCCTTTACCGCGACGAAGCAGAACGGGCAGTGGTACATCATGCACATAGAATAATCGCCCTTTTAAGTGCGGATAGCGGCTTTCAAATTCTTGAATAACGGGATCATAATGAATAAAACCTCTATCCATTGGGTGATGCTTAATGACTAGATTGAGATTGCTTGGGGCCGATTCTGCAAAAGATTGCAATACTTCACGCAAGAATGCGCCGACACTGTTGAAATCACAATGTACTTTCACTTGGCTGTCATCATAAACTTGCAATGGCACAACAAAGAAATTACCTAATTTCCCTCGGTTGACTTTTCTTGCAAAGGTACGATCACGCAAGTAATAACAAGCGCGCTTGATGCCTGATGTCACCCAGAGTTTTATATAATATTTCAGATTCAGAATGCGGTGATGTTGATATTTTGGGTAATTATCTCGCCCAAAGTAAGCTTTGGTATAATAAGCTATTGCCACTTTTGCCATTGGTAAAAAACCTTTGGCTAATTTAAGTGGTACTGCTGGCTCAGGTAAATTTTCGGCTTGCTCAAGATAGAAGTCTGCCTGGCGAGGAAGAGGAGAGAACGCATTAACCCCTTGTTTTTCGAGTGTCACGTAATCAGGACGGAAATAGCCTTCTTCAAACACCCAAAATGGAATCTGTTCATCTTGTGATATTTTTTTTGCGATTTTGTGGTATTTACGGTTGTCACCAAAGCAAACCATCGCATCAATATTGTGTTGTTTGCAAAATAGTTGCAGGTAAGGGTAGAACTCACTCACTGAGCCACGATAAGCAATCGTGTTTTCAATCGATGACGGATAAAAATGCTCATCGCCACCGTTAAAATTGATTTTATAAACGGTTTTTCCTTGTCCCACTAACCAAGCAGAAAGATCGGCAAAAAAATGGCCGATTGGCCCTTGCAAAAGCAAGATCCGCTGGGAAGTTTGGGCTAATTCATCTAAATAATGTTTCATTCTAAAACCGTTATTCATCATGTAATCAAAGGGTATTTTACCCTGATTTTTTAAGTACGCAATGCGCGCACTAAATGCTGCAATTTGCCATATTGTTTAGCTAGCCAATGGCGATGAATGCCACTGTGATTAAGCGCTAAACGCTGTGCTTTTAAAATTTCAATCGCTGTTTGAGCATTGGTTAGCTCGCCAGTATTTGGATTGACGTATTGCGGATAATAGACCAATGTGCCAGCAATAAGTTCTAACAATGAAAGTTTTCGATTGCGGCGGTTAAAAGAGCAGTGATCAATGGTCAATCCCCAGTGGCTATAAAACGGTAAACCATAGCAATGTACAGTTTTGTTTCTTAGCAAGGCTTCAAAGCCAGCAAGAGATGTCATGGTGTGCAATTCATCCACGGCATTGATACAGTCAAGCACGTTTTCTGTTTTTGCAATTTGATCCGCTAATTTGACCGCTTGCGATTCTGTAATATGACCAATGCGGTTACCGCTTACAACATCCGGGTGTGGCTTATAAACGATATAAGCTTCTGGGTTTGTTGCACGTACTGTTTTTAATAAATCTAAATTAGTACGAATATTTGGGGAGCCGGTTCGAATAGACGCATCGTCTTCGACCTGTCCCACCACTAAAATTTTCTTTTTGACTGTATTCGGTAAAGAAAATTTACCTTCCCCGACATTATATTTACCGATATGTTGCGATACCAATGCATGTTGTAGCTGCTTGGCTTCAATTAAATCCACTTCGGTAAATTGTTGATGCTGCAAAATCTCTTCTAAGCGAGAAGGACTTTCTGCATTGAAATAAATGCCTAAATCGTCACACACTAAAGAAAGTGGCGCAACCAAGTTTGAACCAAGCCCAACTGAACGAATAAAGCCATCTTCCATTCTGAGTACGTTAATATTATGCGCTTTAGCATAATTTAGCGCAGCTTCTTTACCCGTTCCCCATAGCAACAAGCGGTCATTTTTGGTGAATGTTTTACCACTGAGTTTGCTCACATCTTTAACAAAATGTAGCTTGCAGCTTGGTAATCGGAAAAACGGTTTAATAACCGCACGTTTCCACAGAGACATTCCAACGCAATAGAGATTGCCTTGTAAGCGCAAGTTAAGTGCTTTGGTGTGAATGATGTGGTTGATTACATCAAAAATCGTTCCAGCCTTGCCGGTATTCGGATTCAAATAACGGGTATATTGAAAATATGCCGCATAAAACAGTTGTAAAACTGACCGCACTTTACGGCGCTCACTTTGTGCTAGCGCTTTAGCATTCGGATGACGATCATCCGTCACGCCCCAGCCAGCAAACCATGGTACGCCAAAAGTTACCACCGGTTTACCCACCAGTAATGCTTCAAACCCCATTTGAGAGGTAACACAATAAACTTTCTCTACGGCTTTAATCAGCGAAATCGGATTGACGGGATCACTAAAAAAATGCACGTTGCTTGGATAGTTTTCATTTGGCGAAAAATAGCCCTGCTTTTTACCACTTAATACATCAGGATGGGTCTTCACTAAAATTTTAGCGTTTGGATTTTCTGCAATGGCAGCTTGCAACATTTGCGCAAAATGCTCTGCATCGGCTTGACCATATTTCACCGCCATATCGCTAAAGGTTTGATCGATGACAAGCACTAACTGCTCATCACCTTCTTTCTCATAATCCACCAATGTTTGGTTATATTTTGAAAGTTGATGCGTCACAATTTGTAAACGAGCTTTTTCCGCTAAAACCTCATCACATTCACTCGCTAGAACAAGCTGTTCCAATGTTGAGGGACGAGTCGTGTCGTAATAAATACCTAATTTATCTACGACCATAGAAAGTGGTGGATAACCATCAACCCCCAGACCTAAAGAACGTAAAAAGCCGTCTTCTAAGGCGATAAATGGTAAGTTATGCTTTTGTGCATATGCACGTGATTTTTTCGTAGAAGGACGCAGCCCCCAACCCAATACAGAATCAGCCTTCGGCACAGAAAAAATGCGCGCGAAAGCCAATTCCTCATTAGGAAAAAATGAGGCTAAATGGGGAATTTTTTTGATTCCGTGCGAGAAAATCAGTGCAGTTGGCATGGTTTTATTTTCTCTATTAGCTTTAATAAAAAAGTAAGGCTAATAGCCCTATTTTTTTCAAAAATGATTTATACATTAAAATAATCATTTGTTTATATAATCGAAGGGGCTTTTTCTAGACCAGTTTACATTTTCGCGAATAATTTGAGCAGGTACTCCTGTTAGTAAGGTATTTTCTTTATTAAATGGACGATTTATGTGTGCACCTAAGTCTATAATTGAATTCGAAGCAATTACACTACCTTTCATAATTTTCACAGATCTACCGCACCAGACATGATTTCCAATGACAATAGGTTTAGCAATATTAAGTACCTCTTTAGTTGTGATATCATATATCGTATGGCAGTCTGTAGGATAAATAAGAATTTCTTCAGAAAACATGCAATCATTTCCAATTGTAACCAAACATTTTGGCTCGTGACATCTTATTTCTACTCCCCAACAGGAAAAATCAGTGCCTATTTCTATTCTGCTTTGGTTTGCAAATAAATAGAGTTTATTTATTAGATATTGTGAAGCACCAATTTCAATATATGAGTCTTTGATTAATGACATTGAGCAGTCAGAAAAAGTTGTTCCCTCATGAATCACGATATGGTTATTTTCACCTAGAAAGTTAAATCTAAGACCTTTTATGTCATTTGGTCCAATAGATCTTCGACTTCCATCTTTAGTAACAAATTCAATTAGATTATTGTTCATTTTGAGTTCCTTTAAAAATAGTATTGAAAATAATTTCTGATGATTGACCATCAGTATGTAGATATATGGATTTATATCTATTTGAGAAATTCTTGAATCTCTTACTTCCTTGAGACAAATATTCTCTTATGTATTTAATTACTTGCTCTTGTTCTACTAATACTGGGCCAAATCCGTGTTCATTAAAATCAAATATTCCTTTTTGATATGAATGGCTTACTCCATAGAAACTGTCTTTATCAAATTGATAATATATTACAGGTTTATTGAGTGATGCAAAATCAAAATGCAAGGAAGAAAAATCAGTGATTAAAACATCATTGTTAAGAAATAATTCTTGATAGTTTATTTCTCTAGGATTAATAATAGTAATGTTTTTATTTTCAATAAGGTTAATAAATCTTTGTTCTAATTCATTTTGTTCTAATAGTGAAAATAATTCCTGGTGCATACAAAATGTTATTTTTATCTTCTGTTTATTTATTAATTCAGAAAGGTGTTTGTTATTTAACAATGTTACCCATTTTTGAATGTATTCAGAATTAAAAAAATCATTAACATTTCGTTCTAGCGAAAGATTTAATAAACTTAGTGAGGTCCTCCAAGTTGGGCAAATAAGAATATGTTTCGCTCCTTTTTTATGAATCTTAATATTCTTAGATTTACTAAATAAATTATCTAATCTAGGTATTCCAGAATAGATGAGATCATTTTCATGAAATATATAATTAAATTTATCGGTGAGAATTTCTTCCTTTTCAAAGGTTGTTGAAATAACCATTTTGCTTATTTGAGAATAAGATGCGTTAAATGGTTTAGATAAATTTGATGTAACCACTCCATGTTGTAGAAATATAAATTTCTGAAACTTAAAAGAATGATTTTTAACCCATTGATTTAAATGGCCTGGTAGATAGGAAGAAAATATATATTTTGCTTCTTTTAAGATTTTGATACATCTCAATGAGTTTATATCTACTAAGTTAAAACCTTCCAAAAGCAATTTATTCCAATGAGAACTATTCCTATCTAATAGGTAATACGCTTCTTTATTTTTTAAATAGCCATTTTTATACCAGTTTCTATAAAGGTGCTCTGCATTATCATCTGCTTTATACCCAGAATCTACAAAGATAAGAATATCTTTGAAACTATTAAGTTTTTTATGATATCCCTCATAAATATTAGTGTCATTAGGCAACATGACTTTAAAGTCGGTATATATTTTTGTAGGGCGATCATTTATCTTAAACATTATTTTTTGGAGCGTATTTTCCTCTATTTTATAGCATGAGTTAAATTCAGTTATTAACTCTTTTTCAAATAAATTATATGATATTTTTCTTTCTGATACAGCCTCTAGCTTTTGATTATCAATATACAATTCATTTTTCGAGTTTTTCTTGCCGTAACTTCTAAAGTAAATAAGATTATTCTCTATATCAACTTTATTAATGTAAACTCGTATTTCATTAGGTTGTTCATTTCTAAAGTAATTTAGAATAGCCGAAATCCAGAAGAAATTGCCAGGGGAATTATAGAATTCTTCAATAGTTTTATTTTCAACAAAGCTTAAAGACTCAGTAATATATTCTAACAGTAATTCCTTCTCTTTTTCATTGAGAACATTTTCTATTCTGTTTCTATTAATCATTCCAACCTGTAAATAAGGTATTATAGAAAAAAGTACTAGTCGTTGAATGAAGTTAGGTATTTTATTGTTGTGATCTTTAAAAAGATTTACAGTTTCTAATAAACCATTTTTAAAGAATTCAATATATTTTGCTTTCTTTTTCCATTGGTTATTAGATGATGAATTTTCACTTGCTCTTAATCTATAATAGTATAATGCATCTTTAACATAAATAACTTTACTTTCAGGAAGATGGTATAGATATTCATAAAAATATTTAGTATCTTCAAAAGAAGCTGTAAGTTTATGATCAAATCTTATATTGTTCTTTTGAATTATATCTGTTCTATAAACAGATGAGCTAGAAGAAAACTGTACACAATCTTCCAAATTCTTGCTATTTAATATTCTAATTGGTTTTGTAAAACAGAAGTCTGTTTGGAAACCATCATGAAATGTTCCAAATTTTTCTTTGAATAGTTTAAATTTAGTAATAACAGCTCCAACATTTTCTTCTGATTCAATATTTTTGTTGATTAGATAAAAATAATTAACATCTAGGAAGTCATCTGGATCAATAAATGTAACCCATTCTGTTTTTATATATTCTAGTCCTAGATTTCTAGCAGAAGCCTGCCCACCATTTTCTTTGTAGATATAGAAAATATTTGATGGATATTTCTTAATCCATTTGTTAATTATTTCTTTAGAGTTATCTTTAGAACCATCGTCCACAAATATGATATTTATATTTGTTCTAAAGTCTAATCTCTGATTTTCTAGAGATATGATAAATTCATCTAGGTAATCTCCTACATTATAAACTGCGCTGATAATAGTAAATTTCTTGTTTTTACTATATTTCTTAGGTGCAATTTTATAAAAGTTATTTATTAACTTTGTTTTTTTATTTTTTAAGAAGTCTTTGAAAAATAATTTTGGGTTATTTTTTAGTTTTCTGATTTTTCTATTTATAGGTTTCATAGTTTTCCTTATTTGTAATATTCTTTTAGGGTTTCAGTCAATTTGTTTTTATAGCTAGATATCTTTGTTTTGCTATTAAAATCATTAGCACAAAAAGAGTGTGGTTGCTTTGCCATATATTTTTTCTTTAGTAGTTTTTTATATTGCGCTTTGGCATTTGCTGAGCGAATATTAAAGTAATAGCAAATTTCTGGTGTGAGAACGCTCTTTCCTTCTAGATACATCGCATAAGGGACGAAAAAAGTAGCTAAATTAAGGTCATTTTTCCCTCTAAATCTATTTGATAAGAATTCTTCTATTTCGTTTCTAAATACACCCCATATTTTTTCAAAAATACTTTTCTTGAGTGGAATATAAGAATGGATTAATGGAGTTTGTGCGTTTAATTCTCGTCCATATAATTTTCTCAATAATCTTCTAGAGTTCATTGAGGCAAGTAATGTTGGAGTACTTGTACCTTTTGCATACATTTTATCTAGGTTTTTAATAGATAAAAAAATAGAGGCTAGCCCATTAGGTTTGAAAAAATGGCTTTTTTGTAAAGGTTTAGCGACAAATACATCATCATTAAAATAAATAAAATGCTCACTCAGGTTTGGAATTTTATGTAGATTAGCTTCAATTACATGAGAATTAAATGTAGGAAGATAATTTTTATCAATAATTTCACGATGATCAATAATTTTAATTTGCTGTTCTTCTTTGTTAAGCCAATCTGGTATTTGATTATCTGTTACAATAAAAATATATCTTACCCAAGGTAAGAATTTTTGCACGCTTTTAACCGAGTAAAATAACTCGTTATGCTCTTCAAATCTGGCATTATCTTTCGCATAAAGCGCACAGTTGTTTGCTAGTGTTGAATAGTATTGTTTCTTTTCTTGCCATTTTTGATCTTTATCATTAACCCACGTAAAAACGACATCAACTGGTATTGATGTATTCATTAGTGAGTTTTCTAATTTTTCTAATTTTTCTTGATGGTCAATAACGGCATTTTCATCAAATTCACTAATTCCTTGTTCATTATTTATAACTGGATATTTATTATTTAGTGCATCACGAAAAAATATATGTGGTTTAGTGATAAATTTTTTAAGTTTTTTCATATTTAATATAACCTTAAGATAATTATATTGAATATTATTTTGTATGTTTTCATAGCAAAGCCAAATTTTGATTATACCTTATTCCATAAGGGTTGTCAGTAAAGATGAATTTATTTACTTTTATAAGAAAAAGTCATTAGAAGCGCCAAATGAATGTCAAATTTGTCAATGGGGGAAGTGTAATACCATTTTTTTCCTTCTTGAATAAATGTTATACTCTTAAGATTATTTTCACGAATATAGGCGTAGTAGTTTGCAAAATAATTGGCAAATTTGACCGCTTGTCTTCCTTATTATGAGATGATACATCAATGAAAAATTATCGATTAAAAGCAGTCTGTGCAGGGTTAATGTTAGGGCTGTCAGCTTGTTCTTCGCTACCCACTTCAGGACCGAGTCATTCGGCGGTATTAGAGATGAACCAAGGTGCTGATGCTTCTGAATTAGCAGCAAAAGTGAATGTAATTGAATTAAATGAGTCGTTAGTGCAGCAAATGTATGCAGCTCAACAAAGCCAGCGTTTTTCAGGTTTTGCAGATGTGCGTGGTAATGGTGGCTATGCTGGTGCTGTTAATGTTGGTGATGTGTTAGAGATTTCGATTTGGGAAGCACCACCTGCGGTTTTATTTGGTTCAACATTTAGTAGCGAAGGACAAGGAAGTGGGCATGTAACCCAACTGCCAGCACAAATGGTAAATAAAAATGGAACAGTCACAGTGCCATTCGTTGGCAATATTCGTGTTGCGGGTAAAACACCAGAAGCTATTCAATCACAAATTGTAGCCAGCCTTAGCCGTAAAGCGAATCAGCCACAAGCTGTAGTAAAAATTGCTAACAATAATTCATCAGATGTGACTGTTATTCGCCAAGGCAGTACAGTACGTATGCCATTAAGTGCTAATAATGAACGTGTGTTAGATGCGGTGGCCGCTGTAGGTGGTGCAATGGAAAACATTGAAGATGTGACCGTTCAACTGACCCGTGGTAATCAAGTTAAAACATTAGCATTTGAAACCTTAATCGCAGATCCTGCACAAAATATTGTATTGCGTGCGGGTGATGTTGTTTCACTTTTAAACACACCGTATAAATTTACTGGTTTAGGTGCCGTAGGCAATAACCAACAACTGCGTTTTTCAAGCAGTGGTATCACACTTGCAGAAGCTATTGGGAAAATGGGTGGTTTGATTGATACGCGTTCTGACCCGCGCGGGGTGTTTGTCTTCCGTTATACACCATTTACACAGTTAGATGCTCACGCACAGCAAGAATGGGCAGAAAAAGGTTATGGTAACGGGATGGAAGTACCAACCGTTTATCGTGCGAATTTATTAGCGCCGGAAACGATGTTCTTATTACAACGTTTCCCGATTCAAGATAAAGATATTGTGTATGTGTCGAATGCACCACTTTCAGAATTCCAAAAATTCTTGAGAATGATTTTCTCGATTACCTCTCCGGTAACCAGCACGACCAACACTATCAGAAGTTACTAATTAAGGGGATGACATGACTATCGAAAATTCGGCGATGCCGACGAAAAAGAAAAAATCACTCTGGAAAAAACTGAATCCACTTTTTTGGTTAACAGTATTGTTCCCAACCGCCTTTGCTGGCGTTTATTTTGGAATGTTTGCTTCTGATATTTATGTTTCAGAATCAAGTTTCGTTGTGCGCTCACCTGGTAGCCAATCTTCTTTAACTGGCGTTGGCGCATTATTACAAAGCACAGGTTTTTCTCGCTCACAAGATGATACTTATTCTGTGCAAGAATATATGCGTTCACGCACCGCATTAGCAGAGTTAGAACAAAATTTACCACTTCGTGCTTTCTATACCGAAAAAGGTGATGTATTAAGTCGTTTTAATGGATTTGGATTAAACGATACTCAAGAGGCATTCTATCGTTATTTTAAAGAGCGTTTGAGTGTTGATGTAGATTCTATTTCTGGTATTGCAACCCTTCGTGTGCGAGCATTTAATGCAGAAGAAGGTCAGCAAATTAACGAACGTTTGTTAAAAGAAGGTGAGTCGTTAATCAATCGCTTAAATGAACGAGCAAGAAAAGATACTATCGAATTTGCTGAGCAAGCAGTCGCAGATGCAGAGAAAAATGTGAAGGAAACTGCACAGGCTTTGAGTCAATATCGTATCAAAAATAAGATTTTCGATTTACCGGCGCAATCTGGCGTACAAATTTCGTTAATTTCAAGTTTGAAAAGTGAGTTGATTCGTGTTGAAACGCAATTAGCACAATTAGTTTCAATTACACCAGATAACCCGCAAGTGCCAGCGTTACAAATGCGCCAAAAAAGCTTGAAAAAAGAGATTGATGAACAAACTCGCCAATTATCAGGTAATGGCAACTCAGCTGCGACACAAACTGCGGATTACCAACGTTTAATGTTAGCGAATGAGTTAGCGCAACAACAACTGACAGCCGCAATGACTTCATTACAAAATACGCGTGGAGAAGCAGATCGCCAACAACTTTATTTGGAAGTGATTAGCCAACCAAGCAAACCGGACTGGGCGTTAGAGCCAAACCGAATTTACAATATCATTGCGACCTTTATTATTGGCTTAATGTTATATGGCGTATTGAGCTTACTCATCGCCAGCGTAAGAGAGCATAAAAACTAATGCAATATGGTGACGAAACAACGTTTAAACAGTCATTAGCGATTCAAGGACGGGTGATTAACGCATTGCTTATGCGTGAAATTATCACCCGTTATGGGCGTCAAAATGTCGGCTTTTTATGGCTATTTATTGAGCCTTTGCTCATGACTTTTTTTATTGTAATGATGTGGAAATTTATCCGTGCTGATAAATTCTCTACTTTAAATATGATTGCCTTTGTGATGACGGGGTATCCAATGGCAATGATGTGGCGAAATGCTTCAAACCGCGCGATTGGTTCGATTTCGGCAAACTTGAGTTTGCTTTATCACCGTAACGTGCGTGTACTTGATACCATCTTCACACGTGTGCTACTCGAAGTTGCTGGCGCTTCAATTGCTCAAATTCTTTTTATGGCAATCTTAGTCATGATTGATTGGATTGATGCACCGCATGATGTGTTTTATATGCTTATTGCATGGTTCCTCATGGCAATGTTTGCTTTTGGTTTGGGGTTAATCATTTGTGCGATTGCGCAACAATTTGATGTGTTTGGTAAAATTTGGGGAACACTGAGTTTCGTTTTATTACCAATTTCTGGCGCATTTTTCTTCGTTCATAACCTTCCAGCACAGGCACAATCTATTGCACTTTGGTTTCCGATGATTCATGGTACAGAAATGTTCCGCCATGGCTATTTTGGCGATACCGTGGTTACTTATGAAAGTGTCGGTTTTTTAGTTGTGAGTGATCTTGCCTTGTTGTTAATGGGCTTAGTGATGGTTAAAAACTTCAGTAAAGGAGTTGAGCCACAATGATTCGCGTAAATAATGTGTGTAAGAAGTATCACACAAATAACGGTTGGAAAACCGTGTTAAAGGATATCAATTTTGAGCTACAAAAAGGCGAAAAAATCGGGATTTTAGGGCGAAATGGTGCGGGTAAATCTACGCTCATTCGTTTGATGAGCGGAGTTGAGCCCCCAACAAGTGGCACGATTGAACGTTCTATGAGCATCTCTTGGCCGTTAGCTTTTAGTGGGGCATTCCAAGGTAGTTTAACAGGGATGGATAATCTACGTTTTATTTGTCGTTTGTATGATGTTGATCCAGATTATGTGACTCGTTTTACAAAAGAGTTTTCGGAATTAGGCGATTATCTTTATGAGCCAGTGAAGAAGTACTCATCAGGGATGAAAGCTCGACTTGCATTTGCTCTCTCACTTTCGGTTGAGTTTGATTGCTACTTAATCGATGAGGTAATTGCAGTAGGGGATTCTCGCTTTGCAGAAAAATGTAAGTATGAGTTGTTTGAAAAACGCAAAGACCGTTCTATCATTTTAGTTTCACATAGCCCGAGTGCGATGAAGTCTTATTGTGATAATGCGGTGGTGTTAGAAAATGGCATCATGCACCATTTTGAAGATATGGACAAAGCGTATCAATATTACAACGAGACGCAAAAATAAGACTAAAAATGACCGCTTGTAATGTTTGTACAAGCGGTCATTTTTTATTGCTTTTTTACAAGTATAAAAGCTGATGATTGAGTGGGCTAGTTTTTCCACCAAGCAGCAAATCCGATCACCAATGCAAATACGGCTAACCAAAATAGCTGAATTTTCACATTTTGCCGAGTTAATTGCTGATTATGCAAACGGCGCTCTTCTAATTTTTGTTTATAAATTTCTAAATTTGCGGCATCAAACGAGAAGCCACAATGCGGGCAAAGTATTGCGCTTTCGCTAATTTTTCGGCGACACTCAGGGCAGCGATGTAATGCCATAATTTTCCTCAACACATAATATTTCCTGACAAGCGGGCAGATTTTAGCAAAAATTTGCAAATTTTTTTAATTTTGCCCTTGAAGCGTGTTTTTTTGTCCTTATTTATTGCTCCGTCTGAATGAGCGAATTCAAACGCTCCATTCTTTTGAATCACAGCCGATAAGAATTTTCTACGCTGGGCTTGAAAAGCGTTAAACGAACCTTATCTTTTCGGCAACATAAACTAATTCAAACGAATTTATCTAGAGGGAAAAAATTATGGGAAAAATCATTGGTATTGACTTAGGTACAACAAACTCTTGTGTAGCAGTAATGGATGGCGACAAAGCGCGCGTAATTGAAAATGCAGAAGGTGCGCGCACCACCCCTTCAATTATTGCTTATACAGATAATGAAACCTTAGTTGGTCAGCCAGCAAAACGTCAAGCAATCACTAACCCGAAAAATACATTATTCGCAATTAAACGTTTAATTGGTCGTCGTTTTGAGAGCGAAGAAGTACAACGCGATATTAAAATTATGCCTTTCGAAATCGTGCGTGCAGATAACGGCGATGCGTGGGTAAATGTAAAAGGCGATAAATTAGCGCCGCCACAAATCTCTGCCGAAGTATTGAAAAAAATGAAAAAAACGGCAGAAGATTTCTTGGGTGAATCTGTAACTGAAGCAGTAATTACTGTGCCTGCGTACTTCAACGATGCACAACGTCAAGCAACTATTGATGCAGGTAAAATTGCAGGTTTAGATGTTAAACGCATTATCAATGAACCAACGGCGGCTGCCTTGGCGTTTGGTTTAGGTTCAAGCAAAGAGAATCAAGTGATCGCAGTTTACGACTTAGGTGGTGGTACATTTGATATCTCAATCATCGAAATCGATAACTTCGACGGCGAACAAACTTTTGAAGTATTAGCAACAGGTGGTAACACTCACTTAGGTGGTGAAGATTTCGATAACCGCGTAATCGACTACATCATTGATGAGTTCAAAAAAGAACAAGGTGTTGATTTACGTAATGACCCAATGGCATTACAACGTGTGAAAGAAGCCGCTGAAAAAGCGAAAATCGAACTTTCATCAGCGCAATCTACAGAAGTGAACCTTCCGTATATCACAGCAGATGCAACAGGTCCTAAACACTTAGCAATCAGCGTAACTCGTGCGAAATTAGAAGCATTAGTTGAAGACTTAGTGGCAAGCTCAATTGACTCATTAAAAGCAGTATTAAAAGATGCAGGTAAGAGTGTAAACGAAATCCATGATATCATTCTTGTGGGTGGCCAAACTCGTATGCCGTTAGTACAACAAAAAGTGGCTGAATTCTTCGGTAAAGAAGCTCGTAAAGACGTAAACCCAGATGAAGCGGTGGCAATTGGTGCAGCGGTTCAAGGTGGCGTATTAAAAGGTGATGTGAAAGACGTTCTATTATTAGACGTAACCCCGTTATCACTTGGTATCGAAACCATGGGTGGTGTGATGACAACCTTAATTGAGAAAAACACCACGATTCCAACTAAAAAATCGCAAGTGTTCTCAACTGCGGAAGATAACCAAGCTGCAGTAACTATCCACGTGTTACAAGGTGAGCGTAAACGTGCGGCAGACAACAAATCTTTAGGTCAATTCAACCTAGAAGGTATCAACCCTGCACCGCGTGGTATGCCACAAATTGAAGTTACTTTCGACATCGATGCAAACGGCGTAATCAACGTATCTGCAAAAGATAAAAATACGGGTAAAGAGCAACAAATTCGTATTCAAGCATCATCTGGTTTATCTGATGAAGAAATTCAACAAATGGTGCGTGATGCAGAAGCAAATGCTGATGCAGACCGTAAATTTGAAGAGTTAGTACAAGCGCGTAACCAAGCAGACGGTATCGCACACGCAACTCGCAAACAAATTACCGAAGCAGGTGATGCGTTAGCTGCTTCAGACAAAGAGAAAATTGAAGCAGCAGTAAGCGAACTTGAAACTGCAGCAAAAAGCGAAGACAAAGCAGAGATCGAAGCGAAAATTGAAGCGGTAATTAAAGCCTCTGAACCATTAATGCAAGCAGCTCAAGCAAAAGCTCAACAAGCTGGTGGCGAGCAACCACAACAATCATCAGCAAAAGATGATGGCGTGGTAGATGCTGAATTTGAAGAAGTGAAAGACAACAAATAATTTCACGGCTCTTCGAGCATAAATAAAGGGCGTGGAAACACGCCCTTTTAGTGTATATAAATGATCCCCCTCTTTGCTAAAGAGAGGAGTATGTTACAAGCGGTCAAATTTACCCAGAATTTTGTAAATTTAAGGAATAGCTATGCCACTTACACTTTATCCATTTGCTACAATTCGTACGCATAACATAAAGGAAAATACCGCGGAAAAGATTGGACAGCTTTGGCAGAATAATTTTGCAAAATTGACTAAAAATGAGCCTTATTATGGTGTTTATCTGAATTACGAATCGGATTTTACGGGCTATTATGATGTTGCTGTTGCTCAAGAAAGTAAACCAGAAGACAGTTCCTCAACCATTGAAATTGAAGATCTGACTTGGTATGAAATCTTCCCTACGACTGGCAAATCAGTAGTTCAAACGTGGCAACATATTTGGAATAAGGAAAAGCAAGGCTTATTAAAACGTGCTTATAAAGTGGATTTTGAGAAATATTATCCAAATGGCAAAGTGGATATTTACATTTCAATTCGCCCACATTGCTAAAAATAGCGAATGCAAGCGGTCAGAAATAACAAAATATTTGCAAATAAAAATACGGAAATACTATGGCAAAAAAAGATTACTACGAAGTCCTTGGCTTACAAAAAGGGGCGAGTGAGAACGACATCAAACGTGCGTATAAACGTTTAGCGTCTAAACATCACCCGGATAAAAACCAAGGCAGCAAAGATGCAGAAGAAAAATTTAAAGAGATCAATGAAGCTTATGAAGTACTAGGCGATGCTGAAAAACGTGCAGCTTACGACCAATATGGTCATGCAGCCTTTGAACAAGGCGGTGGCGGTGCTGGCGGCGGCTTTGGTGGCTTCGGTGGCGGTTTCGGCGGCTTTGAAGACATCTTCAGCGAAATGTTTGGTGGTGGTTTTGGCGGAGGCGGTCGCCGTCAACGTGTGGTACGGGGCGATGACTTACGTTACGACATCGAAATCACCTTAGAAGAAGCAGTAAAAGGCTGTAAAAAAGATATTCGTCTTTCTACATTAGCTGAGTGTGATACTTGCCACGGTACTGGTGCAGAAAAAGATTCTAAAGTGGAAACTTGTCCGCATTGTCACGGTTCTGGTCGAATTCGTCGCCAGCAAGGTTTCTTTGTGAGTGAATCTGTTTGCCCAAGCTGTCACGGTTCAGGCAAAAAAATCGAGAAACCATGTAAATCTTGTCACGGTGATGGACGTGTTCAAAAAGCGAAAAACCTATCGGTCACTATTCCGGCGGGGGTAGATACCGGTAACCAATTACGCTTATCAGGCGAAGGGGCTGCAGGGGAAAATGGTGCACCAGCGGGCGATTTATATGTAGTGATTCACGTTCGTGACCATGAGATTTTTGAACGTGATGGTTCAAACCTTTACTGCGAAGTGCCAATTAGCTTCACTCAAGCGGCATTAGGCGGAGATATTGAAGTGCCAACTTTAGAAGGCAAATTGAAACTCAAAATCCCAGCAGAAACACAAACGGGTAAACTCTTCCGTGTACGTGGTAAAGGGGTAGCAAGCCCGAGAGGCGGCTACGCGGGTGATTTAATCTGCAAAGTGATTGTTGAAACACCAGTAAAATTAAGCGAAGAACAAAAAGAGCTTCTGCGCAAATTAGAAGAAAGTTTCGATGGCAAAGGGAAACATCGCCCACAGCAAGAAGGCTTTTTAGATAGCGTGAAGAACTTCTTTAGCAATTTAGGTAAACACTAATAACGCAAAAGGCTTAGCATAAAATGCTAAGCCTTTTTTCTTTTCGTGAGTCTGAATACTAGTTTACAAGCGGTTTGTTTTTCCCGAAGTTTTGCAAATTTTATCGTAAATCAGACCGCTTGTAAGGTGAGCGAGGCGCAGATGTGATAGAATATCGCAACTTTTTATCGCACTAAGCGGTCGAAATTTTACGGTTTTTTGCAAAAATAGATGTGAAAGAAGGCAAGATAATGACAAAAAAACATATTCATATTTTAGGTATCTGTGGCACCTTTATGGGCGGTGTGGCGATGATCGCGCGCGAGTTGGGCTACCATGTTACTGGTTCGGATACTAACGTTTATCCGCCGATGAGTACTTTTTTAGAAAATCACGGCATTGAAATTATTCCGAATTATGATGTTGCGCAATTACAACCTGCGCCAGATTTAGTGGTGATTGGTAATGCGATGAGTCGTGGCAATCCATGTGTGGAATATGTGTTGGATAACCAATTGAATTACACCTCTGGCCCGCAATGGTTGCATGATAATTTGCTCAAAGATCGTTGGGTATTAGCCGTTTCTGGTACACATGGCAAAACGACTACAACAGGAATGTTGGCGTGGATTCTGGAGAAAAACGGCATCGATGCGGGTTTCTTAATCGGTGGGGTTGCGGGTAATTTTGGGATTTCTGCGCGTGCAGGTTCAAGCAAATTCTTTGTGATTGAAGCCGATGAATATGATTCAGCCTTTTTTGATAAGCGTTCAAAATTCGTACATTACACGCCGAGAACGTTAATTATCAATAACATTGAATTTGACCATGCTGATATTTTTGATGACTTAAAAGCGATTCAACGTCAGTTCCATCATCTTGTGCGTACCATGCCACAAAGTGGTTGCATTTTGTCAGCAGTTTCCGATCAAAACGTGCAAGATACGCTGAAGATGGGCGCATATAGCCAATTACAATTTATTGGCGAAGGAAAAGAGTGGTTTGCCAAACCATTAGTGGCAGATTGCTCAGCATTTGAAGTGTATCACTTTGGCGAAAAAGCGGGTGTGGTGAAATGGCAGATTATCGGTGCGCACAATATGCACAATGCGTTAATGGCGATTGCTGCAAGCCATCATGCAGGTGTTTCTGTGGCGGGGGCATGTGAAGCGTTAGGTTCATTTATTAATGCGAATCGTCGTTTAGAAGTCAAAGGTGAAGTGCGTGGAGTCACTGTTTATGATGATTTTGCCCACCATCCAACCGCGATTGAAGCTACTATTGGTGCATTGCGTAGCAAAGTGGGGAAAGATGCACGAATTCTTGCGGTGCTTGAGCCGCGTTCTAATACAATGAAAATGGGCGTGCATAAGGAAGAGATTGCACCAAGTTTGAAAGATGCAGATGCGGTATTTGTGTATCAGCCGGAAACTATTCCATGGCAAGTGAGCGTGATTACTGATGCGTTAACTCAGCCAGCAAAATGGTCTGCAAATTTAGATGAGCTAGTTGATGCGGTAACGCATGAAGCGAAAAGCGGTGATCACATCCTTGTGATGAGTAATGGTGCCTTCGGTGGCATTCACGCAAAACTTTTAGAAAAATTGACCGCTTGATAATAAACCCCCAATCTGATTTTCAGGCTGGGGGTTATGATTTAAAGCGGAAAAATTATTTCGCGATATCAAATGTCATACTTGCGTAGTGTTTAGATTTTTGACATTGTGCAGGATCACTAAATGGCACTTCATGCACCACAGCAGCTTTCCAGAAACCATCTTTTAATGGAATGATGTTAACTGTACCGTCTTCGCCAGTTGTATCAGAGAATGCTTGCGCTTCCACTTTATGCGAATGGCTGTGGTCTTGAATATCAAATCCTTTGAACGTTGCAGTAAGCGTTGCATTTGGTAGTGGCTCACCTTCGTATAATACAACAACTTTAAATGGCTCACCCACTTTCACTGATGCAGGGTTAACCATTGGCACGATTTCCAATTTGTGCCCTACTTTATCAGCCACAACATCTACACCACTATCTTTACCGACATTGATAATCTGTTTCCCATACATAGAGGTTTGTTCGCAGTAGGTTGCGTTCGGCGTATTTTTCATATCTGCTTGCTTCCAACCTTCGGCATTTTGCGACCAGAAAGTTGGTTTATAGGTTGCAGAAATAACATAGCTACCTTCTGCTAAAGGTGCTTGGCTAACAAAGTGATAGTTTTTATCACCTGATTGTTTTAATGCTTCACTGCCTTTAGCGCTTAATAAGTGCATTCCTTGCTCAAAAAAAGAGAGGCGTTTTTCTGGAATGGTTTCGAGCGTTGGGAATTCGCCGTAACCTAAATCGGCTTGTAACACTTCACCCGCTTTTAATGGTGTGAAACACGGTGTGCGTGAGAAGAAGCTGCAAAAATACATAAAGAAGTAGCTAATAATAGTTTCTTCATTGAAGATCCTTGTTAACGTTGACGAGCTTTGAATCTCGGGTTGCTTTTGCAAATGACATAAAGTTTGCCTTTGCGACGTACGATTTTGCAATCTTGGTGGCGAGTTTTCGCGCTTTTTAATGAGTTTAAAATTTGCATTTTGCTTATCCTTTGCGTTGAATGAGGCTTGCCATGCCTTTGAATTTATCGCTAAAGCGGCTTGCACGACCTTCAGTGTTCGCTTCACGGCGTTTACCTGTATAAACAGGGTGAGAAGCTGATGAAGTATCTAATGGGTAGAACGGATACTCTTTACCATCTGTCCAAGTCATTGTTTTTGAGGTTGCTGCGCATGAGCGAATAATCCAACCTTGTTGAGCTGAAGCATCATAAAATAATACCTCACGGTAGTTTTCTGGGTGGATGCCTTGTTTCATTTTATTTGTCTCCTAAACTAAATAATATCCATTATTAAATTATGGGAAAGCATGATACAACAAAATTTTTACATTTCAATAAATTTTTTATGGATTTTAAATTTTTTTTGTTTTGTGACTTGTTTCTCTGTATTTTGCTTAAATCTATGGTACTTTAAGCATAACTTTTAAGGAGGAGATTTATGGCTCGACAACCTTTTCTAATTGCCCCTTCTATTCTTTCTGCCGACTTAGCGCGACTAGGTGAGGATGTGAATGCAGTATTAGCTGCGGGTGGCGATATTATTCATTTTGATGTGATGGATAATCACTTTGTACCAAATTTAACTTTTGGCCCAGCCATTTGCCAAGCGTTACGTAACTACGGCATTACGGCTGAAATTGATGTGCATTTAATGGTTAAACCGGTAGAGCGCCTGATTCCAGAATTTGCTAAAGCGGGCGCAAACTACATTACGTTCCATCCAGAAGCAACCGATCATATCGATCGCAACTTACAGCTTATTCGTGAATTAGGCTGTAAAGCTGGCTTAGTGTTTAACCCAGCAACACCTTTACATTATTTAGATTATGTCATGGATAAAATCGATATGATTTTATTGATGGGGGTAAATCCGGGATTTGGCGGACAAAAATTTATTCCAAGCACATTAAACAAATTGCGTGAAGTACGTCATCGTATTGATGCCTCAGGCAGAAGCATTCGTTTAGAAGTGGATGGCGGTGTAAAAATCGAAAATATTGCTGAAATTGCTGAAGCTGGGGCAGATACTTTTGTTGCCGGTTCAGCGATTTTTGATCAGCCGGATTACAAGGCAGTGATTGACCAAATGAGAGCAAATCTTGCTGGTCTTTAAGAAATAAGCGGTCGTTTTTTGCAATTTTTTTGCAAATTTCACGGCTTTTAATGGATAAACCCTAGTCTTAATGTTAAAATGAAACAGCTTTTTCGCTTGCACTATGTTTAGCGAACCTTTTTAGTTCGAGTGTATCGAAAAGCTTATCTGGTTCGACCTTGCTATGCTAAGGTTGAATTTAGTGAATTTTTGACTACACTAACTAACTCTCGCATTTTGCGAATTTACTATAATAGGAAACACAAAATGAGCATTGAAGAACGCGTAAAAAAAATCATCGTTGATCAATTAGGCGCAGACGCTGCAGCAGTTAAACCTGAAGCTTCATTCATCGAAGATTTAGGCGCAGACTCTTTAGATACTGTTGAATTAGTAATGGCTTTAGAAGAAGAATTCGATATCGAAATTCCTGATGAAGAAGCTGAAAAAATTACAACAGTTCAATCAGCGATTGACTATGTAACAAAAGCAAACGCATAATTCAGTGAGGCGGTTTTAAAACCGCCTTATTTTTTATCTAACGGTTTGTTTAAAAATAACCAGATTGTGTTGAATTTATTCAGATAAAGCAAAAAACATAAAAAGGGCTTGCATTCGGTCTGAAAATCCGTATTATACACGCCTGTTACACATTAAGGGTCGTTAGCTCAGTCGGTAGAGCAGCGGACTTTTAATCCGTTGGTCGAAGGTTCGAATCCTTCACGACCCACCACTTAATGTGAATTTCTCTAAAGGGTCGTTAGCTCAGTCGGTAGAGCAGCGGACTTTTAATCCGTTGGTCGAAGGTTCGAATCCTTCACGACCCACCACTTTAGAACACTCCCTTTTGGGTCGTTAGCTCAGTCGGTAGAGCAGCGGACTTTTAATCCGTTGGTCGAAGGTTCGAATCCTTCACGACCCACCATGATTTCTTTATTTTCTCTTTAAATCATTTCTGAAATGGCATTAAAATTTGCCCGCTTATTCGCTTTTATAGTGTAAAATCTTTTCTCGAATTATTTTAGAAAATGTAAAACAGATGTTTAAGAAAATATTGATCGCATTAGGCTTGCTTGGCACGATGATTAGTGGTGCAGCATTTTATGCCTATCAAAAACTCAATAAGCTTGCCGAGCATCCATTAACTGCAAAAGCAGATCAGTTTTTTATTGTTGAAAAAGGCACCTCAAGCCAAAAATTAGCACAACTGCTTGAAGAACAGGGGATTGTTCAACATGATGATGTTCAATATTTGCCTTATTTGATTCGATTTAACCCGCAATTAAGCAAATTCAAAGCAGGAACTTATTCGCTTAATGGTTTAAAAACGGTTGAAGATTTACTTAAACACTTAAATTCAGGTAAAGAAGCGCAGCTAAACGTGCAATTTATTGAAGGAAAAACCTTCAAAATTTGGCGTGAACAACTCTCAAAAGCCAGCTATTTGCAACATACTTTAAGTGATAAATCTGAAGCAGAAATTGCGAATTTACTTGCTCTTCCACATGAGAAATTAGAAGGTTGGATTGCACCAGATACTTACAGCTATGTGCCAGGATCGACGGATTTAGACATTTTAAAGCGCGCTTATCAAAAGCAGCAAAAAGCTTTAGATGCAGCTTGGCAAAATCGAGCGGAAAATCTACCGCTTGCAAATCCTTATGAAATGCTGATTCTTGCTTCCATTGTGGAAAAAGAAACGGGGATTGCGCAGGAACGCCCACAAGTTGCTTCGGTGTTTATCAATCGTTTACGAGCGAAAATGAAGCTACAAACCGACCCAACAGTGATTTATGGCATGGGTGATCGTTACACAGGCAATATTCGTAAAAAAGATTTAGAAGAAGCAACGCCTTATAATACTTATGTAATTGAGGGCTTGCCACCTACACCAATTGCGATGCCGAGTGAAGCGGCGTTAAAAGCAGTTTCTCAACCTGATAGTACGCCGTATTTTTATTTTGTGGCAGACGGTAGCGGTGGGCATAAATTTAGCCGCACTTTAGATGAACATAATAAAGCGGTGCGCGAATGGATGAAAATTGAGCGTGAACGAAAAGTGGCTAAACCATAAGGAAAAAATAATGAAAGGTAAATTCATCGTATTAGAAGGTTTAGAAGGTGCAGGAAAAAGCACCGCGCATCAGGCGGTGTTAGCACAACTGAAAAAATCAGGTATTACGGATATCGTCATGACTCGAGAGCCGGGTGGCACGCCGTTAGCTGAAAAATTACGCCACTTAATCAAGCATGAATTGGAAGAGCCCGTATGCGATAAAGCGGAATTATTGATGTTATACGCTGCGCGCGTGCAGTTGGTAGAGAATGTGATTAAACCTGCACTTGCTGAAGGCAAATGGGTGTTAGGGGATCGTCATGATATGTCTACGCAAGCTTATCAAGGCGGCGGCCGCCAGATTGATAGCCATTTATTAGACACGCTCAAGAAAACAATTTTGGGTAAATTTGAGCCAGATTTTACGATTTATCTCGATATCGACCCGGTTATCGGCCTAGAACGGGCTCGCGGTCGGGGCGAATTAGATCGCATTGAACAGCAAAGCTTGGATTTCTTCTATCGCACTCGTCAGCGTTATTTGGCTTTAACGCAAAATAATGAAAAAGCGGTGATTATCAATGCTGAACAGCCACTAGAAAAAGTGGTGGCAGATATTCAACAAGCGGTTGAAAAATTCTTGTCATTTGCAAAATAGTTGGAAAAGAGATGGATAAGATGACACTTTATCCTTGGTTGGTGCCGATTTATCAGCAACTGACGCACACTTTTTTACAAGGGCGTGGCCACCATGCGTTGCTATTTAAAACAGAAGTTGGGCTAGGCACTGAGCAACTTATTAGCCAATTTGCAGATTGGTTGCTTTGCCAGATGCCACAAGGCGAAAAGCCTTGTCACCAATGTAAAAGTTGTTTGTTACGCCAAAGTGGTAACCATCCGGATTTTCACTTACTTGCGCCACAAGAAAGTAAGGAAATTTTGATCGACCAAGTGCGTGAGCTGAACCAACAGCTACAAACATTTGCGCAGCAAGGTGGCAATATTGTGGTGTACATTCAAGGGGCAGATAAACTGAATGAAGCCAGTAGTAATGCCTTATTGAAAACCTTAGAAGAACCGCATGCAGGCGTTTATTTTCTGTTAGAAGCACCGATTCAAGATGCCATTTTACCGACTATCCAAAGCCGTTGCCAAACCTATTTAATCACTGCGCCGAAGGCAGATAGTGCGATGCAATGGCTTGCAGAAGTTTGCCCGAATACATCGTTTGAAACACGACAAATTGCCTTGAACATTTGCCATCATCGCCCACTGATTTGCAAAAGTTTTCTTGAAAATGACCGCTTGCCAGTGCGCAAAGCATTTTTACAAACCTTTTGGCAATTTCTGAAAACGCGCGATGTATTCTTGCTCTATTCCGCTTTTGATAAAGAGAGGCTTTTTGAACAGCTGGAATGGTTAGAGAGCTTTTTTACCGACAGCCTTAAGGCAAAAATGGGCATTCAGCATGGCTGGATAAATACCGATTTGGGAAATGCAATTCCGATTTTTAGCCAACGTTTTGATGCACCGTTATTGCTTGAAGGACATCGAATTGTGCAACAAACTCAGCGCGATTTGCGCGAAATTAATGCCGTGAATCAAGAGTTAATGTTGCTTGATGGCATTACAAAATTAGTGATGACCTTATTTGGATAATTATTTAAAAATTTATGTTAAAAGATTTATTTATTATTGACTCCCACTGTCATTTAGATTCATTAGATTATGAAACACGTCATAAAAATGTTGATGAAGTGATTGAAAATGCAAAAGCGCGTGGAGTAAACCATTTTATTTCAATTTGTACCACCGTTGGTCGTTTTGAAGCGATGAAAAATTTAACGGCACATCGCCCAGAAGTATCGCTTTCTTGTGGTGTGCATCCGCTCAATGTTGAAGAAGAGCCTTTTGATTACGATAAATTGCTGAATTTTGCCGAAGATCCACGCGTGGTCGCCGTGGGCGAAACAGGCTTAGATTACCATTATGCGTTGGAATCTAAACCGCTACAAATTGCTAGTTTTGAACAGCAAATTGAGATTGCGAATAAAGTGAATAAACCACTGATTATTCACACTAGAAGTGCGCGCCAAGATACGATGGATATGTTAATTCAAGGAGGAGCAGAAAAATGTGGCGGCGTGCTACACTGCTTTACCGAAGATTATGAAATGGCAAAACGAGCCCTTGATATTGGCTTTTATATCTCCATTTCAGGTATTATTACCTTTAAAAATGCTGAAGAATTGCGAGATGTTGTGCGAAAATTACCGCTTGATCGATTATTAGTGGAAACGGATTCGCCTTATTTAGCGCCAATTCCTTATCGTGGTAAACCAAATCAGCCAGCCTATGTGCGCGAAACGTGCGAATATGTGGCAACATTAAAAGGGGTTTCGACAGAAGAATTTGCTCGCATTACCACCGAAAATGTACAAAAATTATTTAAAATTCAGTTATAAGGAGCTGCCATGAAACAGATTATCAAATACTTTTTGATTTTAGTTTCTCTCTCATTCTTTATTGTTATTGGCGGGGTTGTGAATTATGCAATGCCAAGTTACGATGAAACTTATGTAACCGGCATGGAAGTGCGTCGCATGGACAAAGATGGCGTAATTAGCAAGTCAAATCCAGCAGATGGCGAAGTGCGCGATGTTTATTTCTTGTTTACCGAAAGTGAACCAAACAAAGTCATGGTATATCGCAATGAAGATACAGGTTGGGGCTTACCACCGTATTTCAAATTTGGCTCTGCAGATATTCAAGCAAAAGCGCAAGCCTATGCAAATGAAAAACAGCGCGTTCAAATTAAATACTACGGCTGGCGGATTAACTGGATGAATGAGTTCCGCAACATTGTCTCAATTAAACCATTGTTAGAAGGGGAAACGGTAGCAAAACCGATTGTAAGCTATGTGCTTTATGGTGTTATCGTGTTGCTATTCTTCCTTTCTGTACAGCTCATTCGCGGAATTTTCCGCAAAGAATAAATGATAGCGGGTAACCGCCACTATTATTCAAATCAACAAGCAGTGAGATTTCAACGATTTTTTGCAAAATATGATTGGAATCTTACCGCTTGTTTGCATTTAATCGATAAGAATCCCGCCCCTTATAGAAGATTTTTTGAGGATTTTCTGTTAAAATTTCGCACTTAATTTGAAAAAAACTATTAAAGGATACGCCTTGATCTTTCTTGAGATAGGTCGGCTATTTTAGGTTGGAAACAAACTTTTATACTATGGTATTTAATAGGTAATCAAGATGAAAAAATATCTTAAATGGCTTCCTTTAATTCTGTTATTAGCGAGCAAGACAACCTTTGCTGATGAAGGATATTCTATTCTTCAAGTCTCTGAATTAACTGCTGAAGAAAAGGAATTTGTCCAAGAAGCTTCTGATAATGGCGAATTGGACGGCTTTGTAGTGAAAACGACACAAGGGTTATTTGCGTTTCACTCTAGCACAAATTTAAAAGCGGCTGGCGTGCTTATCAATGCTAAGCCTAACCAGTGCGTGAAAGTGACGCCAAATCTTGATCTCTATGAGAAAGATGCGCTTATTTATGGCGTGACTTCAGCGAAAATTGTGAATTGTAAAACCAAGCGTTGAATAGATTAGGGGAAGAGAAAAACGGCTTTCTTCGTGATTGCTACTGCCAAATCTCCCCTAACCCCTCTTTGCTAAAGAGGGGGATTCCTTTATCAACTCAATATTATTGAACGAATTTCTTTTAATGTTAAAACATTAAACAGATAGATAAACTTTCTAATTCATTCCCCTCTTTAGTAAAGAGGGGTTAGGGGAGATTTGGCAGAATCAAACCTGAGCTAGTAAGTGATTTTGCAAAAATTGCTCAAATTTAACCGCTTGTAAGGAATAAAATGCAATCAAACGACATAACTTTTTATCAGCGTTTCGAAGCCGATATTCTCGCGGGGCGTAAAACAATCACTATTAGAGATAAATCCGAAAGCCATTTCAAATCAGGCGATATTTTACGTGTTGGTCGATTTGAAGATAACCAATATTTCTGTACGATTGAAGTGTTAAGTATGTCGCCGATCATGCTTGATAATCTTACAGAACAGCATGCAGCACAGGAAAATATGAGTTTGGCTGAATTGCGAGAAGTGATTAAAACAATTTATCCCAATGAAAGTGAGTTTTGGGTAATTCATTTTAAACTGATTAAATAATGCTAAGGTTTGATAACAGTTAAAAAAGGAAATCAAAATGAAAAAGCTTGTTCTAATCTTATCAAGTCTATCTCTTTATGGTTGTGGCACCTTAACGACACTGAAAGATCCTTGTCCTTATATTGGAACTCGATACGATTACAATATGGTGGCTGGTAATTTTTATGATGGTGTTGGCTTTAAGCATATGACCAGACCATTATATTTTATCGATTGGCCTTTATCTGTTGTGGCTGATACAGCATTGTTACCGATCAATATTCCTCGTTACTATCTATCAGATGATGAAGCAAGAAAATCGTGTGGGCAATACGGTGACCCAAATAATAAACATCCTTGGATAAAAGATAAAAAAGCAAATTAATATAACGGTGTGTTTATACTCACCCTACTAAGCAAGAGAAAAATAAATGACACAAAAATTTGAAATCCATTCCCCTCTTTAGCAAAGAGGGGTTAGGGGAGATTTGGCAGAATCAAATATTAGCCAGTAAGTGATTTTGCAAAAAAATGCTCAAATTTAACCGCTTGTAAGGAATAAAATGCAACCAAACGACATCACTTTTTACCAACGTTTCGAAGCTGATATTCTCGCAGGGCGTAAAACCATCACCATTCGGGATAAATCCGAAAGCCATTTTAAAGCAGGTGATATTTTACGTGTTGGACGATTTGAAGATAACCAATATTTCCGCACGATTGAAGTGTTAAGTGTGTCGCCGATTACTCTTGACGAGCTGACGGAACAACATGCAAAACAGGAAAATATGGGATTGGAGGAGTTGAAAGAAGTGATTCGGAGTATTTACCTGAATGAAGATAAGTTTATATTAATAAATTTTAGATTGAAAAATTAGAGGGAATTTGTTTTGAGAAAATATATTAAATCAATTTTATTATTTTCAATTTCACAGTTCTTAATTTCATGTACGAATTTAGATGTTGTTTCTTCAAGGTATGAAGATTATACAGGTGAAGATCATGCTATATTAAGTGTTAATAATTTTGCGACGCATATGATTTCTATTTATAAAAAAGATGAAGCTAGACAGTGTCTGGTTCAGGATGGTTTTTCTCAAGTATTAACTTTAAAAGAACCACTGATACCTAATTTTACTAGAGGTGTTTTTAGTAACTCACCGTTTAAGCATTTAGAAAAGTATTTATCTGAAAGTAAGGTAAAAGCTGACACTTATGTTAAATTGGTTGAACGTTCCAATAATGCATTGATTGAAGATCAAGTTTTTAAATTTATAGTTCAAGATAAGGGATATTATTATCTTAAACAAGTAGCTAATAAACCTATTTATAATTTAGATAGAGATACAATTATTGATGAAGTGTTCTATCTTTTACCAAATGAAAAGGGACTTTATAATACTGAAATTTATTTCAAAGAAATAAAAAAATATCATTTTAAATTTAGTCCAGCTAAAACAGATAGCGTTATTCATTATAAGGGTGGAATTCCAGCAAAAAAATGGGATCTGCCTGAATGCTAAATAATTAAATTTCACGCTAGGTAAAGAGAAAAAATAAATGACACAAAAATTCGAAATGGCAGACCGTTTTAATCCGTCTGCGGTAGAACAAGCCCTTTATCAACATTGGGAAGAGAGCGGTTATTTTAAACCGTCTGAAAATGAAAACGCGCCGAGCTATTGCATTGCAATTCCTCCACCGAATGTAACGGGTTCCCTACACATGGGGCACGCTTTCCAACAAACCTTAATGGATACTTTAATCCGTTTTAACCGTATGGAAGGGCATAATACCTTATGGCAAGCGGGGACAGACCATGCGGGTATTGCAACCCAAATGGTGGTGGAACGTAAAATTGCCGCTGAAGAAGGCAAAACCCGCCACGATTATGGTCGTGAAGCGTTCATCAACAAAATCTGGGATTGGAAAGCTTATTCAGGCGGCACAATTAGCCAACAAATGCGTCGTTTAGGTAACTCAATCGACTGGGAACGCGAGCGTTTCACTATGGACGATGGTTTATCGAATGCGGTAAAAGAAGTGTTTGTTCGCTTGCATGAAGAAGGGTTGATTTACCGTGGCAAACGCTTAGTAAACTGGGATCCAAAACTTCACACCGCGATTTCTGATTTAGAAGTAGAAAACAAAGAGAGCAAAGGTTCTCTTTGGCATTTCCGTTATCCGTTAGCTAACGGTGCAAAAACGGCAGATGGTAAAGATTATTTAGTCGTCGCAACTACGCGTCCAGAAACCATGTTGGGCGATACAGCGGTGGCGGTGCATCCTGAAGATGAACGTTATCAATCTTTAATCGGTAAAACCGTGGTTCTTCCGCTGGCAAATCGTGAAATTCCGATTATTGCCGATGAATATGTCGATCGTGAATTCGGTACTGGTGTGGTAAAAATCACCCCTGCTCATGACTTCAACGACTATGAAGTGGGTAAACGTCACAGCTTACCGATGGTTAACGTGTTAACTTTAAATGCGGATATTCGTGATGAAGCAGAAATTATCGGCACCGATGGCAAACCACTTGCTGGCTATGAAGCGACTATTCCGGCGGATTACCGTGGCTTAGAGCGTTTTGTTGCACGTAAGAAAATCGTGGCAGATTTTGAAGCACTAGGTTTATTAGACGAAATTAAACCACACGATCTCAAAGTGCCTTATGGCGACCGTGGTGGAGTGCCAATCGAGCCGATGCTAACCGACCAATGGTATGTGAGCGTAAAACCGCTTGCTGATGTGGCGATTAAAGCGGTGGAAGACGGCGAAATCCAATTCGTGCCAAAACAATACGAAAACCTTTACTTCTCTTGGATGCGCGATATTCAAGATTGGTGTATCTCTCGCCAACTTTGGTGGGGACACCGTATTCCTGCGTGGTATGACTCAGAAGGCAACGTGTATGTGGCACGCAACGAAGAAGAAGTGCGGTCAAAATACAACTTAGATTCTGTGGTTGAACTTAAACAAGATGAAGATGTGTTAGACACGTGGTTCTCATCAGGTTTGTGGACGTTCTCTACCTTAGGTTGGCCAGAGCAAACTAAAGAGCTCAAAATGTTCCATCCAACGGATGTGTTAATCACAGGCTTTGACATCATCTTCTTCTGGGTTGCGCGTATGATTATGTTTACGATGCACTTCGTGAAAGATGAAAACGGCAAACCGCAAGTACCATTTAAAACGGTATATGTAACTGGCTTAATCCGTGATGAGCAAGGTCAAAAAATGTCGAAATCAAAAGGTAACGTACTTGACCCAATCGATATGATTGACGGTATTAGCCTTGACGATTTACTTGAAAAACGCACTGGCAACATGATGCAGCCGCAATTAGCGGAGAAAATTGCCAAAGCGACTCGCAAAGAATTTGCTGAAGGTATTGCAGCTCACGGTACAGACGCATTACGTTTTACATTAGCCGCATTGGCTTCAAACGGTCGCGATATCAACTGGGATATGAAACGTTTAGAAGGCTACCGTAACTTCTGTAATAAATTGTGGAATGCAAGCCGTTTCGTCTTAACAAATGAAAAATTGGATTTAAGTGAAGGTGAGATCGAATTCTCATTAGCCGATCGTTGGATTCAATCAGAATTCAATCGTACCGTGGAAACTTTCCGTAACTCATTAAGCCAATATCGTTTCGATCTTTGTGCCAATGTGATTTATGAGTTTACTTGGAACCAATTCTGTGACTGGTATTTAGAATTGACTAAACCAGTATTTGCCAACGGCAACGCAGCACAAATCCGTGCAGCAAGCCAAACTTTGGTTCACGTGTTAGAGAAATTATTACGTTTAGCACATCCGCTCATTCCATTTATTACCGAAGAAATTTGGCAAAAAGTGAAAGGTTTTGTCGGCATTACGGCTGACAGCATTATGTTACAACCTTTCCCACAAGTGGAAGAAAACGGCTTTGATCCAGAAGCAGAAGCTGAAATTGAGTGGTTAAAAGAAGTGATCGTTGCGGTACGTAACATCCGTGCAGAAAGCAACATCGCACCAAGCAAAGGATTAGATCTGTTATTCCGTAATTTAAGTGCAGAAAATGCAAAAATTCTCGAAAAACAGACCGCTCTTTTGAAAGCGATGGCGAAATTAGACAACGTTCAAGCATTAGCCGCAAACGAAACCGCACCACTTGCGGTAGCGAAACTCGTGGGCAATGCTGAATTGCTCGTACCAATGGCTGGCTTTATCAATAAAGAAGCAGAGCTTGCCCGTTTAACCAAAGAGATTGAAAAATATCAAAATGAGGTTAAACGTATCGAAAACAAACTCAGCAATGAAGCTTTCGTGGCTAAAGCACCAGAAGCGGTGATTGCGAAAGAACGCGAAAAACAAGCGGAATACCAATCTGGATTAGAAAAAATCCAAGAGCAGTATAAAGCGATTGAAGCGTTGTAGTTTTAAAACGAAGTAAACAAGCGGTCGGATTTTGAAGATGTTTTGCAGATTTGAAATTTGACCGTTTTTTTATTTACTTCCTATAAAAGGAAAAATAAAAAAAGCTAAACCAGAAGGTTTAGCTTTTTTCGTATTTTTAACTACGATTATTTTACATCAAAATGTGCTTGTAAATCGTCGCTACCACCGATGTGTTTACCACCGATAAATACTTGTGGAACGGTTGTACGGCCAGTGATTGCGCGTAATGATGTAGTTGATGCATCTTTACCTAATACGATTTCTTCAAACGGTAAGCCTTTGGTTTCTAACAATGCTTTCGCTTTTGCACAGAATGGGCAACCTGGTTTAGTGATGATAGACACAGATGGTTTTGGTGCCCATGTTGGGCTTAAGAATTTGATCATAGTGTCTGCATCAGAAACTTTGAACGGGTCACCTGGTTCTTGTGGTTCGATGAACATTTTTTCAACTACGCCGTTTACCACGTACATAGAATAGCGCCATGAACGATCGCCGAAACCTAAGTCATCTTTGCTCACTAACATGCCCATACCTTTAGTGAATTCGCCGTTACCATCTGGAATAACGGTTACGTTTTCACATTCTTGGTCTGCTTTCCATGCGTTCATAACAAAAGTATCGTTTACAGAAATACAAACGATTTCATCTACGCCTAAAGCGAAGAATTCTTTTGCTAATTCGTTGTAACGTGGTAAGTGAGTTGATGAACAAGTTGGAGTGAATGCGCCCGGTAATGAGAACACAACCACTTTTTTGTTGTTGAATAATTGATCAGTTGTAACGTCAACCCATGCATCGCCTTGGCGAGTGTGGAAAGTTACTGAAGGTACTTTTTTACCTGTCATATCAGTTAATGCCATGATTTTCTCCCAGTTTTGGTCTGATGATTTGAAAAACTGGGGGCATTCTACACATAAATGTGCCATAATTCAGCTTATTTGATTGATAGGTAAGACTGATAAAGAAGGAGTCTGCGTGAACATTAGAGACTTAGAATATTTAATTGCATTGGCAGAGCATAAACATTTCCGACGCGCGGCAGAAGCATGTAATGTAAGCCAGCCCACACTAAGCGGTCAGATTCGTAAATTAGAAGATGAATTAGGTACAATTTTACTAGAGCGCACTAGCCGTAAAGTGCTGTTTACTCAAGCAGGCCTTACATTAGTTGATCAAGCCAAAGTTGTTTTGCGTGAAGTAAAAGTATTGCGTGAGATGGCAAGCAACCAAGGCAAAGAGATGTCTGGCCCGCTTCATGTTGGAATTATTCCAACGCTTGCGCCATATATTACGCCAATTATTATTCCAGCGCTGAAAGAACACTTCCCAGCGCTTGAACTTTATATTTATGAACTACGTAGCTCACAGGTGATTGATCAGCTTGAATCGGGTCAGCTGGATTGCGCAATTTTAGCGTTAATGAAAGAAACTGAACCATTTATTGAAGTTCGTCTATTTAATGAAGAAATGCGTTTAGCGGTATCAGATAAGCACGCTTGGGCAAAACAGCAGCATGTGCCACTATCAGATTTGCGTGAAAAAGAGCTTCTTTTCTTAGATGAAGGCAACTGCTTACGCACGCAAACATTAGATTATTGTCTTTCAATGGGTGCAAAAGAAAGTGAACATTTCAAAGCGACTAACTTAGAAACGCTACGGAATATGGTAGCGGCAGATGTCGGTATTTCATTGATTCCGAAATTGGCAACCAAGCCAACGGAAGGGGTGAATTATTTAACCTTTGACGAGCCACAACCTTACCGCGCGATTGGTTTAATCTATCGTCCAGGTTCACCACTTCGTCTGCGCTATGAACGACTTGCACAAGCGGTAAGTGAGATTATGCGCAACGAAATTGAGGCAAAACATGAGTAATATTGGTGTTCGTGCGCAGCAAAAAGAGAAAACACGCCGCGCTTTGATTGATGCAGCGTTTAACCAACTCAGCGCAGAGAAAAGTTTTAGCAATTTAAGCCTTCGAGAAGTTGCTCGTGAGGCAGAAATTGCACCAACTTCGTTTTATCGCCATTTTAAAGATATGGATGAGCTTGGGCTTGCGATGGTGGATGAAGCAGGTCTTGTACTGCGCCAGTTGATGCGTCAAGCCCGCAAGCGTATTGAAAATGGTGGGAGTGTGGTTGCGCTATCGGTAGATACCTTCTTTGAATTGATTGCAGATCGTCCCAATGTTTTTCGCTTATTATTGCGTGAAAGTTCGGGGACTTCATTAGTCTTCCGTACCGCAGTTGCGCGCGAGATTAAGCATTTTGTGGCAGAGTTGACCGAATATATTACTGCTAAATATTCTAGTCGCGATAGCGACATTGCTTATATTCAAGCAGAAGGGTTGGTTACACTGGTGTTTACGGCTGGCTTACACGCATTAGATATGAATATGAGCGAGCGCGAAAAGCTTAAAAAACGGGTGATTACTCAACTGAGAATGTTGGCACATGGTGCTGCGGCATATACACATCATCAGCAAGGAAAATAAGATGCAAACTAAAACCGCATTACTAAAAACCTGGTTGAAAAATATTGTGATTTACGGTGCGCTGTTTATTGTAATCAGTGTGGCAGTGGATTGGTATCGTAAGCCAAGTTCGCCCGTGCAATTTGCTAGCCAAGTGCTGACAGACACCCAAAATCAGCCGCAAATTATTGCGCAATTAAGCCATGAAAAAACGATGTTGCTTTATTTCTGGGGCAGCTGGTGTCATTTTTGCCAAATTACTTCGCCGGCTGTTGATCGATTGGCGCAAGAAGGTGTACCGGTTTTAGGCGTGGCGTTGAAATCAGGTAGTCCTGAGTCGGTCAATGCTTACCTTGCCGAAAACGGCTACCATTTCCCGACCCTGAATGATCCCAATGGGGAGTTTTCTAAACTGTGGGATATTCAAGCAACGCCCACCATTCTAATAATAAAAAATGGCGAAATTAAGCAATACACCACGGGGCTGACAACCTATTGGGGGTTAAAAGCCAGAATGGCGTTAGCTTACTAATTTTACAAGCGGTCAAATTTTTAAAATGATTTGCAACAGCATAAGATGTTGCAAATCATTTTTATTTGTAGATAATGGCACTCATTATTTTTTATCAAGACGATTATGAAACCGATTTACGCAATTTTAGGCTTTATTTTTTTGGGCATTGGTATTACCGGCATTATTATCCCTGGCATGCCCGGTACGGTATTTCTTTTGATTGCGCTTTTTTGTTTCGGTAAAAGCTCAGAGCGTTTGCATGACTGGTTCTTACAAACCCAGATATATCAAGATCACCTTAAGTCCTACCATGAAACGCGCGCATTAAGCCGCAAAGCGAAGTGGCGGATTTTACTGATTTCCACCATTGGAATGGGGATTGGTTTTGTGATGAGCGGTGCTGTTTGGGCACGCGTGATTATTGCGCTTTCATTATTGGTTCAATACGCAGTTTTCTTTTGGGTTATCCCAACTTTAGAAGAAACACCCCCAGCTGAGGCAATGGCACGTTAAATACAAGCGGTCGAATTTCGCAAAATTTTTGCAAAATCTGACCGCTTGTTGATCTGCACTCCAAAATCTGGACACCTAATTTGAGGTGCAGATTATGTCCTACTCTTATCAATTTCGTTTGAAAATTATCAAACTCGTCACCGAACAAGATTATGGTATCCGTGAGGTGGCTAAACTTCATAAAATTTCCCATGCTCTCGTTATTTATTGGCTAAAAGCATTTCGGGAAAGAGGGCTTGATGGCGTAAAATCGCCTTATACGAACCTTCAAACACCGAAAATAGTGAAGCCAAAGATGAAAAAGAAAGACATTGAAATTCCAGAAACTACAGACTTTTCACCTAAAGCGTTTAAGGGAAAAGAATACCCATTAATTGCAGGGTATCAAAAAAAGAACTACTAGGACATACAAACTCAAAACAAAGATGGAAAGATCTTGTTTCTTGTGGAGGAAAGTATGGTGATATAAATCTATACTACTATCCACAAAACTATCAAATAAATGGTAAAAGATACAAAAATCATTGATGAATGTATGAATACTAAGGGGTATGTAACAGAACAGGAAAATCTAGAATATACAGAAAAAGCTTGTGAAAGATTTCTAGAAATACATCCTGATAACAAATATAGAGAATTAATAGCCTATATGCTAGATTTTGCTAAAAAGAGATAAATTATCGAGGATTAAGTGAACAGGAGTTTAGAAATGAATAAGACAGATCTTTTTAAGATATTTAAAATGACGATGTTTTTATTAGCTATGACGTATTTATATGTATTCTCAAAGTTTAATTTTAACTTTAGCAAAGTTAATATGTTTAAAGTGTTTGATTTTTTTCTATAGTATTTATCTTTCTATTATTTTGTTTTTATTTAGGGCAAATGATGAAAGATAAATTAATTATTTAGTGGTGTTTTTGTTACCCCAGGAGTTGATATTTTGGTAGCATACAATTTTAGATATCTAGCCATAAAGTGCGGTCAATTTTTAAAGAGTTTTAAAATATTTTAAAAACTGACTGCACTTTTGTATTGAGAATATTAGTTTATAGAATTTTAAAACAGCTTTTGATATCATATCGCAAATTTATCAATAACTTAATCTCTGCAGTATAATGAAGAACTTATCACGCTCTTTTCTTTCTAGTTTATTATTTATTTCGTCTTTGACTTTGGCAGCACCTAGCTCACCAAATGCAAATGTAGAAAAACAAATCAATGCCCAGCAACAAAAACAACAAGCGGAACAAGATGCGGCTATTTTAGCGCAGCAAACGCAATCCGCGAATGTACGCTTGGAGGGTGAAAAAGAAGCCTCACTTGGCTTTCCACAAAATGAAGCACAATGTTTTCCTATCAATCAATTGGTGCTGACCGATTATCAAGCTGAAGAAGAAAATTCATCAGCGTCTTCTCTTAAATTAATCCAACCAAGCCAATTCTCTTGGGCATTAAAGTCAGTTTATGCTGAGCGTGATTTTGCGCTGCCTGCTTGTATTGGCTCAGAGGGGATTAACGTATTACTTCGTCGTATTCAAAATCGTTTAATTGATTTTGGTTATGTCACCACGCGCGTGGTGGTGGAGCCACAGGATTTGCGTTCAGGTATGCTTGTACTCACCGTGATTCCAGGTAAAGTGGGTCGCATTCAATTACAAGACCAAAGTGCAATTCCGTTTGCCACCCGTGGTACCTTATGGTTTGCCATGCCAATGGCGCAGGGGGATATATTAAATATTCGCAATATTGAACAAGGTTTAGAAAACTTAAAACGTGTACCGAGTGCTGATGCGAATATGGAGCTTGTGCCAACAGATGCAGTCGGTGAAACAGATGTGGTGATTACTTATAAGCAAAGCTTACCTTTCCATTTAACCTTAGGCTTAGATGACTCAGGCAGTAAGTCTACTGGTCGTTTACAAGGTTCAGCCACGTTTTCTTGGGATAACGTGCTAACACTTAATGATATGTTCTATATCAGTGGCACACGTAGCTTTAAACGTGATAGCGATGATGCGGAAGGAGATTATGGCAGCAAAAACATTAGTCTCTATTATTCTATTCCTTGGAAGAACTATCTCTTAACTCTTTCCGGTTCAAAATATTCTTATCACCAAACGGTAGCGGGCGCGTTTGAGTCTTACACCTATTCAGGTGAAAGCCAACAAATGAAAGCGAATTTAAGTCGCTTATTATCTCGTGGAAGTCTTCATAAAACCTATGTGAATGCCGCTTTATGGACGAAAAAATCGCATAACTACATCAATGACACCGAAATTGAAGTGCAGCGCCGTCGTACAGCAGGTTGGGAAGTGGGACTTAATCACACTCAATACATTGGTGAAACAGTGTTACAACTGTTTGCGAACTATAAACGAGGTACGGGTGGGAATAAATCCTTACCAGCTCCGGAAGAAGAGTTTAGTGAAGGGACTTCCCGCATGCAGATTTTTACTGCAGGCGTTGATTTTACCTATCCTTTCACTATCGGCAATCAGCCTTTCCGCTTTAACACCAGTTGGAGTGGACAATGGAATGGCACACCTTTAACACAACAAGATAAATTTAGTATTGGGGGTCGTTATACCGTGCGAGGATTTGATGGCGAGCTATCACTTTCCGGTGAAAAAGGTTGGTTGTGGCGAAATGAATTAGGTTGGAATATTGCGAATAAGGGGCATGAGCTTTATTTAGGGATTGACCGAGGTAAAGTGCGTTCTAGCCAAGAAGAGCTTCAAATTGGTGATAGTTTAATGGGGGGCGCAATTGGACTTCGTGGCAAGCTATGGGGCATTAACTACGATTATTTTGTGGGTACCCCGATTAAAAAGCCAGAAGGATTTAGAACCAGTCATGTGACAACCGGATTTAATGTGAGCTACCGTTTTTAATGCTCACGCTTTTAGATGAATAAATTGATTAAAACCAAACAGAATTTAAAACTTGAAGGAAATTAGAAAATGAATAAACGTCATTATAAAGTGATTTTTAGTCGTGTATTAAATCAGCTTGTTGTGGTATCTGAGCTGGCAAAATCTCAAGGTAAAGCACAAAGTGAAAATGTGAGTCCGGAACAAGAAAAAACAGGGCTATTTTCAACCGCACTTTCGCTTAATCCTATTCATTTTAGCTTAATGTTAGCATTGGGCTTTGTCTTTTTATCACCTTCTGTTTATGCAGAAGATATGGCCATTCGTGCTGATAAATCAGCACCGGGTAATCAACAACCCACAGTTCTTCAAACCGGCAATGGTTTACCGCAAGTAAATATTCAAACACCAAGTGCTGGTGGGGTATCACGTAACCAATATTCGCAATTTGATGTAACTGAGAAAGGGGCAGTGTTAAACAATGCTCGTAAAGCAGCGCAAACGCAAATGGCGGGTTGGGTGCAAGGTAACCCGAATCTTGCTCGCGGTGAAGCGAAAGTCATTCTTAATGAGGTAAATTCAGCTAATCCAAGCCGTTTAAAAGGTTATGTAGAAGTGGCGGGTAAAAAAGCAGATGTGGTAATTGCCAACCCAAGTGGTATCCAATGTGATGGCTGTGGTGTGATTAATGCTGGGCGTACAACACTCACCACCGGCAAAGCAGAAGTTGAGAATGGTCAATTAAAAGGCTATCGCGTAAAAGGCGGTAAGGTGACTGTTGGCCAAAAAGGGATGGATAACAGTCAATCTGATTACACTGATATTATCGCTGATAAAGCGGAAATCAAAGGTGGTGTTTGGTCGAAAAAAGGCATTAAAGTAACCACTGGTAAAAATAACGTTGACCGTACCAATGATTCGGTTGTGTATGTGGGTGATAAAAACACCGATAAAACCGACCGCACTTCTGATACCCAAGGCGAAAACCAAAGCTACAGTGTTGATGTGAGTCAATTGGGTGGGATGTATGCTGAAAAAATCCATTTAGTGGATAACGGCCAAGGTCTTGGTGTACGCAATGCAGGGCATATTGGTGCATCAGCTGGAAGCGTGAAAATCAATAGCCAAGGTAAGATTGTGAATGAAGGCTTTATTGGCGGTAGCGAAAATGCCCAACTCAATGCGAAAAAGAATATTGAGAACCGTGGCACCGTTTATGCTAAAGCTCAGACACAACTTAATGCTCAAAACATTGATAACAAACAGGGTGTGATTGCAGGTAAACAAGTTCAGATTAATACGAACAACGTGGATAACCGCAAGCAATCGGATAAAGGCTCTTTAATTGTTGCAACAGAGAAAGTGACGATTAAAGCGAAACATGTAGATAACCAAGGGACGAAAGCTGGCAGCAAAACGGAACAAGGTATCCGTGGTGCTCAAGTGGCGATTACAGCTGAAAACCTTTCCAACCAACAAGGGGGCATCTACAGTGATGAGCATACCCAACTAGATGTTGCTCAAACTATTGATAACAAACAAGGTGAGATTGAAGCGGGTAAATCAATTGAGTTAAAAGCGAAGACTTTAGCCAATGAAGGTGATATCAAAACTAAAGGGGATTTAACGGTTCGTTTACAAGACAGTTTAACGTTAAATAATGCCTTCCAAGTTGGTGGTAATTTAGATTTTAAAACCGAAGGGGACTTTAAAAATAATAGCCAATTACGTGTAGGCAATAAGGCTGATGTTAAAGCAGCTAATGTGGATAACACTAAAGATGCTGAAATTAGCGGTAATGAAACACGCATTAATACAAATACTTTGACTAACCGCGGTTTAATTGATGGTGCATTGACTGTCGCAAAAGCAGTAACCATCAATAACTTAGGTACCGGTCGTATTTATGGTGACCATGTGGCTTTACAGGGGGATAGTTTAAATAACCTTGAGGAAGGGGATAAATCTGCTGTGATTGCTGCACGTGAGCGTTTGGATGTGGGTGTGGATAAAGTTTTAAACCGCAATGAAAGTACCCTTTTAAGTATGGGTAAGATTTATGTGGGTAAAGCGTTGGATGAAAACAACCAGGCTACAGGTAAGTCAGCGTATGTTCACAACTACAATGGTGTGATTGAAGCGTTAAATCTTTACGATAATGCGAAAAGCAAAGCGATTACCTTTAATACAGGGACAGTAGAGAATAAACACTTTTTCCTTGAAACAGAAAATGTGGATACCTCGTCTACGCCAGTTTTTGAGTATCGAATTGGAAATGATTCGACTATTTATGGTAAAGACTCTGGGGTTTATAAAGTAAAACAAGATGATAAGAGTAGTCGTGGTGGTTTGAACAAAAAAGTAAAAAATCTTTATCATATTTTTTCACCAGACGGCAAAATCGAAAGTAATAACTGGCATCAATATGATTATACCCGCACAGTGAATGAAACCGTGGTACTTAAACCAAAATACCAGGAAGGTAAGATTTTAAGTGGGGGTGGTATTGATTTTAATGATGCACATGTGGATAACCAAGACAGTAAGGTGATTGCTGGTGGTGTGATTCAAATTGCGGATGGGCAATTAAATCAGAAAGAGTTGAAAGGTCGTACTATTGTAACGGATGCAGGCCGTGTAACTGCGTTTTATAAAGGGCGAGCGTGTGCTAAAAAAATTAAGTACGTAGGATGTGTAGATCATTACGATACCACTAAAAGTGATACCAGTATTTATTATAAACAAAATGAAAGTGTGAAGGATTTAGGGGTATTTGCTTATAAAGAAAATGTGTCCCCTGAATTTACCAATAATGGTGTAGCGAATAAAGGTGATGTGGGGGATGTGGTATTAAATCGTCTGACACAATCGCTAGATAAATCCTCGCTTTATAATGTGAATCCTAATGCACCAAAAGGTTATGTGATTGAAACCGACCCACGTTTTGCGAATAAGCAAAAATGGTTGAGTTCGGATTATATGTTCAATGCTCTACGCTATGATCCAAATAATATGCTGAAACGTTTGGGGGATGGTTTTTATGAGTTGCGTTTAGTGAATGAACAAATTAACCAGTTAACCGGTCGTCGTTATCTGGATGGATATCAAAATGCCTTAGAGCAATATAAAGGTTTGATGAACAATGGTATACGTTATGCTAAACAATTTAATTTAGTGCCGGGTGTTGGCTTAACCAAAGAACAAATGGCAGAGCTGACCACTGATTTAGTGTGGATGGTGAACCAAGAAATTACCTTGCCAAGTGGTAAAAAACTCAATGTATTAACGCCAAAAATTTACTTAGCCACTAATCGTACTCGAGTTACCCCAACAGGCTCTGTGATTTCGGGGGATAGCATTGTAGGTACAGTGAAGGATATGACCAATGAAGGGACAGTACTTGCTGCAAACCTAGTAAATTTATACGGTCAAGATTTAGAGAACAAAGGTCTGGTTTTTGCTAATAATGTCAACCTCAATGCTAAGCAAAAATTAGTGAACATTGGTGGCAAGATTGTGGCGACGGATAGTGTGTCTTTATACGGTGGAAAATCCGTAGAGCTTGGTGCAACCACAACAGAAACACAAAGCCAATTAGGACGTACCGAAACAGGCAATAAGCTTGTCGATCGTCAAAGCGAGGTGACGGTGACAGGTAAAGGCGGTGAAATAACTATTAAAAGTGGCGGCGATATTACACTGAAAGCAGCAAATGTGAAATCGACAGGCAAGGTTGATGTGAATGCCAAAGGTAAGCTTTTGGTGACGACTGAGAAGCAAAGCAGTAAAGAACACTATGACTTTAGTGATAACCATCATTATCACTTAGATCAAGAAAATGAAGTAGGTTCAGTTATTGAGGGTAAAGACGGTGTACGTTTAATTGGACAAGAGAAGACGACACTTCGTCAAGCTAAGGTTAGTAGCGAAGATGGTAAGGTGATGGTTGACTCTAAAGGTGATGTTCTCATTGAAGAAGGGCGCAATATTGAACATCTAGATACCCGTAATAAGCAAAAATCTAAAGGTTTATTAACCAAAGAGACCGAAGAGCGTCGACATCATCATGATTATGATTTAGCTGAAGGTAGTAAATTACAAGGTAAAAATGTTGAAATACTTTCTCAAACATCAAATGTTTCTGTAAAAGGATCTGACATTCAGGCTAAAGAGAATATTCATTTGCAGGGTAATCAAGTCAGAGTGACAGCAAGCCTTGATAAGAGAGAAGTTCAAGATTCTTATTCATTTAAGAAGTCTGGATTGAATGCTTCAGGAAAAGGTGGTGTAATGCGAATTGGTTACCAACGAGACAAGTTAAACAATAATGGCTCAAGTTACAACGAAAGTGTAAATGGTAGTGAATTAGTTGCAAAAGATGGCAATTTATCTATTTATGCTCAACAGGATGTAGATATAGATGCTTCACGCTTAGCTTCTGGTAAAGATATGTCGATTACGGGTAAAAATGTTCATTTAAATGCGATGAATGAACAGCATGACAGTGAATATCACCAGGAACAAAAATCGACAGGTTTTGGAGTGGGCTTTGTGTATGATCCAGTTACACGAGCAAGAGAAAATTATCGTCAGAAAGAAGCCCAAGGTGCTACAAATAGTATTGTGGGTAAGGCTATGGGGGCATCTGATGCAGTTTCTGATTCCATAGAATCTATGGTGCGCGGTGTACAACCTTATGCTAATCACAATCGTAGTGAATCACACAAATACAATCAAAAAACAGTAGCGCAAACAACTTCACTTGAAGTTGGCGGTAATGTAAGTATCCATGCTAGAGAGGGCGATATTCGCACTCAAGGTGGTAGCATAAGTGCAGAAGGCGATGCACAATTTATCGCAAAAAATAATGTCGATTTTGGTGTGGCAGTACATGAGCAATCGCAACATGCTTCATCTAGACAACGAGGCGTTGGGGTAGATGGTTTAGCGAAATATGTGGCAGGGGTACATACACAGCGAGAAAATGGGGATACCAGCCTTCGCCAAGAGGTTGGTACCGAGATTTCTATTGGTGGTAAGAGCACTACAATTGCCAAGAACGGTGATATTACTCTAAAAGGAACGGCATTTGTCTCTAATGACAAAAATATCCTGAAAGCTAATAATGGCGATGTGAAATTACTGACAGCAGAAACAACGGATAGAAGTACTCAGATGCGCAAAGGGCATAGTGTAGGGGAGGCGGCTATCTCAGATACTGAGCGTTTCTTTGGTTATAATCGTACTAGAATGAATCAGGACGGAGAGCAGGTAACACATCAAGGTAGTCAACTTGCAAGTCTCAATAGCACGGTTGATGTGTATGCGGGTAAAGATTACCTGCAAACAGCAAGTGAAGTTTTAGCCAAAGAGAAGGTCGATATTAATGCACAAAATATCACTATCAATAATGCAATTAATCACCAAGAGAATAGCTATAGTGAGAGTGATTTAAAAATAGGCCAATTTAGTCGTGTAAAATCGCCAATCATCGATTTAATTAATACGATTGAAGGGGCGGTAAAAAATGACAAAGCATCTGACCGCTTGAAAGCAGCGAATGTAATGAGTGTAGCTGCACAGGGTTATAACTTATATAACTCCATCAGTAAGATGGCGACAAAAGACCCGAAATCTAACACCTATTTACTTCGTGTTGAATCGGGTAGCGGTGTGGCACATAGTCGTCAAAGCCAAGAGAGTTTGAGTGATATCAGCCAAGGTAGCCGAATTAATGCCAAAGAAATTAATCTTATTGCACGAGGTGATGGCAGTTTAAATGAAAAAGGTGAACGCCAATTAGGGAATATCAATTTAACGCATACCGATCTCACGTCCCGAGATGAAGAAGGCAAGAGAATTAAAGATAGCAAAATTACCTTAACTGGCAATGAGTTAAATATCAAAGCTGGTGAAAGCCATACTCAATTTAAAGGGCGTAATCAAAGTGTAGGTGTTGAAGTTGGGATGGCTGCAACAGTAGGTGCTCAAACCGGTGTAGGTGTTTATGCACGAGTAGGCGGAAGCGCTGGCAAGGAAGATGGTGAAAGTAAAACTTACCAAGCGAGCCATTTAGATGCACAAACCGTGACTTTAAACAGCCAAGGGGATACCAACCTGCTGGGGAGTCAAGTCAAAGGTAATACCGTTAACGCCAATGTGGGTGGCAAGCTTAACATTGAAAGTTTACAAGACGAAGAACGCTTTAAAACCAAATCAAGCGGAGGCGGTTTAGAAGGGGAATTTGGTTTTGGCAACAACTGGAGTGTGAGTGGTTATGGCAATGCTTCCAAAGGTACAACTCACCGTAAACAAGTGAATGAACAAGCCGGAATTTTTGCTGAAGACGGGGGGTATCATATCAATGCGGATAGCGTTCACTTAAAAGGGGGCGCGATTGCCAGCACAAACCCAACAAATAGCAAATTAGCCACAAACAAGCTGACCTTTGAAGATATTCAAAATGAATCAAGCAGCAGTGCAGCGAGCGCAAGTATTAGTGGAAGCTTAAAAGAGTCAAAAGAAAAATGGGTGGATAACGAAACGGGCAGCGCGGTTAAACCAAACAGTGAAAATAGTACCAAACTAGACAGTCAACGTAGTGGCGGTATAAGCCCGGGCTTGCCAATGTTTGAGCGAGACAGTGACAGTTCGGTTACCAGAGCGACATTGACGGAAGGGACGATTATCTTGAATAAAGATACTCATCCAACCGTCACCACAGCAAAAGAGTTAGGCATCAATACAGACCTTGCCCAAGCTAACAATCAAGTTGCACAGACGAAAGATGTAAAAGCGCAACTCCAAGGGCAACAACAGATTGCAACAGCTATTGGTAATGTGAAATCGGCTGTGGATACTTACACCTCTAATAAACAAGAAGAAGCTGAGCAAGAGGTGAGACGTTTAAAATCTCGCTTAGAAAAAGCTAAACAACAAGGTAATCAAGAGACAGTTAATCAGCTTAAAAAAGACCTTATGCAAGCTGAAGTCCAAGCCGAAAATTGGGGAACGGGTGGCAGCACCAAGCGTGCGGTTGATGCTATTACTCACGCAGGTTTAATTGCGCTAAGTGGAGGCTCAAGCCAAAGTATCGCGACAGCAGCGGCCTCGCCTTATGTGAACCAATTAATCAAGAAAGCGACAGAGGATTATCCGGCATTAAATATCCCAACGCATATTTTATGGGGTGCGGTAGAAGCGGAGCTAATGGGCGGAAAAGCATCAACCGGTGCAATTTCGACTGCAGCAGGTGAATTAGGTGCGAAATACTTAACAGAGCATCTTTATAACAAAGAAGCTAAAGATCTCACTGAAACAGAACGTAACCAAGTGAAAGAAATGGCGAAAGCGCTTGCTGGTGTGGCAGGTGGTTTAGCTGCGGCTGGTCAAGGTGCAAGTGCGGTTAAAATATTGAGTGAATCATCGATAGGAACAATGGTGGCACATAATGCAGTGGAGAATAATTATTTATCAGTCAGTGAATCTAAAAGAAAGGCTGATTTAGAAGCGAAGAAAGCTAAAGGAACAATCACCTCTGATGAAGAGCAGGAGCTGACACTACTTGATAAAACAGATATCGATAGGGATGTTGCACTAGTTAGTGCTTGTCGTTCAAACCCTCTTTCTTCAGAATGTAATGTAGAAAGAAAAAAACTGGAATCAATAAAAGTTGGTTATACCGCTTCTGAAAATCGTTCCTCTTGGTATGGGTATCCTGTATATGAACGGTATTCTGATATTTATCCTGAGCAGTCAGAGAAAATTAATAAGTTTTCTTACGACTATGATGTTTTGAGAATAACTAAAGAAAACGCAAATAAAGCATTCTCTGAGAGATTTGGTTTATCTAAGGAAACCGTAGATAGAATTGATATTGGTGTAAATTTACTTAGTAATCTGCTTGCTGGATATTCAGCTGGAAAAATAAATCCAAAGGATTTACATACAGCTCAAAAAGGAGTGACTTTTGCGAAAGGAGAAAAAACAGCAGTAGCGGTTGTGAAAGGAAGTGCATCCAGTACAGCGTCCGATATTGCATCAAACACTTTGGAAACGGTCAAAAATTCTAGAGTAAAAGCGTTAACTTGTTCTTTCCGTGGCGACATGGAAGTGAAAACAGAGCAAGGTTATAAGCCGATAGAGTCTATTAAAATTGGTGATAAGGTTTATGCGAAAAACGAACTGACAGGACAAATGACCTATCAGCGTGTACAAGCGCACTACAACAACCCGTATGACTTTACAGTATATGTAGAAGTGATTGATGAACAAGGCAAACATCAAACTATTGTTTCAAACAAAATTCATCCATTCTTTACCCAGGTAAATCAAGGTGAGCTGGTACCGAGTTCTGAGGGGCATCACTACAACGGAGAAATCCAAAATGCCCAATGGGTAGATGCACAAAATCTGAAAGCCGGCTATAAATTGTTGTCAGAAAATAATCACTGGCAAACGGTGAAAGGTGTCACTATCAAGGCTGAGAAGTTAAGTGCATATAACCTGACAGTTGAGACTGACCACACTTACTTTATTAAAGGAGTAAATTCTGATGTTGGTGGGGTGTGGGTGCATAATGATTGTTGGCATGCTTTACCTGACGGAGCTAAACGAGTAAAAGATATTGATGGATATCATGCTTATAAGTTTAAAAATCAGGATGGAAAAGAAATTACTGTGATCAAAAAAGACTTAAATCGTTTTGAAACAGTGAATCATAACGCAGGAACAGACCCTCATTTTAATAGACTATCTCAACGAATTGATGAGCAAACAGGACGTTATTTATCGACAGATAAACCTGTAGATCAATTTTATAATCGCTCCTATCTTCGTTCTGATACCATGAAGAAAATCTTTGAACAATACGAGGCTCTACCTAATGGTGATTACCGAGATAAGATTACTCGTGCGATAATCAAAGGACCAATCGATATAGGACATGCTTATGGTTGGGAGCATAGACGATTATCTCTTGCAGCTAAAGAGTTAAATTGGAGTCAAAAACAATTTAATGATTATGTAAATGCAAGACCTAATAAATTTAGGTTAGAAAATATGTCTGAAAATCGAAGTCATAGAAATGAGATGCCTGGTAAAGATGATATTGAACGAATTGTTCGTGATATGAAAAACTTTGAAAGAGGAAAATAAATGAATTATAAGTTAGAGATGGGCATAAAAATTTTAGATGCAATGGATTCTGGTGATTTAACTTTATTGGAAGAGCTTTTTCAAAATAAGGAAAGGAATATCATGGAAGTAACTCCTGTAGAGCATTGGAATTGGTTGCATAAAGCCTTATTAGGATTTGAGTCAAATAAACCATCCTCTGATGTTATTAATTATCTAATTAATAAGGGTATAGATATTAATGCTCAGGATATATATGGGATGACTCCTTTGCATTATGCATTACGAAGTAAAAATGCTGAGGCGGCGATAGCGTTGCTCAAAGCTGGAGCAAATCCTAATTTACCGAACCAAGATGGTTTAATCCCTTTATCTATGATTGGATATATCCCAGGGAGATTGGATATTTTAGAGCTTATGCTTCAAAAAGGGGCAAATGTTCATTACTTAGTAAATGAGGATGAAACCATTCTTGAAAGTTATAAACCTACAGCTAATGAGCCTCAATTAAAACCAATTTATGAATTAATGAAAAAGTATTCGTAGAATTTAATGTTTGAAAGTGCGGTCAATTTTCAAAGAATTTTAAAACTTCTCAAAAATTGACTGCACTTTTGTATTTTAAACGATGCTTATCTTTAAGCAAATCTTATAGTTTCACATCCAACTTCTCGTAAGCACGTTCTACTTTTTCCACGGAAATATCACGAGCGAGTAATGGGCGGAAGCAGTGGCAAGGAAGATGGCGAAAGTAAAACTTACCAAGCGAGCCACTTAGACGCACAAACCGTGACTTTAAACAGCCAAGGGGATACCAACTTGCTGGGGAGTCAAATCAAAGGTAATACCGTTAACGCCAATGTGGGTGGTAAGCTTAACATTGAAAGTTTACAAGACGAAGAACGCTTTAAAACCAAATCAAGCGGAGGCGGTTTAGAAGGGGAATTTGGTTTTGGTAATAACTGGAGCTTGAGTGGTTATGGTAACGCTTCCAAAGGTACAACTCACCGTAAACAAGTGAATGAACAAGCCGGAATTTTTGCGGAAGACGGGGGGTATCATATCAATGCGGATAGCGTTCACTTAAAAGGAGGCGCGATTGCCAGCACTAACCCAACAAATAGCAAATTAGCCACAAACAAGCTGACCTTTGAAGATATTCAAAATGAATCAAGCAGCAGTGCAGCGAGCGCAAGTATTAGTGGAAGCTTAAAAGAGTCAAAAGAAAAATGGGTGGATAACGAAACGGGCAGCGCGGTTAAACCGAATACAGAAAATAGTACCAAACTAGACAGTCAACGTAGTGGGGGGATAAGTCCGGGCTTGCCGATGTTTGAGCGAGATGCAGATTTAAATAGAATTGGAGATTAGTATATGGACTATTCATTTTTACAAAAAAAGTAAATGATTTTATAGTATCTTTAGAAAATGGAAAGTTTGACTGCCAAGAATATTTAGACATAGAACGTAATTTGTTAACTATTTCTTCTTATTGTGAAAAAGATTCCAATTTGGAAAAAAATAGTAGAGATGTTTTATGACTTTGTATCATCAATAAATTCGAGTTATTATTTCCATATTAATGAGAATGATGTATTTGAGGTTGAAGATATAGACATTGATCTATTTAAATCATATTGCGATAGGGCAAGCTTGCTTATGGGAATATTACTTGGGAAATTCTCATACTCAAGTCAATCTTACTATTTTAGCTGATCTTTAATCTAAGATATGTCTCAAAAGGTACACTTACACAACTTAGTAGTTAATTGTAATTGAACATAAGATATAGATATAAAGTGCGATCAATTTTCAAAGAGTTTTAAAACATCTCAAAAACTGACCGCACTTTGATCTGCACCCTAAAATCTGGACACCTAATTTGAGGTGCAGATTATGTCCTACTCTTATTCAATTTCGTTTGAAAATTATCAAACTCGTCATCGAACAGGATTATGGTATCCGTGAGGTGGCTAAACTTCATCAAATTTCCCATGCTCTCGTCATTTATTGGCTAAAAGCATTTCGGGAAAGAGGGCTTGATGGCGTAAAATCGCCTTATATGAACCTTCAAACACCGAAAATAGTGAAGCCAAAGATGAAAAAGAAAGACATTGAAATTCCAGAAACTACAGACTTTTCACCTAAAGCGTTTAAAAAGTTACAACGAGAGCTCGCCTTGGCTCGAGCGGAGATCGCTTATCTAAAGGAGTTGGAGGCGCTCGACCGTCAAAAACAACGACAGAAAAAAGAAAAATCATTGAAAGATTGAAGCCAGACCACACGTTAAATGATTTACTTCATGTGGCTAAAGGAAAATGGTATAAACTAGAGACGCAATGGAAAAATCTTTTAAATGAAGGGAAGCGGGTTGAAGTCAATATAAAACCTATTTATTCGGGTAGTAGTAAGAGACCAGATTCATTTGAAGTATCTTATTCAGTTGATGGTAAGCAATTTGAAAGAATCATGAAAAATACCCCAATAGGAGATTAATATGTTGTTTGAAGAATGTAATGAATTACATGCGAGTATTGCTAAAACAATATGGAAAATTATGCCGCTTGATGCATCGAAGTATATATTTGAATGTGAGTTACAACCTGATGATCAAAATTATAGAATGTACTGGATTGATCAGAATGGAGAGGAAAAAAACTATCCTTTAGGAGGATTTCCTGAAGAAAAAAGAGAAATTCTTAATTTTTATTCTAATCTAAAAGAAACTATGGCTAAATTTGGTAGCGATTGGACTCAAAGCAGATTTACTTTAGATAAAAATGGAAAATTTGATGTGAAATTTGCCTATGTTCCAGATGAAGATAGCTGGCCAATGCTCTATCTTCGAGGAGTTAGTGATCTTGAAGAAAATGAGATAAAGGAATATGGGATTCCTAGAGAGATTTGGGAAGAGCGAGTAAAAGCAAAGAAGGAACAACAAAATAGTTAAACTTTATACTAAAAGTGCAGTCAATTTTTAAAGAGTTTTTAAACCTCTTAAAAAATTGACCGCACTTTGTTACTTGGCTAAATAATCTTTTAATTCAGAAAGGGCTGCCTGCCCATCTTTCACTCCTAAATCATACATCGCCTGTACTTTGGCCAAGTCTTTTTCCAAACGGCTGATATCTAAACTTTCAGAAGGGCGAATCACAAAGATCTTTCCTGCTTTTTCCATTTCAATCACTTTTTCAACCGCTTGATTATATTCAGCATAGCGATTTGCCCAGCGTTCAATCAATTTTGGATAGTTGCGGTAGAACAATTTAAATAGCCAGTTATTACTTGGCTTTTTACGATAATTGAGCGGACGGGTCAAAATCACAATAATTTTGTCATAACCGAGCGCCATTGCCTTATCTAGGGGAATACTATCGGAAATTCCGCCGTCTAAATATTTTTTGCCTGCAATTTCCACCACACGAGAAACCATGGGCATGGCAGACGTTGCGCGTAATGCTTCCATTTGGGCAAACGCATCGGTAATTTTTACATATTCTGGCTCACCGGTTTCAATGTTCGTCAGGGTTACCCAAAAGTCAATCTGTGAAGCAGCAAAGGTTGCTTGATCAAACGGGTCGAGCGTAAATGGCAGTTCATAAAAGGCAAATGCTTTATTGACCACATTGCCGGTGGTAAATAGACTATGCCAGCCCATATAACGCTTATCATGCAAATATTTTAAGTTGTAGCGTAATACACGTCCACGCTGTTTAGCTGGATAGTTAATCCCAAATAACGCGCCGGCGGAAACGGTGACTGCGCCATCAACGGTAATTTGCTCATCTAACAGCACATCGAGTACACCTGCGGTGAACATGCCTCGCATTGCGCCGCCTTCCAAAACTAAACCGATTTTCATGTTGCCTCCTAGGTTTGGAGAAGATTATAAGTGGAATCTTTCGATTTTAGAAATAAACTGTTTCCAAATGCGTTATTGTTTATCTTTTTGAAATTTATATAATTTAAAAAACATTTCATTTTAATAAGGAATTCTTTATGACCAAGAAAATTGCAGTATTAGTAGGTAGCGGTAGCCAAACTTCGATCAGCCAAATTGTGGCACATCATTTAGCAAAAGTGGCGCCAGCAGGGCTAACCTTTAATTTTGTTCAGATTGCAGATTTACCGCTTTATGATCGTGATTCAGATAACCAAGAGATTGCCTCTTATCAACGTTTCCGTGCAGAAATTGCTGCAAGCGATGCGGTGTTATTGATTACGCCAGAACACAATGCAAGCTTTTCAGCTATGATTAAAAATGCGATTGATATTGGCTCACGTCCGATGGGGCAAAGTTTATGGATTGGTAAACCAGCTGGTATCGTCTCTATTGGAGCAGGCTCAGCCGGTGGTGTGCGTGCAGCAGATCAGCTTCGTACTGTGTGTTCAGGTTCATTTGTGAATATGCCAACCGCGCCTTTTGCCGCAAATGTAGGGGGCGTTTTTAATGGTGTTGTTGGGGAAAATGGCGAAATTGTTTCAGAACCAGTCAAAAACATGTTAGCAGGCTTTATTGAAAGCTATGCGGCATTTGTGAATCGTTTCTAATCTCACATTTACAATAAAGGCACAGAATCGTGATTCTGTGCCTTTTGCTTATTTATCAGCTGAGATTAAGCTGCCTGCATTGCTTGCCAGACTTTGAGTGCATCAGCCGTTGCTTCCACATCATGCACACGCAAAATTTTAGCGCCATTTTGAGCGGCTAATAATGCACCTGCCACAGAGCCAACTAAGCGTTTTTCAACAGGTTGATTCGTGACTGCCCCGATCATTGATTTACGCGAAAGCCCAGCAAGAACTGGAAAGCCTGAAGCCACAAAAGCATTTAAATGTTTTAATAACGCGAAATTGTGTTCCACTGTTTTACCAAAGCCAAAACCGGGATCCAAAATAATATGCGATTGTTCAATCCCTGCTTGTAAGCAAGCAAAAATGCGTTGATTGAGGAAATCTGCTACATCATCTAACAAATGATCATAATGCGGCGCTTGCTGCATCGTTTGCGGAGTGCCTTGCATATGCATTAAGCAGACAGGTAATGCCAATTCTGCGGCAGTTTCTAGCGCCTGAGGTTCAGTCAGTGCACGAATATCATTGAGCATATCAACCCCTGCGCGCGCGGCTTCTCGAAACACTGCAGGTTTAGAACTATCTACAGAAATCAAACAATCAAAGCGTTGGCGTACCGCTTCAATCAACGGAATAACGCGATCAAGCTCTTCTACCTCGCTCACAATTGGCGCATTAGGGCGGGTAGATTCGCCCCCAATGTCAATAATATAAGCGCCATCGTTGAGCATTTTTTCTACTTGCACTAATGCTTTATCCAGCGAGAAAAATTTTCCTGAATCGGAGAAAGAATCGGGCGTAAAATTTAAAATACCCATAATTTGCACTTGGCGCAAATCGATCAAACGTGGTTGTTGTTGCTGATTTTTAAAATGAATTTCCATAATGCCTCACAAGCGGTCTAATTTTGACGAAGTTTTGCTAATACACCTTTTAAGGTTTTATCAAGCGGTGCAGTAATAACCATCTCTTCGCCTGTTTTAGGGTGCGTAAAGCGAATGGAATAAGCATGTAAGAATAAGCGGTTAAGCCCAAGCATTTGCATTTTGGCATCAAATTCCGCTTCGCCATATTTGTCATCACAAGCAATTGGATGCCCCGCATATTGCGTATGCACACGAATTTGGTGCGTTCGCCCCGTGATGGGAGATGCCTTCACCAAAGTGGCTTCTTGGCCGTAGCGTTCTTCAATTTGGAAGCGTGTTTCAGAGGGTTTGCCCGCTTCGCTGACTTTCACAATGCGTTCGCCACTGGCTAATTCATTTTTGAGTAACGGTGCTTTAATCGCTTTAACATGCGATTGCCATTGCCCGCGTACTAAAGCTAAATAATCTTTCTGTACCGTTTTTTCACGTAATTGTTCGTGTAAATGGCGCAGCGATGAACGTTTTTTGGCAACCAGCAAAATGCCCGAAGTATCACGGTCGATACGGTGCACTAGCTCTAAAAAACGTGCTTGTGGACGGAGCGCACGCAAGGCTTCAATCACACCAAAATTCAGACCACTGCCACCGTGTACGGCAATGCCAGACGGTTTGTTAATCACTAATAGCACTTCATCTTCATACAAAATTTGCTGTTCTAATTCAGCAACTTTGTTGAGTTTGGTTGAAATTGGCGCTTCATTTTTTTCGGCTACGCGCACAGGTGGAACGCGCACCACATCTTGCGCTTGTAATTTGTATTCAGGCTTAACGCGCCCTTTGTTCACGCGCACTTCGCCTTTACGCACAATGCGGTAAATCAGGCTTTTCGGTACACCTTTAAGTTTAGCTAAAAGAAAGTTATCTAATCGCTGTCCAGCCTCATCTTCTGAAATATCCAGGAACTGAACACTTGCACTAATTATTTTTTCAGTTGTCATTACATTGCTATTGGGTAAAAATATTGCCCGAATTTTAACATAAAGCCCTAATTAAAGGGGAATTAGATCAGGAGAATCTATGAGCAAAGCGGAAACTGCAGAAAAAGCGGTCGAAAATATTAACGTAGTGGCTGAAACAGGCAAAATTATTGATAATGTTAGCAAAATGAGCTGGGAAGGCGTCTTACATGAATGGGTCATTCCTTACGGTACCAAATTCTTGCTAGCGATTGCGATTTTTATCATCGGTAAATTTTTAGCACGAGCAATCAGCAAATTGCTTGGCAAAGCGGCATTAGCTTCCACCAAAGATGAGATGATTCAAAGCTTCGTATCATCGATCAGTTACTTTTTACTGTTATTGATGGTCGTGATTGCCAGCCTTTCACAATTAGGGATTAACACTAGCTCCCTTGTAGCATTGATTGGTGCGGCTGGTTTAGCAGTCGGGCTTTCATTACAGAACTCTCTGCAAAACTTTGCGGCTGGCGTGATGTTGTTGATTTTCAAACCATTTAGAAAAGGCGATCAAATTGAAACAGGCGGTATGATAGGAACAGTTGAGCAAATGGGGATTTTAGTGTTGGAATTGCGGACAGCCGATAATAAAACTGTGCTGATTCCTAACAGCACCGTGTTCTCTGGCAACATTGTGAATTATTCAATCAACCCTACTCGTCGCTTGAATTTCTTATTTGATATTAGTTATGACAGTGATTTGCGCCAAGCAAAACAAATTATTGAGCAAATTTTAGCTAGCGATAGCGCGATACTTAAAACGCCAGCAATTAACGTTGTGGTTTCTGAATTAGCAGCAAGCAGCGTGAAATTGAGCGCGCAAGCGTGGGTAAATACTCAAGATTATAGTCCAACGTTGGGCCGGATTTTAGAGCAGGTGAAATTAGCTTTTGATGAAGCAGGCATCTCGATTCCGTTTAATCAATTAGATGTGAATTTAGTGAGCAATTCAGCGAAAGTTTAGTGAATTTGCAAAAGATTGATTAAAAATCACCGCTTGTAAAGGGCTTGGCAGTTGTGCTAAGCCCTTTTTGTTGGCAAGCGATTAGGCGGAATATGCTATACTTGTTCCAATGATTTTAATTTGAAAAGAGGAAAGTGAAATGAGTCATTCGGTAATTACAGTGATTGGGCAAGATCGTGTTGGGATTGTTTATGATGTTGCAAAGATCTTAGCAGAAAATAACATTAACATTCTAAACATCAGCCAGCAGTTGATGGAAAATTATTTCACCATGATTATTTTGGTCGATACCGCAAAATGTCCGAAATCATTCCCAGAATTAGCTGCATTTTTTAGTGAAGAGAGCAAACGCCTTGCGCTAGATATTCGTTTACAAAATGAAGCGATTTTCAAAGCGATGCACCGTATTTAGGGGGAAGGATGAGTATTCAATCTAATGAAATCCTAGAAACCATTCGCATGGTGGCGGATCAAAACTTTGACGTGCGCACCATCACTATTGGTATTGATTTACACGACTGTATTAGCAGTGACATTAACGAACTTAACGAAAATATTTATCGCAAAATTACCCATATTGGGCGTGATTTAGTCGAAACCGCTAAAACGCTTTCTGCAAAATATGGTGTGCCTATTGTGAACCAACGTATTTCAGTGACACCGATTGCGCAAATTGCAGCGGCAACGAAAGCGGATTCTTATGTTTCCATCGCGCAAACATTAGATCGCGCAGCCAAAGCGATTGGCGTTTCTTTCATTGGGGGATTTTCCGCGCTTGTTCAAAAAGGGATGTCGCCAGCAGATGAAGTATTAATTCGCTCCATTCCAGAAGCGATGAAAACCACCGATATCGTGTGTAGCTCAATCAACATTGGTTCAACCCGTGCGGGCATCAATATGGATGCAGTGAAATTAGCAGGCGAAACCATCAAGAAAACGGCTGAAATGACCCCAGAAGGTTTTGGCTGTGCGAAATTGGTTGTGTTCTGTAATGCTGTGGAAGATAACCCATTTATGGCTGGCGCATTCCATGGTTCAGGCGAAGCCGATGCTGTGATTAACGTTGGGGTTTCAGGCCCGGGTGTGGTTAAAGAAGCATTAGAAAATTCTAAAGCGACTACGCTTACAGAAGTGGCGGAAGTTGTGAAAAAAACGGCTTTTAAAATTACCCGTGTCGGCGAGTTAATTGGGCAAGAAGCCTCAAAAATGTTGAACATTCCATTCGGTATTTTAGATTTATCCCTCGCACCAACCCCAGCGGTAGGCGATTCTGTGGCTCGTATTTTAGAAGCTATGGGCTTAACCGTCTGTGGCACGCATGGCACAACAGCGGCATTAGCATTGTTAAATGATGCGGTGAAAAAAGGTGGCATGATGGCATCTAGTGCAGTGGGGGGATTAAGTGGTGCCTTTATTCCTGTGTCAGAAGATGAGGGGATGATCGCAGCAGCTGAAAGTGGCATTTTAACATTAGATAAATTAGAAGCGATGACAGCGGTTTGTTCAGTCGGGCTAGATATGATTGCCGTACCGGGCGATACTCCAGCGCATACCATTTCAGGCATTATTGCTGATGAAGCGGCTATCGGTATGATTAACAGTAAAACTACCGCAGTGCGTATTATTCCCGTCACCGGTAAAACGGTTGGCGAAAGCGTGGAATTCGGTGGCTTACTTGGTTATGCCCCGATTATGCCGGTTAAAGCAGGCTCTTGTGAAGTCTTCGTCAACCGTGGCGGACGCATTCCTGCGCCAGTACAATCAATGAAAAACTAATTTCATTCTAAAAAGCGCCTTTAACAAAAGGGTGCAAGGGAAGATTGAAATGCGGAGTTTAAAGGTTCTCCAGCTTCTTTCTTCCCGTTTTTCTTTCTCACAAGCGGTCAATTTTTAAAGTATTTTTACCATGAGCGAACAACTTTTAGATGGCGTGCCATTAACTGCGTTATCCGGCGTCGGTGCGGCTATTGCAGAAAAACTCGGGCGAATTGGCATTCATAACGTGCAAGATTTGCTCTTTCATTTGCCAATGCGCTATGAAGATCGCACGCGTATCACACCAATTGCGGATGTGCACGCAGAGAGTTTTGCCACCATCGAAGGTTTTGTTCAATTAGCGGAAGTGCAGTTTGGGCGACGCCCGATTTTATCGGTCACGCTGTCAGATGGCACAAGCAAAATCATGCTGAAATTTTTTAATTTTAACGCGGGAATGAAAAATAGCTTTGTGGTTGGCGCACGCGTGAAAGCGTTTGGTGAGGTTAAACGCGGGCGTTTTATGGCGGAGATTCATCATCCTGAATATCAAGTTTTACGCAATAATCAGCCACTTACCTTAGCAGAAACGCTAACCCCAATTTATTCTACAACCGAAGGGCTCAAGCAAGCCTCTTTGCGTAAAATGACCGAACAAGCGCTGGCTGTGCTTAATAATGTGAAAGTTGCAGAATTATTGCCAGATCAATATAACCCGCATCAATATAGCCTCAAAGAGGCTTTGCAGTTACTCCATCGACCGCCACCTAGTATTTCTGCGGAAGTATTGGAAAAAGGCGAGCATCCTGCACAAAAACGCCTTATTTTTGAAGAACTGTTGGCGCATAACTTGGCTATGCAACAACTTCGCGTGGGTGCAAAACAGCAACAAGCGCAAGCGTTACATTATCAAACGGATTTAAAAGCTCGTTTTCTTGCCTCGTTACCTTTTGCTCCAACAGGCGCGCAACAACGGGTAGTGGCAGATATTGAGCGTGATCTTGCACAAGCTTCTCCAATGATGCGATTAGTGCAAGGCGATGTAGGTTCGGGAAAAACGTTAGTCGCAGCCCTTGCTGCATTATTAGCGATTGATAACGGCAAGCAAGTGGCATTGATGGCGCCAACAGAAATTCTTGCTGAACAACATGCGAATAATTTTGCGAACTGGCTTCGTCCGTTTGGAATTGAGGTGGGTTGGTTGGCTGGAAAGGTTAAAGGCAAAGCCCGTACGGCTCAGTTAGAAGCGATTAAAAACGGCGAAGTGCAGATGATTATCGGCACTCATGCGCTTTTCCAAGAAAGCGTCGTATTTCACGATTTGGCACTCGTTATTATTGATGAACAGCACCGCTTTGGTGTACATCAACGTTTAACATTGCGTGAAAAGGGGGCCAAAGCAGACATTTATCCGCATCAACTGATTATGACGGCGACACCGATTCCGCGCACGTTAGCGATGACGGTTTATGCCGATTTAGATACTTCCATCATAGATGAACTGCCACCCGGGCGTACACCGATTACCACAGTAGTCGTTTCTGAAGATAGACGGGGAGAAGTGGTACAGCGCGTTTATCAAGCGTGCAAAAATGAACAGCGCCAAGCTTATTGGGTCTGTACTTTGATTGATGAATCAGAAGTCCTCGAAGCGCAAGCGGCAGCAGCGATTGCCGAAGATTTGCAACGTGCGCTGCCTGATTTACGGATTGGTTTGGTGCACGGGCGAATGAAACCGCAGGAAAAACAAGCCATTATGGCGGAGTTTAAAGCGGCTAACTTAGATTTGTTGGTGGCAACTACCGTGATTGAAGTGGGCGTAGATGTGCCGAATGCAAGCTTGATGATTATTGAAAATTCAGAACGCCTTGGATTGGCACAGCTTCACCAATTACGTGGGCGTGTTGGGCGAGGAGCAACGGCTTCCCATTGCGTGTTGATGTATAAACCGCCGTTGGGCAAAATTTCTAGTAAACGCTTGCAAGTCATGCGTGATAGCCAAGATGGTTTTTATATCGCAGAAAAAGATTTAGAAATTCGTGGCACAGGCGAGATTCTTGGCACGAAACAAACAGGCATGGCGGAATTTAAAGTAGCTGATCTCATGCGGGATCGCAAAATGATTCCGCTGGTGCAACGTTACGCTAAGCAAATTATTGTGGAAAATCCACCGCTTGCAGAAGCACTGATTAAACGCTGGCTTGGCGATCGGGCAGAATATACCAATGCTTAATGTTGATTTCCCCGCTTCAACTTTTTGGATGAGGGGAATTTTTTTCTCTTTTGCTTTAGTGAAGGCCAACTAAATTTGCGATCTGGCTCGAAAAAGCATAAAAATTTGCTACGCAAGCGGTCTGATTTTTTCTAGGATTTGCAAAATTTTTGTGAAGGAGAAAAGCATGTCGCTGGCGATTGTATACAGCCGAGCTTCAATGGGTGTGGAAGCGCCATTGGTGACGATTGAAGTGCATATTAGTAATGGGCAGCCCAAATTAACGATTGTAGGGTTGCCTGAAGCTACGGTGAAAGAGGCTGGCGATCGGGTGCGAAGTGCATTGATGAATGCCAATTTTTTCTACCCACCACAACGCATTACCATCAACCTTGCGCCTGCCGATTTACCCAAAGAAGGTGGACGATTTGATTTGCCGATTGCTATCGGCATTCTTGCCGCCAGCGGGCAGATTGACTCTGATTTACTCAAACAGTTTGAATTTCTCGGCGAGCTTGCACTAACAGGTGGCTTGCGTGGGGTGCATGGTGCTATTCCGGCTGTTATTTCTGCTGAAAAAGCAAAACGGAGCATGATTTTAGCGCGCCCCAATGCGAATGAAGCGTCGTTAGTTTCAAATGCCAAAACCTATTTTGCCTCCTCATTACTACAAGTGGTGAATTTTCTTAATCGGCGTGATGGCTTACCGATTGCGCAAGAAATTTTGCAAAATGCTGAAGAAAAGTCACCGCTTGTAAGCCGTGATTTAACAGATATTATCGGCCAGCAACATGCTAAACGGGCGCTAATGATTGCTGCTAGTGGGCAACATAATCTGTTGTTTCTCGGCCCACCCGGCACAGGCAAAACCATGCTGGCTAGCCGATTGGCTGATTTATTACCAGAAATGTCTGATAGCGAAGCGATTGAAACAGCATCAGTCAGTAGTTTGGTGCAAAATGAACTGAATTTTCAAAATTGGAAAGCACGCCCATTTCGTGCGCCGCACCATAGTGCATCTATGGTCGCGCTAGTAGGCGGCGGTTCTATTCCTAAACCTGGTGAAATTTCTTTAGCGCATAACGGCGTTTTGTTTTTGGATGAATTGCCAGAATTTGAACGTAAGGTGCTAGATGCGCTTCGCCAGCCATTAGAATCGGGTGAAATCATTATTTCTCGCGCTAATGCTAAGGTGCAATTCCCTGCACGTTTTCAGTTGATTGCTGCAATGAATCCAAGCCCAACAGGACATTATCAAGGCACGCATAATCGCGCCTCACCTCAGCAAGTGATGCGCTATTTAAATCGCCTGTCAGGGCCGTTTCTTGATCGCTTTGATTTATCGATTGAAGTGCCGTTGTTACCGCAAGGCGCGCTTCAAGCAGGAAATGAGCATCGAGGAGAAACCACAGCACAAGTGCGTGCGCGTGTATTAAAAGCCAGAGAAATTCAGTTTGCTCGCGCAGGGAAAATCAACGGTCAGCTTTCCACACGAGAGATTGAACGAGATTGCCAGTTATCTGAACAAGATGCCCGATTTTTAGAAAGTGCTTTGGCAAAATTAGGGTTATCGGTTCGTGCTTATCACCGTATTCTCAAAGTCTCTCGAACAATTGCGGATTTGGCGGAAGAAAAGGATATTCAACAGGTTCATTTAGCAGAAGCTTTGGGTTATCGCGCGATGGATAGATTACTACAACGGTTGCAAGGCGGGCAGTAAGGGAAAAAGAATGGAGTCTGTTACTGCAAAATGTTAGGAAAATCTGACCGCTTGTACAGATAAAAAAACGGCCATGGATTCAATCCTTTGATAGCGGAGGATTTCATCTTATGACCGTGATTTCATGTTATCGATCGATTTTTTCTCGCATTAACTCAATGATGGCAGTGATTGCCGGTGTTGGTGCGGGAAGTTGGTGCATCACCCAGCGAAATAGCTCAGGATCAGGATAGGTTAGCATTTCTGCAAAGGCTTGCTGTTGAGCCTCAGTTAAGCTATCAAAATGATTTTGGTAAAATGGCATAATCATTTTATCTAGCTCACGCATCCCACGGCGACATGCCCATTCTAATTTAAAGCGGTTAATTTCAGCCATTAGTTTACCTCGTTAATTCGTAATTCTTTTGGTACTTCAAAGAACATATTCTCTTCTAGGCCTTCTAGGTTAGCGACTTCGGTAACCCCTAATGTTTTCAGGTGAGAAATTACCGACTGCACCAATACTTCAGGGGCAGATGCACCAGCCGTAATTCCGATAGTTTCTACATTTTCTAACCATTGCGGTTCGATATCCTGTGGACCATCAATCAGTTTAGCTAGCACGCCCATTCGAGATGCGAGTTCTGCTAAACGATTAGAGTTTGAAGAGTTTTTCGAACCAATAACTAACACTAATTGCGATTGTTTGGCGAGCTCTCTAACCGCTTGTTGGCGGTTGGTTGTAGCATAGCAAATATCATTCTTACGAGGGCCTTGAATGGCAGGATATTTTTCTTTCAGTGCATCAATTACACCACTCGTGTCATCAATCGAAAGCGTAGTTTGGGTCATGAAAGTTAAATCATCGTCATTAGAAACAGGCAAATGTGCAATATCTTCGACTGATTCAACTAAATAAATGCCGCCGTTTTCGTTATCGTATTGTCCCATTGTGCCAAGGACTTCTGGGTGACCTTCATGCCCAATGAGAATAGCTTTAGTTCCACGTTTGCTTGCACGCGCAACTTGCATATGTACTTTGGTTACAAGTGGACAAGTGGCATCAAAGACTTTTAGACCGCGACGTTTTGCTTCTTGGCGAACGGCTTGAGAAACACCATGAGCGGAGAAAATCACAATCGCATCGTCTGGCACTTCATCCAACTCTTCAACAAAAATAGCCCCTTTGGCTTTTAAACCGTCCACGACAAAGCGGTTATGAACGACTTCATGGCGAACATAAATGGGTGCGCCATGAATTTCTAATGCAAGTTCCACAATCGAGATTGCGCGATCAACGCCAGCACAAAAACCGCGAGGGTTAGCTAATAAAATTTTCATTTAATCACTCTTTGTTTTTTCTTTTTTACCGTCTAAGAATGCGGCAAGAATCAATAAACCAGCGCCCACTGAAATTGCAATGTCGGCTACGTTAAAAGTGGCGAAGTGGTAGCCGTCCCAGTTCCAATAAAAATCAATAAAATCAACTACATAGCCATTGTAAGCACGGTCAATCGCATTGCCTAATGCGCCACCGATAATCATCGCATATGCAGAATTTTCTAATTTTTTACCCGCTTGCGAGCGTGCTAACATCACAACGAGTGCTAAAGAAATCACAATCGCTAACCCTAAGAAGAAATAAGTTTGCCAGCCATCATGATTCGCTAAGAAGCTAAATGCCGCGCCGTAATTACGAGCGTAAGTGAGGTTAAAAATGGGTAAAACATTCACAGTGTCATACAAATTAAAATTTTGCACGATGACATATTTCGACCATAAATCGCCCACAATCACAATAAGGCTCAGCCAGAGCCAAATTAAACCAGATTTCTTTTGCATTAGAGTGCGTCCTCATTTTCTTCGCCGGTGCGAATGCGGATCGCCCGTTCTACATCATAAATAAAAATTTTACCATCGCCGATTTTACCTGTTTGTGCAGTATCAATAATGGCTTCAAGGCAATCGTCCACTTGATCGTCTGCCACAACCACCTCAACTTTAATTTTCGGTAGGAAATCAATGGCATATTCTGCACCGCGATAGAGTTCAGTATGACCTTTTTGACGGCCAAAGCCTTTTACTTCAGTCACTGTCATGCCTGTAATGCCAGCATCAGTGAGTGCCTCACGGACATCGTCTAATTTAAACGGTTTAATGATCGCTTCAATTTTTTTCATTTTGTTTCTCTTCTTGCAGATTTTGGTCGGAAGCTCTCGCACACTTCGGCATGGGTTTCGATATAAATATCGCTTAATAATTGTAAACAGTACGGTACTGCAGAGAAAATCCCTTTAACAAGCGTTTTTCCTTCACTATCTTTAACCCCTTCTAGCGTTTCTTTAATTGCTTTTGGTTGGCCGGGTAGGTTTAGAATGAGTGAATCGTGACGAATGACGCCCACTTGGCGGGAAAGAATCGCAGTTGGCACGAATTGCAAGCTCACTTGGCGCATTTGTTCGCCAAAGCCTGGCATTTCACGGTGTGCTACAGCAAGCGTTGCATCGGGAGTGACATCTCTTTTGGCAGGCCCAGTTCCCCCTGTGGTCAGCACCAAATGGCAGTGATGATTATCCACTAAATCGATTAAAGTTTGCTCGATGAGTGGTTGCTCGTCTGGAATTAAACGCACTTCAACATCAAATGCTTCGGTTAGCGCTTTTTCTAGCCAGCTTTGCAGCGCTGGAATCCCTTCATCTTGATAAACACCTTGTGAAGCACGATCGGAAACGGAAACAAGACCGACTTTGAGTTTTTCTTTATTTAGCATTTTAACTTCTCATTTAATAAAGAGGCCGTAAATAATTGCTAACAAATCTCCTCTACTCCTCTTTACTAAAGAGGAGAGAATCTTTAGTCAATTAAGAGTAATGGGCTGAGTTTATTGTAAGTGCTATTGAATACGTGCATTGATATTCAATATTCACTCAATCAAATCCCCTCTTTTGCAAAGAGGGGAAGGGGAGATTTGGCAATCGTGATTTACGAAGAAATTTAGTTAAGTTTAACCATTATTTCTGTGGCTCAGCCGTAGATGGTGCAGTTTTTTCTTCTTGCATTTTCATCATTTGCATTGCCATATCCACGCTTTTCTCTACTGTTTTACGGCGCGGATCTTCTTCAGGAATCAGTTTTAACATCATGCCCCAAGTCATGGCAGCCATTTTATAATCTTCTTCTTCAAAAGCACTGAAAGCCAATAGGCTAAGTGCATCAAGATTAGTATGATCTTTACGAAGAATCTCTTTTAGCAATTTTTTACCTTGCTCTTTGTCTGCAGGCGTATTAGAGGTCATAAGCAGTTGAGCGTAGGTTGATTGATATTGCAAGTTTTCAGGCTCAAGTTGTGCCGCTTTGCCGTAGCTTTCATAAGCTAGTTGCCCATCTTCTTTTGCCATCCCAATTTGCCCTAGCATAAACCAACCTTTGGCATTTTGCGGGTTGTTCTGCAGGTCTGTACGTAGTGCAATTGCAAATTGGTTCAGCTCTGCTTCAGAAAGCGGATTCGTATCTTCACTCTTAATGCGTTCGTAAAAATAGGTGAGCTTTTGATGCGTCATGTTTACCATGTCAGCCGCTTGCCATGAACCGACTTGCCAGTACGCACCGACACTAATTGCAGAAACGGCAACTAACAGTGCGGCAAAAGTTCCTTTACCAAAGCGTTTTTGAGAAGCAACTTGGTCTTGAGTTTCTGCTGGAATATCGTCTAACAAGCTTTGTTGAAGCTCAAGTTTTGTCTGTTCAGCATCTTCAATGACACCTTCGTTAGCTTCTTTTTCAACTTCATTAAGACGATCAAAATAGAATGCCTTGTTTAGTTGATCTCGTTCAGTTTGTGAGATGCGGTTTTTTTGTTTGAGTAACGGGTAAAAGCCGATGGCAGCAATCACCAAGGTAATCAATAGGGCGACAAGCCAAAAAGTCATTTTTTATCCTTATTTAAAATTTCATCCAAACGGGCTTGATCGAGAGCCGATTTTGTAAATTTTTCGGTATTTTCGACCGCTTGTGGCGCTTTACGGCGGCGGAGAATGAGCCCAATCCCGGTTAAAATCAATAAGACAGGCAACACCCACAAGAAAATAGTTGCCGGCGTCATTGGCGGGTCGTAGGTAACGAAATTGCCGTAGCGCTCAATCATATATTCTACCACCTCTTCTTTGTTTTTGCCTTGCTTGAGTAGCTCTAAAGTTTTACCACGCATATCTGTTGCAATGGTTGCATTAGAATCCGCAATGTTGTTGTTCTGGCACTGTGGACAACGCAAGGTTTGAATAAGAGATTGATAGTCCGCTTCTTGCTGCGGGTTATCGAATTGATTGAATTCGATAGGGGCGGCAAAGCTAACATGACAAAATGCTAATAATAGAAAAGAAAATTTTTTAGTGAACATCATGGTTTTAATTTCTCATAAATCGGTTTCAACGTTTCATTCCAGACTTTTTCATTTACATCACCTGCGTGGCGGTAGTGAATGGTGCCTTTGCCGTCAATAATGAAGGTTTCAGGTGCGCCATAAACGCCAAGATCTAAGCCAAGTGAGCCTTTCGGGTCAAAAATAATTGCTTTGTAAGGGTTGCCGTAACTCGCTAAAAATTTCATTGCTTTTGGGCGTTCGTCTTTATAGTCGATGCCAACAATTTCTACCCCTTGTTTAGCCAGTTCGGTTAAATAAGCGTGTTCAGCATAGCAAGTTGGGCACCAAGTCGCCCACACGTTTAAGAGGCGAGGATGCCCGGTTTTCACCACGTTTTCATCTAATATTTGGGCTTCATTAACAACTGACTCTAATTTGAATGTCGGCACAGGTTTACCTACAAGTGCAGATTCAAGTTTTTTCGGGTCATCACCATTGCCGTTGCGGAAAAGCTGCACCATTAAGGCAATACTGAGAGTTAGGAAAATTGCTAAAGGAAGAAAAAGTTTTTTGTTCATAATAAGCGGTCATTTTTAGTTGAAGTTTTGCAAATTGAAATCACCGCTGTTGAATTGACTAAAACATAAGTGATTTCTGCCAATATCAAAAGGAATGGTTAGGCTGCTAGGCGCATCACCAATCCTTTTTGCTGTTATTTTCTTAATTTCACGGTTTGAATTTCGTGATTATGTCCTTTCTCTAAAATTAGATTCGCTCGCTCACGGCTTGGCAATATATTTTGTTTAAGGTTCAAGCCGTTGATTTCATCCCAAATAGTGGAAGCAGTGTGAATTGCTTCTTCTTCCGACAAACGAGAGTAGTGGTGGAAGTATGAATTTGGATCTGAAAATGCGCTGCGTCTGAATTTTAAGAAGCGATAAATATACCATTCTTTAAGTAATGCTTCATCTGCATCCACATAAATAGAAAAATCGACAAAATCAGAAACGAAAACATTATGCGGGCTTGAAGGATAATTCATGCCACTTTGTAATACATTTAAGCCTTCTAAAATGACAATATCCGGTTGATCGACAATGTTAAATTCATTTGGAATGATGTCGTAGGTTAAATGCGAGTAGATCGGGGCTTTCACTTCACGCTTGCCCGATTTAATGTCCGCCACAAATTGCACCAAACGATGGATATCATATGATTCTGGAAATCCTTTACGTTTGAGCAGTTGTTTTTCTTGCAAAGTCGCTAATGGATATAAAAAGCCATCAGTGGTGATTAAATCGACTTTACGATCATGCGGATAGTGAGAAAGCAATGCTTGTAAAATACGTGCAGATGTACTTTTCCCGACAGAAACACTCCCAGCAATGCTGATAATATAAGGGACTTTGGGCGCTTCGACACCTAGAAACTTATGTAACACAGCCTGACGCTTTAAGTTTTCTTCTATATAGTAGTTAATTAAACGAGCAAGCGGGAGATAAATAGTACGAACTTCTTCAAGAGACAGTTCTTCATTAAAACCTAATAGGGGTTTTAAGTCTTGTTCTGTGAGTTTTAATGGTACAGATTTACGTAGGGCTGCCCATTGCTCACGATTAAAGGTTAAAAAAGGCGTGATTTTTCGGTTTTGTTCGAGGCTCATTGCCAACATCTCTGATTTTGTTCACTAAAAAGTCACCGAAACGGTGAAAGAATGGTGCAAACTATACAATATAAATCAGTCTTCTTGGCGATTTATTCCCTAAAAATGCATGAAACTTTCTATTTTTTCATCGTTTTGCTGATTTAAACGGCGAAAGAAAGGAATTTTTTATTTTTTTGAAAAAAGTACTTGCGCCCCATTAAAAAATCTCTATAATGCACCTCACTTGCTTACGACAACGCAATGCCGACTTAGCTCAGTAGGTAGAGCAACTGACTTGTAATCAGTAGGTCACCAGTTCGATTCCGGTAGTCGGCACCATTTTGTGTAGTTTAGTCAAGTATTCAATTAAAGCGTGGAGGGGTTCCCGAGCGGCCAAAGGGGGCAGACTGTAAATCTGTTGGCTCAGCCTTCGAAGGTTCGAATCCTTCTCCCTCCACCACTTTCCTAAATTGAATCGCACAGTATGGGACAGACGAATTTAGAACAGCGGGCATCGTATAATGGCTATTACCTTAGCCTTCCAAGCTAATGATGCGGGTTCGATTCCCGCTGCCCGCTCCAAACGCTGATATAGCTCAGTTGGTAGAGCGCACCCTTGGTAAGGGTGAGGTCGGCGGTTCAAATCCGCCTATCAGCACCACTCTTCTTTTCTAACTTCTTATCTTTTCTCATATTTAAGTTTTATATTCTACATGTGGTTAATGTGGTTATACACCATTGTAACCGTGTTTGTTTAAGAGGCTTTTTAAAAATGTCTAAAGAAAAATTTGAACGTACAAAACCGCACGTTAACGTGGGTACAATCGGCCACGTTGACCATGGTAAAACAACTTTAACAGCTGCAATTACAACTGTATTAGCAAAACACTACGGTGGTTCAGCGCGTGCATTCGACCAAATCGATAACGCACCAGAAGAGAAAGCTCGTGGTATCACCATCAACACTTCACACGTTGAGTACGATACTCCAACCCGTCACTACGCACACGTTGACTGCCCAGGACACGCGGACTATGTTAAAAACATGATTACCGGTGCGGCACAAATGGACGGCGCAATCTTAGTAGTAGCAGCGACAGATGGTCCAATGCCACAAACTCGTGAGCACATCTTATTAGGTCGCCAAGTAGGTGTACCTTACATCATCGTATTCTTAAACAAATGCGACATGGTAGATGACGAAGAGTTATTAGAATTAGTTGAGATGGAAGTTCGTGAACTTCTTTCACAATATGACTTCCCAGGTGACGATACACCAATCGTACGTGGTTCTGCATTACAAGCATTAAACGGTGTTGCAGAATGGGAAGAAAAAATCCTAGAATTAGCAAACCACTTAGATACTTACATTCCAGAGCCAGAGCGTGCGATTGATAAACCATTCTTATTACCAATCGAAGACGTATTCTCAATTTCTGGTCGTGGTACAGTAGTAACAGGTCGTGTTGAGCGTGGTATCATCCGTACTGGTGATGAAGTTGAAATCGTAGGTATCAAAGATACAGCGAAAACAACAGTAACTGGTGTAGAGATGTTCCGTAAATTATTAGACGAAGGTCGTGCGGGTGAGAATGTTGGTGCATTATTACGTGGTACTAAACGTGAAGAAATCGAACGTGGTCAAGTGTTAGCGAAACCAGGTTCAATCACTCCACACACAGACTTCGAATCAGAAGTTTACGTATTATCAAAAGAAGAAGGTGGTCGTCACACTCCATTCTTCAAAGGTTACCGTCCACAGTTCTACTTCCGTACAACTGACGTAACAGGTACAATCGAGTTACCGGAAGGCGTAGAGATGGTAATGCCAGGCGATAACATCAAAATGACAGTATCATTAATCCACCCAATCGCGATGGATGAAGGTTTACGTTTCGCGATTCGTGAAGGTGGCCGTACAGTAGGTGCTGGTGTTGTTGCGAAAATCATCAAATAATTTGATGTAAGCAAATAGCTAAGAGAATCCCCAATCTTGTAAAAGAGTGGGGATTTTTATTTTATTTAAGAAGGTATTATGAAATTTATTTTACCGACAGGGTACTTTGCGATCACGCTAGGAGTAAGTGCATTGTCCCTTGCATGGCGTCATGCAGAATCTATCACACCTTATGCCCCACAAGTAAGTTTCGTTTTAGGCAGCGTTGCTTTTGTGCTTTGGTTGTTATTTATTAGTTTGTTTATTATTCGTTGTTTTAAACATTTCGATACCATTAAAGAAGAATATAACTGCCCAATTCGTTTTTCTTTCTTCGCGTTAATTCCTATTACAACGATGTTGATGGGGGATATTTTACTAGCTTGGTCATCCATATTAGGTGAAACATTGATTTGGCTTGGCGCTATCGGGCAGCTGCTTTATGCACTTATTCGTATTGGTGCATTATGGCAAGGGAATATTTTTACCGACACTGCCGCGCTACCGCCATTTTATTTGCCAACAGTGGCAACTAACTTTACGGCAGCAACATCACTGACACTTATTGGCCATAATGAATTAGCCATTTTCTTCCTTGGTGCTGGTTTTATTGCATGGTTTATGTTTGAACCGATTTTATTACAGCGTTTACGTTTAAATGAAACCCCCGTTCCGTTAAGAGCTTCGTTCGGAATTATTCTTGCACCAGCCTTTGTCGGCTCAGCGGCTTATTTAGTGGTAACTGGCGGACAAGTTGATTTAGTAGTTAAAATGCTTTGGGGCTATGGCTTCTTACAATTAGCTTTCTTATTGCGCTTATTCGGTTGGATTGTCGTAAAAGGTTTTAATGTTGGCTTTTGGTCATTCTCATTCGGTCTTGCTTCTATGGCAAATGGGGCAACTTACTTATATCAAATCCCAGAATTAGCGACTTTTGGGCTAGTAGTTTTTATTATTGCGAATATAGCCATAGCATTTTTAATGATCAAAACATTCGTTAAATGGCTAAGAAAAGAGTTTTAAACTCGCTATAGTTGGCGGAATCATTTCGAGAGTTAGCGTTTTCCAGTACAATAGGCTAGATTTTCTGAAATTATAAGGTAATAAAATATGCAAATTATTCAATCTCAATTTCCTGTGCGCCGTATGCGCCGCTTACGTAAACATGATTTTAGCCGCCGTTTAGTGGCAGAAAATCAATTAACGGTAAACGATTTGATCTATCCTGTTTTTGTGATTGAAGGTGAAAATCAACGTGTGCCTGTTCCGTCTATGCCGGGTGTAGAACGTTTAACCATCGATCAATTATTGGTAGAAGCTGGCTTATTGGTGAAATATGGCGTGCCTTTAATTGCATTATTTCCCGTAGTGGGCGATGAGCGTAAATCGTTAATGGCAGAAGAGGCCTACAATCCAGAAGGGCTTGCTCAACGTGCGGTGCGTGCATTAAAAGCAGCGTATCCTGAATTGGGTGTGATGACAGATGTAGCTCTCGATCCATTTACCACACACGGGCAAGATGGCATTATTGACGACGATGGCTATGTATTAAATGACATCACAACAGAAGTTCTAGTGAAACAAGCGCTTTCTCATGCTGAAGCGGGTGCTGATATTGTTGCGCCAAGTGATATGATGGATGGACGAATTGGTGCGATTCGCGAAGCACTTGAAGCTGAGAATTTCATCAATACACAAATTATGGCGTATTCAGCGAAATATGCTTCGAACTACTACGGCCCTTTCCGTGATGCAGTTGGATCAGCAGGTAACCTTAAAGGTGGCAATAAATATACTTACCAAGTTGATCCAGCCAATGCAAACGAAGGATTGTACGAAGTGGCAATGGATATCGAAGAAGGCGCAGATATGGTCATGGTTAAACCGGGCATGCCTTATTTGGATATGGTATGGCGCGTAAAAGAGAATTTTGGTGTGCCAACTTTTGCTTACCAAGTTTCTGGCGAATATGCGATGCATATGGCTGCGATTCAAAATGGTTGGTTGAAAGAACGTGAGTGCATTATGGAATCTCTCCTTTGTTTCAAACGTGCAGGGGCAGACGGCATTTTGACGTATTTTGCGAAACAAGTTGCTGAGTGGTTATATCAAGACAACCATAAATAATCTCTCGCAAGCGGTCGAGTTTTCATTGAATTTTGCAAAACGTTCATGATTTTCGACCGCTTGTTTGTGTTAGAATCTGCCTTATTTCAATAAACTAGATAAGATTATGCAGAGTTTAACCCCGTTTCATACCTTTCATCTGCCTGCACAGGCAAGCCAGATTATTCCTTTTACTTCAACAGAACAACTTTTAGCTGAATGGCAACGTGCTACTTTGACAAATCAGCCGATCCTTATTTTAGGGCAAGGCTCAAATATGCTGTTTTTAGATGATTTTGAAGGTGTGGTCTTAGTGAATCAGCTTAAAGGCATTGAACATCATGAAGATGCGGATTTCCATTATTTAACCGTGCAAGGTGGCGAAAACTGGCATGCTTTAGTGAAATGGACGTTAGAGCATGGCATTGCGGGTTTAGAAAATTTGGCGCTTATTCCGGGTGTAGCCGGTTCAGCACCGATTCAGAATATTGGTGCTTATGGCGTCGAGTTTGAACGTGCATGCGATTTTGTTGAAGTATTGAATTTGCGCACAGGTGAGCTCTTCCGCTTAACAAAGGCAGAATGTGAATTTGGCTATCGGGAAAGTGTATTTAAACACCGTTATGCCGAAGGTTATGCGATTGTGGCAGTCGGCTTGAAATTGCCGAAAGCATGGCAGCCTGTACTCAGTTACGGTTCATTAACGCAGTTTGATGTAGCTACAGTGACACCGCTTGAAGTCTTTAATGAAGTATGTGCGGTGCGTTCGAGCAAATTGCCTAATCCTGATGAGTTTGGAAATGCAGGAAGTTTCTTCAAAAATCCTGTTATTGAGGCTGCAAAATTTGCCCAAATTCAGACCGCTTTCCCACAGATTCCAAATTATCCGCAAGCGGATGGTCGTGTAAAATTAGCGGCAGGTTGGTTAATTGATCAATGTGAGTTAAAAGGCTTTCAAGTTGGCGGTGCAGCTGTCCACACTCAGCAAGCATTGGTGTTAATTAATAAAGATAATGCGACAGGTCAGGACGTAGCAGATTTAGCTAAAGCAGTACGCAAACGCGTGCGTGAGAAATTTGGGGTTGAGCTTCATCCAGAAGTGCGTTTTATCGGAAAACATGGTGAAGTAAATAGCGAAGAGGTGACTCGTTAAATGAAACTCAACCAGCCCGATTTACAAGCCGCATTATTATGCGGAGAAGCGGTCATTTTCGATGAAATTGATTCAACTAATGAATACTTATTACGTGAATATAAACATTTAGCAGTAGGCTCAGTATGCGCGGCTGAGCATCAAACCGCTGGGCGCGGTCGCCGTGGACGCTCATGGTATTCAGGCAAAAGCCAGAATCTTTGTTTTTCTTTGTTATGGCGTTATAGCGCAGATGAAGTTCGTCAGGTCAGCGCATTAAGTTTGGTGGTCGCTTTAGTTTTGGCAGAAAGCTTTACTGAGTTGGGCATTTCAGATATTCAAATTAAATGGCCGAATGATGTCTATTACCAAGGGAAAAAGTTAGGTGGCATTTTAATTGAAAGCCGCTTTGAAAATAATGACTACTATTTGGTGATCGGAATTGGCTTGAATTTGAGCATGGATCAGGTTGATCTCAATGTGGTCAATCAACCTTATGCTGATCTTTCAGCCTATCATTTAGAACGTAATCAATTGTTGCAGAAAATTGTGCCGCAATTGCAAAAAAATCTGAAAATTTACCCGCTTGTTGGCTTTGAAAATTATGTTGAACGCTGGCAAAGCTATGATTTATTTTATGGTAAACCAGTTAAGCTCCTTGCAGGAGATACTGAAATCCATGGGATCTCACAAGGCATCAATGACAAGGGCGAACTTTTGTTAGAACAGACAGGCAAGATAAATGCCTATGCGATTGGCGAGATGTCTTTGCGAGCGCAATAGAGCCAAAACAGATCGCCGATCTTATTAGGCAAGCAAGAATAGAGAAGAATTCTAAATCATCCCTTTACTTATCGGCCTAGCTGGGGTAGAATTGGCTACCTTTTTTAGTTCTATGTCGCCAAAAATAGTGTGCGGCTTAATTTAAACATATTTAATTCCTTGAGGTGATGGCATATGCCAGTAATTAAAGTTCGTGAAAATGAATCTTTTGACGTTGCATTACGTCGTTTTAAACGTTCTTGCGAAAAAGCAGGTATCTTAGCAGAAGTTCGCGCACGTGAGTTCTACGAAAAACCAACGACTATTCGTAAACGCGAAAAAGCATCTTTAGCAAAACGTCACGCTAAACGTAATGCTCGTGAGAACGCTCGTAATACACGTTTATACTAATTTGTAACGTTATTCACAAATCTTAACTAAAACCGTGAAACCATTTGGAATCACGGTTTTAGCATTTTATGCCGAGAATGCTTAAACGTTCAATTTGCATAAAAGGCATTTTTCCTATCTGCATCGGAGGTCATAATCAAAGGCATTATTCCACGTTCATTTATTGATGATCTCATCGCCCGTACAGACATTGTCGAGCTGATTAACAGTCGCGTGAAGTTAAAAAAATCTGGTGCGCACAGTTATCAGGCTTGCTGTCCATTTCATCATGAGAAAACCCCTTCTTTTTCTGTGAGTCAACCTAAGCAGGTTTATCACTGTTTTGGCTGTGGCGCGCATGGCAATGCAATTAGTTTTTTAATGGAATTTGATAAGTTAGAGTTCCCTGAAGCGATTGAAGAACTTGCTGCTATGCACGGGCTGGAAGTTCCACGTGAAAATGTGCGAAATCATAATGGCCGGCCACAAGTAGGTTTTCAAACCAAACGAGACTTATATGGTTTGATGGATGCGATTGCTAAGTTATATCAGCAAAAGTTAACTAGTGATATTCCAAGCCAAAGTTATTTGCAACAACGAGGGTTGTCTGAAGAGATCATTCATCGTTTTGAGATTGGTTTTGCGCCGAATGCCTTTGATACGGTGCTTAAACAGTTTGGTTCTTCAGCTGAGGAAACCCAAAAATTGATTGATACAGGGATGCTTTCACGCAATGAAAATGGCAAAGTTTATGATCGTTTCCGACATAGAGTAATGTTCCCTATTCGAGATAAGCGTGGACGAGTTATTGCATTTGGCGGAAGAGTGATGGGCGATGAACGCCCGAAATACCTCAACTCACCAGAATCGGTAATTTACCATAAAGGGAGTGAGCTTTACGGCTTGTTCCAAGTACTGCAACAAGATGAAAATCCAACCTCGTTATTAGTTGTAGAAGGTTATATGGATGTGGTTGCGCTTGCTCAGTTTGGGGTAAATAATGCAGTCGCTTCTTTAGGTACAGCAACAACAAGTGAGCAAATTCAGCAAATGTTTCGGGTGACTGAACAAATTATTTGTTGTTACGATGGTGACCGAGCAGGACGAGATGCCGCGTGGCGAGCTTTTGAAAATGCGCTGCCTTATTTATATGACGGGCGCCAGTTAAAATTTATTTTCTTACCAGATGGGGAAGATCCAGATAGCTTTATTCGTCAGCAAGGGAAAGTACAATTTGAACAATATGTGCAGGAAGTGGCAAAACCGTTAAGCGAGTTTTTATTTGATTCGTTACTTGCGCAAGTTGATTTATCAAGTCAAGAAGGCAAATCTAAATTAGCTTCGCTTGCTGTGCCTTTGATTAACCGTATTCCTGGGGAAATGTTACGGATTTATCTGCGTAATTTACTCGGCCAAAAATTGGGGCTTCTTGATCCAAGCCAACTAGAGGCGATGTTGCCTAATCGAATGCCAACACAGCCAAAAGCAAACCCTACGGAAAAAATTAAACGAACACCAATGCGTTTGTTGATTGCGCTATTACTGCAAAATCCAGAGCTTGCAAAACATGTGCCAGATTTATCACCTTTGCAAAGCCTAAATGAGGCAGGTTTTGATCTGTTTGTAGAGTTAGCAGCGACTTGCCAACAGCATGTGGGGATAAGTATGGGCGCCTTATTGGAGCATTGGCGAGATAAATCGGAGTACCGTACACTTGAAATTCTAGCGAATTGGGATCATATGGTAAGCCCTGAAAATATGGAAAAAGAATTTATCGAAACGCTTGATTTTCTTTATGCCAAATTAGTAGAAAAACGTATTGAAGTTTTAATGGCAAAAGAACGAACAACCGGCCTAGAGCTAGATGCCGCTGAAAAGCAAGAGCTTGCCTTGTTATTAGCGCGCTAACAAGCGGTTATTTTTGTGAAAAATTTTGCAAGGCTATCAAGTTCTTGACAAATAATGATATAATTCAACACTATTTTGACTGCTCAAAAACGGAACAAAATTATGGAACAACAATTAGTAGATCAACAATTAGAACAGCAATCTCAAATCGCACTTTTGATTGCGCAAGGTCGTGAACAAGGCTATTTAATTTTATCTGAAGTGCATGACCATCTTCCAGAAGAATTGGTGGATGCTGAGCAGATCGAAGATATTATTCAAATGATCACTGACATGGGGATTCAAGTTTTTGAAGTCGCGCCAGATACGGACGAACTCATGTTGGCTGAGAATATTGCTGATGAAGATGTGGTAGAAGAAGCAACCAAAGTGCTTTCTACCGTAGAATCTGAGTTAGGCCGTACGACAGACCCTGTGCGTATGTATATGCGTGAGATGGGAACCGTTGAGCTATTAACCAGAGAAGGTGAGATTGATATTGCTAAGCGCATTGAAGAAGGAATCAATGAAGTACAATGCGCTGTTGCAGAGTATCCAGAAGCATTATCTGGCGTCTTAGCTTGCTATGAGCAAGTAGAAGAAGGCACGATGCGTTTGGCAGATTTAGTGACGGCATTTATTGATCCAAATTTAGAAGCTGCCACTGAAGAGCATTTAGATCCTGATTTACACCATGATGCAGAAGTTGAAGGTGCTGCAGATATAGATGAAGAAGAGGAAGACGAAGATGCTTCTGATTCTTCGGATAGTAGTGATGATAATTCAATCGATCCTGAAGTGGCGCGTGAGAAATTTACTAAACTTAAAGAGCAGCACGAAAAAGCCTTATTAGCAATTCAAAAACACGGTAGAACACATAAAAAAGCACGTGAGCAAATTCATGCTCTTTCTGATATTTTCCGTGAGTTTCGTTTAGTACCAAAACAATTTGACCTGTTAGTTGAAACGATGCAGAAGTTAATGAAGCAAGTGCGTGCACAAGAGCGTCAAATTCAGCGTTATGCGGTTGAATATGCAGGTATGAAAAAAGGTGATTTCTTAAAAGCCTTCCAAGGTAATGAAACTTCTGAAGAGTGGATTGAAAAAGCTATCAATGCGAAAAAAGGTGGGGCGCCTAAACTTGCGAATTATATAGAAAAAATTCGTGTAAATATTGCTGCATTACAAGAGCTTGAACAGAGTTCTGGTTTAACTATCGCCCAAATTCGTGAAATTGGCGGACGTATTGCAAACGGTGAATTAAAAGCTCGTCGTGCGAAAAAAGAAATGGTAGAAGCCAACTTACGTTTAGTTATTTCGATCGCGAAAAAATATACCAACCGTGGCTTACAATTCTTAGATTTAATCCAAGAAGGGAATATTGGTTTAATGAAAGCGGTGGATAAATTTGAATATCGCCGTGGTTATAAATTCTCAACTTATGCAACTTGGTGGATTCGTCAGGCGATTACTCGTTCTATCGCAGACCAAGCGCGTACGATTCGTATCCCAGTGCATATGATTGAGACGATTAACAAACTTAACCGTATTTCTCGTCAATGTTTACAAGAAATGGGGCGTGAAGCGACACCGGAAGAATTGGCAGAACGTATGAATATGCCAGAAGATAAAATCCGTAAAGTGTTGAAAATTGCCAAAGAGCCAATTTCTATGGAAACACCGATTGGCGATGACGATGATTCACATTTAGGCGATTTTATTCAAGATGAAAGTCTTGAATTGCCGTTAGATTCTGCAACCGCGGAAAGTTTACGTATAGCCACAAATGAAGTACTCGAAGGATTAACGCCTCGTGAAGCGAAAGTATTACGGATGCGTTTCGGGATTGATATGAATACCGACCATACATTAGAAGAAGTGGGTAAACAATTTGATGTAACGCGTGAGCGAATTCGTCAAATTGAAGCAAAAGCATTACGCAAATTGCGCCACCCAAGTCGTTCAGAAACATTACGTAGCTTCTTAGATGACTAATTAAGAATAAAACCACCGATAGGTGGTTTTATTTTTTTAGCAGATTGATGTTTTTTTAGAAATATCGCTAAATTTTTAGGCAAACGTGATTTTTATTGAAAAATTTATTTGACGCCTAGCTGAAAATCCTTATAATGCGCCTTGTTGATTCGTTACGACGAGACAACAAGGTGTTGCCCGAGTGGCGGAATCGGTAGACGCAAGGGATTTAAAATCCCTCGCCTTTCGGGGCGTGCCAGTTCAAGTCTGGCCTCGGGCACCATTTAAATTACCAAATATGCGGGAATAGCTCAGTTGGTAGAGCACGACCTTGCCAAGGTCGGGGTCGCGAGTTCGAGCCTCGTTTCCCGCTCCATTTTAAAAGATAGCACCATGAGGTGCTTTTTTTATATCTAAAATTCCTATCATCATTTTCTTGCCATATAAATTTAATTTTCTGTTTTTTCAGTAAGTTTTTTGTAAAACAGTACATAAAAACAACCGCTTGTTACAATTTTGTGATCTATTTCACAAAAATTGCCATTATTTCTGATCTTATGTGTGCATTTGATTAAAATAACCATATTAAGTTATCAGAGGATAAGATATGAAAACACTAGGCGAATTTATTATTGAGAAACAGGCCGAATACCCTGAAGCGAAAGGCGAATTGAGTGGTATTTTGTCTTCTATCCGTTTAGCGGCGAAAATTATTCACCGTGAAATTAACCGAGCGGGATTAAGCCAAGACATTTTAGGCGTAGCAGGTTCTGAGAATATTCAGGGCGAAGCACAAATGAAATTAGATGTCTTTGCTAATGAAACGATGAAACAAGCGTTAATAGGACGCGAAGAGGTGGCTGGCTTTGCTTCAGAAGAAGATGATACTTTTATTGGCTTTGATACTGAGCGTGGGCGTAATGCTAAATACATTTTAATGACCGATCCGTTAGATGGTTCTTCTAATATTGATGTGAATGTTTCTGTGGGTACGATTTTCTCTATTTATCGTCGTATCTCACCAATTGGCACACCGGTAACCATGGAGGATTTCTTACAACCAGGCCGTAAACAAGTAGCTTCTGGTTATGTGACTTACGGTTCTTCAACCATGTTAGTTTATACCACTGGAAACGGTGTGAATGGCTTCACTTATGACCCATCTTTAGGTCTGTTTATTCTTTCTCATCCAGAGATGAAAATGCCGGAAAAAGGCAAATATTATTCTATCAATGAAGGACAGTACGTTACCTTCCCAATGGGTGTGAAAAAATTCATTAAATACTGTCAAGAAAGTGATGCAGCAACTAAGCGTCCGTATTCTTCACGTTATATTGGCTCATTAGTATCAGATTTCCACAGAAATCTCTTAAAAGGCGGTATCTATATTTATCCTACATCCACGGTTTATCCGAAAGGTAAATTACGTTTGTTGTATGAAGGTAACCCGATGGCATTCCTTGCTGAACAAGCGGGAGGTATGGCAACGGATGGCTTTAATCCAATTTTAGATATTAAGCCAGAAACCTTGCACCAACGCGTACCATGCTTTATCGGTTCGACTGAGATGGTTAAACAAGCGGATAAATTTATGCAAGAATTTGCAGAATAATCATCATAAATGAAAAAAGCGATGTGTTTCATTCACATCGCTTTTTTATTTCCATCGATTAGCGTAATTTTTCTATTTGGCTGATCTCTCTTTTCAGCAAATCAATTTCAGCCTGAATTTGGAAAGTTTTTGCAAGATTTTCAGCTGTCAGTACCGCTTGAGTTTCTCCGTATGCTGCAATTTTCCCTTGGTGCAGTAAAATCACTTCATCACAGAAACGATAAGCCAACGACAGGTGATGAATGGCAACGACACATGTATGTTCCGGTGTGAGTGATTTAAGCTGTTCCATCATATCAATTTGATAATAAGGGTCGAGAGGCGCAATCGGCTCATCTACCAATAAAACAGGGGATTCTTTAATACAGCAACGAGCAAGTTGTACACGTGCTTTCTCGCCACCTGAAAGTTGTTGGAAAGGTTTGTTGAGTAAATGTGTCACTGCAAATTTTTCTGAAAACGCTTGAATTTTTGACCGCTCTTTTTCTTTTGGTAACGGAGCTGCCAAGCCTAATGCAATCACATCATAAACGGATAAATCCCAATGAATTTGCGTATTCTGGGCCAGGTAAGCAATATGTTGGCTTTTTTCAGTCGCATTCATTTTGCTTAATGACTGAGCATCAAACCAAATTTCTCCTTGTTTGAGGGGCAATATGCCAGCAATACTTTTTAATAACGTGGATTTTCCCGCGCCATTAGCACCCATAATGCCAACTAATTTTCCTTTTGGAATTTGACAAGAAATATTGGTTAAGCCGTATGGTTGACTGAGTTGTTTAATGTTAATCATATTTTGTCTAAAAAAGATAGGCTACCTGAAGTAGCCTATTGTAATGCTTTATTTCAAAATAAACATCGGTGTGTCGCTGATAGGATCACGATGAATGATGACATCTAAATCAAACACATCCTTCAGCAACTCTTCGGTCATCACTTCATCAGGTGTGCCTTGTGCCATTACGGCACCTTTTTTCATGACGATTAAGTAATCGCAATAGCGGCAGGCTTGGTTGAGATCATGCAACACCGTAATCACAGTTTTGCCGTTTTGTTGCATTTGTCGCATCATGCCCATGAGTTCTGCTTGGCGGTTTAAATCCAGATAAGTAGTCGGCTCATCGAGTAGCACTAATTCAGCATCTTGCGCAAGTGTCATGGCTAAAAATACCCGTTGTTGCTGACCACCAGATAAATCGGAAACCAACTGTTCGGCGAGTTCAGTAGTTTGTGTTTGTGTCATCGCCCAATTAACCAATTCTTCATCTTTTTGGCTGAGTTTACCCCAGAGGTTTAAGTAAGGCGAACGCCCGTAAGCAATCAATTCGCGTACTTTAATGCCTTCAGGTACCAAGTGTTGCTGCGGGAGAAAAGCCAATTCTTGGGCATATTCTTTAGGGCTTTTTTGCCAAATATCCTGACCTTTATGGGTGATTGAGCCTTGCTTTGGCTTAAGCAAGCGAGCCACAGCTTTTAATGTGGTGGACTTACAGCAACCATTTGGGCCGATTAATGCAATCACTTTATTTTTCGGGAATTTTAGCGACAGATTTTTAACCACGAGTTTATCTTGATAACCTAAAGATAAATTATTGATTTCAATGCTCATTATTTAGTTCTCATCAATAAGTAGAAGAAATATGGCGCACCGATAATCGCAGTCAGAATACCCGCTGGTAGTTCAGTTGGTGGGTCAATCACCCGCGCCAAAATATCCGAAAGTTGTAATAAGAGGGCGCCAATAATCAAGGCTGCCGGTAATAGGGTGCGATGTCTGCCACCGACTAAACGACGGGCAAGATGCGGAGCAACCAAGCCTAAAAAGGCAATCGGACCACAAATTGCCACAGCTGTAGTGGAAAGAGCTACCGCTAACACTAAAACGCTAATTTGCACTTTATTTACGGTTACGCCCAGGGTGGAGGCTTTGTTTTCACCTAAACCAAGGGTATCGAGATCGCGACAGAAAATAAATGGTAAGGGCAGCAATACCACTAACCATGGCAATACCACATTCAAATAAGACCAGCTGCGCCCCCACAGGCTTCCTGTGAGCCATAACATAGCCGTGTTGATCTCGACCGGATTGGTAAGCATCAGATAATGACTAATGGCTGCCCATAATGCGGAAAGTGCGACCCCAATGATTGCCATTTTGATAGGGCGGAAGTTAAAACCGCACACGATCCATAAAATGACAAAAGAGAGCACGCCGCCTAAAAAGGCAAAAATTGGCATCCAGTAAAATGCTAAGTTTGGCAAGAACATCAATACCGAAACAGCAACTAACCCTGCCGCATTGTTTATCCCTAAAATATCGGGAGAGGCAAGTGGATTACGTACCACGCTTTGCACTAACACACCGGAAATTGCTAAGGCACCACCTAATAAAATCGCTAACACTGCACGGGGTAAGCGATATTCCATCAAGGTAAAATAGTTTTTATCGTCAGGCTGAAAGGCCGCCCAAATTTCCTCAAAGGAAAGCGTGTAAGTGCCAAGGCGAATACTCAATCCAAAGAGTAGTACCATCAGACTAAGCGTGCCGACATAAAAGCCGATAGCGCGAAAAGATACATGAGAGGTTCGCATTAGTGTCTTCCTCTGGCAAATAATACAAAGACTGGGGCACCGATTAAGGCAAGTACCGCACCGGCAGGCACTTCGCTAGGAAAGTTGACCGCGCGGGCAATGGTATCTGCAGCGAGCATTAAAATTGCACCGAGTAACATCGCCATAGGGAGCGATTTTCGCAAGTCATAACCAATCCAATAGCGGGCAAGGTGGGGCACGAGTAAGCCAATAAAGGCCACGGGACCAGCAACACTTACGCTTGAACCCACAATCAATAATGCCATGATGTTAGCGTACCAACGTAAACGGAAGAGATTGATGCCTAGGGAACGAGCGGATTCATCGCTTAAATTGAGTAAATTCAAACGACTGGCAAAAAGCAGGCAGAAAAGTGCGGTCAAAATAAAGAACGGAAATAACGTCAATAATTCATTCCAACGGGCATGTGCAATGCCGCCAGCTAGCCAACTCATAATACCGAAGGCATGATCTTCCGCGATAATGAGCACCAATTTCGTGAGGGCGGCACAAAGTAGTGATACAGCAATCCCCGCTAAAATCACCCGGCTACGATCCCCACTGTTGTCTTTCCATCCGTTGCTGATCAGCATCACCACAAACCAACTCAGACCGCCACCGATACTGGCCACTAAGGCAATGCTATAACCAGAAAGAATCAAGGGGCTAAACGCACTGGTGGTTACCATCGCAAGGCTGGCTCCCGAGTTCACGCTGAGTAGCGTAGGCGAGGCTAGTGGATTGCGCGTAATGGTTTGTAACAACGCACCCGCTACCGCAAGATTGGCACCTAAAATCATGCCAACTAATGCACGCGGTAGGCGTAAATCGGTTACCGTAATTTTGGCAATTTCATCACCATCGGGGAGGAACGCTTGTAAAGCTGCAAGCGGTCGAATTTCGATGGGATAATACAAAAACAGGCTTCCCCATAATAGGAAAGCCAGAATGATAAGGGGAATTCCCCAACGGAAAGTGGACTTCATCATTATTTTTGTTTCACGAAACCTTCAATTTGTTTTGCCATAATTTTGCTCGCTTCTAAGCCACGACCACGAGCCCACATGTCGGCGTCAACGCTGTAAACATGATTCGCTTTTACGGCAGGAATGGCTTTCCAAAGTGGCTCGGCTTCCCATTTGCGCGCAATACTTTCATCACGGTAATGGGCGATGAACAAGTATTCCGGTTTTTCCATTACTAATTGTTCAAGGTTGATTTCCACGAAAGCTTGATCGCTATTGAGTTTAGTTGGTGCAAAACCTAATGTCGTTAAGAAACTACCCACATAGCCATTGTCATTTTGGATGTTAAATTTATCTTCTCGGGAAGTACCAAATGAGGCTTTTTTGCCTTGCACACCTAAATTTTTTGCGATGTTGGCAATGTAATCATTATGTTCATTGATCTTCGCTTTCATTTCGCTACTTTTACCGACTAAATCACCAATTTTTTGCGCGGTTTCAAGATTTTCTTGATAACTTTCATGACGAGAATCGAACATCACTGTTGGCGCAATTTTTTTCAATTCTTCAAACACCGCTGTGTGACGGGAAGGATCGGCAATAATTAAATCAGGTTTGAGGGAAGCAATCACTTCAAGACTCGGTTGAGAACGCGTGCCAACGGATTGCCATGCAGCAATTTTTTCGCGCACTTGCGGCAGAATACGATCGACTTTGTTGTCGTCAGCCACACCCACTGGGCTAACACCGACTTGGGCTAAAGCATCCACAAAAGAATATTCCAATGCCACAACACGGCTTGGGGTTTTATCAAGGGTAAATTCACCTTTCGCATCTTTAACCGTCACGGCGCTAGCGAATGTGGATACCATTAATAATGCAGAAGCTAAAGTGGTTTTTAATAATTTTTTCATTTTGTGTCCTCAATAATAAAAAGTGTTCAAATTATACGCGAATTTTATGAATTGAGAATAGTTATTTTTTATATTTTGAGTGATGAAAAATAAAACGGCATATTTTGAAATATGCCGTTAGGGTTAATGTGCGATTTTTCTCTGTTGCGTCAATAACATCCAAATCAAGCAAGGGGCACCGATAAGTGCAGTCAACGTGCCAATGTAAATATGTGAAAATAGTGGGATATATAAAATTGCCAAATCAGCCAGTAATAGCAATAATGCCCCGATTAGCGCACTAGTGAAGTAAAGTTGTGATGGGCGAGCTTTCAGTAAAATACGGGCGAAGTGTGGTGCGATTAAGCCGATAAACCCAATGGTACCAGTTTGCGGAATGGTCGCACCGACTAATAAAGCGACACCAAAGGTGCTGATGAAAAAGCTACGTTTGGGATCCACGCCCATGGTGCTAGCCGTTTCTTCACCAAAGGTGAGTAAATCTAAATATCGGCGGGTGTGGTATAAACAGAAAATCCCAACCAGAACAATCGGGAGTGAAATAAGCAATGTATCTAATTTAGCCCACATCAACGAGCCTTGTAGCCAACGATAAAGTTCAGCTAATGCCCATGGGCTTTCCGCGTTGGAAAGCAGCAATGCGATTGCTGACCCAAGCAACATATTGACCGCTAAACCGCTTAGAATCATCATCGTGGTGCCGTAGTTTTTAGCGATCAAATACACGATGAAAAAGCTTAAAAGCGCGCCAATTACTCCTCCGGCTAAGAGCAGTGAAAATGGCACGGCAAAATAATAGAGGATAAATACACTAGCAACCGTTGCGCCAGCGCTACTGCCGAGCAAGCCTGGACTCGCTAATGGGTTTTGGAAAATGCCTTGCATCGCATTGCCGGCAATCGCTAGGCTGGCACCCGTCAATAAAGCTAAACCAATGCGCGGAAAACGAATATCCCACAGCACCATCGAGCGCATATCGGTGAGCACGCCATCCGCATTTTTGAGATGGGCGAAATCGCCTAGCTGATGATAAATCGCAAAGCCGCTAATCAACAGCAACGCGAAGAAAAGTGCGGTATTTAATTTTAGTGTTTTGGTCAATGATCAATTTCCTATGTAATCCAAATATCATTTGTTAATTTGATTTTGTCAAATCTCCCCTAACCCCTCTTTGCTAAAGAGGGGAATTATTATGGTGATAATTTATAATTTTGGTATTTATTTTAATTATTCATACATAAAAATAGTAACTACGTCACCCTAGGTTAATTTAATAATGAAATCCCCCTCTTTAGCAAAGAGGGGTTAGGGGAGATTTGTCAGCTACATTATTTTAATTGTTGATAAATCTTCTCCGCCCCTTGCCACACGCCGTGATCGAAGCAATAGGTATATTTCATCGGAATGCTTACAAGCGGTTGGTTTTTGAAAAAATCTTGCAGCATAGGGTGGTGCAGTAATTCAGCTTGTGCATTGTAACCTTGTTTGTCGGTCAGTGAAATTAGTACATTTGGTTGGCTTAAAATCACTTTTTCTAACGAGAAGTTTTGTGCGGTAAGTGGTGTTTTTAGTGGCGTTAATCCGAGTAAATTTAACAGTACAGGATATTGTGGGTAATAACTCTCTACCACACCTGTTTCCGACAAAATCAGTGTATCAGTAAGCGGTCGATTTAAGTGAACGTTTTGCGATTTGAGTTTTGTTACTAAATCAGTCGCCTTTTGCTCATTACCCAGTTGTTTGCCTAAGTCTAGAATTAGCGTAAATAATTCATCGGGCGTTTGTGGGCTGTCGTTAATGGGAATAATCTTCACATTGAGTTTTTTCAGCTCTGCGACTAATTGGGGATAAAAGGTTTCGTTAATCAGAATCGTTTTATCCAAATAGGGTAATAATTCCGTTAATTGCGGTTCCAGAACAGGTTTATCGGTATTGATTTTATCCAACATCATCAACGGATTTTTCGAATAAGGCGACTGTGCAGCAATTTGCGAAGGCTCCGCCAGTTCGATAAGCAGTCTGTCGCTGCAAAGCGTGAGCGAGACAAATTGTTCCGAAGCCTGAGCGGTAAACGGAAGGAAAAGTGCGGTTAAAATTAAGCGAGTTTTTTGCATATAGATAATGATACGCTACGCCATCAAGAATGTAAAAAGGCGTGCTAAGCACGCCCTTATGAGTGGGTAATAATTAGAACGATCCTTTCAACCCAACGTAAACATTACGTCCTTCTTGGCCGTAGCCCAGTACGTTTTCATATTTTTTATTGAATACGTTGTTAAGGTTCGCATAAATCGTCAAGCTATCCGCTACTTTATAGTTCACGCCTAAGTTTGCCAAGGTGTAAGATGGCAATTTTACTTTATGCGTGCTGTAGGTTGGTGAATAGTAGGTATCCATGCGTTTGCCTGTGTAAGAGACATTTACATCTGTGCCCAATTTTTCAGTGATTTGGTATGCTAAGCCTGCGTTCGCCAAATGTTTTGGACGACGTGTCAATTCAGCGCCTTTGCTATCTCGGGTTTGTGTGTAGGTGTAGTTAGCGTAAGCAGTTAATACATCGGTGATTTTACCGTTGTAAGCCACTTCAACACCTTTCACTTTGCTTTTACCTTCAAGGTTTACTGCACGGCTTGCATAAGTGGTAAAGTTGATTACTTCGCTGCTAATCGCGTTTTTCACGTTGCGAGCGAAATAAGTCACATCAAAGCTGTGACGCCCATCATTGGTTTCAAACAAGAAACCAACATCGCCACCTACACTTTTCTCTGGTTGTAAATTCGGGTTACCGATATATCGCGCGTTGTAACCGTAATATTCAGTGATCGTCGGGTTTTGAATTGCTGAACCGAAACTTGCGTGGGCTTTCACATTGTTGTGTAAACGGTAAGCGCCAGCGATACGGCCCGTCCATGAGTTTTCGTATTCAGAGCTGTCAGTGTAACGACCACTAATATTTAAGCTATGATCTGCATCGTGTAATAAGCGATATTCTGCCGCTAAGCTTTTCTCAACAAGTTTTTTATTACCTGCATTATTGAAATAAGACGAGTTGAAATCTGTTTTTTGATAGTCAGTTAAAAAGCTTAAACCTTGCGTGAGAGTGCCTTCACGATCAAAATTGACGTCTAATTGATAGTTCGCATTGAGTTTTTTCGCATCGTAAGCCGATGTGTAGCCAACGGTATCGCTGTCAGTTTTGAGATGGCTTACTCCCACTTTGTGTTTAAGCAATTCATCATCATTACCTAAGAAACCACTTAATTTGAATAAGGTGTCACGTGTACGGGTGTAGTGGCCTTTTTCATCCGTTGCGCTGTTATCAAAGTTAGCTGTTTGGCTGCTGTGAGAGGTTAAGAAGTCGAAACCTTTTTGGTTATCGTCATAGCCGAAACGAAGAGAAGCGTTATCACGATGGAATTTATCGCGTTCGCTTGAGCCACCGGTACTTACCGCTGTGCCATCTTGCGCAGTGTAGTTAAAGCGGTTTTTGCTGAGTGCTGAAATGCCTTTGGTGTGGTGACTGTCACCATGTAAAGCATAATAGAAATTGTTGTTTGAGCCTGAAAGGGTTAATGAACCATCCACTGTGCGATTCGAGCCTGTGCCAAAATCGTAATCGACATTGAAGGTTTTGCCTTTTTCTAAACCTTTTTTCGTGGTGATATAAATTACACCACCCATGGCATCACTTCCCCAAAGGGCAGATTGTTCACCGCGTAGTACTTCAATGCGGTCGATATTGCTTAATGCTAAGCCACCGAAATCAAAGCCATAGCCAGAAACAGGGTTCACTTTCACGCCATCAATAATCACAGCAGTGTGGTTTGCATCCGCACCACGTAAGAATACATTAGTTAATGTGCCACGACCGCCAGAAGCACTTACAGCTAAGCTTGGTACCGTTTTCAACACATCACTGACATAAGTCGCACCACGTTGTGCAAAATCTTTTTCGGTTAAAACGGTAACAGATGAAGCGGTTTGATGAAGGCTCGTTGGCGTGGCTGAGGCAGAATAGACGTTAATCACATCTAATTTTGCCACATCTTCAGCCGCCGCTAATGCCGGAATCGCTAATAAGATCGCTGAAGTAATCACATTTTTTTTCATTTTAAAATCCCTAGGATAAAAGTCTGTATAAAAGCGCCAGCAGTTTACACATTTGAGGCCTGGCAAGCAAATCTCTCATGATGAAAATAACTCATAATCAAAATGAATAGAATTTGAGATACAGAAAAATAAGCTATTAACTAAAAATTAAGCTATCATAATGACCATTTTTCTTTATATATCTCTTATCTCGGAATTTTATGAACAAACTTAAAATTGTTTTATTAAGCGTAGTTGCACTAGGATTATTTGCTTGTAAAAGCCAACCTGTACCTAAGAAAACGGTAAAAACCGGTTTTTTAAAAGATGAAATTAGTCAAGCTGAGTTGAATAACCCGAAAGACTACAAGCGTTATTATTACTCTTGCAATAATGCAGAAACCGGTGAGACTTCTTATTTAGCAACCTATTTCCCACTTTCAAGAGAAAGTCGATTGAAAGATAATTTCGGCTTCTATTTTCAGTTAGATGGCGGCAAAGCAATGCCGTTTGATCATCTTGAAAATAAAGTGTTGAATGCGAGAGGAAATCGATTTGAGGTGACATACCGTTCTTACCATCCTATTGCAGGTAATTACGTGAATTTAGTCGCACGTGAACGCAGCTCAATCTATTACAAAAATTATCAAGGAATGCAGTTGCCTTGGTTGGAATGTCGAGAAGGTTAGTATGAAAATAAAGGGTTAAAGCAAGTTGGCTTTAACCCTTTATTTATTATTTGGTAACTACAATTTTTGAGCCACTTGAGAAGCTCACTTGTTTTGGCTTGTTAATCGCACGGATATCAGCCGTTTTGCTGAGAAATTGCTTTTGTGCAGCTTCTGGCAGTTCGCCTAATGGTAGGCGGATGGTGATTTCCATTTGCTTGCCACTAGCAAGTGGCGGTTCAAATTCAAGTGGTAACTCTTTTGAATACAATGGTGTTTGTTTTCCAATCACATAAGAGGAAACCCAGCCAAGAGATTGGATTTGGTTTTTGCCTTTATTTTGAATCTGATAGGTTAATGTAACATAAGATTGATTGTTTTCTTCTGTCTGCACACCACGCGCAATAAATTGAATGCTTACGTTACGATTAAATTGCTCAAGCTCTTCATTTTGAGGGGCGCTTTGGGGCGTTTCTTTTTGTTGTGGTTTCGTGCTTTTTTTAGCTGGTGCTGGCGCTTTAGTTTGTGGTTGAGTTTTAGCTGGCGTTTTATTTTCTGTTTTTTCAGCCGCAAAAGCGTTTGGGAAGATTAGCCCAGTAACGAATGCATAAATGATAGCCCATGAATACTTTTTCATATTTCCTCCGTTATTTGATAAGTGGTACCAAACTCAGTTGTAAATTTTCAGAGATGACTTGATTGAGTAAATCAATATTTGGATGTTTTCCTGGGTATTGTTTGGCATCTTCAACATGTTCAGCAAACCATTCTAGCCCTTGTTGCGCGCTACAAGCGGTCAGTTTTCCATCGAATTTTGCAAATAGGGCATGATAGAGTTTTAATGAGCCTAATTTGCCCTCAATCGCAGGAATCGTGTGAATAACTTCTCCTGTGGCGTTTTTAACGTCTAAACCGCGAAGATGATCGATAGCGGGAAAGCTGGCTAAATAATCTTTGAACTGCATAAGTCTCTCCAATGATAAAAAGGTTAATAATTATATCAGTCTTTTAGTTGCTCATTAGTATTTATTCTTTCTCTTTTTAGGCTAAATCGCTTTAGCAAAATATCTTTTGGCAACCGTTTGCAATAGCCATTTTAAGCGACTATCATTAACTTAGAAACTCAAACAAAACAAACACAAAGGAAATCATTATGAGTCAATTACACTCACAATCTGACATTGTGCTGATTGGTGCGGGTATTATGAGTGGCACGCTTGGCACGCTGTTAAAAGCTTTAATGCCAGAGAAAAGCATTACCATTTTTGAAGCTGAACCAGATATTGCGTTAGAAAGCTCTAATGAATGGCATAATGCAGGCACAGGGCATGCTGCACTTTGTGAACTAAACTATACTGCTGAAAAAGCAGATGGCACTATTGATATTAGCAAAGCGCTTGATATTAACGAAAAATATCAGCTTTCGTTAGAGCTTTGGTCATATTTGGTGGAAACTGGTTGCATTGAAAATCCAGCGGATTTTATCCGTAAATTGCCACATATGAGTTTTGTGCAAGGCGAAAAAGATGTCAAATTCTTGAAAAAACGTTTTGAAACCCTTTCAACTCATCCACTGTTTGAAGGGATGCAATTTGCTGATGATGCAGAAACGTTAAAACAATGGATTCCATTGATGATGGAAAACCGTGTGAATAAAGAGCCAGTTGCAGCAACATGGATGGAGCACGGTACTGATGTCAATTTTGGGGAGTTAACCCGTAAACTCTTTAAGCACTTAGTCAAATCAGGTTGCCGCTTAGAAGTGAATCATCCAGTTTGTGGCTTAGATAAAACCGCAGAGGGTTGGCGTTTATCTGTTAAAGATGCAAGCGGTCAAATTTTCCAACACGATTGCAAATTTGTCTTTATTGGTTGTGGCGGCGGTTCGCTTAACTTATTACAAAAAAGCCATATTCAAGAAGCGAGACATATCGGTGGTTTCCCTGTGAGTGGAATTTTTATGGTGTGTCGCAATCCTGAAATCGTGGAAAAACACCATGCTAAAGTTTATGGTAAAGCGAAAATTGGTGCGCCCCCAATGTCGGTGCCGCATTTAGATACCCGCTTTATTGAGGGTAAGAAAACCTTGTTATTTGGGCCTTTCGCTGGCTTTACCACGAAATTTCTGAAAAATGGTTCACAATGGGATTTCCCAAGCTCATTTAAGGCAGATAATTTTGTTACCATGATGCTTGCTGGCTGCAAAAATATCCCACTGACACAATATTTAATTAAGCAGGCGCTTTTAACGAAAGAGCAGCGCATGGAAGATTTACGCGCTTTCTTGCCTGATGCCAAAAGTGAAGATTGGGATGTGATTATCGCAGGTCAGCGTGTGCAAATTATCAAAGATCAGCCGAATGAAAAAGGCGTGTTATGTTTTGGCACAGAAGTGATTACTTCGGAAGATAAAAGCATTGCAGGCCTACTTGGTGCATCTCCTGGTGCTTCAACTTCGGTGGATGCGATGTTAAGCGTACTTAGCCAATGTTTTATTGCGCAACAACCAGAATTAGCAGAGAAATTAAAAGCAATTGTGCCAACTTATGGTGAAAAATTGCGAGATAATCCAGCTTTGATTCATGAGGTAAGAGCGAAAGCTGAAAAATGGTTAGGTGTGTAGGTGTTGATTTTAATGAACTAAAGGGGCGTATGATGTACGCCCCTTTGTTTGTTGATATGAAGCAAGTCAATCAATTATTTCTTCGCTTTTTTCTCTTTTACAAAGTGTTTGCCATCAAAACGATAATAAATGCGTTCTGAGGTCATTTTTCCGTTACCACAGGTATCTTCAAATTGATGTACTAACGGGAAGCTAAAGCGGTTATTTTTCAAGTCGTAATCAAAATAGGCATTCGATTCTGGTAAATCATTATTCGTATATGAGATAAACGATACCTCAATATTAGAAGTTGGTTTTTTACCTTGAATCAGATTGGCTTCTTCTAAACCTTTTTCCGTAATTTGATAAAATTTCGCTGCGATTGCATGATGACATTGACTGTAGATGTCAGAGGTTTCTATATAATAGTAAGGTTTTCCATTCAATTTAAGCGGTACTAGTCTGGTTATAAAAGAGCTTAACTCATTAACTTCCGTTTTCCAAGTGCCATTAGGTAGCTGATAACGCCAAATGCTGCCATATTCGTGCATTGTCCCGCCAGATTGCCAATCCCAAACAAGAATTTGCAGTTTTTGGTCTTCTGAAGTGAGCATGCCAACACCCACTTCAGGTGCTTTTTCCCAAGTGCAGAATTTGCCTTCTAATTTTTCAATTTTGGCTAGTGCGTCTTTAAAACGTTTTTCTGAAGACTGGTATTTTTCTTCATTCTTTTCGTTATAGTTGCCGTAGGTTTCCATCTCTGAATAACTTGCTGCTAATTCGCTATCAATGATTTCACATTGGTTAGCATAAGCGGCAGAAGAAAAGAGACATAGGCAAAGTAAGATTTTTTTCATAGAGCGTTCCTTTTTTAAGATTATTTTTCGCAAGCAGAGAAAGTGATTGTGCAATTCGCTGAATTCGTTTTACAGGCAGCCAAGGCTTCTTGTTCAGCTTCTTCTCGCTTCATTCTGAAATTGCGAACTGCGGCATATTTTTCAGGGGAGTCTCCCGTTGCCAATGCGACACAAGCATGATTAGCTTCTGTGACAATTTGACAATATTGTTTATTTGCATCATTTGAAGCAAGCTCGCAATCTTTTAGTGCTTTATTTTGAGCAGCCTTTATCATACCTCCCTCGCCATAACCAAAAGCACCATTTTGTGGATTATAAGCAATTACACTCCACCAATTAGGAAAATCTAGAAGTGGCGGTCGTGGTGGATACGACATTTGATCTTCGATTGAAGGTGTTTTCGCAGAAACTGAAACGGATAAAGCACATAAAGCTAATGTAAGTAATCTTTTCATAATAATCCTTTTGCTAGGGCGTATTTGATACGCCCTAGATTGATTTTAAGCGTTTATTGATACATATAGTATTTATATTGCGCGTCTAATTGACGAATTTCAATTTGGCAGTTTTTAGCTTTGCTGGCTTGGCAATTTAATAACGCTTCCTGTTCAACTGTGCCACAGATGCCAGAACGAGAGAAGAAGTAAGTCCAATTCCCGTTTTTATCTTTTGAAGATGCCATAGCAAGACAGCCATTTAATTGTGTTGCCGCTCCTTCGCATTCTCCTCGTTCTGCTTTTTCACAGTGCATTCTTGCATCCATAATCGCCACAGATTCGCCTAAAAAGCCAGTTGACCATCCCCAATCTCCAGTGGCTTTATTGATGGCAATGGCAGCATAGTAGTCAGAACCGACTGGTGGTCCTACTTGCGCATTTGAATATCCCCCTTGTGGAGGGGCTGAATTATAGATAATCATTCTTCCATCAGGACCAATAATTCGACACGTTCCAGTTGCTGGATCAAATTGCCCACCACAGCTATTCGCATAAGGGCTGCAAGCAAGCATCATGAATAGAATTAACCAATATTTTTTCATTTTTATTCCTTGTAAAAAGTGAGAGAAATTTGACCGCTCTTGCATCAAGAAGATTAAGGTGGTGCGAAGCTTTTTAAAATTCATGCACAAGTATTTATGCTAGTCTTGTGAGAATTTTCCCCATAAGAGTTTATCAATAACGTATTTATAATGTGCGTCTAATTGACGAATTTCAATTTGGCAGTTTTTAGCTTTGCTGGCTTTGCAATGTGATAATGCTTCCTGTTCAACTGAACCACAGATGCCACTATGAGAGAAGAAGTAAGTCCAATTCCCTTTTTTATCTTTTGACGATGCCATAGCAAGACAGCCACTTAATTGCGTCGCAACCACTTCGCATTTTCCTTGTCCTGCTTCTTCACAATTCATTATGGCATCCAGCGAAGCATCATTAGCGCCTAATTGACCTGTTGACCATCCCCAACCTCCAGTGGCTTTATTGATAGCTATCGCTGCATAGTAGTCAGAACGTGGTGGTGCTACTGGCACATTCGAATAACCACTAGAATATCCTCCTTGAGATGAGCAATTTGGATTATAACCATAGCTGCATAATGAAGGATCATTCTGTAATGCCCCTCTGGTTACATCATAAGTGGGATTGGCATAGGTATTGCCAGCAAACATCATTAATAGGATTAACCAATATTTTTTCATTTTTGATTCCTTGTGAAAAATCCTGTGAGGTTTGTCTTCTCTTTATGGTAAAAGCATATCGCTTAGTAATAAGTTTCTATTCAACAAACCTTGCATCTATACCATATAGCACATCTAAATCATGTTGTGGTAAGAAGTCTTTTTCTTTTACTTGATATTGCACAACTTTATCGTTTTGCAGTACTTTTTTCACCTCACCTTTACCTTTCCAGCAGAAAGAAACGATCTGTGTTTTTGGTCTTTCAATGGTAAGCGTAAAATCCGCAATAGGTTTAGCCCAGTTTGCCCCAGTTTTAAGAATATAACCTAATTCGTGATAATATATTCCTTGCGATTTTGCTTTTACTGATTTTTTAAATGATGGATCAATACAAAAAGTATCGGCAAATTTTTTATAATTGAGGAGTTCAGGAAGCCCCACCCCTCCCCCGACTAGAGGGGTATATTCATGCTGAATTTGAGTAATCGAATTGGCTTTAAAGGTTTGTTGCCAGCTATAAATAATTTGTCCACCCCAAAAGGCTACCATATCGACATCTTCGCCATCTTCAGATTTGTATGAATATTTAGCAAGACGTGGATCCTGACATTTCAAGATTTTCTTATCTGCAGAATCTGATTTACGTAACCAAGGCTCCATTAACTCTTCTTCAGTTAAACCACAGGCACGAAGAATGTCCGTGACATCATGTGAAACAAATTCTCTTTTCTCTGGATCATCTTCATTTTTGGTTTCGTAAAAGAATGCGCGTACATGAGTCGTCGGTTTGATTTCTTTGCCATTTGCATAAATCTTAAAAGAATTGATTAAACTTTGGGTGTCAGCAAAATCACCGTAATCGTGGAGCATCACTTCCGGTAATGGGAATAGCACCGTTTCAGTAATGTCTTTATCGGTCAGATTGCGATATTCATATTTCACCTTAATTTTATCTTGGCTGATAAATAGGTTTTCTTTTTGCATCGCAATATGCTCATTTTTAATATATTCCACACCACCAGTAGAGACCGTTCCCGTACTGTCGTTGGCTTGAGCTATAAATGGAAGACAAAGAATCGTTAAGAGAAGAGACTTTTTCATGATTGGTTTTCCTTGTAAAAAGTAAGAAAAATTTGACCGCTCTTGTGGTAAGGCAATTACCGTATTGTGTATTTTTCAAATACGCTACGAACTAAAATAATTTTTGTTTTGCTTGGCTAATTTTAAAACCGTGTTTTTCTTGGTTTGAACAAGTTAATGAATTGCCCGAAGCAGTGCATTGCCAGCCTTTGCCTTTAATTGTTTCACCATCTTTCAAAATTTGTGAGTCTGGTACAGCAGGGGTATCACTTGCACAAACAAGTGAAGCCTTTCCTGTTGCGCCAACAGAAAATAGCTCGCCCCATTCGAATTCACAATCTTTCGGACGCGGTAAAATCGGTTTTCCTTTAATTTTAGTAACACATTCAACTTGGGGGTTTAGACCAGGAAGGTCGCCAGAGCAATAAATAGCGTCATTAGCCGTGCGGAAACTGATGAAAGAGTCTGAGTTTGATGCGGTTTCTATTTGCGGGGTTAAGGCAAAGCTAGAAACAGAGAAAGTACATAAAGTGAATACAAATAATTTTTTCATGTTGAATTCCTTGTTGAGTGGCGGAATTGGTAAATTCCTACAAAATTTAACCGCTTGTAAGCCCTTTTGAATTGCTAGGTTATGAGTTTACTTGTTTTATTTCTTACAATAAAGGTAGGATAACAAACTTAACAATAATGGGCATAAAAAATAAATATAAACCGATGAGGTTTGGAATATGCCATCATAATTGGTGCCTTGTAGCGCATTCAAATCAAATAAATATTTCCCGAATACCCCAGCTTTCGCTATCCATAGCAACAGCGCAAAGCGACGATAAAAACGTTGAAAGATAGCAAAAAAGAGATAACTGAAACTGGTAATGGCAATAAGTCTAAAATAGATATTAATAGAATGATTTAGACTATTAGCCACAGGATCATTGAATGCTAAATTATAACCAATAACTTGCACCCAATGTACGCCAAAGTTGAACCAGAAATAAGCACTAAATAACAACATGGCGAAATGTATTAAAAAGAGTAGGCCTTTCATTTGGAACACCTCAAGTGATAAAGAGGAAGATGCCATCCTTGGCGTCTTTTTCGGGGCTCAAGTTATGAGCATTGTCCTGCTGCGCGTAATAAATCATTACAAGAACCGGTAGATTTAGCTGTACCACCGCTACCGCCGTTACACACTGCCCCAGAAGTTGCTGGGCCAAAGAAAGTTAATGCATTGGTGACATAACATTGGTGTGAGCGTTTGCCAACAGTTGCAGTAAAGTTAATTTGTACGCCTTCGTTTGAGCGGTTGCTGATTTTTACTGCGCTGGCATCAGTATTCAGTGCAAATGCCGCTTTTTCTTTAAGTTTTTCTTCAGAAACAGTTGCACTGTTTAATGCACTACATCCGGTTAAAGTGAAAGCCAAAAGTGAGGCTAAAACAACAGTTTTCATGTTCATCGTATTGCTCCTAGTAATCAGGGATGGAGAAAAATTGAATAACAGGCAAAGTTTAATTTGCCTAACTTGCTAAAGTTGAGCGTATTCTATTACTAATAATTAAAAGTGTAAACTGTTAATTCATATTTTTATGTAAAAAATAAGCGTGCATTTTTAAAACTCACGCTTTTTAAGGCTGACAAGCGGTTAAATTTCCGGATTTTTTTGCAAATCATTTTGCCAACCGAGAGCTTGGGAGATCGCTATCGCCGTTTCTTTTACGGCTTCGTGTAAGAAATCTGTTCCGATTTGAGCAAGACGCGAAACGGACATCGATACCGATAATGCGTAATCCACCTCATTTTTAAAATTGAAAATCGGATAAGCAATGCAGGTAACACCAAGTTCATTTTCTTCTTTATCCAATGCAAAACCTTGTGCACGAATCTCATCTAACTCTTTTCTCATTAAGTTGATATCAGTAATAGTATGGCAAGTAAGCTGTTGAATATTTGCTTGGTGGTTAACCCAATAATGCATTAAATAAGTACTTGCTTTTTTATCGAAGGCTAAATAAAGCTTACCCATACCAGAACAATAGAGGCTGAGTCGTTGCCCGATATAAGCACGAGTGCGCAACATACCAGTCGTTGGCTCAAGTTTATAAATCATAATGGCATGATCGTTTTCTCGCATTGAAAGATTCACAGTTTCGCCAATTTTGAGGTTCAGGCTCTCTAAATAAGGTGAAGCAAGATGGATAATATTCATAGAGGAAAACATTTTATGCCCAATAGCTAAACATTTTGTGGTAAGTCGATAACTGCCAGCAGTCGTTGCGGCTTGAATAAATCCTTCCTGTTGTAAACCTTGTAATAGTCGGTGCACAGTACTTTTATTTAATCCAGATAATTCGGCTAATTTTGCTAATGGACAGCCGTTTGGATAATGACTTAATAAATCAATCAATCTTAATCCGCGAATTAGGCTTTGGTTTCCACTATTTTTTTCTTCTTTCATGCTCGTCTCCTGAAAACAAAATGTGATCTAATTCACATTTTATCGTTTTAATTTGTGATCTGCTTCACAACTTTTTATTCCGCTACTTAACGGCATTATCATAACCGACTAATATGCAAAATATGAAATGATATTTCGTAATATGAAATTTAAGCATGAGGAGTGATTATGACTATTCGGGTTTCGTATGAGGCATTAAAAGCAGAATTTAAACGAGTCTTGCTAGCACGAAAAGTAAAAGAAGAAACTGCAGAGGCGTGTGCGACTGTGTTTGCGGATACGACGCAAGCGGGTATTTATTCGCATGGCGTTAACCGTTTTCCACGTTTTATTCAACAGTTAGAAAATGGTGATGTCATTCCAGATGCTGAACCCACGAAGGTTTTATCACTTGGCGCAATTGAACAGTGGGATGCTCATCAATCAATTGGTAATTTAACCGCAAAAAAAATGATGGATAGAGCAATGGAGATTGCGCGTGAACACGGTATTGGCGTAGTCGCACTTCGTAATGCAAATCACTGGATGCGCGGCGGCACCTATGGGCAACAAGCAGCAGAAAAAGGTTTTGTAGGGATTTGTTGGACAAATGCATTAGCAGCTATGCCACCTTGGGGGGCAAAACAACCAAGAATCGGTACAAACCCGTTCGTTATTGCTGTACCTACAACGCCGATTACAATGGTAGATATGTCTTGTTCGATGTTCTCTTATGGTCAATTAGAAATTCACCGCCTACAAGGCAGACAAACAGCAGTGGATGCGGGATTTGATGATGAAGGTAATCCAACACGCAACCCAAGTGTTGTTGAGAAAAATCGCCGCTTGATGCCGATGGGATTTTGGAAAGGCTCAGGTTTATCAATCGTGTTAGATATGATTGCAACACTTTTAGCCAATGGGGATTCTACGGCAGCAATTACTGAAGATAAAAGTGATGAATTTGGTATGTCGCAAATTTTTATTGCCATTAAGGTAAATCGTTTAATTGATGGTAAAACCAAAGAAGAAAAATTAAAACGTATTATGGATTATGTAACGTCTGCAGAGCCATCTAATCCAGCACAGCCAGTACGTTTGCCAGGGCATAAACAGATTGCTGTTGAAGCCGACCATCATGCAAATGGCATTCCAGTCGATGAATCAGTTTGGGCAAAATTAAAAGCGTTATAAGCCTAACAAGCGGTCAAATTTAGAGAAAATAATGCAAAGGGGGCGGTCATGTATTTCGGTCATATCGCAAATTATCAACCAGCACATTATCCAAAGGCGATTCAGTTTGCTTTGGATTATCTCAAACAAACAGATTTTGAGAAGATGGAGGCGGGTGTATATGAACTTAAAGGACGGGCAATTTTTGTCCAAGTATTGGATTTAACCACTCAAGCTAAAGTGGCATTTCAGCCTGAAGTCCACCGTAATTATTTGGATGTGCAATATCTGCATAAAGGTAAAGAAATTATGGCGGTTGCGCCTGATTTTGGAAATAACCCAATTGCTCAAGTTTACTCGCCAGAACGTGATATTCAATATTATGCAGAGGTTTCTGGCGAAAACGAATTTCATTGTTTACCAGGTAATTTTGCCGTGTTTTTTCCTGAAGATGCTCATCGCACCGCTATTTTTGATGGTACGGAAAGTATTCGTAAAATCGTAGTGAAAATCGCATTAAGTGAGTTGGAGGCAGAATAATGAAAGCTTTTGCCCAGTTAATTGGCAAGTTGTTAGAAGGTATTTGTGTTGCCATTTTAGCCATTATGTCTATTTTGGTTTTCTTAAATGTTGTGTTGCGCTATGGCTTTAATAGCAGCATTAGTGTCACTGAAGAAGTGTCTCGATATTTGTTTGTTTGGCTAACTTTTTTAGGTGCGGTGTTGGCATTTAATGAAAGACAACATGTTAGTGTAAATGTGTTCGTAGAAAAATTATCTGCTTGTGGGCAGTCAGTATTACGATTATTGACTGATGGTATGATGCTATTTTGTTGCTATCTCATCGTTTCAGGTAGCTGGATTCAGTTTCAACTTAACTTAAATAACTTAGCGCCAATTTCAGGTTTACCACAAGGCATTACTTATTTAGCGAGCGTGGTTGCAGGTGGGCTAATCGGACTCTTGTTGATTGCCAGAATTTTTAGCGGATGCGTGATACTTGCTAAAGGAGAAACAATATGACAGTGGTTATTTTTCTTTCTGTTTTATTAGGTGCAATTCTCCTTGGTGTTCCAGTCGCTTTTGCGTTATTGATTTGCGGTGTTGCGTTAATGCTGCACTTAGATTTATTTGATGCACAAATTTTAGCGCAACAAATTGTTAGCGGAGCAGATAGTTTTTCACTTATGGCGATTCCATTCTTTATTCTTGCTGGTGAGGTCATGAATGAAGGTGGGCTATCCAAACGGATTATTGACTTACCAATGAAACTAGTTGGCCATAAACGTGGCGGATTAGGTTTTGTAGCCATTTTAGCAGCAATGATTATGGCTAGTCTTTCTGGTTCAGCAGTAGCTGATACCGCAGCTGTAGCAGCAATGCTATTACCGATGATGAAAACGACGGGTTATCCACTTGATCGCTCCGCAGGCTTAATTGGTACAGCTGGTATTATTGCCCCAATTATTCCACCTTCTATCCCATTTATTGTCTTTGGTGTGGCAAGTGGTGTTTCGATTACTAAACTTTTCTTGGCGGGTATTTTCCCTGGAATAATGATGGGGCTTTGCTTGGCACTGTTATGGTGGTGGCAGGCTAAACGCTTAAATTTAATGACATTCTCTAAAGTTACCAAACAAGAGCTTTGCATATCATTTAAAAACAGTATTTGGGCATTGTTATTACCGGTAATTATTATCGGTGGTTTCCGCTCAGGTATCTTTACGCCGACTGAAGCAGGGGCAGTAGCAACGGCATATGCACTTATTGTTTCTCTCTTTGTTTATCGTGAGTTAAAAGTTAAAGATCTTTATAAAGTCTTTTTAGCAGCAGCAAAAACAACAGCAGTAGTTATGTTCTTAGTCGCTGCGGCAAATGTAACAGGTTGGCTTATTACTGTCGCAGAATTACCAATCATGTTAACTGAATTGCTTGAGCCGTTAATCGCGCATCCAACAACCTTATTATTAGTGATTATGCTTGCGGTCTTTATTATCGGAATGGTCATGGATTTAACGCCAACAGTGCTAATTCTGACCCCAGTATTGATGCCACTGATTGAAGAAGCAGGAATTGATCCCGTTTATTTCGGCGTCCTCTTTATCTTAAATACATCAATAGGTTTAATTACACCGCCAGTAGGCAACGTGTTGAATGTGATTACTGGAGTATCCAAACTTCCGTTTGATCAAGCAGCAAAAGGTGTTTTCCCTTATTTAATCATGATGATTATGTTGTTACTTGCCTTTGTGTTTGTACCCGAATTAATTTTGGTGCCATTACAATGGATTAGCTAACGTTTCTTAACCCTATGAGGAAATTACGATGAAATTATTCAATTTAAAAACTTTAAGTGCTCTTGTTGCTGGAATGAGTATGATGATCGCAAATGCGAATGCTGAAGTATCATTACGCTTTGGTTATGAAGCACCGCGTACAGATAGCCAACATTTAGCGGCAAAAAAATTCAACGAATTACTCAATGAAAAAACAAAAGGGGAAATTAAACTTAAGCTTTTCCCAGATAGCACTTTGGGTAATGCTCAAACTATGATTAGCGGTGTGCGCGGTGGTACTATTGATTTAGAAATGTCAGGTTCGCCAAACTTTACTGGTTTAGAACCAAAATTAAATGTGATCGATATTCCGTTTATTTTTAAAGATCGCGCACATGTTTACAAAGTACTAGACGGTGAGATTGGTCAAGGTTTATTAAAAGATCTTGAAGCACAAGGCTTAAAAGGCTTAGCATTCTGGGATGTTGGTTTCCGTGCGTTTTCAAACTCTAAACATCCAGTAACAAAACCGGAAGATATTAAAGGCTTAAAAGTACGTACTAACCAAAACCCTATGTACATTGAAGCATTTAAATTATTAGGTGCTAATCCGGTACCAATGCCATTAGCAGAGCTTTATACAGCATTAGAAACTCGAGCAGTAGATGCTCAAGAACATCCAATCGGTATTTTCTGGTCTTCTAAACTTTATGAAGTACAAAAATATTTGAGCTTGACCAACCACGGTTATACCCCGTTAATTGTGGTTATGAACAAAGCGAAGTTTGATGCACTTAGTCCAGAGTTACAAAACGCAATGATAGAGGCTGCAAAAGAAGCAGGACAATATCAGCGTGATTTGAACGTGAAAAATGAAAAAGAAATAATTACGAACTTGCAAAAACAAGGTATTGAAATCATCGAGAAAGTCGATACTCAACCGTTCCAAGCTGTTATTGCAGAGCAAGTGCGTAAAAGTTTCGTAGAAAAACATGGTGATGCCCTACTTAAACAAGTAGATGCATTAGCACAATAAAGTGTTAGCAAGCGGTTGAATTTCGCAAATTTTTTGCAAAATTTCACCGCTTGTTTTTTAGGAGCAAGAAATGAATTACTACCTTGGCATTGATTGTGGCGGCACTTTTATTAAAGCAGCGCTTATTAGTGAGAGCGGCGAAGTAGTAAGTTTAGCGCGAGAAAATGTTTCTGTGCTGAGTGAACAAGCAGGGTATGCTGAACGAGAAATGGAAGCGCTTTGGCAGGTTTGTGCGAAGGTAGTTAAACAGGTGATTGCACAAAGTCATATTGCGGCAACCGCAATTAAGGGCGTTGGCATTTCTGCACAAGGTAAAGGCGCTTTTTTATTAGATAAACAACATAAACCGCTTGGACGAGCAATTACCTCGTCTGATCAACGAGCATTACATATTGTCAAACAATGGCAAGAAGAAGGCATTCCGCAAGCACTTTATCCGATTACCCGCCAAACGCTTTGGACAGGGCATCCTGTTTCAATCCTTCGTTGGCTGAAAGAACATGAGCCTGAGCGTTACAGCAATATTGGCGCAGTGTTGATGTCACATGATTATTTGCGTTTTTGTCTAACAGGCGAGTTATATTGCGAAGAAACGAATATTTCCGAGAGCAATCTTTATAATATGCAAACAGGGAAATATGACGAACAGCTTGCAGAAAAATTAGGTTTGCAAAATATTCTTGAAAAACTACCGCCTGTAATTGCACCGAATCAAGTGGCTGGATTTGTCACAGAGAATGCCGCTAAATTAACAGGGCTAGTTGTTGGAACGCCAGTTGTCGGCGGGCTGTTTGATGTGGTTTCTACAGCCTATTGTGCAGGGCTTACTGATGAAACTAAACTGAATGTTGTGTTAGGGACTTGGTCAGTGGTAAGTGGCATTACTGATCATATCGACGAAAGCCAAACGTTACCATTTGTCTATGGCAAATATGCTAAAGCAGGTCAGTTTATTGTGCATGAGGCAAGTCCAACATCAGCCGGTAATTTGGAATGGTTCTTAAAGCAGTGGGCAAATGTCAGTTATCAACAATTGAATGAGCAAATCGCAGCCCTTCCAGCTGCTGCAAGTTCAGTATTGTTTGTTCCTTTCTTATATGGTTCGAATGCAGGCCTTGGCATGCAAGCCGCTTTTTATGGAATGCAAGCGCATCATACCCAAGCGCATTTATTACAAGCGATTTGTGAAGGGGTGCTGTTTAGTTTGATGACACATTTAGAACGAATGCGTATTCGCTTTCCTCATGCTGATACATTACGGGTAACTGGTGGACCGGCTAAGTCAGCAGTATGGATGCAAATGTTGGCAGATTTAAGCGGTATGCATTTAGAGATTCCTAATGTAGAAGAAACCGGTTGTTTAGGTGCTGCGATAATGGCAATGCAAGGTGTCACAGCGACACAAGATGAGCAAATTTTTGAGAATGATATGAGCATATATGTGCCAAACGCTCAACATTATGCGGCATATCAAGCAAAATACCAACGCTATCAACGCTTGGTAAAAGCATTAAAGCAAGTTGATGAGGTGTAGAAACAAAAAATGCAACCCGAAGGTTGCATTTTTTATATGTACTAGAGAGATTATTTTTCTGTTGCAATGAAACGGTATGCGATTGCACCGATGATTGCGCCAGAAATTGGTGCGGCCCAGAATAACCATAATTGTTCAATTGCCCATGAACCTTGGAATAATGCAACGCCAGTTGAACGAGCTGGGTTTACAGAAGTATTGGTTACAGGGATTGAAATTAAGTGAATTAAAGTTAAACCTAAACCGATAGCAATTGGTGCTAAACCTGCTGGTGCACGTTTATCAGTTGCACCCATGATAATCATTAAGAAGAATGCTGTTAAGACTACTTCAATAATGAATGCTGCAGCAAGAGAATAACCATGTGGTGAGTGTTCACCGTAACCGTTGCTTGCAAAGCCTGCAGTCACATCAAAACCGTTAGCGCCTGAAGCAATCGTATATAATACTGCAGATGCTACGATCGCACCGGCAACTTGTGAAATAATGTATGGAAGTAAGTCTTTTGCATTAAAGCGTCCGCCTACTAATAAACCGATAGAAACTGCTGGGTTGAAGTGACCACCAGAAATGTGGCCTACAGCATATGCCATGGTTAATACGGTTAAACCAAATGCTAATGAAACACCTGCATAACCAATGCCTAATTCAGGGATGCCTGCAGCTAAAACTGCACTACCACAGCCACCGAATACTAACCAAAATGTTCCGAAAAATTCTGCGAAATATTTTTTCATGTAGATTCCTTAAAAATAAAAAATATCGGCACCATCATGTGCCATGGAAGATTGGCTATTTAATAGTTGTTTACCTAAAATAACCTGCTATGAGCAGGTTATTCAGATTCGTTTATTCAAATTGAATTGAGCCGTCTGCGCTCGCTTTAATAATTTGTTTGCCAGGGATGAGAATCATCGGCTCAGATGTCTTATCTCCCGAACTTAGTGCCATTTTAGATAATGCTCGTTCTTCTGCGAAGTAGTAACCATCGGAAAAGCTTGCTCTATCGCTTGGCGTATTTAAGCGAACATTCTGTAACGTGTATTTTTTAGCATTTAAGCCTTTTTGAATCACTTCAGCTTTGTGTTGGAATTGTTGGATGATCTCTAAGGTCATCTCATCTTCCAATGAAGCTAATTTTTCTTTCGATACACTAAATGAAACATTGTCAATGGAAGCATTATCTCCAAGGTTATCTAATACTTTTGCCATTGATTCTAAATCTTTACTTTTTAATACTAATTCGCCTTCTGCAACCCAGTTTTCAATCAGGCGTTTACCATTTTTTTGAGTATAGTAAGTCGGGTAAGTGCGAATACCATTGCTACTGACTTCAATCGATGGATATTGTTTAATTAAATCCATCACTTTGTTGAGTTTTTCGTTAACTTGGGATTTTAATTCTTTAACCGATTTACCTTCTTTCCGACTAGATAGGGATGCTTGCATCGAATCTTGTTCTACTTCACGTGTCACATCAGTACTGAAATGGAACTCGGTTTTGTTGTCATCATTTTTAGCTTGTTCTTCAAAGACATGTCCAATGGTTTGTCCTTCTGCGTGAACCATAAATGGTGTTGCAATAGCTAGTGGTAGAACAGCCCAGTATTTTTTTAGATTTGGTTTCATTATTTTTTCCCTTTAGTTGTGGACAAAACTGGCAAGTTAGAGTTTCTGGTTCTTTAAAAGTTCCCATCTTTAATTTCTATTACAATCGCTTTACAAATAGCATCTTTTTCCATTTGCCAGCGAATGTTTAACCCAGCCAAATTCATGCCATAAATCCGTTCGGAATTTTTGCCTTGCTGATAAGCTGGGCGAGGGTCTTGGGCGATAACCTCTCGAATAAAGTTTAGCGGATCGTCAATGCCGAATTTTGCAAAATGTGGCAGATTTTCGACCGCTTGCTGGGCGGCTTTTGTAAAGGAAACGGAAAGTGGTGTAGGCGGTTTTTCTTGTGCAAAGCCAGAATGCGCATCAGGCTCGCTGTCTGCATAAGCGATATAAGGCTTAATATCTAAAATAGGTGTGCCGTTAACCAAATCGATACTGCCTAAATGTAGATAAACTTCGCTATTAGCAATTTCAATACGTTCTAATTTTACCTTAGAAAGCCCAATGGGATTGGGGCGATGGGTTGCACGGGAGGCAAATACCCCAATACGCTGATTACCCCCTAAGCGAGGAGGGCGTACGGTTGCATGCCAGCCTCGTTCAGGAATTTGATGAAATTGGAAAATAAGCCATAAATGGCTAAAGGCTTCTAACCCACGCACTGCATCGGGTGAATTATAAGGCGGCAGTAGGCGGATAAAGCCTTTTCCTTGTGCAACCAAATTGGGTTGGCGTGGCACGGAGAATTTTTCATCATAAGGGGAATGTACAATCGCAATTGGCTGAAGTGTAAGAGGTTCTAACATCGTATGGGCTTTTCTGTTAAGATACGGTTCATTTTTGACTATTTTAAACCAAAGAGATGAGATGAACAAAAACAGCGCTTTTTCTATCTGGTTCACGACCGCTCGCCCACGCACTTTACCGCTTGCGTTGGCGTCAATCATTATCGGTTCTGCTTTAGCTTATTGGGCAGGAAAATTTGATTTAATTACCACACTATTAGCATTTATCACCACGATTTTATTGCAAGTGTTATCGAATTTTGCCAATGATTATGGCGATCACGTGAAAGGTTCAGACACCGCTGAGCGTATTGGGCCGTTGCGTGCGATTCAACATGGCGCAATTACGGGGGCGCAACTTAAACAAGCGGTCATTTTACTTTCGATTCTTTCCTTTTTATCTGGCGCCTTATTGACGGTTTATGCTTATGAGTCGATTCAAGATTTGATTGTCTTTTTAGCACTTGGTGCGATTTCGATTGTGGCAGCTATTACTTATACCGTAGGTAAAAAAGCCTATGGGTATTTAGGTTTAGGCGATTTGTTTGTGCTGATATTCTTTGGCTTTGTCGCTGTTATTGGCGTGTTTTATTTACAGGCGCATGAAATTAAACCACAAATTTTCTTACCCGCATTGGGGTGTGGTTTGCTTTCAGTTGCTGTATTGAATATCAATAACTTACGCGATATTGAGCAAGACCGAAAAGCTGGCAAAAATACGCTGATTGTGCGTATTGGTTCAGCAAATGGACGAAAATACCATGTGGCGTTATTAGTGGTAGCAATGCTTTCTTATTTAGTTTTTGCTTTAACAGAGCTCCGTCATTGGTATAACTACCTATTCTTATTAGCCACCCCCCTGTTGGCAAAACACGCATTATTTGTTTATCGTCATCAAAATCCTGCAGAACTTCGTCCTATTTTAGGGCAGATGGCAGGTTTGGCGCTGATTACTAATTTATTATTTAGTTTAAGCATTGTGTTGGGTTGATTATTTCAACCATCAAGCGGTCGATTTTGACTGAACGTTTGCAAATCTGCATTAAACCGTTACAATGCGAAAGATTTTAACCCCAATAAAGGATTCAACATGAAAATTGCAAAAAACCTTGTGCCAAGCATTGCTTACCAAGTTCGTACACAAGATGGCGTATTAGTCGATGAAGCGCCAGTAAATCAACCTTTAGAATACTTACACGGTCATAACAACTTAGTGGAAGGTTTAGAAAAAGCATTAGAAGGCAAAGCAGTTGGCGAAACATTCGAAGTGCAAGTGAGCCCAGAAGAAGGCTACGGCGAATACAATGAAAACATGGTACAACGTGTACCAAAAGAAGTTTTCATGGGTGTGGACGATTTAGAAGTAGGCATGCGTTTTATCGCAGATACTGACATTGGCCCATTACCAGTAGTGATTACTGCAGTAGAAGGCGATGAAGTTGTTGTTGATGGCAACCATATGTTAGCAGGTCAATCATTATTATTCTCCGTGGAAGTGGTTGGCATCCGTGAAGCAACAACCGAAGAAATTGCACATGGTCATATTCACTCTGGTCACGAGCATGGCTGCGGCTGTGGTGGTCATGACCACGATGAAGAAGAAGGTCATAGCTGCTGTGGCGGTGGCCATCACCACCATCACCATCACCACGATCATGACCATGGTCATGGCGGTTGTGGCTGCGGCGGTCACTAATTTTTCTCTGTTTGAGGTAAGGGCGTGTTGCACACGCCCTTTTCGTCTTTAGTCTTAACGTCTTCAATTCCTGTCTTCGGGAAGATCATTAAAACCCAATATTATGACACAACAAATCCAATCCAATACGGACTATCTCCGTAGAATCTTGAGTTCAAACATTTATGACTTGGCACAAGTGACACCATTACAAAAGATGGAAAAGCTCTCTGCGCGCTTAAAAAATAACATTTTTATTAAACGAGAAGATCGTCAGCCTGTGCATAGTTTCAAACTACGTGGTGCCTTTGCGATGATTTCTAATCTGTCGAAAGCACAGAAAGAAGCGGGCGTAATTGCAGCTTCTGCTGGGAATCATGCGCAAGGGGTTGCGTTATCTGCAAAACATTTAGGGCTACGTGCACTGATTGTTATGCCACAAAATACACCGTCTATTAAAGTTGATGCAGTGCGTGGTTATGGCGGCGAAGTCTTACTCTTTGGCGCTAATTTTGATGAAGCGAAAGCTAAAGCAATAGAACTTGCGGAAGAGCTCAATATGACTTTCGTGCATCCGTTTGATGCGCCCGATGTGATTGCCGGACAAGGTACGATTGCAATGGAACTCATCCAGCAACGTGGCGATTTAGACCGTATTTTTGTGCCAGTCGGTGGCGGTGGTTTAATTGCTGGGATTGCGGTACTGATTAAACAATTGATACCAGAAATTAAGGTCATTGGTGTTGAATCGAAAGATTCTGCCTGCTTATATGCCGCATTAAAAGCAGGGCAGCCGACAGATTTAGAGCGTGTTGGCTTATTTGCAGATGGGATTGCGGTAAAACGTATTGGCGAGGAGACCTTCCGTCTGTGCCAGCAGTATGTTGATGATGTAGTATTGGTAGATAACGATCAAATTTGTGCAGCATTGAAAGATATTTTTGAAAATGTGCGTGCAGTTGCTGAGCCGTCAGGTGCGGCTTCGTTGGCTGGTTTGAAAAAATATGTGAAAGAACACCAAATCGAAGGCGAGAATTTGGCTTGCATTCTTTCTGGGGCGAATTTGAATTTCCATACCTTACGTTTTGTTTCAGAACGTTGTGAAATTGGCGAAAAACATGAAGCTTTATTAGCAGTTACCATTCCAGAACAGCGTGGAAGTTTTCTGACATTCTGCCAAATTTTAGGTAATCGTGCGGTGACTGAATTTAACTATCGCCATGCAGATGATCGTAACGCTTGCATTTTTGTTGGTGTTCGAATTAACGGCAGTCAAGAGAAGATGGAGATCATTAAAGAACTTCAACAGAACGGCTACAATGTCGAAGATCTTTCAGATGATGATATTGCTAAAACGCATATTCGTTATATGGTTGGCGGGCGTGCGGCTTCAATTAAAAATGAAAAACTCTACCGTTTTGAGTTCCCAGAACAAAAAGGTGCGTTGCTAAAATTCTTGAAAGCACTAACCAACTGGGATATTTCATTATTCCATTACCGTGCGCATGGGGCAGATTATGGCGATATTCTGGCTGCTTTCACGATGGAAACGGGTTCTGAAGCAGAGCTTACTCACCATCTTGAACAACTGGGTTATCGATTCCAAGATGTAACAGACAGTTTGTCTTATCGTTATTTCTTGAAGTAGTGGAATGGAAATGAATGAGGGCGAAGAGGTTAATTCTTCGCCCTGTTTTTTAAGGAGAAAGGCGCACTTTTACCCATTGTGCATCTTGCCATTGATAGCAAATTCTATCGTGTAATCGGCTTGGGCGACCTTGCCAGAATTCAATGCGTTCAGGTTTGACTAAATATCCCCCCCAGTGAGGTGGGCGTGGAACATGAAATGGATGTTGCGCTGCAATAAGCGCTGCTTTGGCAACTAACGTGTTTTTACTTTCTAACTCTTGGCTTTGTGCGCTTGCCCAAGCACCAATACGGCTGGTGTATGGACGCGATTGGAAATAGGTATCTGACTCTTCCTCACTTAATCGACTGACACTGCCTTCAATTCGCACTGAGCGCTCTAATTCTGGCCAAAAGAAGGTCAGTGCAGCATATGGATTTTCGCTAATGGCTTGCCCTTTTCGGCTTTGGTAGTTAGTAAAGAAGACAAAGCCTTGTTCATTGACTTCTTTAAGTAACACCATGCGGGCGGTTGGTTTACCATTTTGCACGGTAGCCACGTTCATAGCAGTTGGTTCATTGGCTTTTGCATGGATAGCTTCATTAAGCCAACGCTCAAATTGTTTAAGCGGGTTTGGGTCGCACTGACTGCGAGAAAGGGTTTGTTTGCTGTATTCATCTCGAATATTGTGTAAATCCATGATGCCTCCAGATTATCGGAAGATAGACAAGCGGTTGTTTTCTTGCAATTTTGAGGGTATGTAGCTGTTGCACAGAATCCAAGCTTAACCGCAATAAAAATGTCTTTAATTTTATGATAGACTAATGGCATTATAATTTAAATAGAGATTAATTGTTAGAACGATTATTTCTATATTATATTAATAATATAAATTATATAATATTTTGAAAGTAATAAATTTAATATTTATCTTTTCAACTTAAAGATATTAAAAATAAAGCAGGAAAAGACCAAATTTCAGATTTTATTTTTTACACAATGTGCTTAGATAGTTAACAGATATCCATATAGTCATCGAACGTATGATAAATTGGTAAATCGCATAGTAGCATAAATTAGCATTGGCCACATTTAACTCTATAAGAAGTATTACTAAGTTTGATTATACAGTTTTTACACTTATTGATTATAGTTTCTTAATCTTCTCATTTTTCCTCTTCTAACTTGCCACGTACTGGAACATCATAAAAATATTTCAAATCTTTATTGAAAGTGTATTAAAATATATGCTTATATTTTATAAATGAGGGTAATTAAATGTGGTCAGATACTGAATCTAAAGAAGACTATCTCAATTTTGGTGAAGTATCCCAAATTGTTACTGAAATCTTAGAAACTGAAGCTATGCTCCCCGTTTCAATAGGTATTTTTGGTAATTGGGGTGCAGGTAAATCTTCTCTATTAAATTTGATTGAGCAACAAATCGAACCTGATGAATGGATTGTGATTAAATTTGATGCTTGGCTTTATCAAGGATTTGATGATGCCAGAACGGCTCTTTTGGAGACGATTGCAAACCATTTGATTCAAGCTGCCAAAGATGAAGAAACCATCTTGAAAAAATCCCAAAATTTATTAGTCAGAATTAATGGTCTACGTTTGGCTGGTTTTCTTGCGGAGGGGGCTGCTTTAGCTGCAGGTTTTCCTACTTTTGGTTTAGTTTCCAAAATATTTGGAACGGCTCAAAATGCCTTGGATGGAATTCAAGATGAAACGGAAAGTAAGCAAGTTATAGAAATAGGAAAAGAAATTGTTGATTCAGGAAGAAAACTTATCAACCCCAAAAAACAGCAAACCCCACCACAACAAATCGATGAGTTTAGAAAAGAATATGGTGAGATATTACAGAGTTTAGGTAAAAAGTTGGTTATTGTGATTGATAACCTTGACCGTTGCCTGCCTGCTAATGCTATTCAAACATTAGAAGCCATTCGTTTATTCTTATTCTTAAATCGTACAGCTTTTATTATCGCAGCTGACGAGGAAATGATCCGCCATTCAGTTGCCGAACATTACAAAGATTTGTCGTATCGTCATCAAATTGATTATTTGGACAAGCTCATTCAGATTCCTATTCGTGTACCTAAAGCAGGTGTTCTTGAAATTCGTGCGTATTTGTATATGCTGTATGCTATTCATCAAAAAGTGCTACCCGAAAAATTAGCAAACTTACGCCAATTTTTAGAAACTCATTTGCAACAATCTTGGCAAGATCAATCCTTAAATCCAGAACAAGTAGCCAAAACTATTGAAGAGCAAGATAATCGAGCTCTCTTGTCAGATTTTGAAAGAGCAAACAGAATAGCTCCTCTATTAGCAAATTCACCTAATATTCACGGTAATCCTAGAATTGTAAAACGTATTTTAAATACTATTAAAATGCGTGCCAAAATCGCAAACAAGCGTCAAATACCGTTAGAGGAAGCGATTATTACCAAATTGGTGATTTTTGAGCGATGTGTGGATTCTGATGTGGTAACAAATTTTTATCAACGTATTAATGAAGAAGAGGGTAAACCTGAATTATTAAAAGAGCTGGAAAATCACAATGAGCAAAATTTATCAAAACTCTCTGAAAATAAGCCCATTCAAACATTTATCAAAGAATGGGCAAAGTTAGAGCCAAAATTATCCAATGTTGATTTGCGCGCGGCGATCTATTTATCCAGAGAAACCATACCGCTAAATACTTATACCGCTCAACTTTCTCAAAAAGCCCAAGATGCTTTAAACATTTTACTTACAACCACATCAAGAACAGGCTCACAAAATACTCAGAACGCTATTCAGGGATTAACAATTGATGAACAAATCTCCGTTATGGAAGCATTGATTGAACAATTAAGAAAACTGGATAATTGGGATAAAAGCCCAGATGGTTTTATGGGGGCTTGTTTGCTAGCGGCAAATTCAGAAGACGGTGCAAAAATTTTAGCTCGCTTTATTGCTGAATTGAAAAATAAAGACATTAACTATCCGTGGTTGAACAAAAGATTAAAAAGTGAAACTTGGTACAAGGAGTAAGCAATGGGCACTTCACAATCTAGCGTAGGGCCAAATGGTCGTTCGCCTCTATTACCCTCTTGGGTTGATGATAGTCAGACATCGTTACAAACACCAGACCCACAGAGATTAAAGGGATTGCGTCAGGCAATCGGTAGGGCTGTACGAAGCGGTGGACGTGATGATGTCCGTAAAGCACTTGGGCATTATGCACGAAAAGCCAGTGGTGGTAAGTATATAGCTGTCCAAAAATTGGGGAAAATTACCCAAGCAGGCTCGGGTTTATTTGGTATTTTTTCAGGCAGCCAGCAGCAACAATATTCGGTTAATTTACATAGTTTAAATGGTCAGCCTTGTGATCTAGTCATCAACCAAATTACTCAACTTTTGTCTGGTCATCACGGTGATTCAGACAAAATTCGTTCTGCAATGAATATTGCTTTATCAGAAGCATTGGAAGGAATGACAACTTTTGATGAAAATAGCATTACCACTGAAGTCATTGGTAAAATGATGATTTGTTATTTAACCGAAAGTATTTTTCTGCAAATTGCACACGATGCCGGTAAGGCTTGGAAGAAAGGCGATGATCCTGTGCAAATTGCCAAAGCGGAAAATGATTTACGGCAACTCATTCGTGAAGTAGTAGATATTAAGCTTGCCCCTAAATTTACGGATGATGTTTGCCAGTTAACAATTGAACAAATGCAAGAAATTCAAAACCAAGCTATTTTGGAAATTTGGGAAGAATGGGAGGATTATTGATGACTCAATTGGTTTTTCATCACGATATCAATCAATTAAATAACCTACAAAATGGAACAATACCTGTTCATTTATATGGAATGGGTAATAAAAATCTACAAATTGCCCATATCGGTAATATGGTTTTAGATAGGGTGAGAAGATTAGGCATTAGACTTAATAACCAAGTAATGGATTTTCTAACCATTGCTATGGCAGTAACGGCGGCAGATACTTTTGTTTTGCGAAAAGATACCGCAAATGGCTGGTGCCGTTCCTTTTCTATTACTTTACCATTGTGCCAGCCAGCTATTTGGCAAGCAAACAAAGTTCATTTAGAACACATTTTACACTTTTTAAGTGGTGATATTTGGCAATTTGATTTTCAAGAAAACGGGCAGAATCCTCCACAACCTTATTCACAAAATGGTAGAACCAAGTTAGTAGATTTAAGAAATAAAGACTGTGTTTGTTTATTTTCAGGTGGTTTGGATTCATCGATTGGGGCAATTGATTTATTGGAACAGGGGCACTCACCTGTTTTGGTTAGTCATTCTTATAAAGGTGATAAATCACGTCAACAAGCGATTATTCAGCAACTTAACCAAAATGGTTATATCAATCAATTTTCTCAATTTAATGCGATTGCACAGCCCCATTTAAATAATGGTAGGGCTACTGAAATCACAATGCGAACCAGAAGTTTGAATTTCTTAGCATTTGCTATTGTATCAGCTTATGCATTACAGGATGTGGTGCAAAAAGAGATTGATATTTTCGTACCTGAAAATGGGGTAATCTCAATCAATGCACCTTTAACAGTACGCAGAGTAGGTACTTTAAGTACCCGTACCACTCACCCTTATTTTATCCAAGAAATACAAAAATTATTCACTGCAGTCAATATTCCTTTCACTTTAAAAAATCCTTATCAATTTAAAACCAAAGGGCAAATGATAGCAGAATGCAAAAATTTACCATTATTACAGCAAATTATCCCTGATACTGTTTCGTGTAGTCATTGGAAACGCAAAAATCAACAATGCGGGGTTTGTGTTCCATGCTTGATTCGCAGAGCGTCATTGCATTATGCTGGTATCACGCATGATGCTGGATATGAATTCAATGATATTCGACAAATTTTGACAAATCGAGATAGGAAAGATGATTTATTTGCTTTAATTAACGCTATTCATCAAAAAAATCATCGTAATATGAATCAATGGGTTTTACAAAGTGGCTCACTACCGACTCAACAATTAAATCAGTTTGCAAATGTTCTTATGAATGGATTGGATGAAGTGGAAAAACTTTTAATGGTGAACCAAATATTATGATGGATATGCATTGCCATTTGGATTTATATACTAATCCACAATACGTTGCAAAACGATGTAAAGATGAAAATATTTATGTCTTATCTGTTACAACTACACCAAAAGCGTGGTACGGAACAAGTTTATTAGCAAAAGACTGCCCTCGTATTCGTACTGCCTTGGGATTGCATCCCCAACTGGCTCACGAACGTTGGCAGGAGTTAGATTTGTTTGATGCATTATTAAACCAAACTCGCTATGTGGGTGAAATTGGTTTGGATGGCGGAAAAGAGTTTAAAACACATTGGGAAACCCAATTAAAGGTTTTTCGCCATATTTTAAGAAGCTCAGCAAAATCTGGAGGAAAAATATTAAGCATACATTCTAGGATGAGTGCACATGCTGTACTAGATGAATTAATCCAAGTAAATGGTAATTTACCAATCCTTCATTGGTTTTCAGGCACAAAACAACAACTAAAACGAGCGATTGAAATAGGCTGCTATTTTTCTGTAGGACCTGCAATGTTAAGCAGTAAAAAGGGGTATGAGTTGACCCAACTTATGCCGATGGAAAAAATATTGGTTGAAACTGATGGACCTTTTGGGAATTTTAAAACACAAGCTTTACTACCCTGGGATGCCAATATTGCCATTGCAATATTGGCAGATATTTGGGGGATGAATATTTCAGAAGCTGAGAATATATTGAAAAAAAATCTCTTTAGCTTAGTTTCAAAATATATATAAAGCACAACTTCTCCTTATATCTTCCATAAAAATTTTCCATTTTCTCAAATAATCTTGATCTTTTATAATATCTTTTATTTTTAAACTTAACCAGAACCATTAGGATATACCATCCCTAATGGTTTAATTTAACAATTAAACATTTTTTGAAAAATCCTAAATTTTATGATCTGTTCCGAAAAGTTGGAAGCTTAGTCCAACAACTTTTTAGGGCAGATCAATTTTTACTTTTTCTAAATAAAAGGTAAGAAAATGTAGCAGAAATAACAAATTGGCATAGTAGACAAAATAGCCACTAAAAAGTGGCTTAAAGCCTTATAATACAAGGTATTAAGCCCTATTTAATTCAATTAATTACTTGTGATGGTAGGGGCGGTCTAATGAAAGAACTATTTGATACTCCAGTGCAGATGTGTCAGTTTCATATGGTCGCGATTGTGATGCGAAAATTAAGGAAAAACATCGGTCACAAGTGGGTTAAGAATTGAAAATAATTGCGAAATCATTGGTAAAAAGTTCAAGAAATGACTTTTATCGTTGTTTGTATCCTTGGTTTATAAAACATGAGAATTTTTTAAAAGAACGAAGTGATAAAGAGAATGAAAAAGGTTATTTTTATTATAAATATAGAAATATAAGAGCGGCTTATGTAAGTTTGAAGTATTATATAAATTATTTATTTACTTTTGAAAAGAATACTGAAATAAATATCGAAAATATGATAAATAGGTTAGAAGGATTATTTAAATATCAAAAGTTTCAATTAAATGAACATAATGGATTAACGAAAAAACGAAAAGTTATATTTATAAAGGTTTTTTAAATAAAAAGAGTTGCTAATATTTTGAAAAATAAACATTAGCAACAGTTTTGTCTACTATGCCAATAAATTAAACCTTTGTACAAATGTTACATAATACCGCAATTTTTTGCAAAAATACGACTGCTTGTCATTAGCTGTTTTGCGCTACTTCTGCCGCAGGTTTACGGCGTTTACCAATGTTTTTGGTATCTTTATGACGCACTTTTACTTTCGCCTTTGAGGCTTCTTTTTTTGCTTCTTTGCGTTTTTTAATGCGCGCTTTTTCTTTTTTGCTGGTGATATTCAGTTCGCCATCTTTCGGTGCTTTAGTGCGTGGCTCTAAACCTTCTACCACGCGTGATTTCAATGCTTCTTCAGTATAGCGTTTGATTTTACCAAGTAGTTTGTAGTCGTGTGCTTCTACTAACGAAATTGCAGAACCCTTTTTCCCAGCACGCGCAGTGCGTCCGATACGGTGTAGGTAAGTATCAGCACTATAAGGTAGGTCGAAGTTAATCACATAATCAACATCGTCAATATCAATGCCTCGAGCGGCAACGTCGGTTGCGACCAATACGTTAACCACACCTTCTTTTAAGCGGTTAATTGCTTGGTTTCGCTGGGTTTGCGCCATATCGCCTTCTAAATAGGTTGAGCGTAACCCTCTTTTGCGTAGTGTTTCACTAAGCTCACGGACATCTTCACGGCGGCGAACAAAAACAATCACTTTTTCCATCTCTAAACTAGGAATCAAACGCGCCAGTAATTTGGTTTTATGTTCTAGATTATCGGCATGATAATACCATTGATGGATTTTTTTGCGCTCACGGCGACTTGGTTCTGCTTCAATTTGTACAGGATCTTGTAATAGACGCTCAGCAAAATCAGTCAATAATTCACCTTCAAGCGTAGCAGAGAATAACCAAGTATGTTTGCGCCAACGGGTTTCTGCAGCAATTTTTTCCGCATCTTGCCCAAAGCCCATTTGCAGCATACGGTCTGCTTCATCAAAAATCAGAATTTCTACCGCACGGCAATCAAAGTTTTCTTCTTTGATATATTGCATTAAACGCCCTGGTGTTGCGACAACGATGTCTTGGTTGCTGTTAAATACTTCGCCGTGGTTTTGGTAAGCCACACCACCTGTAATCGTCGCAATGCTTAGTTTGGTAAATTGGGCGAAAGATTGGGCTTCTTCCGCAACTTGCATAGCGAGTTCACGGGTTGGGGTTAGGATTAAAATACGGGGTGCACCGGGTTTACGGCGCGGGTAGTCAAGCAAGTGTTGAATTGCCGGTAGTAAAAATGCTGCGGTTTTTCCTGTTCCTGTAGGCGCGGAGCCTAATAAATCTCTGCCATCTAGGGCGTAAGGAATAGTTTGCTCTTGCACAGAAGTGGGGCGTTTGTAGCCTTTTTGTGCCAAAGCTTTTAATAATTGGGGAGAGAGGTCGAGTTCTTCAAAAGTAAGAATCGCATTTTCTGAGGTCATATAATTCCTGATGCTACGCTACAAGCGGTTTAATTTTATTACGGTTTTGCAAATTATAGCATAATCAAAGAACCGCCCAAATAAGAAAGGCTAAGTCGATGCTTAGCCTTTCTTTCTCGTTTATGTATTATTTATTTAAAGTTAATACTACGCTTTCACCAGCAACAACTTCGCCAGTTTTTTTGTTAAGGTTGCTAATTTCGTCCATGTTTGAAATCACAACCGGCGTTAATACAGATTTTGCTTTTGCTCTTAAGGTTTCTAAGTCAAATTTGATAACTGGGTCACCAACTTTAACACTTTGACCTTCTTCAGCGATACGCGTAAAACCTTCGCCTTTTAATTCAACGGTATCAATACCGAAGTGAACGAATAATTCTACACCGTCTTCTGATTCGATAGAGAATGCGTGATTGGTCTCGAAAATTTTACCGATGGTACCATTTACTGGTGCAACGATAGTATCGCCATTTGGGTTAATAGCCACGCCATCACCCACAATCTTCTCAGAGAAAACCACATCAGGCACATCTTCAATGTTTACAATTTCACCTGAAAGTGGTGAAAAGATTTGAATTTCTTTTGATTCTTTTTGTTTTGAACCAAAGATTTTGCTTAAAAAGCCCATAAAATTCTCCGTTTGTAAGAACAAAATTCCCTTCTATTTTATACGAGAATTCTGTTTTTGTATGCTAAATTATCAATAATTAGCTAAGTTTTGCGTAAAAATCATTAACTAAACGTTCAATATCTGCTGCAGTTGGTTGTGCTAAGGCTTCATCTGCTAAAGCTTTTGCGTCTGCATAGCTGATTGAACGAGCGAGTTTTTTTACGTGTGGTACAGAAATTGCACTCATACTGAATTCATCTAAGCCCATACCCAGTAGCAATGCGGTAGCGCGGACATCACCGGCTAATTCACCACACATACCAGTCCATTTACCTTCAGCGTGAGAAGCATCAATAACTTGTTTGATTAAATTCAACACAGATGGGGTTAATGGATTATATAAGTGAGCAATGATTTCATTGCCACGGTCAACGGCAAGGGTATATTGCGTTAAGTCGTTGGTACCGATACTAAAGAAATCAACTTCTTTAGCAAGATGACGCGCATTCACTGCCGCTGATGGGGTTTCAACCATTACACCTAATTGTAAGTTTTCATCAAAGGCATGACCTTCTGCGCGAAGTTGTGCTTTTAATTCGGCTACGATAGATTTTAATTCACGAATTTCTTCTACTGAGATAATCATCGGGAACATTACCGCTAATTTACCAAAAGCAGAAGCACGAAGTACTGCACGTAATTGTGTGTCTAAAATTTCACGGCGAGTTAAACCAATACGCACTGCACGCCAGCCTAAGAATGGGTTCATCTCTTTTGGTAAATCAAGGTATGGTAATTCTTTATCCCCACCAATATCCATGGTACGAAGAACAACTTGTTTGCCTTCCATCGCTTCAACGATTTCTTTATAAGCTTCAAATTGTTCTTCTTCACCTGGTAATGAAGCGCGATCCATAAAGAGGAATTCAGTACGGTATAAGCCGACAGATTCACCACCATTGCGTAACACGCCATCGACATCACGAATAGTCCCGATGTTACCGGCCACTTCAATACGGTGTCCATCTAAGGTTTCAGCAGGCAGCTCTTTTAATTTTGCTAATTCTGCTTTTTCTGCTGCTAATTTTTCTTGCTGTGCTTTGAAAGCTGCAATTTCAGTTTCAGACGGATTGATATGAATTTGGTTGCTAATGGCATCTAAAATGACTAAGTCACCTGTTTTGACATGAGTTGTGATATCGTTAGTCCCCACAATTGCCGGTAGTTCTAATGAACGCGCCATAATTGAGGTATGCGAAGTACGTCCACCAATATCAGTAATAAAACCTAATACTTTGTCTAAGTTTAATTGTGCGGTTTCAGATGGAGTTAGATCATAAGCAACAAGAATAGACTCTTCTTGAATATCGCCTAAATCAACGATATGCATGCCTAAAATGTTGCGTAATAAACGGTTACCGATATCGCGAATATCACCAGCACGCTCTTTTAAGTATTCATCATCAATTTCAGATAATACGGCAACTTGTTGGTCGATAATCTTGTTTGTTGCAACATCAGCAGTAACAAGGTTTTCTTTAAGATAAGCGAGAATTTCTTCTTCTAACTCTTCGTCTTCTAAGATCATTAGATGACCTTCAAAGATAGCGGCTTTTTCAGCGCCTAGCGTACGTAGCGCTTTTTCATGAATAGAATTGAGTTGTGCTGCGGTTTTTTCACGACCAGCATAGAATTTAGCAACTTCAGCATCAATTTGGTCAGCTGAAATTTTTTGGGTGTTAAGGACGATAGGCTCTTCTTTTAAAACTAATGCTTTACCGAAAACTACCCCTGGGGAAGCTGCGATACCTGTAACCATAATAAGATCCTTTTGTTGTTGGAATGAAAAACTATGGCAAGCCGAAACTTGCCATAGAAAATTCGATTATTCTAATGTAGGGATTAAATCTACTAAGAAATCAACCGCTTTTTGCTCATCTTCGCCTTCAGCAGTAATGGTAATATTTGTACCTTGTGTTAGGCCTAATGTTTGCAGTTTGAATAAACTTTTCGCACTCGCACTTTTACCGCCAGAAGTGACTGTAATGTCCGAAGCAAATTGTTTTGCTGCTTTTACAAATTCAGCTGCTGGACGAGTATGTAAGCCACTTGGTGCGGTAATAACAACATCTTTAGCGTATGACATAGGATTTCCCCTTATTGTGTAAAGTTAAAACTGGAAAGAGTTAGCCTCTAACACCTAATCTTTTTCACTTTACTACAAAATGGATATAAATTCACGAATAAAAATAAAAGAACGGTATAAATAATGATCTAAATCAGGTTGTTTTAAGAACATTTATGGATAAAACCGAAAATTTAACAAAACCTACTGTATAAAATTTACAATTTTGTAAACTCTGTAAATGAGTAAATTTGCAAAAAAATGCTAAAATCAGACCGCTTATTATTTTGAGGAATTTATGCGTCGATTTTTTGTTTCAGCTCCCGCTTGGGGATGCTATTTAGGCTTAGTTTTTTTATATAGCTTCAGCTTCTGGCAACTTATCTTGCACCGCCGAGACGAAACCTTTTGGTCTTGGACGGATGCATTTACCATTCTGAAATATAGCATCTTACAAGCTGGATTATCCGCACTTCTTTCTACCATTTTCGGATTGTGTTTAGGGCGTGCATTTTTCTATTTAAACTTTAAAGGTAAATATTTTTTACTTAAAACTTTTTCCTTCATTTGGACACTTCCATCGCTCATTGTTATTTTTGCCGTGATTGGTGTCTGGGGAAATTCAGGTTGGCTTGCACAAATTTTCAGCTTTTTAGGCTTAGAGTGGCAGTTTTCGCTTTATGGTTTAGTGGGGATCTTACTCGCACATTGCTTTTTTAATATCCCATATGGGATGTTATATAGTTATGCTCTTTTAAAGCTGATACCTAATAGCCAACATAAATTAGCAGCGCAACTGAACATCACAGGCTGGCAACGTTTTAAATTGGTAGAATGGCCAATCTTGAAAAAGAGAATACCTTTTGGCTTTATGACGATTTTTCTAATCTGCTTTACCAGTTTTCCAATAGTGTTAATGTTGGGCGGTGGGCCTAAATATAGCACATTTGAAGTTGCCATTTTCCAAGCGGTCAATTTTGAATTTGATTTTGCAAAAGCAGTGATGTTAATTGCAGTTCAAGTTGTTGTAGCGGTAGTTTTGAAAATATTGCTCAATATGGTAACGCCAAAACAAGAAAAAATCGTTTTAACACCAGATGTTGAAAGTTGGATACCGCAGTTATCTAATTTAGAAAAACGTGGTTTACAAATCATACTTTGGACGTTTGGTTTTGCTTTACTTGTTCCGCTATGCAGCGTCATTTGGGAAGGCATTAGTGTTTCGCATTTAATGGAACGTTTACAAAATCCAATGTTATGGCAGGCAACGGCTTATTCTTTAATGCTTGGATTTATTGCTGCTATTGTTGCTGTTTGTGTTGCTTATTCTGTCGCGTTAGCCGCTCGTCATTTTTATTATCAAAAGCAATTTATTCGCCATGCATTTCTAGCGAGTACAGTCGTCTATCCACTTATTTTTCCGATTTTTTTGCTTTCGGTTGGGCTTTATTTCTTCTTTCAAAATAGCGAACTTTCGACGTTTCAGCTATTGTTACTAGTTGGTGTGTGTAATGGTATTGTTACGCTACCTTATATTTACAGTATGATTTTTGATGCACTTTGGCAAACGCTGACTCGCCAAGATAAATTAGCGAAAAGTCTCGGTTTAAGTGGTTTCCGACGTTGGTGGATTGTTGAGAAAAATTATCTTGTTCGTCCATTGTTGAATGCTTTTGCATTGGCAATGTCTTCAAGTCTTGGCAGTTTTGCGGTTATCGCTTTTTTTGGTAGTCCAGATTTTAGTTCGCTGCCTTACTTGCTTTATCAACAACTTGGCAGTTATCGAATGGAAGATGCAGCAGTCACAGCAGTTGTGTTAATGGCCATTTCTGCACTTCCGTTCTGGGTACTAATGAAAAATAAAAAAGGTTATATATGATTGATTTAGATCTGATTTTTAACTATGAAAATAGCCCGATGCACTTTGTTCTTCAAGTTGAACAAGGGGAAAGGCTAGCAATTATTGGTGAAAGTGGGGCAGGGAAAAGTACGTTATTAAATTTGATCGCGGGCTTTGAAACGCCTGCAAGCGGTCAGATTTTGCTAAATGATTGCGATCATACGCAAACTCAACCTGCTGATCGACCCGTTTCAATGTTGTTTCAAGATAATAACCTTTTTCCTCATTTAACGGTGGCGCAAAACATTGGTTTAGCGCTAGCGCCAAGCTTATCGCTAAATGCTACCCAACAGCAACAAGTAAGAGAAATTGCTGAAAAAATGGGTATTGAGCCATTGCTCAGTCGTCGTGCCGATCAGCTTTCTGGCGGGCAGAAACAACGTGTTGCTTTGGCAAGAACGTTGCTACGCGATAAACCTATTTTACTCTTAGATGAACCTTTTTCTGCGCTTGATCCTATTCGCCGTCATGAATTACAACAGTTTATTTTAGAGATTTGTATTGAGCGAAACCTAACACTTTTAATGGTAACTCACCAATTAGAAGAAACGAAAAACTTGTTTACACGGGTAGTGGAAATTCGAGAAGGACAAGTTTTTCCGTTATCTGATTAGAAAATGTGATCTATATCACAAAATTCATAAAACAGTTGAATTTCAGGTTTTTTTTACTTTGTTTGCTAAACCGTTTTAGTTAGAATGGCGCCATTACTTTTTATCATTTATGTAATCCTTTATAGAGGTGATTTATGAACTTCCCAAAAATTGCGGAACAAACCATTGCAAAGTTAGGTGGTAAAGAAAATATTACTACCCTTGCTCACTGCGCCACCCGTTTACGTTTAACCTTAGCTGATGAATCGAAAGTGGATAAAGAAGCCATCGAAAATATCGAAGGCGTAAAAGGTCAATTCTCAACGAGTGGCCAATACCAAATTATTTTTGGTTCAGGCACGGTAAACAAAGTCCATGCTGAGATGCAAAAACAGATGGGTATTGGTGATATGAGTACAGCGGAAGTAGCGGCTGCTGGCGCTGCAAATCAACCTCTTTTACAACGCATTGTGAAAGGGCTTGCAGATATTTTCGTTCCAATTATTCCTGCAATCGTTGCAGGAGGTTTGCTGATGGGTATTCACTCAATGTTGACCTCCATCGGCTTTTTCTGGGAAGGGCATTCAGTTGTTACCAAATATCCGGGCGTTTCTGATTTAGTTGATTTTATTAACACAATTGCTAACGCACCGTTCGTATTCTTACCAGTGTTGCTTGGCTTCTCAGCTACTCGGAAATTTGGTGGAAACCCATTCTTAGGTGCGGCATTAGGGATGCTTTTAGTTCACACTGACTTAACAGATGGTTGGAACTATGCGAAAACCTTAATGGAAGGCAAAATTACCTATTGGAACGTATTTGGTTTAGAAATTGAAAAAGTAGGCTACCAAGGCACCGTGATTCCAGCAATTGTGTCTGCATGGGTACTCGCTACACTTGAAAAAGGTTTCCGTAAATTTGTACCGTCTTATTTAGATAACCTTGTTACGCCAATGTTCTCATTGCTCATTGCGGGTTTCTTAGCCTTTACCGTGATTGGCCCAGTTGGTCGTGAGGCGGGTAGCTTAATTTCTCAAGGATTAACTTGGTTATATGACACATTCGGCTTTATTGGTGGTGGTATCTTCGGGGCATTCTATGCGCCAATCGTTATTACTGGTATGCACCAAACCTTTATTGCCGTTGAAACCCAATTATTAGTAGATGTAGCGAATACGGGCGGTACCTTCATCTTCCCAATTGCTGCAATGTCTAATATTGCACAAGGTGCAGCCTGTTTAGGTGTGGCATTTACGATGAAAGATGCCAAAGTTCGCGGTTTAGCAATTCCATCTGGTATCTCTGCATTATTAGGGATTACTGAACCAGCTATGTTCGGGGTGAACTTACGTTATCGTCATGCATTTATTGCCGCGATGATTGGTTCAGGTTTAGCGAGTGCTTTCATTGCAGCATTTAACGTAAAAGCAATTGCATTAGGCGCAGCAGGTTTCTTAGGTATTCCATCTATCAAACCAGATAGTTTAGCGATGTACGCTATTGGCATGGTGATTTCATTTGCCGTGGCGTTCTCTGTGTCTGTTGTATTAGGCAAACGTGCACAAGCAAAACAAAAATAATTAACTTTTGAATCAGTTTGGGGATTATGCCGAAAAAAGGTATAATCCCCTTTATTTTTTAAAGTTTAAGAGCGTGTTATGAGCCAAATTCCATTAAGAAACGAACAAGAAATTGAGAAAATCCGCGAAGCCTGTAAATTGGCTTCTGATGTATTAGTGATGATTACCCCTTATGTGAAAGAGGGCGTTAGCACAGGGGAATTAGATAAAATTTGCCATGATTATATGGTTAATGAGCAAAAAGTGATTCCAGCGTGCTTGGGTTATCACGGCTTTCCGAATGCGACTTGTATTTCGGTCAATGAAGTGGTTTGCCACGGTATTCCAAGTATGGACAAAATACTTAAAAATGGCGATATCTTGAATATTGATGTGACCGTCATTAAAGATGGTTATTTCGGTGATAACTCAATGATGTATGTGGTTGGTGAAACGAATATTCGTAGCCAGCGTTTAGTGGATGTCACGCTAGAATCACTGTATATCGGCTTACGCACGGTAAAACCGGGTATTCGCTTAAAAGAGATTGGAAAAGCCATTCAAAAATATGTCGAAAAAGAGGGTTTTTCAGTAGTTCGTGAATATTGCGGACATGGCATTGGCACTGAATTCCACTGTGATCCACAGGTGCTACACTATAATTCAGATGATGGCGGTGTTGTGCTAAAAGAAGGCATGGTCTTTACGATTGAGCCAATGGTGAATGCGGGTAAAAAAGAGATTCGTAATATGCCAGATGGTTGGACAGTAAAAACCAAAGACCGCAGCCATTCAGCACAATTTGAGCACCAAATTGTCGTGACGAAAGAGGGCTGTGAGGTTATGACAATTAGAGATGAAGAAATTGCTTCAGGACGTATTAGTCGCTTTATGAAAAATAGCTAGTTTGGCTTGATAAATAACAAGCGGTTTAATTTGCAAAAAATATTGCGAATTAAACCGCTTGTAGCATTAAAATTAGTCGATATTTTTTAATTCTTCTTCAGATAGTGTTTCTTTTCCGTCATTCGGTTCAGTGACTTTACCATCATTGACTTTAAACTCTAGGTTTTGGAAGTAGGCTTCTCTAAACATCGTATAAGAGTCAGAAGATTGTTGCAGTAATGCATCTTGATCTAACAAGTTCGCACGCGTATCGACACCTTGCACGGCAAATTTTGCAATCGCCCATGGTGTAGTAAGCAGTGATAAGACTGGATAAGAAGAGTCCACCACTTTACCCACCGCTTGGCGTGGGGTCGTTGAACCATAGCCCGGTACAACCACATAAGCCCCTGTACCAACACCATATTTACCCATAGTATCGCCAAATTCACGCTCGCCGTTTTCTAATTTTAAATCTGGTGTTTTGCTTGCCCAGTCAATTAAACCGCCTAAACCGAAAACGGAGTTAATCCAGAAACGGTTTAAATGCACCATCGCTTTTTGGCCTTCGCCTTCTAATAAACGGTTTACGAAACTCGCTGGCTCATCTAAGTTATTTGCAACATTGACTAGACCTGTTTTGATAGGGCTTGGCACATAATCACGCCAGCCTGTTGCGACAGGTTTTAAGACATAAGGATCGATATACTCGTAGTTTACTTTCCACATTGCGCGGTTAAAGCCTTCAAGTGGATCTTTACGCTGACCCGTTGCAGGATCGATAGATGAAGAACACGCACTCAAACCCATTACACTTGTGGCTAATAAAATAGCTTTTAATTTCATAGAAGATTCCTTAAATAAATTTGCTGCCATTCTAGCTAACAATCGACAAATTACAAGTAAACAATGGTAAAGAGAAATCTAGACGTCTAGATTGCTTTTGATTAAAATAGGCGCATTTTTTGTATGCATTAGGATTCAAATATGACTGATTGGAACGGTGAATATGTCAGCCCGTACGCGGAACATGGCAAAAAAAGCGAACAAGTGAAAAAGATTACGGTCTCTATTCCGATTAAAGTATTAGAGATCTTAACCAACGAGCGCACTCGCCGTCAGATCAAAAACCTTCGTCATGCAACGAATAGTGAGTTGCTATGCGAAGCCTTTCTCCATGCCTTTACGGGCCAACCGTTACCCTCCGATGAAGATTTACTCAAAGAGCGCAGTAATGAGATTCCTGAAGAGGCAAAACTAAAAATGCGAGAGTTAGGGATAGATCCCGATAACTGGGAATACTAACTTTCGATTTTCTTTTCATGTCGAGGCAATTAATTATGCACTATCAATTAAATCGTGAAGCCCGTTGGGCATTCATTTTATCGCTTATTTATCTGTTAGGCTGGGTCGGCTTTGCTTATTTTTCCCCAAAAGGGAAGGGGGTATTCGGCTTTCCTATTTGGTTTGAGCTCTCCTGTTTATTCTTGCCACTGATTTTTACCCTTTTGGTTTATCTAGTGGTCAAAAACATTTATCAAGAGATTGATTTGGAGCAGTCAGATGAAAAATAGTGAAATGTTAATACCGCTGATTGCGTACCTATTTTTTGTTTTTGGTGTGGCGTATTACGCTTATCGTCAACGAGCAAGCGGTAGCTTTTTATCAGAGTATTTCGTTGGTAATCGCTCGATGTCTGGCTTTGTGCTAGCAATGACCACAGCAGCCACTTACTTAAGTGCAAGCTCTTTTATTGGCGGACCGGGGGCTGCTTATAAATATGGTTTAGGTTGGGTACTGCTTGCGATGATTCAAGTGCCAGCAGTACTACTGGCATTAGGTGGCTTAGGTAAAAAATTTGCTTTGTTAGCGCGTCGTTATCAGGCAGTCACGGTTAATGATTTATTATTTGCTCGTTACCAAAATAAATGGATTGTTTGGTTTGCCAGCCTTGCGTTGATTCTCTCTTTCTTTGCGATGATGACCGTACAATTTATCGGTGCGGGTCGACTGTTTGAAACCACGTTTGGGATTTCTTACCAGAGCGCAATTTTAATTTTCGCGCTTACTGTGGGGATTTATACCTTCATTGGTGGTTTCCGTGCCGTTGTATTAACCGACACCATTCAAGGCATGGTGATGGTAATTGGAACGCTCTTGCTATTGGGGGGGGTTATCTATGCATTAGATGGCATCACACCTGCCATGGAAACTTTAGAGAAAATCAATCCACAGCTGCTTGAGCCTTACGGGATTGATGAGCGCCCATTAGATTTTACTTACATGACGTCATTTTGGGTGTTGGTTTGTTTTGCATTGGTTGGTTTACCGCAATTAGCTGTGCGTGGCATGGCTTATAAAAACAGCCGCTCACTACATCAAGCTTTAGTGATTGGTACTGTTGCGGTATTTATCTTAGTGTTAGGCATGCACCTTGCAGGCGTATTAGGGCGTGCTGTTGTGCCAGATTTAAAAGTGCCAGATCAAGTGATTCCAACCTTGATGTTACAAGTGCTTCCGCCAATGGCCGCGGGTATCTTCTTAGCTGCACCGATTGCCGCGATTATGTCGAGCATTGACTCTTTATTGATTCAATCTTCTTCTACGCTCATTAAAGATTTATATTTGGCTTGGAAGCCAGAAGCGGTGCATGAGGAAGCAAAATTAAAACGTTTTTCAACTATCACCACGTTACTGATTACCGTATTGCTTGTGGTCGCGGCATTTGATCCGCCAGACATGCTGATTTGGCTGAACTTGCTTTCATTAGGCGGTTTAGAATCGACTTTCTTGTGGGTAATTGTACTAGGCGTTTATTGGAAAAAGGCAAATGCAACAGGTGCGTTAAGCTCTATGGTGGTGGGATTAGGCAGCTATATCATCATTCACACGTTTAAACTTAGTCCGTTTGGTTTCCATGCGATTGTACCAGCGGTATTATTAAGTTTAATTGCCTTTTTAATTGGTAATTTGTTTGGTAAAAACGACCGCTTGTAAAGCAAAAAAAGTGCGTAGATTTAAATCCACGCACTTTTTTATTCATTTATTCGTAAAAGACTACTTCATTTGCTGATAAGCTCACTCGCGTTCCCGCGTTTCCAGCCACAATGTCTTCAATATCTGCTAGTGAACCAATCGCAGCATCTTTACCTGTCGCTTTCACAAAGTTAATCACAGCTTGTACTTTCGGCCCCATAGAACCAGGTGCGAATTCCGCACTCAATGCTTCAAGGGCAGCAGGATTGGCTTTAGCAATTTTGCGTTCCCCTTCTTTTTGGAAGTTTACACAAGCGGCATTCACATCGGTGGCGATAATAAATAAATCGGCATCAAGATGATTAGCAATGACGGCCGTTGCAAGATCTTTATCTACTACCGCTTCTACACCGGTTAATTGCCCTTGCGCATTTTTCACACAAGGTACACCGCCACCGCCCCCGCAAATGACAATGTGATCTTGAGCTAATAATGCTTTCACGGCATTTATCCCTGTTACATCTTGCGGTTTCGGGCTTGGCACGGCACGACGATAATATTGCCCATCTGGCATTACCGTCCAGCCTTTTTCTGCGGCTAATTTTTCAGCTTCTGCTTGAGTATAAACTTGCCCAATCGGTTTACTTGGTTTGGAAAAGGCTGGGTCATGTTCATCAACAATAACTTGGGTAACTAATGTTTGAGTCGGGGTCGCTGGAAGCAAGTTGGTAAGCTCTTGTTGTAACATATAGCCAATCATGCCGACAGTTTGTGAAACGAGCACATCTAATGGATAGGGTTCGATTTTGTTATCTTGTGCATAATAAGCTGCGTGTTGAAGCGCTAATAATCCAACTTGTGGGCCGTTGCCATGAGAGATAATCAGTTCGTTCTTGGGTTTGACTTTTGCCAGCTGTTCTGCGGCTAAACGAATATTGGCAGATTGATTCTGGGCGGTCATTGGCTCGCCCCGTTTTAGTAGTGCGTTTCCACCTAGTGCAACGACGATTCTCATTTTGGCTCCTTAATGCTTATCTCTGGTTTTTATTGAAAAGTCCGCGCACGCAAGCGGTCAGATTTTGCGAAAGTTTTGCGTACGCGACAACAATGTCATGGCGGTTAAGCAAGGCTTGCAACCATAACTGCTTTAATGGTGTGCATACGGTTTTCGGCTTGCTCGAATGCCACATTCATTGGTGATTCAAACACATCTTCAGTCACTTCAATCCCATTTGCTAGGGCAGGATAGAGGGCGGCAATTTCTTTCCCGACTTTCGTTTCGCTATTGTGGAAAGCAGGTAAACAGTGCATGAATTTCACTTTTGGGTTACCAGTGCGTTTCATCAATTCAGGTGTCACTTGATATGGCATGAGCAGATCGATTCGCTTGCCCCAAGCTTCTAGTGGCTCGCCCATTGACACCCAAACATCGGTATGCACGAAATCTACACCTTTGACGGCGGTATCAATATCTTCAGTAACGGTAATGCGTGCCCCAGACTCTTCTGCAAATTTTTGACACATTGCCACTAATGATTCTTCAGGTAAGAGTGCTTTGGGTGCGCAGATACGCACATCCATGCCTAATTTTGCGCCAATAAGCAGAAGGGAATTCCCCATATTGTTACGCGCATCCCCAATGTAAACGTAGCTAATTTGACTTAATGGTTTCTCGCTGTTTTCCATCATAGTTAAAACGTCTGCTAACATTTGTGTTGGGTGGAATTCGTCTGTTAAGCCATTAAAAACGGGCACGCCAGCGTATTCAGCTAATTCGTTTACGACAGATTGTTTAAAACCACGGTATTGGATGGCATCGTACATTCTGCCTAATACGCGAGCGGTGTCTTTCATTGATTCTTTATGCCCGATTTGTGATGAAGTTGGATCAATATAAGTCACATGCGCGCCTTGATCGTAAGCAGCCACTTCAAAAGCACAACGGGTACGGGTTGAGGTCTTCTCAAAAATTAAAGCAATATTTTTGCCTTTTAATAATGGCTGTTCCGTGCCGGTGTATTTGGCGCGTTTCAGATCGCTTGCAAGGTCTAATAAGAATTTGATTTCACGTTCAGTATGATTAACAAGACTCAATAAATGTCTGTTTTTTAAATTGAATGCCATGATTTAACTCCTGAGAAGCATTGGTAAAAGAAGCAGAAAAGTAAACCGCTTGTGATGAGTAAAAGAAAAGGGGAAGAGAAAGAAAATGTTTGTGAGATAAATGAAAATAGAAAGGGAAAAGGTACCGAACAATAGGGAGGTATAATCAGAAAGAGATTGGGTTCAGTGAGCATTTTCAGCCTATCTAAAATAATGAAATTTATCTTAGACGCGCATTTTAACAAGATTTATGCGGTTGTCAATGGCGCAATCGGTTGCTTTTGCAATCTTATTCTGCTTTTGTGCATTTTTATGCGTTTAGGCTGCATAAAAATCGCTAGAAAAGATAAAATAATTTGAATGGTTATACCTCTTTAGGATTATCTGATTTGCGAAAAAGCAAAGTTGGTTCTAACTATTAAACAAATTGAAGTATGTTGGCCGATTTTTTGCTATGCTAAGCACCGTTTTTAGATTTAGTTTTTTCAATTTTAACTATTCATTGTTGATGGGGTAAGAGATGAATCCAAGACGCAAATCTCGATTAAAAGTGGTGGTTGTGATCTTATTTGGATTAGCGGTAGCAGTTGGGCTAACGCTTTACGCATTAAGTCAAAATATTGACTTATTCTACACACCTTCTGAAGTCGTTCAGGGTAAAAATAATGACCCGAACCAAAAACCAAGTGTAGGTCAGCGTATTCGTGTTGGTGGTATGGTGGTTGAAGGCTCGGTAAAACGTGATGAGAAGACTTTAAAAGTAGAGTTTGAAGTTGATGACATTGGGCCTGCGATTTCTGTCGAATACGAAGGTATTTTACCGGATCTCTTCCGTGAAGGTCAGGGCATTGTGGCACAAGGGGTGTTGATCGAACCAACTCGCTTACGTGCAACAGAAGTGCTGGCAAAACATGATGAAAACTATATGCCACCTGAGTTAGGTGATAAATTAAAATCACAACATAACCAAATGGGTGTTTCTGATGCTGATATGAAAGGGGAATCTGCACGCGATAAAGCAGTGCAAGGAGAACAAAAATGATTGCAGAACTTGGCAATTACGCCTTGGCATTGGCGCTAGCTTTATCTGTTTTCCTAGCAGTCCTTCCATTGATTGGTGCTGAAAAAGCAAATGTGAAATTGATGGCGTTAGCCCGTCCACTGACTTGGTCAATGTTTTTAGCATTGAGCCTCTCGTTCGGTGCGCTATTTTACTTGTTCGCCGTTAATGATTTCAGCGTGCAATATGTCGTGAATAACTCCAATTCACTATTGCCGTTGCAATATCGTTTATCAGCCGTGTGGGGTTCGCACGAAGGTTCATTATTGCTATGGATCTGGTTGCTTTCACTCTGGGCAGTTGGTGTGGCGACTTTCACCCGTAAGATGCCAGAAGAAGCGGTGGCTCGCGTATTAAGCGTAATGGGCTTAGTGAGCATTGGCTTTTTAGTCTTTATTATTTTTAGCTCAAACCCATTTGGTCGTACTTTCCCAGATTTCCCTGCAGATGGGCGTGAGTTGAATCCAATGTTGCAAGACGTTGGCTTAATTTTCCACCCACCGTTGCTCTATATGGGTTATGTAGGTTTCTCGGTGGCGTTTGCTTTTGCCATTGCATCATTGATGAGTGGCAGATTAGATACCGCTTGGGCAAGATGGTCTCGTCCATGGACAATGGCTGCATGGGTTTTCTTAACGCTCGGTATTATTTTAGGTTCATGGTGGGCATATTATGAATTAGGCTGGGGTGGCTGGTGGTTCTGGGACCCAGTTGAAAATGCATCTCTAATGCCATGGTTAGCGGGTACAGCACTGATTCACTCGCTTTCTGTTACTGAAAAACGCAGTACGTTCAAGGCGTGGACAGTATTATTAGCTATTCTTGCTTTCTCATTGTGTTTACTTGGGACTTTCTTAGTCCGTTCAGGCATTTTGGTTTCTGTACATGCCTTTGCTTCTGACCCAACACGTGGTTTGTATATTTTGGCTTATTTAGTGTTGGTTATTGGTGGCTCACTACTGCTCTATGCCTTCCAAGGAAACAAAATTAAAAGCCTAGATAACTATCAACGTTATTCGCGTGAAAGCTTGTTATTACTTAATAACATCATGTTAATGGCGTTTTTATCGGTCGTCTTTTTAGGCACGATTTTACCGTTAATTCATAAACAAATTGGTTTAGGCAGCATTTCTATTGGTGCACCGTTTTTTGACCAAATGTTCTTAATTTTAATGGTGCCGTTCTCACTTTTATTAGGAATTGGCCCGTTAGTAAAATGGCGCAGAGATCAAGTTTCTGCAATTCGCACGCCAGTCATTATTTCACTGATTATGATGGTGGCACTAGGTTTTGGTTTACCATATCTTGTTGGTGATCGCTTAACTGTAACTGCAGTATTAGGTGTCATGATGGCGGCAATCATTGTGATTTTAAGCCTTTATGAAATGCATACGCGTGCGACACATCGTCATTCATTTTTAACTGGTGTATTTAAACTTTCGCGTTCACATTGGGGCATGACTTTAGCCCACTTAGGTGTCGCAATGACGGTTTTCGGTATTGCAATGAGCCAAAACTTCAGTATTGAAAAAGATGTCAGAATGCGTGAAGGCGACAGCGTACAGATTTTGGATTACCAATTTACGTTTAAAGGCTTGAAAATCACAGATGGTGCAAACTATCAAGGTGGGACGGCAGATATTGCGATTACTAAAAATGGCAAACCAGAAGCCACGCTTCATGCAGAAAAACGTTTCTACAATGTCAGCAAAATGGGAATGACCGAAGCGGCTATTGATTGGGGCTTCTCTCGTGACCTTTACGCAGCACTTGGCGAACAGCTTGAAGATGGCTCATGGGGCTTACGCCTTTACTACAAACCATTTATTCGTTGGATTTGGTTTGGTGGTTTATTTATGGCAATTGGTGGTTTACTCTGTATGCTAGATAAACGTTACCGGATTCGAGTGAAATAAAAGCGAATCTCAAATTGACAGTATTATTGCAAGCGGTGAAATTTTTCGCATTATTTGCAAATTAAAATCAAAAGGCTAATGTTAGGTTGTTTAACATTAGCCTTTCTTTATCTCTTATCTCTTACGACATCCTTCCATTCTCAATACCAATCACCTGATCACAAATAGCCATAGTCGATTGGCGATGACTCACGAGAATAATCAATTTTTCTGCTTTCACGTTCAACAATGATTTCAAAATCATCGCTTCGTTTAAACTATCTAAATTGCTAGTCGGTTCATCAAGCAAAATAATCGGCGCATTGTGTAAGAAGGCACGAGCAATACCGATACGTTGTTTTTCTCCATCAGAAAGGTTACCGCCCAATTCCGTCATTTTTGTTTGATAACCTTCTGGCAAGCTTAAAATGAAATCATGAATTGATGCTTTCTTCGCGGCTTCCATAATTTCATCTAACGTTGCGTCACGGCGGGCAAGGCGAATATTTTCCTCGATAGTTTCGTTGAAAATATAGGTTTGCTGAGTAATGTACGCCATATTGTCTCGCAAACTACGGGTGTTGATATTCGGTAAAGTTTCACCGTTAATTTTAATGCTACCCGATTTAGGATCGTAAAAACGCATCAGCAGTTTTAACAGGGTACTTTTACCGCTACCACTTCTGCCATGAATGCCTAAGATTTCTCCTTTTTTCACAGATAAGCTAACATCCGATAAAATTTGTTCTTCACCGTAGGCAAAGTTTAAGTTCTCAACATCAATGCGAGAAACCTCTTTCAAATCGACCGCACTTTCTACGTCTTTTAATTCGGGTTCTTCTGCTAGCAAGCTCAATACACGCTCACCTGAAGCCAAGGTTTGTAACAAGTTGCTTGAAAGGTTACTTAATGCAATAACCGGGCCATAGCTCGACATCAATAAAATCACGCCAATTAAAAAGGCAGAAAAATCAATCTTATCTAGACTAAACAAAATTAAGCCCGTGAATAACATAATGATGTTAAACGCTGATACCGCCACTTCAGTGTAAACGCGCACTTTCGCTTCTTGGTCTTTAATGCGCTCAAAGGCTGTATCGATTTTTTGGCTGCGTTGTTGAATTTCATTTAAACGTTGTTTCGCATAGCCGAAAAGTTGGATTTCTTTCATGCCTCGTACGCTATCAAGGAAGAAATCATTCATTTCGCCTACTAATTCACGATAGCGTCGGCCATCTTCACGCGCCAATTTGGTGGTGATAATGGGTAAAATCACGCCCACCGTTAAATAAGCGGCTAATGCCACAAGCACAAACCAACCTGAAAGATGCCCAAAGACTAATAATAAAATCGCAGAAGTAAAAAACGCGATCATAATCGGTGCAATGGTGTGCGCATAGAATACTTCGAGCAATTCGATATCATTAGTCACCAAGGACACTAATTGCCCCGCTTGCTTGTCTTGCAACTTCACAAAAGCCAAGCGGCGTAAAGAAGAAAACACTTTATCACGCAATAAGGCCAATAATTTAAAAGCAATGTAGTGCCCTGACATTTGCTCTAAATAACGCAACGCGCCACGAGCCACCGCTAACACGATAAGTGCGGTCAAAATTCCAGAAAAACTTAAATGGGTGTCAAAGTTTAATAAATTTACTAAACCCATCGCTCCAAGCACCATGATAAAGATAGCGGCAAGGAAACCGAGCGTTCCCATCGTGATGGTAAACGCCATGATATGCGCCAATGGAGTCACTAATTTCAATAAATGCCCCATCACAACAAAACCATTTTTACGCATTTGCCACCTCTCTAATTTGTTCTAAATCTTTTTGTTGTTGGAACATTTCAGCGTACGCACCTTGTTTTGCCATGAGGTCTTTATGCGTGCCTTGCTCAATCAATTTGCCTTGTTCAAGCACGTTAATGCAGTCTGCATTCACGGCATTGGCCAAGCGGTGAGAAATCATTACAATGGTTTTTTGTTGTTTAAATTGCTGAATGAACTGCAAAATAATTTCTTCGCTTTCTACATCAATGTTACTGGTCGCTTCATCAAAAATATAAAGCTTGGCATTGTGTAATAAAGCACGCGCTAAGGCTAAACGTTGGATTTGACCGCCAGATAAATTCGCGCCACGGCTTAATAACTGCATCTCTAATCCACCATTATCTCGAACGAATTGCGCCAAATTAACTTGTTCTAAACACGCATAAATTTGCTCATCTGTGGCATCAACTTTCGCCATCTTCATGTTTTCACGTAGCGTACCTTTAAACACATAACTGCTATGGCTCACCAAAGAGACTTTTTCATAAAACGAATGACGATCAATGGATTGAATTTCTTGACCATTGAATAGAATTTTGCCTTGTTGTGCTTTATTAAAGCCCATTAGCAATGAAACCAAAGTGGATTTACCACAACCACTTTTACCCACAAATACCGTAAGCTGATTTGGTAAGATGCTTAAATCCAAGCCAACAATCGCAGGCTTCTCTTCGCTGTAAGCAAAATGCAGATCTTGAATATCCACTTGAATAGCATTTTTCGCTGCAAAATCGACCGCTTGTGTTTGAGTTTCCACGGGCGTATCTAACAATGTGAAAATCTTATCTGATGCCGCTTTACCATTCATCGCTACATGGAAGAAAGAACCCAATAAACGAAGCGGAATAAAGAATTCAGAAGAAAGCAGAATAAATAAAATGACGCCTAATACGGTTAATTGATTGTCTTGGAATTGCAACAACGCCGTTAAAATCCCAATTGCCGCACCACCGTAAGCCAGTAAATCCATCAGCGATACTGAGTTAAGCTGCATGGTAAGCACTTTCATGGTAATTTTGCGGAAATGTTCTGCTTCTTCATCCATTGCTTTTGCTTTATAAGCATCATCTTGATAGATTTTCAGCGTAATTAAACCCTGTAGGTTATCTAAGAAACTGCTGCCTAATCCCACATAAATGGACCAATATTTTGCCAAGAGTTTTTTCGCAATTTTGTTCACTGCAATGATCGACATCGGAATCAACGGCACACAAATCAGCAAAATTACGGCTGTTTTAAAGCTGAAAAAGATCAGGAAAGCAAAGAGTGTGAGTGGAGCAAGCAAGCTATAAAAAAGCTGAGGCAAATAACGCCCGAAGTAGATTTCAAGCTGCTCCACACCTTCTGAGGCCACTTGGATAATGCTTGAAGTAGATTGTTGATTCACTTGGTTAAGCGGCATTGAAGCCAATTTGCGATAGATGAGGCTACGCAGCTCATGTTTGACTTTCGTACTGGCAAAATAAGAGGCCTGCACCGATTTTTTACCTGCAAAGGCACGCAACGCCAAAGCAGCAATTAAAACGATACCCAAAATGACCGCACTTATAGGGCCCAGTTCATTAAAATAAGCCGCCTGTAAAATATAAGAAAACACGACGGCACTAATAATCCCACCAATTAACGCCACCCAATTCCATAACACCGTGATGCCAATCCATTTTTTACTGTCGGCCACCGTGTTAATTAGGCGTTTATCTATCATCATAATGATTGCTCCTAACACTTTGATTTGCAGATATAGGTGATAAACCTATTAAGATCCATCTACGGGAAATAGATAAATTTCACAGAAAATTCTATCAAATAAGTTAGCGCTTATAAATAATGAGAATGATTTTTAATACTTAAGTGGTATTTAAAGCGATTTACATCAAGAAAAGAGCTTTAATGTATGTCTTTTGAGCTCTTGTCTATTGTACTTTTTGGAGGTATTGGAAAACAAAATCTTCATAAGATTGGCACTTATGAAGATTTTGGTGTTAATAGGAAAAATGGTATGGGCATTATTGTAAAACAATGCGATCACGATTTTTTTCAAGTGTGGCGTTTCCAATACCAGAAACTTCTTTGAGTTGTTCAACACTTTGAAATGCACCATGTTTGGTGCGATATTCTATAATGGCTTGCGCTTTTTTGGCGCCAATGCCAACTAGTTTATCTTGGATTTCTGCTGCACTGGCTGTATTGATGTTTAGTTGATTTGGATTAGCAGCAACAGTGCTAGGCGCTGTAGCAGGCTGCGTTACAGTTTGTGTAACAGGTGCGGTGTTTGGCATGGTTGCAGGGATGATTTGTTCCGCAAAAGCATGACTAGACATAATTAGCCCACTAAGTAAGCAAGTTTTGATAAAGTGTTGTGGTTTTTTCATGAGATTTCCTTCTGTGTTGAAAATGGCAACACAATACAAAGGGCAATATTTTTGCTCAAGCAGCAAAATTGGAATTTTCGAGCGAGATCGCAAAAATAGGCAAACAGGAGCCTTTTAAGGCTGAATTGGCAGAAATAAAGCGTTTTTGTCACAAATCAGAAAAAACAGACCGCTTGCAAATATAAATTTTCGTAAAAATCGTGCCGAAAAGGCGGAAATAATTTAGAATAAAGGTAATTTTTTTATCTTCTATCGGATCAAATTATGTCTCAGAATAATTTTCGTAAAGAGCCAACTTTTGGCGAACCTTCAAACAATACACAAACTCCAAACGTTTCAGCCGAAGCAGAAAATGTAAAACCTATTGCGCCTTCACTTCGTACGAACACTAGCCCAGGTCATACTTTTGTGCCACCGCTTAAACGTCCAGAAAACAACACAGAAGCGCCAAAAGCTGAAGAAGTAAAAAAAGCTGAAACCGCAAAACCAACAGGATTTACTTTCGAGCCTGTGGCAGAAAAAGCAGAGAAAACAGCTGGTGCAGCTGCACAAGCGGTTAAAAATGCTGAAGAATCTGCAAAAAGTGCGGTGCAAGAAGTGGCAAAAGCTGCAACAGCAGCGGCAGAGCGAGTGATTCCAAATGTTAATGCAGGTCAAAGTGCTCAAAAACCAGCTGCGACTCCATCAAAAGGTCGCCGTTTAGGTTTAGTTGCATTATTAGCCGCGATTCTTGGTGCAGTATTCTTCTGGTTAAAACCAAGCACGCCAGAAACGGTGGAAGAGTTGCAGCAACAACAAGGTGGCAACTTACCAATTGAATTCCGTCCAGTGGATGAAGCGGAAGCTCAACGTGCTGAGGCTCAAGCTAAAGCAGAACGTGAAGCAGCTGAGAAAGCACAACAACAAGCGCAACAACCTGCTCAAAGTGAAACGACAGCTGCGACTCAACCAACTGAGCAAGTTCAAACGCAAGCAACGCCACCGGCAACAATTGGTCAAACACCAGCTGTGGAAACGCCGATTCAGCCAACAACACCAAATGCGGTAAACACTACTACTGAGCCAACGCAAACAGCGGCAAATACTGGATTACCAACACCACCAGTTAAGGTAGAAACACAAAAACCAAAAACACAAGGTAGTGTAATTCATCAATCTGAGCATAAAGCAACGCAAAAACAACCGCCTGTAAAAGCCATGACAGCGGCTGAATTTAATGAGAAAAAAGCGAAAAATGCACAGATGGATCAGTTAGTGAAGAATGTAGAATCAGGTAAACCTGTTCCAAAAACAGCTACTGCACCAGCAACACAAAAACATGCAGAGAAAGCTGCAACAACAGCTGCATCTGCACCAGTGGCTTCAACCAATAATGCGGCAGTTTCTAGCAAAACGATGACGGTACCGAAAAGTACTTCTTTAATGCAGGTATTCCGCGATAATAAACTGAACATCTCTGATGTGAATGCGATGAGCAAAGCAAATGGCATCGTGAGCAAATTAAAAGAGAATGAAAAAGTCACGGTTCGTTTAGATAAAAACAATCGTGTTGTAGAAATGAGTATTGGCTCAGGCGGTAAATTTACTCGTCAAGCTGATGGTTCTTACACCTTTAAATAATCCTTTTTGCTAAACGCAACGCCATGCGCGTTGCGTTTTTTTATCCTAGGAGTGTATATGACATTTATTGCCAAAAAGCCCCTTCAAATTATGATGCTTTCTTTAAGCATTGGTTTAGTTTCTGCATGTGCAAAGATTGAGCCATCTCCAGTTGAGCAAGTCCAAAAAGCCAACAAAGTCAAAGCTAAAAATAGCGCACAAGCTACAAAAGTCAGTAAAGCTAAAGCACAAACGGAAAGCCGTTTTGTTTGCCAGAATGATCGGCAAGTGCGCGTAGCGTATTTGAAAAAACAAAATGGTCGTAACGTTAAAAGCAATCGTGTAACCGTAAGTTACAACGGTATTTCTCACACACTTTCTCAAACAGTGACGAAAAATGGCAAGAAATATAGCAATATGCGCTGGACATGGTGGGAACCTCGCAATGGTAAAGCAACATTGATTGAGAATCCGCAAAAACCGTTGGCAGAAAATTGTACTAAAAAGAAATAGAATTAAAGCATGAATATTCTAGTGATTAGCCCTTCTTGGGTGGGCGATATGATGATGTCTAACGCCCTTTATCAGCAACTCAAAACAAATTATCCTGATTGCGAAATTGATGTGATGGCACCTGATTGGTGCCGTCCATTATTAGCAAGAATGCCACAGGTAAGAAATGCTATTTCCATGCCAATTGGGCATGGTGCTTTTCGTCTTGCTGAACGTTATCGATTAGGGAAGGCGTTACGCAATCAATACGACTTGGCAATCGTGTTACCCAATTCGTTAAAATCCGCGCTGATTCCTTTTTTTGCGAAAATTCCAAAGCGCCGTGGTTGGAAAGGCGAAAGTCGTTATGGCTTATTAAATGATTTGCGCACCAATAAAAATGACTATCCAATGATGGTGCAACGCTACGTTGCCTTAGCTTTTGAAAAAGGGCAAGTGCCGAGCGCTGAGAATTTGCAGATTGCTTTTCCTTATTTGCAAACGCAAGCGGTCGAAATTGCGGCAACCAAAGCAAAATTTGAAACGGCGCTTAAACAAACCGAAAACCGCGCAGTAATTGGTTTCTGTCCTGGTGCAGAATTTGGCCCTGCAAAGCGCTGGCCGCATTATCATTATGCAAAATTAGCAGAAATGTTAATTGAAAAAGGTTATGCAATTTATCTATTTGGATCGAAAAAAGACCAAGAAGTTGGAGAGCAAATTCGTCAAAGCATGCCGGAATCATTACAACCCTATTGCTTGAATTTGGCGGGGCTAACTGATTTAAACCAAGCGGTTGATTTAATTGCAGAGTGCACCGCAGTAGTTAGCAATGATAGCGGATTGATGCATATTGCCGCAGCGCTGAATAAACCTTTGGTTGCTTTATATGGCCCAACTAGCCCAACTTATACGCCACCGCTTTCATCAAATGCTCAAGTCATTCGTCTAATTGAAGGTGGCTTAATTAAAATCCGAAAAGGTGAAGGTGCGGAAGGTTATCATCAAAGCATGATAGACATTACGCCGGATAGCGTGTTAGCTGCGCTTAAAAATTTTGGCATCAATTAAATTTGGGTATATAGACTCGAGTCAAGCGGTTAAATTTTGCAAATTTTTTACAGATTTAGCCCGCTTGTTGGAGCGGAAATATGCAAAAAATAATGGAAGTCAGCTTTTTAGCAAATAAACAAAACGAGTATCGACTTTATAGAAAAATTGTAAAAGGCAATTTGTGGAAACGCCCTGAATACCGCATATTTATCATTTTTGAGTTTTGTGTGGCGTTCATTACTGGCCTGTTTTTGGGCTTTGCCTATTTATATTTTAAAAATGTCTATTGTTTCCTTGATCATTATGGGTTTGATGAACTTCAAGATTTTGAAATTGCCATTTGGTTGACGATGATTGGGTTGATTATGCATGCAGTATATACAAACCGCATTCGTCCATACCTTAGTAATCGTGCTTGGTTTCGGATTTCATTTCAAGCTGATAAGGAACATCGTTACACTTGTGCCCTTTTAGAAAAGGGTATTTTGCTTCAGTTTGATGAAGAAAATTATTCAATCACGAGTTATTCTCAGCTTAATAAAGTGATAAGCATGAGTGAACACTTGATTATTATCACAAATTCCTTCAAAATGTTTATTATTCCTAATCATGCATTTGAATCAGTAGAGCAATGTCAGCGTTTTCAAGATTATTTAACCAATAAAGTGAATGAAAGTACTCATAGTTAAAACCTCTTCCATGGGGGATATTATTCATACTTTGCCAGCTTTAACTGATGCACAAAAGGTAATTCCTCATATTCAGTTTGATTGGGTTGTAGAAGAAAATTTTACAGAAATTCCACATTGGCATTCAGCGGTAAACAAGGTTATCCCTGTTGCAATTCGCCGTTGGCGGAAGAATCTTTTCTCATGGCAAACATGGCGAGAGTGGCAGGCATATTTAACCTTATTGCGGGCGGAAAAATACGATGCGGTGATTGATGCACAAGGCTTGATTAAAAGTGCGGTGTTAGTCACAAAGCAAGCAAACGGTGTGAAGTATGGTTACGATAAATATTCTGCACGAGAAGGCTTGAGCAGTTGGTTTTACGATAAAACATTCAATATTTCTTATCAACAACATGCCGTCGCGCGGATTCGTCAGCTTTTTGCCAAGGCGCTAGATTATACCTTGCCTGAAGAAATAGGCGATTATGGCATCGTCCAACATTTTGCAAAAAATAGAGAAAATTCGACCGCTTATGTGGTGATGATTCATGCTACTACGCGTGCTGATAAGCATTGGCCTGAAACACATTGGGCGGATTTAATTCGGTCAACAACCGCGTTAGGTTTGCGGGTGCATTTACCTTGGGGAAATGAGCAAGAAAAGGCGAGAGCAGAACGCTTGGCAAAATTATCTGCAGATGTTGTGGTGTTGCCGAAAATGTCGTTGACTGAGTTGGCGTTGGAAATTGCAAATGCAAAAGCAGTCGTATCAGTTGATACAGGATTAAGTCATTTAACCGCAGCATTGGATAAACCGAATATTATTTTATACGGCGCAACTGACCCGAAACTAATAGGGGCGTATGGTAAGAATCAGCATTATTTAACCGGAAATAATATGGAAAGCATTTTACCGTATCGCGTTTGGCAAGGTTTGGAAGCTTTATTTGAATAAAATAAAAATGGGGATATTTGTTGATGACTTGCAAAACATTAATCTCTTTTTCCCTTCTTGAGTAAATCACACTTAAAATTATAAGGAAATCGTTTTATGAAAAAACTATCGCTAATTGCTGTTCTTAGCCTTTCTCTAACCGCCTGTGCAAAACTCGCAATGCCAACTTTAACCAATACTGCAAGCCCTATTGCTCAAGTTTCTGCGAATTTGAGTGATAAAGAATTCGGTGAGCATATTCTAAAAGAAGTTTACCCTAATGCAGTCTATGATAAAAAAGAGGGTTTATGGAAAGTTGTTTCAGGGGATATTGAGCATTATGTTGATTATGATTTGAAAGATATTCAAACTAGCAACGGCGAAAAACGTTATTTAGCGCTGAACTATAGCTTAAGTTTATCGAGAATTTTTAATGAAGAATTGCGTTTATATACTTTCAAAAAATCATTAAATGGTTGGGAGTTAGAAAATCAAGAGTATATTGATGGCGATGTTGATGCATTAAATAAACACCCATTATTTAAAGATGAAGACAAGTATCTTGGTAACGCGAAGGTGGTTCAGCTCGGAAAAGAAGCACTAGGTTTCCAATTATATTTTGCTGATGGTGGCAGTGGCGGTATGAATAGCGATATCCGTTGGATCTACGTTGTTGACAATAAAATGAAAGCCATTACGGGTTGCTATTCGGAAGAATGGCGTTGGAATCCAATGTCTGTTGAGTGTAAACCGAAAATTCGTTCAAATCTTAAATCGATAGATGGTTTTTATCCAATAGAACTCAATTATAAGATTACAAAACATACTGTTGGCGATAATAGTTTAAGTGGTGCTGAACAATGGAATGCTAGAAAAAAAATAGGGGCTCATAGTGGTGTAGTACGAGTAGATTTTAATCACCAAACACAAACCTATGAATTACCTACTGATTTTAAAGAGATTAGTTATGATCACGATAAACTATGGCAGTACTTTAATAGCGCAACCACCTCTAAAAAAAGTAAGTAATCATCAATAGATAAGAGAAATTTATGATAAAGAGGGAAATCTTTTGTCTAGGCTATCAGCTATTCAGATAGATATTATGGTGGACTGAAGGTAAGTGATAGTCATGAACAAGCTGCGCTATGCTTGACATTTGATCGTAATCCCTCTAGAATTTAGCGTCCTTTCAAATTCGAAAGGACGTTTTTTAATTTTATTTTTAATAATTTTAACTGGAGCTTTTAAATGGCAACTATCAACCAATTAGTACGCAAACCGCGTGTGAAAAAGGTTGTAAAAAGCAACGTTCCTGCATTAGAGGCTTGCCCGCAGAAACGTGGCGTGTGTACTCGTGTATACACTACTACACCTAAAAAACCAAACTCTGCATTACGTAAAGTTTGCCGTATTCGTTTAACTAACGGTTTTGAAGTAACTTCATACATCGGTGGTGAAGGTCACAACCTTCAAGAGCACAGTGTTGTGTTAATCCGTGGTGGTCGTGTTAAAGACTTACCGGGTGTGCGTTACCACACTGTACGCGGCGCATTAGACTGTGCAGGCGTTAAAGACCGTAAACAAGGTCGTTCTAAATACGGCGTTAAACGTCCTAAAGCTTAATGGAACTCCGTTAAGTAAGGCCAAACGTCTAAATTTTTAAATTTATACCATAAACTCCAGTCAATCGTGCTTAGCACCATAGATGAGTTTTGGAATATCCTGAATATATATAAACGGAGTATTTACAATGCCACGTCGTCGTCGTATTGAACCTCGCAAAATTCTTCCAGATCCAAAGTTCGGTTCTGAATTACTTGCAAAATTCATCAACGTTTTAATGGTTGATGGTAAAAAATCTACAGCAGAAGCTATCGTTTACGGTGCTTTAGAAACCTTATCACAACGTACAGGCAAAGATGCTTTAGAAGCTTTTGATGCTGCACTTGAAAATGTACGTCCAACTGTTGAAGTTAAATCACGCCGTGTGGGTGGTTCAACTTACCAAGTGCCAGTTGAAGTACGTCCAACTCGTCGTAATGCATTAGCAATGCGTTGGGTTATCGAAGCAGCTCGTAAACGTGGTGATAAATCAATGGCATTACGTTTAGCAAACGAATTAACTGACGCAGCTGACAACAAAGGTTCAGCAGTGAAAAAACGTGAAGACGTTCACCGTATGGCTGAAGCGAACAAAGCATTCGCACACTTCCGTTGGTAATCGTTGCTTTAAAGCAAAATTATTAGGCTTCATCTCTGATTTTTTAGGTGAAGCCTTCCCCATATTAAGAATTTAAACCCAAACAAGGTAATAAGTAAAAATGGCTCGTGTAACTCCTATTGAGCGCTATCGTAATATCGGTATCAGTGCTCATATCGACGCAGGTAAAACAACTACCTCTGAGCGTATTCTTTTCTATACAGGTGTAAGTCACAAAATCGGTGAAGTTCACGATGGTGCTGCAACCATGGACTGGATGGAACAAGAACAAGAACGTGGTATTACCATCACCTCTGCTGCAACAACAGCATTCTGGTCTGGTATGTCACAACAATATCCACAACATCGTATCAACGTTATCGATACTCCGGGACACGTTGACTTCACAATCGAAGTTGAACGTTCAATGCGTGTTCTTGATGGTGCGGTAATGGTTTACTGTGCAGTAGGTGGTGTTCAACCTCAATCAGAAACTGTGTGGCGTCAAGCAAACAAATATCAAGTTCCACGTATTGCATTTGTAAACAAAATGGACCGTACTGGTGCGAACTTCTTACGTGTTGTTGAACAAATCAAAACTCGTTTAGGTGGTAACTCAGTTCCTCTTCAACTTCCAATTGGTTCAGAAGAAAACTTCAAAGGTGTGGTTGACTTAATCAAAATGAAAGCAATCAACTGGAACGAAGCTGACCAAGGTATGACATTCACATACGAAGATATCCCAGCAGATATGTTAGAAGCGTGTGAAGAATGGCGTAATAACCTTGTTGAAGCAGCAGCTGAAGCATCTGAAGAGTTAATGGACAAATTCTTCTCTGGTGAAGAGTTAACTGAAGAAGAAATCAAAACAGCGTTACGTCAACGTGTATTAGCAGGTGAAGTAATTCCAGTTTGCTGTGGTTCTGCATTTAAAAACAAAGGTGTTCAAGCAATGCTTGATGCGGTAATTGATTACTTACCAGCACCAACAGATATCCCAGCAATTAAAGGTATCAATGAAGATGACACTGAAGGTGAGCGTCACGCAAGCGATGATGAGCCATTTGCTTCATTAGCATTCAAAATTGCAACTGACCCATTCGTAGGTAATTTAACCTTCTTCCGTGTGTATTCAGGTGTAATTAACTCTGGTGATACTGTTTACAACTCAGTTAAACAAAAACGTGAACGTTTTGGTCGTATCGTACAGATGCACGCTAACAAACGTGAAGAAATCAAAGAAGTTCGTGCGGGCGATATCGCTGCAGCAATCGGCTTAAAAGATGTAGGTACTGGTGACACATTATGTGCATTAGACGCACCAATCATTCTTGAGCGTATGGAATTCCCAGAGCCAGTAATCTCTGTTGCGGTAGAACCAAAAACTAAAGCTGACCAAGAAAAAATGGGCTTAGCATTAGGTCGTTTAGCACAAGAAGACCCTTCATTCCGTGTTCACACTGATGAAGAATCTGGCGAAACTATCATCTCTGGTATGGGTGAGTTACACTTAGACATCATCGTTGACCGTATGAAACGTGAGTTCAAAGTGGAAGCAAATATCGGTAAACCACAAGTATCTTACCGTGAAACTATCCGTACTCGCGTTAACGATGTGGAAGGTAAACACGCAAAACAATCTGGTGGTCGCGGTCAATATGGTCACGTTGTGATTGACTTATACCCATTAGATCCAGAAGGTCCTGGTTACGAATTCGTGAACGAAATCAAAGGTGGTGTAATCCCTGGCGAATACATCCCTGCGGTTGATAAAGGTATCCAAGAACAACTTAAATCTGGTCCATTAGCGGGTTACCCAGTAGAAGACATCGGTGTACGTTTACACTTCGGTTCATACCACGATGTGGACTCATCTGAGTTAGCATTTAAACTTGCAGCGTCATTAGCATTTAAAGCAGCGTTTGCAAAAGCAAACCCAGTATTACTTGAGCCAATCATGAAAGTTGAAGTGGAAACTCCACCAGACTACGTGGGTGATGTAATCGGTGACTTAAGCCGTCGTCGTGCAATGGTAAATGGTCAAGAAGCAACAGAATTCGTTGTTAAGATCAATGCTGAAGTTCCATTATCAGAAATGTTTGGTTATGCAACAGACCTTCGTTCACAAACTCAAGGTCGTGCATCATACTCAATGGAACCATTAAAATATGCTGAAGCTCCGAAAAACGTTGCTGATGCAATCATTGAAGCACGTAAATCTAAATAATTAGATAAATCGTTATTTCAACCCGAGCCATAGCATAAGGTTATGGCTCATATTTTAGGAAACTATCAAAGTGTCTAAAGAAAAATTTGAACGTACAAAACCCCATGTAAACGTGGGTACAATCGGTCACGTTGACCATGGTAAAACAACTTTAACAGCTGCAATCACAACTGTATTAGCGAAACACTTCGGTGGTGCAGCTCGTGCATTCGACCAAATCGATAACGCTCCAGAAGAAAAAGCACGTGGTATCACCATCAATACTTCACACGTTGAGTATGATACAGCAACTCGTCACTACGCACACGTTGACTGTCCAGGACACGCGGACTACGTTAAAAACATGATCACTGGTGCGGCACAAATGGACGGTGCTATCTTAGTAGTGGCAGCAACAGACGGTCCTATGCCACAAACTCGTGAGCACATCTTATTAGGTCGCCAAGTAGGTGTTCCATACATCATCGTATTCTTAAACAAATGCGATATGGTTGATGATGAAGAATTATTAGAATTAGTGGAAATGGAAGTTCGTGAACTTCTTTCACAATACGACTTCCCAGGTGATGATACGCCAGTAGTACGTGGTTCAGCGTTACAAGCGTTAAACGGCGTAGCAGAGTGGGAAGAAAAAATTCTTGAATTAGCAAACCACTTAGATACATACATCCCAGAGCCAGAGCGTGCGATTGATAAACCATTCTTATTACCAATCGAAGACGTATTCTCAATCTCAGGTCGTGGTACAGTAGTAACAGGTCGTGTTGAGCGTGGTATCATCCGTACTGGTGATGAAGTTGAAATCGTAGGTATCAAAGATACAGCGAAAACAACAGTAACTGGTGTAGAGATGTTCCGTAAATTATTAGACGAAGGTCGTGCGGGAGAGAACGTTGGTGCATTATTACGTGGTACTAAACGTGAAGAAATCGAGCGTGGTCAAGTATTAGCGAAACCGGGTTCAATCACTCCACACACAGACTTCGAATCAGAAGTTTACGTATTATCAAAAGAAGAAGGTGGTCGTCATACTCCATTCTTCAAAGGTTACCGTCCACAGTTCTACTTCCGTACAACTGACGTAACAGGTACAATCGAGTTACCGGAAGGCGTAGAGATGGTAATGCCAGGCGATAACATCAAAATGACAGTATCATTAATCCACCCAATCGCGATGGATGAAGGTTTACGTTTTGCGATTCGTGAAGGTGGCCGTACAGTAGGTGCTGGTGTTGTTGCGAAAATCATCAAATAATTAAGTTTAAGCTTAATTAGAGATAGCAATATCCGAGAAGGGCATATCGTAAGATATGCCCTTTTTGTATCTAAAAATTGGATGTCTTTTGTGATATTTAAAAATAAAAACAAGCGGTTAATTTTTATCTAACTTTTGCAAAAGTTTAGTAGAAATTAACCGCTTGTTGAATAAAGAAATCGTTTAGCGAGCGCGATACACTACGATGGTTTTACCATGCGCAGAAATGAGACCGTCATCTTCTAGCATTTTTAAGATTCTGCCAACCGTTTCACGGGAGCAACCAACCATCTGTCCGATTTCTTGACGGGTAATGCGAATTTGCATACCTTCAGGATGGGTCATTGCATCGGGTTGCTTTGTCAAATTCATTAAGGTTTGTGCAATTCTGCCAGCCACATCTAAGAATGCTAGGTTGCTCACTTGGCGAGAGGTTTGTCTGAGACGGCGCGCCATTTGGGCAGAAAGATACATTAAAATATCCGGATTCATATGGATAATTTGTTTGAACTTTTTATAAGAAATCTCTGCAATTTCACAGGTTTCTTTGGTTTTTACCCAAGCTGTGCGAGGTTGAGTTTTCTCTTCAAACAAGCTAATTTCGCCTAGAAATTCTCCTTGCCCTAAGTTGGTTAACAGCATCTCTTTGTGTTCATCATCTTTGACAAACACAGAAACTGAACCGTTTACGATGTAGTAAAGTGAATCGGCATCATCGCCTTCTTGAATAAGTGTATATTTTGCTGGATAGCGATGAACATGACACTGAGTTAAAAACCACTCGACTACAGGATCGTGGATCGAGGGTGATGGAGTTAAATTATCAATAGGTGCCGTGCTAAGCGTCATATCTTGCATAAAAATTCCTGTTTCCGCTTCTTTTGATGATTTAGAGGTAGTTCGGGGTATCTTAGCATAGAAATTAGTGAGAACCTAAAAAGGATTTTTTATCCTTAATATCTAGGCTTTCATGTAATTCAGACCAAACAATTACCACTTTTTCTGCCTTTAATTGCGCTAGCAGACGCGCTCTTTTTTCTTCAAGCGATAATTCTTGTCTGCCGTAGTCTGTCCCTTCTCGAAGAATGAAAGAGTCCAACACGTTATAAAGCGTACTTTCTTCTAGCTCTTCCCATGGAATGATCATAGATTCTCCTAGTCAAACAGAGGTCTTATCATGCTCCACTGTTTTTCAAAATTTTGATGTTGATTGGAGGTGAAATTTGAGCGAATCAAACGTAGAAATTGTCCTTCACAATAACTTACCAAATAGCCAGCTAAAAGGCGCTCATCTTCAAACCGTCTTCCCGGTTCCAATTTACGCATTTGCAGAATATTAGTTAGCTGTAACTCTAATCCATCAAAGAATTTAGCAATACGAGCTTTGAGCAACTGATCTTCAAACATAAGTGCATGGCCGGTTAGAATACGAGTTACCCCAGGGTTTTTGCGTGCAAATTCAATAATGGTATAAAGAATCGCTTTGATGACTGTCGCGGTTGTTTGTTCTTTGCGTTTGCAAGTGTAAATATAACGGGTAAGCGTTTGTTCAATACGTTCAATCAATGCCTCAAACATTTTGGACTTGCTTGGGAAGTAGCGATAAAGCGCACCTTCAGACACACCAACCGCTTGTGCTAAGCGTTCCGTGGTGACACGTTGCATTCCATCTTCTGAATTCAATAATCCAATGAGCACTTCCAATACTTGTTCTTGGCGCTCTTTAATGGATTTTTTGGGCATTTTGATTTTTGGTTCTGTCATAGTTTCTCGAATTATTGCTTGCCTGAGTGACCAAAACCGCCTTCACCACGTTCTGTTTGTTGGAAGTCGGTTACAATGTTAAAACTTGCCTGTACAACAGGAACAAAAACTAATTGTGCAATGCGGTCGCCTACTTCGATAGTAAATGGTTTATCGCTACGATTCCATAAAGAAACCATTAATGGCCCTTGATAGTCTGAATCGATTAAGCCAACTAAATTGCCCAGCACAATCCCATTTTTGTGACCTAAACCCGAGCGAGGAAGAATGACTGCTGCGAGATTTGGATCTGCAATATAGATTGAAATACCCGTTGGGATTAACACGGTTTGTCCGGCTTCAACGGTCATTGGTGCTTCAATTAAAGCGCGTAAGTCTAGGCCGGCTGAACCTTCAGTTGCATAAGTTGGCAGCGGGAATTCGGTGCCAATACGGCTATCTAGGATTTTTAAATCAATTTGTTTCATGGTCATTTTTACCTTTAAAGAAATGGGTTATGTTAATTTGGTTGAACGAATCATTTGTTATTTGAATGTGTTATTTACGATAACGTTCAACAATTTCATTAACCAATAATTCTGCTAATTTGCCTTTTTCAGCAAGCGGTAAGATTTTCTCGCCATTTTGCCAAAATAGATGGAGTGCATTTTGGTCTTGTCCAAAAACTTGCCCTCCAGAAACATCATTGGCGCAAATCATATCTAAATTTTTACGTTGAAGTTTGCTTTTGGCATATTCTGCCACGTTTTGCGTTTCTGCTGCAAAGCCGACCACAAATGGACGATTTTCCGTTAAATGGGCAACACTTGCGATAATATCGGGGTTTTTGACCAATTTCAGCGTAAGTTCATCGTTATCGTTAGTTTTCTTGATTTTCTGGGTAGCAATTTCCGCAACACGATAATCAGCGACAGCAGCGCAACCAATAAAAATTGCAGATTGTTGTGCAAATTTGACCGCTTGTTCTGCCATTTGCTCGGCTGAAACTACATCAATTCGTTTAACTTTAGCCGGTGTTGCTAAATTAACTGGGCCACTAATGAGTGTGGCTTTTGCGCCTCGTTTTGCAAAAGCCTCAGCAATCGCAAAGCCCATTTTTCCTGAACTATGATTAGAAATATATCGTACTGGATCAATAGCTTCTTGAGTTGGGCCAGCAGTAATAACAACACTGATATCAGCGAGATTTGGTAGCAGATTAAATGAATCGCTTACTGCTTGGAAAATCTCCATAGGTTCAGACATTCTGCCTTTGCCTACATCACCACATGCCTGAAAACCACTATTCGGACCAATAAAGGTGATGCCACGCTGAGCTAAAATTGCTAAATTCTCTTGTACAGCTGCTTGTTTGAACATTTGTTGGTTCATGGCTGGTGCCAATAAGATTGGTGCGCTTGTTGCCAAACAAAGGGTAGAGAGTAAGTCATTTCCCATGCCTAAGCGAAGGCGCGCAATAAAATCTGCTGAAGCAGGCGCAATCACAATACGATCTGCCCATTTTGCCAGCTCAATGTGCCCCATTGCTAATTCTGCTTGTGGATCTAACAGAGAAGTAGAGACCGCATTGCCTGAAATGGCTTGTAAAGTAAGCGGGGTAACAAAAGCTTCTGCAGCTGGTGTTAGTACAACGCGCACCTCTGCACCTGCATTTTTGAAATGGCGAATGAGCTCAATGGTTTTGTAAGCAGCAATACCGCCAGTGATACCAACGAGAATTTTTTTATTTGTGAGCATGGCTTTCAATAAATGTGAAAATAGTTCCAGTATTTTAACGAAACAAGCAAATGCTCACAACCAAAAATTTTTGCGATGTGACTCGAAAAATTTAGGATGAGTTTTTGCAGGACGAGCTTTGCTATTTTATGCTAAGCCTATTTAAAAAGAGCATGAGCAAAAATGGAACAATCAGAAATTGAGTTGATGCCGCGAGAAAAATTATTGCAATACGGGGCGCAATCATTAACAGATGAAGAGTTGTTAGCAATTTTTCTTCGCACCGGCATAAAAGGAATCCCCGTCATGAATTTAGCGGAAAGTGTGTTGATTGCTTTTGGCTCGTTGCGCGGTTTGTTAAGTGCTAGTCAAGAAACGTTCTGCCAAATAAAAGGATTAGGCTTAGCACAATATGTACAATTACAGGCGACTAAAGAAATGACCAAGCGCTACCTTTCTCAAGAAATGGAAGCCAAAGCGAGTATCACAGATCCATTATTGGCGATTATGTACTTTCAGGCTGAATTGGAAGATTATGAACGAGAAGTGTTTATGGTATTATTTTTAGATAACCAACATCGTTTAATTCATACCGAAAAAATGTTTTTCGGCACTATCAATCAAACTAGTGTTTACCCAAGAGAAGTGATAAAAGTCGCATTAAAACACAATGCTGCAGCAATTATTGTGGCGCATAATCATCCTTCAGGCAGCTGTGTGCCAAGTGAGTCAGATAGACAATTAACCCAAAAAATGGAGCAGGCGTGTGATCTTGTTGATATTCGGTTTGTGGATCATATTATTGTTGGAAAAGGTGACTATTTTTCTTTTACCGAAGAGAAAGTCCAAGCGAAAATGTAATAACACTTGAATTTGGACTCTGAGATGCGTATAATCGCAAGTCTTTAAATATGACTTTGGTCGGGTGGATACCTGACGAGGTAGTGGGTATGCTGTGTTGAGTCAGCCCCCATAGCCCGAACCATATAACTTACTTAAGTAATTGGAGAATTAAAATGTCAAGAGTTTGCCAAGTAACCGGCAAGCGTCCAGCAGTTGGTAACAACCGCTCACACGCATTAAACGCGACTCGTCGTCGTTTTTTACCAAACCTTCACACTCACCGTTTCTGGGTTGAAAGTGAAAACCGTTTCGTAACTTTACGCTTAACTGCGAAAGGTATGCGCATTATTGATAAAAAAGGCATTGATGCAGTTTTAGCTGAAATCCGTGCTCGTGGCGAAAAAATCTAAGGAGCTAACAAATGGCAGCTAAAGGTGCTCGTGAGAAAATCCGTTTAGTTTCTACAGCAGAAACAGGTCACTTCTACACAACTGACAAAAACAAACGTAATATGCCTGAAAAAATGGAAATCAAAAAATTTGATCCAGTAGTGCGTAAACACGTTATCTATAAAGAAGCTAAAATCAAATAATTTTAGTCAAATTTCAAAAACCCAAGCAAGGCTTGGGTTTTTTTATGAGCAATTACAAGCGGTTTAATTTTGCCAATTTTTTGCAAAATTAAGCTGCTTAATTTTCATCATAATTTGACATTTTTTAACCTTTATTAGCTGGCTACTTTCAAGTATAATCGCCGAAAAATATATTTTAAAAATCCTAATGGCTTAAAATTTACGTTTTAAGCCATTATTTATAGCATAAATCCTGCCTTTATATTCTCCAGTGCCTTTTAATGGTTTGATTAAAATCCCTTCAGAAAATAACCGCACTTTTATGTTTCATTATTTTAATTATGAGGTCTTTTTAGGTAATTTTTATGAAAAAAATTGCATTTCGTCTTAACTTTTTAACCGCTTGCGTTTCATTAGGGATAGCCTCGCAAGCATCGGCAGGACATACTTATTTTGGGATTAATTACCAATATTATCGTGATTTTGCTGAGAATAAAGGGAAGTTCACAGTCGGTGCTCAAGATATTGATATCTACAATAAAAAAGGAGAAATGATAGGTACGATGATGAAAGGTGTACCTATGCCTGATTTATCTTCCCTAGCAAAAGGTGGATATGCGACGTTGGTTGGTGATCAAACGTTAATCAGTGTTGCGCATAATGTAGGTTATCAAGATGTTGATTTTGGGATGACAGGACATAATCCCGATCAGCACAATTTCAAATATAAAGTCGTCAAACGTTATAACTATAAAAATGATAGTACGCACCGTTATATGACAGACTATCAACATCCAAGACTTGCTAAATTTGTCACTGAAGTTGCGCCTATTGAAATGGTTTCTCGCATGAATGGGAAGGTTTATACCGATTTGAAAAAATACCCAATGCGTGTTCGTGTCGGTAGTGGTCATCAATATTGGAAAGATGATAACAATAATACAAACGCAGACTTGGCCTATGGCGGTGCTTGGCTTACTGGTGGTAATACCTTTATGGATGGCGGCACGGGAGATGGTCATCTCTATTTAAATGGCAGAGTGCAAACCCCTAATGAATATGGTCCATTGCCAATTGCAGGCGCTCAAGGTGATAGTGGCTCTCCTTTCTTTATTTATGATAAGGAACAGGGAAAATGGCTATTAAACGGTGTGTTACGTGAAGGGCATCCTTATGCTGCGGTGGGCAATGGATATCAAATTGCACGCCAAGATTATCTTGAAGAGGTTCTAGAGCAAGATCTTGCTGCCAGATTCTTTTTAAATAACGCAAATTACACATTAAAAACAACTCAAGATGGAAATGGCACCATTACGCAAAATGGCAGACGTTCCCAAACCATTGGTTTGTATAATAGCGCTTTACCATTTGATTCTCGTGGCGGAAATAATGGTGATGAAGCTCCAACTTATAAAGGGCCGAATCCATGGTCGCCAGCATTACATCATGGTAAAAATATCTACTTAGGGGATATGGGAAAAGGTACACTGACTATCGAAAATACGGTAAATCAGGGAGCTGGTGGCTTATATTTTGAAGGGGATTTTGCCGTTAAACCAAGTGATAACACCGTGACTTGGCAAGGCGCTGGTGTCTCTGTTGGAGAAGAAAGTACGGTTGAATGGCAAGTACATAATCCGGAAGGCGATCGCTTATCCAAAATTGGGCTGGGAACCTTACTTGTTAATGGTAAAGGGAAAAACTTAGGAAGCCTGAGTGTGGGTAATGGTCTTGTTGTATTAGATCAACAAGCAGATGATGCGGGTCAAAAGCAAGCCTTTAAAGAAGTCGGGATCGTTAGCGGGAGAGCAACAGTTAAACTGAATAGCGAAAACCAAGTGGATCCGAACAACATTTATTTTGGTTTCCGTGGTGGGCGTTTAGATCTTAACGGTCATTCATTAACCTTCGAGCGTATTCAAAATATCGATGAAGGTGCGATGTTGGTTAACCGTAATGAAACTCAGGCAGCCAATATTACCATTACAGGAAATGCCACTGTTAATAGTGATGCAAAACAATTAACCAATAAAAAATATATCGCATTTAACGGTTGGTTTGGTGAGCAAGATAAAGCCAAAACAAATGGTCGTTTAAATGTGAATTATCAACCAGTTAATGCAGAAAATCATTTGTTGCTTTCTGGGGGGACAAATTTAAACGGCAATATCACGCAAAATGGCGGTACGTTAGTTTTTAGCGGTCGTCCAACGCCTCATGCTTACAATCATTTAAATCAAAATCATGCCAAAATGGAAGGTTCAACCCGAGGAGAGGTGATCATTGATGATGATTGGATTAACCGCACTTTTACAGCTGAGAATTTCCAAATTCAGAACGGACAAGCGGTCGTTTCTCGCAATGTTTCTGCAATTAATGGTAATTGGCAATTAAGCAATAATGCTAAAGCCACTTTTGGTGTGACACCAAATCAAGAGAATTTGGTGTGTATCCGTTCAGATTGGACTGGCTTAACAGAATGTAAATCAGAAAATCTAACAGAACAGAAAACAATCGACTCATTACCAAGAACAAAAGTCAATGGTAACGTGCATCTAATGAGCTCAGCAAGTGCGGTGGCATCTGGCTTAGTTGATTTAATCGGTAACGTGAGTTTAGCACAGAATAGTCAATTTACATTAAGCCATAATGCAACCCAAACCGGTTTGTTAAACCTTGTTAATCAGGCGAATGCTACTGTGAATAATGCACGGTTAATGGGAAATGTAACATTATCAGATTCTGCTCAGTTTAATTTAGCGAATAGTCGTTTTTCACATCAAATTAGCGGGACAGAAAGCACAACGGTTAATTTAGAAAACGCAAATTGGACAATGCCTGCAAGTACTACTTTAGGTAGTTTGGCACTCAATAATAGTGAAATTACGCTGAATCCAGATTTTGTTACTCAAGCGAACAATAGCCAATTTAATACGTTAACGATCAGCGGCAATTTAAATGGTAACGGTATTTTTAATTATCGTACTTATCTAAACCAATATTTAGGAGATAAGTTACAAGTTAATGGCCAAGCGCAAGGTGATTTTAAATTAAAAGTGCATAATACAGGTGCAGAACCAACCGCTTTAGAACACCTGACTCTGATGACGCTTCAGCAAATGCCATCTTCTGGGCTTAATGTTACTCTCGTAGATAATTATGTGGATGCGGGGACATGGCGTTATGAATTGGTTAAAGATGGTAATCAATACCGCCTTTATAGCCCAATGAAAGAGGCTGAACTACAAGCAGAAGAAGCAAAACGCCTTGCTGAAGAGCAACGTAAAGTGGAAGAAGCGAAACGTTTAGCAGAAGAACAACGCAAAGAGGAAGAAGCAAAACGCTTGGCGGAAGAACAACGTAAAGCAGAAGAAGCAAAACGTTTAGCCGAAGAGCAACGTAAAGCGGAAGAAGCCAAACGTCTTGCTGAAGAGCAACGTAAAGCGGAAGAAGCGAAACGCTTAGCCGAAGAGCAACGCAAAGCTGAAGAAGCTCGCAAAGCTGAAGAGGCACGCAAAGCTGAAGAGG
>NZ_AFNK01000032.1 GCF_000238795.1 Haemophilus sputorum CCUG 13788 | reverse complement strand
AAAGGGGGAAAATCCGTTAAACCGTCCATAGGTTTGACAGTCGCCAAAAAACGTTATTACGGAGAAAGAGCGCTTTTGTTTTCTAACAAAAGATTTCTGTTTTTTTCTCAAATGTTGCTTGAATGCGGCAACAATAAAACGTCATGGCATTTAATCAGGTTGGAAATTCTAGACCCTATTAGAATTTCGCTGGTTGCCTTAAATCTCGCTTATCAGGTATACGCTGTATTTCTTCAGGCTTTCGCCTTTCTAACCGTGGTATG
>NZ_AFNK01000033.1 GCF_000238795.1 Haemophilus sputorum CCUG 13788 | reverse complement strand
TTATTTATATATCTTATGGTTGTGTAACCAATGGGGATAGTAAGAGCGTATCCCCTTTAGGAACATAAATGGAAGCTTCTTGTAGTACTCTTTTGCTGTGCCCCCTCTCCTAAATCATTTGACTTGCTTAAGGGCTGAAATCATAGCAAAGAGCGTATGTAACAGATTATATAGAAGGACGTAGATTTTGATATCTACGCCCTTTTCGTTTTAATTTTTGTAGCTATCTCTAGCT
>NZ_AFNK01000034.1 GCF_000238795.1 Haemophilus sputorum CCUG 13788 | reverse complement strand
GGTTTTCCTTGTCAGCCATTTTCTTATGCAGGAAAAAAATTAGGGTTAGATGATATTCGAGGAACACTTGTGTTTGAAATGATACGAGCTATTAGAGAAGTGAAGCCTAAAGTCTTTCTTGCTGAAAATGTGAAGGGGTTAGAAAACGATAATAATGGAAAAACTCTATCAACAATCATAGAGTTTATTGAAGAGTCAGGATATACAATTGTTGAAAATAACGTATATAAAATGATGATGTATCAAGTGCCACAAAAAA